>CAZGTU010000022.1:0-51667 GCA_964528675.1 uncultured Bacteroidaceae bacterium
ATACATCAAACATATTCAATAAATGTCTTTTCGGTGTAAACTCAAATAACTGTGACTCAGTATCAACTCGAATTAAAATTTTCTCTTCAGAATGAGGCGAAAGATTGTTATTAAAAAGAATAGCTGGAAATCTAATATAACAATGATATGCTGTTTTTGTAACACTTCTAATTTCAATTTTGTAACCTTCCAATTCGAGACCATTCTTTATGATTTCTGTAATTTGTTCGAATTCTTCAGGTGAGACATTAAAATTATCGAAATCAAGATCTTCCGAAAACCTGTTATTACCATGGACGATCCGCAAGGCGGTTCCTCCTATAAATGATAAGTGGTTTGCATATTTACTTTCAAATATTATCTCAAGGATCTTATATTGAAGGTATTCACGCAGCATGAATCGCTCAAAACCTCTAAGGTTTTCAGGATAATATTCTTTAATCTGATTAAGACTCAGCATGGATGTATTCTAAAAATGATTTAACCCGTTTTTTCATAGTTTCTGAATGATAGAGATCCAGATAATTATTTAATCTTTGAAAATTGATTTGTTCTCTCACCATTTGTGTATTAATTCTTAGGCCTTCTATCTGAGCAGAGCTGCTCATTAAATTCAGGTACATCATATCAAGTAAGGCTTTTTCAGAATTAGCCATTTTAATGGTATGGTTTCTTTTATTGATAAGAACATAACCAAAGAATAAATTTTTCTTAATATTTCTATATAAATAGCTTCCCAGTGGTGTGTCAAATGAATTAGTTTTTCTTGTTGAAATGGCTGTGATATTGTAAACAGCTTCTGGAATAAAATTATAATAAGAAAGAGCGGATTGAAGCGAGATATAGGAAGGTTTGTATATTATATTAGAGGTATAATAAATTAGCGCCTCATTTACATCAATATCTTTAAAGCTATAATATCCTTTGCGTATTTTCTGTATAAAATCCTTTTGCTGCCACTCCACAAGTCTCCGTCTATCGAAAGAGGGATCTACTTTTACTATATCCGGATATGATATGATTTTAAAATCTTTCAGTTCTTTTTCGAAATCAATATATCGCATTTATTTCTTTTTGTTGTCAAAAATAACAACAAAAAGAAATGAAATCAATAAAATATTACTTTTTCTTGTAAGAACAGACCAATTAAAATATGATATTTCACCACAATTAACTGGAAGTAAATCAGCTCTGGCAAAATACTTCATGCTTTTTTCATTATTTTAGTCGATCAATTGGTGAAAAGCTAATTGAGATATAGTTTTTCTATAACTTGAATTTTCAAAATAATCTTGCATAATGTACTTAATATTTATATTAACACTCGTAATATTCTTCGGCAATTCCTGCAACAGCCCGGCTCAATCCACACTTGAAAAAATCCAATCCCTGGACCTCAGCGAAACTGATGGAAATATCCCGGCATATTACCCGGATGGTTTTGAAGAAAGAGCCAAAGAGACAGTGGATCTGTTACAATACTCTACAGAGTATTTTGAAGAGACTTTCCAGGTTTCACAGCACTTCTCATTAGCCGTTCTGGATTCTTTAAGTTGGATTAAAATAAGCCGTATCCCATATGGTCTGCCTTTTGTATCAGGACCTCCTTATGTCGTTTGCATTCCGGCAACCCCGGATAATGTTCTTTCCAGGATAGTATCTGATGGCATATCCGATAATGATCTCAGTTCATCTTACCCCATGACCCGGGAGGAGATCGTTAGCCGTTTTGTTTCCCTGATCGGGTTCCACGAGCTGGGTCACATATACGCAAATGAATACGGGATGAGCTTCCCCAACAGGTGGACCTATGAGTTTGCCGCCACTTATTTTGCTTTTAGCTACCTGGAAGCCCGGCAACCCGAAATGAGCCGGCTCTGGCTGGATGTTTCGGAAGTTTTACTGGAAGAAATCAATCCTGAACACAGGTCATTATCCGATTTTGAAGAATTATACGTCAGAGTCGGAGTAGAGAATTATGCCTGGTACCAGATGGTATTTTTGGAAAGGGTAAAAGAAGTTTACGATAGAAAGGGAAATAACTTCGTGGAATTATACAGGAGGCATTCCTGGCCAGCCCAATCTGGGAATCTTTACCTTGGGGAGATGGAAGGGATCTGTGTGGGATTTTTTGAATGGGCAAGTAAAATGGGGATGATTCAATAAGGATTACCAAACATTCAAATTACTTTCTCACTCTTAGTAATCATAGTGTTCATTACCCTATACCTTCAATCCGGTCTGGATAAACATTCGTTAGGAAGTGAGAATTGGAGACTTTTTCAATTTCCACCCAATTAGAATTTAAAAAGGCATATAATTCGTTCATTCGCATGTCCCCGATCTTGAGGTGAATAACTTTTGTTCTGGATTCATAAAGTGCAAGATTAGAAAAATCTGCATCCTTTGTAATTATCGTTAGATTCATAGATTTCGCATATTTCCAAATCTCCTCATCTGTCATTTCATCATTAATATCAAAAACATGGATATATTCTTCAGAATTCCAAAGCTCAAAATAATAAGGAAGGTTAGCATCAATGAGATATTTTTTCATCAAGCAACCGGTTTTATTATATAATTTTTATTTAACAAGTCCGCCGCAAATTGCAGGCAGGCATAAATATCTTTTTTTTCGAGCCCAGGGTATTGTTTTAATATATCGTCAAACGTATCTCCTGCACTTAGGAACTCCAATATAGTGTTAACAGTAATCCTTTTACCACGGATGGTTGGTTTTCCATTACAGATTTTCGGATCAATTGAAATCCTTTTCTTTAAATCTTCCATTTTATTTGTTTTTCACAAAGTTATGTAAATTCAATTAAATGGTGGAGTAGTATTATAAATTTTGAGACTCAAAAAAATAAATATAATATAGGTTTTAAAATTGTTAAATTGTTTTATCAAACCTATGTTAAATATGGTGTGTTTGTTCCCCAGCCCCGGGTACCAGATGGTATTTTTAAAATGGGGCTGAGTCAATAAGGTAAACGAACATTCAGATTACAAACTATCAAATTTATTATTGATGATAAGCATTTAAAAGCATATTTTTGTTTAATGGCAGATAGAGCACACATAACACCAAAAGTTTTAAAATGGGCAAGAGAATCAGCCAGGATGTCTGAAGAAAATGCTGCTTCTAAGATATCTGTATCTGTTCAAAGCAAGATTCCAAATGTTTGTGACAACATGAATATTAAATGGATTAATGATTTTCGACTTGTAGATGAGCTTGGGCTTGTTTTTAAGTGTGAGGTTGCTAACAATGTGCAAGCCTGCCAGGGTTGGTAACTTATCATTATTCATTTTTTACTCTTCAGAAGTTCTTCAGCGCTGTCAATAGCCAAACAGCATATATTACCATAAGAATCATTTCCTTTTTTAAATAAATGGTAAGCGTTTATAAAGTTGAAATATGCTCTAATTGCACGGGGGTGGTTCCTGGCTTTCGTAAGAGTGTTATAAGAAGAATTCCTCAGGTTCTCCCGGATAATATCATCAACATAATCTTTCAGCACCTGGTCTTCGACATAAATTTCCTCATCAAGCTCAGCCATAAACTTTTTTCTTTCTGTTTTTGTGGAATCCGGAAATTTTCTGGCAATGCCTTTTTTTACCGCTGTATAATCTTCCTGTGATTCTGCAGGCCAGGCCATCAAAGAATTGCCCTTTTCGTCAGGAGGATAGAGCCACATTGAATTCTTGAGGTATTTTTTCGTTTTTCTGGGAAGGCGGAATTTGTTCATTTCTATTGTTCAGGTTTTATGAGATTACTTATGAAGATGATCGAGCAGGGATTCAACAGTTTCATCTAAAACAGGCATTTCATCGACCAGTATTGGAGGACACCCAATTTTCTTCAAAATTGAGTAAAGTAGTTCATATAATAATTTTGACCGGATCTCAATCTTTGACGGTTTGTATCCCAGATCATTAAATACTTCAAGAGTCTTTTGAGGAAGAGATTCATAAAGAGCAGATAAATCTCGCTCTGGCGTCATCATGGGCATTCCACAAACCATACCGGTTTCTTTATCTACTATGAGCAATATAAAAGGAAAGGCTCCTTTATTATCTGTATTTTTAACAGGTGCTGGTAAAATAATAAGATCAATAAGGAAAGTCACAGAGGCCTTATTCAATTTTAGGACTTTATCCAGAGTAAAGGATTTGTATGTTAATTTATAAAAAACCTTTGCTTTTTCCGGGTCCAGAGTTTCATAATGACTTTCCCATTGTAATTTACCAGATTTTTTGGAAGGAACCCTTACAAGAATTTCATCAAATGGTTCTGCTTCCCTGTAAATCAAATGATAATTGTCCATAACCCAGGGTAGAAATGTTGCTATCTGTTCAAGCAAAACCGGCAAATCTTCGAAAGTTTCTCCCTCGGGAAAAGAGGGATAAAAGCCAGGTATAATTTCATGTAACTTTGGCCATTTGCCTTTCCCCCTGAACTTTAACCCCGATCTTTTAATGGCTTCCAGGTCTGATTTTTCCAGATCTTCGCGGTCAGTAAAACCAAGGATAATTTGAGGAATTGTCAATAAGCTATTCATTCCAGAGGAGTCTTCTTCCTCCTGGAATTTAAAAAAATCGAATAATCCTTTATAGCCCTTATAGGCAGATATGGCTGTATATTCACCATTTGAACCCATCACTGATATAAAGTAAATACGGTTGCTCTCAGGTATTTTTATTCCAAAAATATCCGTTTCATAAAGATCATTCCATGGCTCCAGGTCTCTAATGTAATCGGCAATGCGATAAATCTTTTCAATCGGATGAGAAACCTGTTCCTCTGTCCAGGTTTTTTCGGGTGGGTGAGAGACTGGTTTTCCTGGGGGATTCTTTCTGTCATTCCCCGGGAGATTATTCCGTTTCTCCATTGTCATGTTAACAAGATCTTCGGCAGTTTTAATATCCAATCCTGCAGTGCGAGCTGCTATTTCAATATCGGGAAATCTTCCGTCATTAATATCGGGTAATACAAGCCCCATGAAGGTATTAATTTTTGCCACCTCTTCAGAAACTTGAGGATCTACATCTACATGGAATAGGTCTTCATATTCGTTAAGAACAATTTTCCTTCTCAGGATTGATTCCGCTGTAGCCACCATTTGAGGGCGAACCTGGAGAAAAGGGATATCTGGAAAATTGTAACCAAAACTATTAAAATCATTTATTAGTTTACTAAAACCGGTTTTGGTCATTGCCTGTAATAACAAAATACTTTCTTCTTCATTGTAATAAATTGATGCAAAATGAGGGGGTCCTCCAAGTTCCTTGTGATTAAACCTGTATACTCCTTTGTCGTATTCAGAAACAAAGGATTTTTTCAACGCAGCAGTGTTAAGTTTTTGAAGATCATGTTCAGCCATCAGGTAGATCATCTCTTCATTGGCATTAAAAGTCCGGGGATAAGAAGCGCCGGATATCAGCATCATATAGGGAATGGGATCATTATCAATATCGTATATCACACCTGCTTCGTCTTCAATGTCCGGATTTTTTTCCGTTGCAAAAAAGAAGATATCATCAGGCTCAAAGCTTTGAAAAGCCACAATAGGGCCATAGCTTTGCCAGCAGGAACCATTATATCCAATCAGGTTAAACCAAAGAATTATATTGCCCGAACTCTTCAGTTGCGTCATTGATGGGGAGAATAAAAGGTAATCATCTGCGGAAAAAACATCTCTCATAAGGAAAAAATCCTTTTCCGGCTCCTCAAGGATTTCAGCAAAACTGAACCTCCAGGGTACTTTTGCCTGTTCAATCAGGAATTTTCTTTCCTCTCCCCGGAAACGATCAAGGGCAGGATTGCGAAGGAATTTTTCAATGAGTCCATCTTCTTTGAATACCTTATGAATAATGAACTGAGTCTTGAATAGCTCCACTGTTTCCTTTCCAAACTTTGAAGAAACTTGCCGATAGCGGGCAAAGAGCTGGTTCATTTTCTTCTCCAGACCATGGTGACCTGCTGCGAAATCAAGCAGGAAATCATCAATCACACTCAAGCTAAATGAACTATTTTTTTGACAGAGATCACGGAGTGCTTTATAATTCATTTTATGGGGATTTTGGGCCATTAATAAACACGAAAGTTTTTCAAAAATAACATCTGTAGACCAGAAGTAAAACTACCTAACATTTTTAATCTAAAATTATCACAAAAAATTATTGTATACCACAACGAAATTGAGTAATATTGCATTCCCAAAAAAAACCGCCTTCGCTAAATAAAGTTAAAGCGGTTGAAAACGGGTCGATTTTCCGAATTATTTGTCTACCAGCAGGCAAATTAAGGGCCCATAGCTCAGCTGGTTAGAGCACCTGACTCATAATCAGGGGGTCGCTGGTTCGAGCCCAGCTGGGCCCACAAAAACAGAGTGAGTGTGAAAAGCGAGAGCGATGAACACTGCTCTGTTTTTTTCTTTACTCTCACTCTCAAACTCACTTTGAAATTAGAACCTAAAGAATGTAGCTCCTTATTTTTTCGTCAGTTTAGCGCTAGGATTTAGGGGGTAGAGTGTTAGGCCTTAGAATTCTGACCCTTTTATTTGTTGAGGTGAAATGAGGTTAAAAGTTGGGAGATATTGAACCAATTTAATATCTCATTACCAGAGGCTATTTAGTCGATTCCAAGTCTTTTATGTATTGCATCAATTTCCTTTCCAAATTCAATTTTTTCTATCACTGCTTTTCGCTTTTCTTCAGGCAAACATCAAATACAGGTTAGATGGGAAAAACCAGGCCAGTTGACCTTGTAAAGCCGATTTTGGTTGACTATCCAATCATTTTGATTAACTGATCTTTGCAGCAGGATCGTTATTCCGGCACCAGGTGGTCAGTGCTTCCCTTTTTTCCAACCTATTTCGTAAACTATCAAGAAATCTACCTGTAAAAAATAGATAAGAAAGGTTTTAATTGCCACCATTCTTGTAGCTCATCAACCAAAAAGAATGACCTTCAACTAGCTTTATTTCATTGATTATGTGTATATTTACAAAATATACTTAAAATAGCACAACAGCTTATACTTAATTTGATACAACTAAATATACTTAAAATAGCGCAACAGCATATACTTAATTTGATACAGGGCTATTCAATAAAAAAGAAATAGAACCGATTAATGAACATTAAATAGAGAATATCATGGCTACGCCTGCAGAAAAACTAGCTGAATCTTTAGCCGAACTTGAGAAGCTTCAAAATGAAAGAGGTATTGCAATTATCAAAGCGAATGAATTATCCCGGACTCATAAAGAACGATTAATTGGAAATGGATTCATAAGGGAAGTGATCAAGGGTTGGTATATTTCCTGTCCATCTGATGAAAAACAAGGAGAAACGACCTCCTGGTATCTTTCTTTTTGGAATTTCATCGCTTTATACATTGATTCCCGTTTTGGCAAGGATTGGTGTTTATCTCCTGAACAATCGCTTTCATTGCATAGTGGCAATTTCACGGTACCAACCCAACTTCTTATTCGTTCTCCCAAAGCCTCAAATAACAGGGTGAATCTGTTACACGGCTCTTCAGTTTTTGATTCAAAAGTTGAAATCCCGCATCAAAATGAACGCGAAGAAATTGAAGATGTGCAGGTTTATTCTTTAGAATCAGGACTTGTTGCCGTTGGCCCTGACTTTTATACGCGTCATCCAACGGATGCACGAACATGCTTAGCCATGGTAAAAGATTCATCGGGAGTATTGGCGAAATTATTGGATGGGGGTAAAAGTTTGGTTGCCGGAAGACTTTCGGGAGCGTTTCGGAATATTGGAAATGATAAGATTGCCAATAATATTATAGCTACCATGAAATCTGCCGGTTATAATGTTAGGGAGACAGATCCATTTAATGAAAAGATGGAACTTGAACTAGGTTCAAGAGAGGTATCGCCATATGTCAGTCGCATTAAAATCATGTGGGAACAGATGCGAGGTGAAGTAATAAAGTATTTTCCCCATCCTCCTAAAGAAATCTTAAAGGTAAATGATTATCTCAAGCAGGTTCAGGAAAATTATAAAAGTGATGCTTATCATTCGCTTTCCATTGAAGGTTATCGGGTTACTCCTGAACTGATTGAGAAAGTTGCAATTGGTAATTGGGATCCCAATAAAAGTGCAGAGGATAGACAACAAAAGGATGCCATGGCTGCACGTGGTTATTTTCAAGCGTTTCAGGCCGTTAAAGCTAGTATTAAATCTGTCCTGGAGGGTGAAAATCCAGGTGAAGTTGTCGATAACGACCATGCTAGTTGGTACCGTGAATTATTCGCTCCAAGCGTAGCTGTAGGGCTTGCAAAAGCATCAGATCTGGCTGGATATCGTAATGGGCCGGTATACATAAAAGGTGCAATGCACACTCCACCCAGACATGAATCTGTTCGTCATACAATGCCTGTTTTTTTCGATTTGCTTAAAGAAGAGCCAGAAGTTAGTGTTCGGGTAGTTCTTGGCCATTTTATATTTGTTTATATACATCCATATTTTGATGGTAACGGAAGGATAGCTCGTTTTCTAATGAATGTGATGTTGGCATCAGGTAATTATCCATGGACAGTTATAAAGATGGATAAACGTGAACAATATATGTCAGCATTAGAAAAGGCCAGTGCTGGAAACGATATAACAGATTTTGCCAAATTCATTGGTGAACAGGTTAGTAATTCCATTGATAAGAAAACCGGGTCGATGTAAGCTGTGAAGTCATAAATAATGTGCCAGTTTTTTCGCCAGTATTCCAACAAATCTATGTTAACCCGTGTAATATTTTACATGAAACCAACAGTTAATTTTAATGATGTAAAAATAAAAATCTCTGTAAATGTTGGTGGTAACTCAAAAAACACGACTTTTTCGAAGCAAATAAAATATCGAAAAAAGAACACTCATAATCAGTGGGTCGCTGGTTCGAGCCCAGCTGGGCCCACTTAATAATAAACCTCTTACAATTCATTTTGTAGGTGGTTTTTTTGGTGCCAGGATTTTCGAAAAAGGTGAAATGAGTTTATTCGATTAGTTCTCAAGAATTCTTACCAGGTCATTGTTGATGTAAAAAACTTCCTTGCCAACTTTCTTTGCTGAAAGAATTTTTTTCCTGGTTAGTTCTTGCATGTAGGAAGTGAGTGTGGTGCGGCTCCTTCGCCCGGTAATATTACCAATAATCGATGGCTTAATGTAGGGTTGTGAAAAGATTGCTTCATTTACTTCTTTGTTATACCACTTCAACTCCTTTTTTCCATACGCTAAGCTTGCTTCCATTTGATCTATAATCATATCAATAGTCTGATTCGTATTGATTGAAGTTTTCTCAATGGCATCCAGCATAAATAGAATCCATGGCTTCCAGGCTCCTCTTTGGGTCACACCTGCAAGAAGATAATAGTAATCATCTTTGTTTCTGATAATGTAATTACTCAGATAAAGGACTGGTAAACTTAACAAATTCGATTTCACGAGGTACAACAGATTCAGAATCCTTCCCGTTCGGCCGTTTCCATCACTAAAAGGATGAATTGCTTCAAACTGATAATGCGCAATTGCCATCTTCATCAATGGGTCTTCGTTTTCGGCTATTTGTTCATTGAGATACCGGAGCAGGTTCTCTATTTTTTCTTCAATTATTCCTCCACCACGAGGAGGGGTGTAAACTATTTCTCCAGGATTAATTTCACTGTTTCCACGTCGTATAACAACTTGCGAATGAGGCGATCTGATTCCTTCATTTGTAGATTTTACCTTCTGGTATATTGATATGATCGATTTCATATCAAACGCATCTTTGTTCTTTAGCTCCGTATATCCGGCCCAAAGTGCTTCCCGGTAATGTAAGACTTCTTTTACGGCTGGTTCTGCATTCTCCTCCTCTACCTTATTGGCAATTGCCCGATACAATTCATCGTTTGAAGTAAAAATATTTTCAATTTCGGATGAACTTTTTGCCTCCTGAAGTGAAATAGT
The DNA here is from genome assembly GCA_964528675.1 of uncultured Bacteroidaceae bacterium. Lineage (GTDB taxonomy): Bacteria > Bacteroidota > Bacteroidia > Bacteroidales > CAYRTD01. The sequence goes on from CAZGTU010000022.1 coordinate 9,976, forward strand.
GTTGACCAGTATACCAGGGTCGGGAAGTCGATGTATATTGCTTTTAAGTTCTGCTAATGCCCTGGAGGCAAGGCCCCACTTCTCCAAAACCTGACTATCTGGCTTATAATCAGCTAATGGCAAAAAAGGAAGAGCATTATATGGGTTATTCCTATTGTACTTTTTAATTGCACACATGTTCAATTATTTATAAAATATGGACATATAGCAAATATATGTTCAATTTTAGCAAGAATCAAGCTACATGTTCATAATTTATTCATTTTTGAACATAATCTGATAATATGTTCAGATTTTATTATTAAATAGTTGTTCGAACTCTTTTTGTGAAGATACTTGCAATTTACTTATCCTTCCTAATGTTAATTCGAAGAGAAATAATGGAAAGATCAGTGAAGCAAGATTTATCGAAATCATCAACTGGGTATACAAAGCTTTAAATGCAAATAACATATGATGTATGAAATACGACAAAGAAAAAGTTGATCAGGCCACACTGGCTTTAATGTGGCTGGTAACTGAAAGCGATAAATATGGTGGTCGAGCATGGAAGGGCTTTGATTGGGATACTTTGGACCGGCTACATGAGAAAGGGTACATTTCAGATCCGAAGAGAAAGGCCAGATCGGTTGCTCTGTCGGATGAAGGCCTTGAGTTACAAAGAAGTTATTTATGGAGCTATTCGGAAATTCAGACCATTAGCTTATAGAACATGGTTTGAAATTCTTATTGAATTGTCATTTGATAATGTTGAATTAATTTACCTGGGGAAAAAAAACACTTACTTTTTTAGCTCATTCCGACAAATCAATAGCTTGAATAAACTCTTTACCTTCGCTAAAGGGAATTAGCTTTAAATGTTGTAATCTCCCGATAATTATTGCTGGATGAGTATTGAATTTTTCAGCGAAATGAACAATAGCCTCAGTAGTTAATGGAGCTGATTCTGTAATAATTTTTTCTTGCTTCTTATTTAATGTCCATTCTTCTGCAAATTCATGAGCTTCTTTCTCTTTTTTGGGATCTGCTCCAGCAAAATTTATCTCTTCAAGAGATATGTATTTTTTTCCATGCAATATGATATGTCCAGCTTCATGAAAGAAAGTAACCCAAAATCTATCATTTTGTTTATACCTTGCAGTTAGTTGAATGATTGGCGAATCATTAATCCATCTTGTTGAACCACTAATTGGAGCTTTAGGCAGTTTAGGTGTGTAGAAAACTTTAACGCCAGCTTCATGACATAACTCTTTCAGCCTGGAAAAGTAGTCAGCAGGATGTTTTGCCATTAAACCTTTTATTTTTTTTAGGTTTGCTTTAAATAATTTCTCATTATAATCAGGAGCATCAATTTCCTGTGCTTTTAATTCGCCTTTTCGAAGCCACGCTGATATCGCGTGTGGATCATTTGTATGCTTTAGTGTTGTATAAGCAGCTACTTTTAGCTCACTCTCAATATAAAGTTTTACCCATGAATTGTGATTAGAAATACCAAAATATTCAAATAGATTTATAGTTTTTTCTTCCAGTATTCTTGTTTTGGGTACCCAGCCCTTTTTTACCATATCTGCATAAGGGAAGTTTCGAGTCCATTCTGAAGCTTGTTCAACAGCCTATTTCCTATTCAATCTTGCCTTATATTCATTATAACGAGATTGTTTATTAATCCAGAATTGAGCTGGGATTTTGGTAATATTTTCAAATAATATTGCCATCTCTGCAGTAACTGACCTTTCCCCTTTTAATACTGCAATAATTGTTTGCTCCGGCTTCCCGGTCCTTATTGCAAATTCCTTAATACTCATGCCCATTTCAGTTAGTTTTTCTTTTAAAGTTTCCGATGGATGAAAAACCACTTCAGGATAATATTCATTTAGGTTGGCCATCTTTATTTTTCCTTTTGATAATTGATAATCTCAAGTATTTCAACGATTCTGATTTGATTAAGGATTTGTTTTCCGTCCTTGTTTATGGCTATTGGATTTTCTCCTGGTTCAAAAATAAGTCTGTAAGGTTGATCCAGATCACATGCCCATTGGTTTTTACGATTATCTTTTAACTGGTGATAATTACCTGGTAAATTTTTGAGATCATCAAACGAACTTGAATCTAGTATATCTTGCAATCTTCTTTGAAATAACTTTGCTCTATTTGAACCTAACTTTTTATTTGCCAGTCTATTATTATTGGCATACTTTTTTAATTTTCTATCTGCAAAGATATTATCCATGATCTAAAAAAGCAAATTTAATTAACACTTGATGTTAATTATTATATTTGTCTATGCGCTAATTAACTATTTAATCCCCACCCATTGCAACCCGCATAGCCTCTGTAGTTGTGTAGTATTTAACGATCATATTGGGTACTTCCCATTCTGGTAGCTTCTGTTCAACCAGAAATTTAAGATACTTCTCTATGACCTGTACGAAATGTCTTTCAGGTTACCTCCCTCGATATCATCCAAATCCCTGCTAAAAGATTTACGTGAACTGAGCAATCTCATATAAAACCGGCTAGCAGGTCCTTTTTCCGTCAATATCCTTAAAATCTATCTGATACACCTCATCGTTTTGCAATGTTATCACCGCTCCCAGGGGTGATAAACCGTCTGTAATTTCTTGTATTTCGATTTTTTTCAGGGGATTTAACTCCTCCTCCGTCCAATCGCTGTTGTCTGTTTTATGGAGCATCGCCGTAATCATCAGCTCCATTGGAGGATTTTTAGCCATCCTCTTTTTATAGGCATAAACAACGGTACTTTCATCTGACTCAGCATTGCGGTTTGTATGGATCAGCGTTTTGAGTTCATCCCAACCCTGATAGGTGATCATAGCAATCCGCCTTCCCTCGATGGCCGCAGTAATGATTTGCCGGTTCGGTTTTTCCATTTTTTCAACCACCGCTTTTTTACCTTCCAGGTGAGGTAAACCATAATGACCCAGTGTAAGTTCGTATTCAAATGCCAGCCGCGACCTGTCAATCCGGATAACACCTCCGGGAATGGTTATTTCTGCCAGATCTATGATGTAGCCTACCCCGTTATTCGGTGGTTTGCGCATAATGGCCTGCCGGTAGAGCACATGATTACGTACCCCGTTATAAAGCATACTCTGTGAAATGGTAAATTCCCTGTTCTTTTCAGCATCGTTTTGGACCGTGAGACCGGTAAGGTAAAAATTCACATCATCACCTCGTACATCACGCGGATCCTGACTGCGATAACTGTATTCCATTGAAGTCCCACCCTGAGGATCATGATCCTCCCATGGGAAATGAGTGTTGTATGCAAGCTTGGAATAGTTGGGATCATCGTAATATGTTTTGCCTGGTATAATTTCCGAGGCTCCGGTCTTGCCATGATTTACAAGCACCAGTCCGGGACTTTCAAGTATGACCTTTTTCGATTCGGCACCCAACTCCTCCCAAAATCCTTCGTTTTCTTTTGCGGTCCAGAATGGTGAATCATCAGCCAGGGCCAGTGCTATAAAGGGTAAAAACATGAGAAACGGGCTTCCCGCGCAACTGTAATCCTGGATCATGTACTCCTTATGCCCGTAAAATCCAAGACTTGGGATATCGTTGTAGAAAAACTTTTCTTTGGTTACAAACTGCAGCAATGATCCTGAGCATAGCCTGCGGGCCCAGCCTGCATCCAAAAGAGAGTCATTTTTCAACATGAAAGCAACCGGAAAAGCCCCGGAAACCCAGGTACGGTAACAGATGCTTCTTGACCACATGTTGATGTACCCGTCGCGACCAAAAAAGCTGGTAATTGATTCCATCAGCTTTTGTGCCGAGGTTTCGATAATGTCAGCAATTTCCGGATAATATTCATCCCCGAATGTCCGGTTCCAAATGGTGGTATAAACAATAAACAGACTGATAGAATAGTAATTGTATGTCTGCTCGAGATACCAGCCATCTCCCGAGTGATAAGAAGCGACCCACAGGAGATGACTTTTCAGCAATTCATCATCAATTTCATAGCCATACTTTTTCAGGAATGAGAGCGTAATTATGTTAAATATCCGCCAGTTATTCTGGGTGGTGCGATGATGTCCCCATTTGGATATACATTCCACCATCTCCTCCTTTTCCTCCTCTGTATATTCATTCCAGATGGTATCCGGCATCAGCAACAGCGTTTTGAAGAGCCCTCCGAACTCGCATGTAAACTGATAGTTTGAATCGGGCAGATCCTCAGGCAAAGGCAATGAATTGGGATTTCCCGGCGTAAACGCATTATAAATCTGCAACTTATAATAATCCCTGAGCCTGATGCCGTTTATTTCAACATCCGGCTCTACATGAATTAGTGGACCCGCCAATGTGAATGTCCTTTCAAGCGCTTCAAAATCTGCTGACCGGTAGCGCCAATCCGGCGCATTTGGCTGTGGATATGTTTTCCCGGGTACCTTTGGAAATGATAATGGTGTATCTATGGAATGAATGTTCTTGAATGCCCTTCCCAACAGGTATTTTGCCAATTCGATATAGTGCTTTCTTCCCATTCCCGAATAGGGACTCAATTCCCAATCGGGATTATTTACTTTAAATGCTCCCATCCGCTATTGATCTATATAATTTGTTCCATATGGATAGTTGCTGCGGGCGACTCAGCATTGAATTAGCCAGGTCGTTATCAAATACGATCTTAAACCTTGCCAGCTCCTGTGGATGTGCTTTTTGAGTGAACATTACCAAAACAAATAGCAAGAGACTTGCTGATATTTGAATCATACTTAAATATTATTGATGATTACAAATATATAAATGAAATATACTGCACGATAGTATCAAATTAGCAAGGTCTTGTATTTTTTTTGCATAATTGTTAATATTGTCTTATGAAGTTGATGCACGAACAAATTGATTTTCCTTTGCAATCGGCCATTAAAGTTAAGTGGCAAAAAAGCCTCATTTCACATACCCCTGGCATTTTCACTCCGAATATGAAATAATTTATGTAATTGAAGGAACAGGGAAAAGTTTTGTTGCCAATAACATTGAGCGGTTTCAATCGCACATTTAAAAGACAAACAGGCTACACACCAACCGGATATTATGAGGCTTATCGGAATTATCATTAATTGATTGGCAGCCAACCATTCCATATTTTCACTACTTCTCTCATCATTAAAAGCATACCATCGATTACGTAATTTTATAAATTACCCTTTTTTCTGCCAACGGACCAGATTCATAAGGTTCATGGATGGAAATTGCTTTTTTACATCTGATACAGAAAACACCCGAAAAGATTTCATTTTGTCATAGAACTCAACCCACATATATTTCTGTTTATATACAAAAATATATAATTTTAGAAATAAAACGAAATAATCTTATCCATATCATACTATAGATGAAGAGCAATATGAAGTTAATGCACCTGTATTATTCCATTTGAATCCTGGCCAGGTACATTTTCGGGAATTTAATAAAATTCCGAATGGATATTCCAGACCGCTGATTACCTGTATATTTTCTCCTGCAAAGTGCCCGATGGCAATTCTTTACTGCAACAACATGAACGCTTGTCCTGGTCTTTTCTTTGCCTGGCAATGCGGGTGTATTTATCCTGTACAATTAGTTTTAATTCTTCTGCTTTCATTGTTAATTTGCTTTTTTATTTATTGCCACAATAGGTTTTCTTTTATTCATTCATAAACTTGTAATGAACGTCAGAAAAGACCTTGTGCCCGACCGATTCTGTATGACAGGAATTACAGTTCATTTTAACCGATGAATTTTCAATTTTTCCCTCCTTACCATGGCAGGCCAAACAGGCGTTTGATGCATCATTGGCATGAACATTGGTAATGTATTCTCCTGAATGAATGTCATTTAAGGCAAAGGAAACTTTTCGGGCAACATCGGCCGTCAAACGCCGGCATCTTTCTTTTCGCTCCTTGCTGCTGATGTTATACCCCGAATCTAAACACCAGTTGGTATTCGAGGCGTGGCATAAAACTGAATTGGGGACACTTTTCGGAGGTGTGAATTCGTAATTTGGTTTCTCCGGAGTGAACGCTGGAAAGGATTCGTTTTCATACCATTGAAAAATATCGCTTATCATCCTGTCCTGAACCCTTTTCTCCGGAATGAGCAGTCCGATAAGGGCAGCAGCCCCGTTTAATGCACCGCATACCGTGCCATAGCCGCCAACCCCGCCATGACCATATTTAAACATGTGGACCGGAAATGATGAATAGGGTTCACCAATTCTTTCCGCTAACTGATTTATGATGCTTTTTACCGTAGCATACATACAACTGCCCTCACTGTATGAAGCATAAGCCAGTTCGGCAGTAACAGCAGGATCAAGCCTGGCATAATTCCATCTGGTTTCCGGCGCATTGTAATCAATTTTAGATGGTGTGGCAATAGCAGTTTTCTCGGGTTTAAATGCATTTGCAAGGGTAACCAGACCGATTCCGCCTCCGGCAAAAACTCCGGCAGCTAATTTCATGGCTTTTCTTCGGTTCATTTTTGTTTTTTTTGAATTTTGATCATCCATGTTTTTCATTGTTCGTGGTTCGTAGAAGAGCGAACTATATGTCCAAAATTTTTTACGATTTCAATATTCCCCTGAATAATTCACGGGCCTCTTCCCAGTTTTCTTTATTGATGCAATACTTAATTCTTGGCGCTTCAATCTCACCCTGGATAAGTCCGGGTTCTTTTAACTCCTTCAGATGCTGCGATAATGTTGATTTAACGATGGGCAGTTCCTCCGAAAGATCACCGCCGCAGCAGCAACTCTGTTTGGATAACAATTCCAATACGTACATTCGTATAGGATGTCCCATTGCTTTGGCATAGCGGGCCGTCTTTTTTTGTGCTTCTGTTATGATTTCCTTATCCACCATTATGTTCGTTAAATACCGAATAAATATAAATTTATTTTCTGAAAATCAGAAAACTTATTAAAAATAATTTTTGCCTGGAAGTCTATCTCCTGCGCTCAACTACATCCCCCCTTAATAGTGACGGGCTCCTGAATTACCGGTTTATTCAAATTCTTCAGCGACTCCTCAAGGTTTTCCATGTCATGGGCAGCTTTTTGCCTGAAGGTATAGGTGCTGAACACTTCTTTGCTGGCATTTGGTCCCGGAGGCTGAGGGTCTTCGTACATAGCCTGAAATTCAGATGCTGTTTCGCGTAAAATATAATTTTCCGAATTACCCACATGCCTGGCGAGCAAACAGGCTTTTTTCACTATTGTATCATTGTCAGCATAGAAATAATTCTTCTTGATCTCCTGCTTAAAAATACGTTCCCACTTACGATCCATAATCTCTTCAAGAGGGATGTTTATGGCAAGCGGTACATGATATTTCTCAAATTCCTCGGGACTGCGAACATCTATGACGTTGATTTTGTAATGATGGTTGGATATTTCAAAGGCCAGCTCGTCGGCAGTTACTTCATAAAAGACACATTTTTTCTGTTCCTCAGCCTTTGCAATCCTGTTCTGTATGACCTGGTTATTATCCGGAGTAAAAGCCACCAGAAGGATCACTAAAAAAGCAGATCCAACGGAAATGGCATAACGGGTAACAATCTTTTTTGGCATAAGGGGCTGATTCTTATTTACTCGATCCTCAATAATACCTGTTACATAAAACGCAATAAAAGCAATAGCTGTAATAGTGAAAGTCCATGCCATTTTTGAAATTCCAAGTTGCTCAAATATTAACACCGGCCCCCAGGCTTCAGCAAGATATAGATCCTCAAACAGTGGATATCCCTGTGCAAAAGCAAAAACGCCCAGGAAAGAACCAATAATAAAAGCCATTGCATCAATCTTGCCGATAGCTGCAGCACACATGCTTGTGCCCGGACAAAACCCCCCAATGATGAATCCTAAGCCCATAATAGCACCACCAACCAGTGCGGAATATAAAAAAGTGGGGTTAATGTATATTAGACTAAGATCGAGAATTCCAATGTGCCCAAACAGCAAAACACCTATCATAGCGGTTATTCCTGCGGTAAAAAACACCTTGAGCACGGTGAAATCATATCCATAGAACAAGCCTACCAGCTTTTTCGTGGAAGAAAAACCTGCCTGTTCCAGTATGAATCCAAATCCTATTCCGATAATCAATGCGATAATAAGGTTGAATTCGTTATCTATATAATGTGGTACTAAAGGTCCCATATTCAATTATTTTAACCAGAGTTTTCTAAAAAAATATGCCATCGCGTATCCTGAGCCGAAAATAGCCAGCATGGTAATGATGCCGCCAAAGGACATAACAGCCATGCCGCTTAAAGCAGATCCACTTGTGCACCCTCGTCCCAGTTGTGAACCAAAGCCAAATAAAGCTCCACCAATAATCGCGGCAATAATTCGGGTTGTGTTGGTTACTTTGGGGCCTCTTTCAAGCTTTAATCCTATTCTGTTAGATAAAACCCCGGAAAGAAAGGCTCCAATTAATACGCCAAAAATTTCGAACACAAGCCAGTTTTGTAATGGCCCTCCCGGATTTTCCTCTACATAATTTTTTATGAAGGGAGTATTTTCAGTGTGCTCCGGAGCTATTTCAGCCACTCCTGTAAGCATTACACTTTTTACTGCCCCGCTGGCTCCAAGTCCTCTGCCGGTAACATAGATGGTTCCCAGCAACACCAGGCCAAGCAATACGCCGGCCATATAGGGGTTCATATAAGGTTTAGCTTTCATAATTATTATTTTGTTTTTCTATCTGATTCTTCTTGTTCTTCCAGATCTTCATATCCGGTTAGCATAGCCCTGATGTTGGAGGTTGGAGTATGGCCTGTTGTGGTCATATAAACATGCACCACTAAAAATGACATTAACAGGAAAGCTCCAAGGGTATGCCAGAGGGCAATGGTCCCAAGGGGAATATCTCTTACAATTATCGTGTTATTGACATCAAAGGTTTTGTAATACATATATAAGATCCCTGTAATAATGGTTAGAGGAACCAGAACGATTTTAAAACTTAAATAAACAATTCTTTGAAGTGGATTGAGCTTGCTTAAGCGGGATTTTTTTGTAGGATGAGCTTCCCCCTTGAAAATACCGGAAATGTAATAGTTAACCTGTGCCCTTAGATTCTTCAGATCGGGAATATATTGCTTCCATTCTCCGGTTGTCAGGTGCCAGAATATGGCAAAAGCAATTAACCCGATAAGCATCCATGAAGCAATGCGATGATAATATACTGCTTTCTCAAATCCAAAGATGGTAAATGAACCATGAACTTCAAAGCCTGTCATGGCCAGGAAAATTATGAGGAATGCCTGAGCCCAGTGCCAGAAACGTTCAAATCGTGAATATATATATACCTTTTTCATTGATGATGAATTAAATTTTCGCTGAAATTTTACTAGTGAAGATCTTTGTTAATCACTTCTTTCTTATACCTGCTATTTTTTATGTTCGAGAGAATTCTCAATCCCCCATGACCCATGGCACCAAGTAATGACAGGATGAAGAGCCAGCTACCTAATTTACTGACCAGCTCATTACGGTCTCTTCCCGGCAAATAAAAATCGTTCAATCCCGCCAGCCTGCCGTTTTCACGAGTATGACATTCGGCACAGCCAACCGCATTTTCTTTGGGTGCAACCATATGATTAACCGGCCAATGCATAACGGTCTCAACAAAACCATGTTCCCCGCTGTAAGGAAGTCCGATTTCCTTCATCCCTGCCGCGGCCGCTTTGCTCCAGTCATAATCTACCCAGTATGCACTGTCTCCTTTTTCCTCACCATAAAGCTTCGGCTGAATTAAATGGTTGTATACCTCGTCATATATCTGGTCTCCTGTATTTATCTTCACCGGTATTATTTTTGACTCTCTGTCTGCATATGATCCAAACAGCCTGTTAATATATAAAGGATTAGATTTAATACTATCGCCCACTAGATATAGGTCTGCAGTTCCGTTAAACCACATATAATCAGGTTCAACATTTTTTTCCCATACAAAAGAACCTTTTTTGGATAAATATACCTCATTGCCCAGTGAGTCTTTTATGCTATAGGGCTTTCCATCTTTCATCTTCCCTGCATCAGACCAGTTCCATGCCATCTTGGTAGGATTTACTTTAGCGTATTCCGGAATGTGGCAGGTTTGGCATGCAACTTTAGAATTATGTCTGTTCAATACATCGCTCAGGTGGGGTGTGGTGGTATGACATTGTTCACAGGTAGCCCGATTAATATTATCGGTAGATACCGAATAAAGTTTTCCAAGCATCTGGTGGTTTTCTGCAGTATGACATGCCACACATTCCAGGTCCATTCCATTGGAGGCCATGTGAACATCAACTTCACGACTTGCTGAAAGTAAGGCTGCTTCAAGATCTCCATGTTTTACATTGTTACCTCCACCACTAAAAAAATGACAGGCTCCGCAATTGTTTTTGGTGGGTGAACCCACACTCTGGGCAACTTTTGTCAGGTTAACCGTCCTGTCAGGATAGCCGGCCATGGCAGATCCTTTAAAATATTCTTCACTGTTATCATGACAAACCATGCAGTCTACATTCCTGGCATTGTCAAAGTCATATACATTGCTGTTCATTCCAAACCCGATATGACAGGCAGCACAGGCTTGTTCGTTCGATCCGGAGCCGATACAAAAATTGTTGAGCACATTTCTTTTACCAGTAGAAATGATTCCCCTGCCTTCGACAAATCCTACCCGCTCCCAGTTCCAATGAGAAGAAGCCATAACTTCCTTGTGCCTTTCAGTGTGACAGGAAATACAGGCTTCCGTAACATCCTGCGGGGTTTTAAAATCAGTCTGTAGAACTTCAAATTTGCTGTGATCAACTGATGGAATGGGTTTTATAGAATACTCCTGCTTAAGCACTTCCTGTTCAAGGTTATAGGGTTCTTCCACATGAAGGATGTTTACAAGAAACAGCAGAAAAGCCATTACCATAACCACTAAAAGAAAATTTTTGTACATGCGTTTGTGCTTTTAGTTTGTTTTGCTTTTTCCTTTTTCACGTTCTTTAATAATAATTTAAGCCATGGCCCCGACTCAAACTATTACTCAAACATATTATTAATAATTCGAATTCGAAAATATTAAAAATACACTAATCTACATATATTGAGAAATACCTATTTTCATGTTTGTCAGCAATTAATTAATGCTATTCATTGATTTACATAAGCTTGAGGCTTATTTAAAATCGTAATAAATTAGCTTGTCTCTCTTTTTGTTGTAGCCTAAATTGAGTGAATATTAATGAATTGAATCGACAGGCCTGTTCAGTTAGTAAGCTTTCTTCCAGGCGCTCACAGATCGTGCTCTTGAAAAATTTTATGTTAAAAAAAATCTATTTTCCATAGCAAATTATGATTTTTAATCTTTTAATCTGATATTTAAGCAGGTTTTATAATTGTTTATAAGAAAACTATTAAGTTACAAAGAACCTGCTCCGAAAAGTCATTTATACACCCCCTCCTGCGAACCTTCAGGAGCGGCATTCGCAGGAGACCTAATATTTTTATGATGAATATATCCAGAATGAAGAAAAAGAGCCTGTTGATTCCCATAATAATCAGCTTTGCTCTCGCTATATTATTTATCTCTCCGCCCAAAACAATTGCGACAGATCAGCATAAAAATCTCCCCCGGGATGTTCGCGAAAACTACCTGAATTACTGTGCCGGTTGCCATGGCCAGAATCTGGAAAAATTTAATAAATCGGAATGGATGTTCGGTGAAAGTGATGAAGCAGCTTTCAAAAGCATAAAATATGGCCGGGAAGAAATGGGCATGCCCGCATTTGAAGCTACCTTCAAAGATGATGAAATCACTGCTCTTGCCAGGTACATCAGAACTGCAGTTCCAAAAGAGGACCTGGGAAGGGAACAAGCGTTTACCCCTGACCGGATCGTTGAATCCGAAAGACAAAAATTTATCATTGATACCGTGGTCACGGGACTGGATGTTCCCTGGGGTATGGAATTCCTGCCCGATGGAAATATCCTTATTTCAGAACGTGCAGGTATCCTTTACCGCTTCAATGGAGAGGGTTTGCAGGTAATAACCGGATTACCGCCAATCCTGGCAAAAGGGCAGGGAGGATTGATGGGCCTTAAGCTGCATCCGGATTATGAAAAAAACGGATGGTTATACTTTGCGTATTCGGAACCCTCGGAAGATGATCCTCAAAAGGGTTGTACTTCTATTATGAGAGCAAGACTTAATGGTAATATGCTGGTTGATAAAGAAAAGATCTTTGATGGGAAACCGGATTCAAGAAGAGCTCACCACTGGGGTTGCAAACTGGAATTCGACCGGGAGGGTTACCTCTGGTTTGGAATCGGCGACCGGGGAAACAGGGACGAGAATCCTCAAACCCTGGAAAACGATTGCGGAAAAATGCATAGAATTCATGATGACGGTGCCATTCCGGATGACAATCCTTTTGTGAATACTCCCAATGCAAGACCTTCAATTTACTCATATGGCCACAGGAACCCTCAGGGTACAGCCATGCATCCCGAAACAGGAGAAATCTGGGAAACAGAACACGGCCCAAAGGGAGGTGATGAATTAAACCTGATCGAAGCAGGTAAAAATTACGGCTGGCCGGTTATCTCTTACGGCATAAATTATAACGGTACAAAATTTACCGATCTCACTGAAAAAGAAGGCATGGAGCAACCGGTAATTCACTGGACTCCTTCCATCGCACCCTGCGGAATGACTTTCGTGAATAGTGAACGCTATCCGGGCTGGAAAAACGACATTCTGATCGGATCCCTCAGTTTCAGATACCTGGAACGCGTCCGCTTAAAAGGCAATAAAGTAACCGAACAGGAAAAACTACTTGAAAATATCGGCCGTGTCAGAAATGTAAAAATGAGTCCTGACGGTTTCGTTTACGTGGCGGTGGAAAAACCCGGGATTATTATGAAGCTATTGCCCATTAATTAGAGTCTGTCCATAATGTCCGATTCACCCGATAACTCTAAAATCTAACCCGCGGATTTTAGGAACTATTGGGGCTGCGCCAGCCTCAAACGAATTCCTCCCATAAAATTGATTCCCGGCATGGGATAGCCATAATTGATCTGGTATGACTGATCGAGCAAATTGTTGCCTGCCAGGTAGATATTCAGAAAAGATGTTGCCTGGTAGCCAATGCGGGCTCCCAGCACCTGGTAGTTCTCTTCTATCACTTCCACTGATTCCCCGCTAAAGTTATAGAGGTCGAAAATACTCTGAAGTTTAAGGCGGAAATCCCATCTGCCCTGATGATATGAAGGCGAGATGAACAGATTATGACCCGGGGTGCCGGAAAGGGGATTTTCCATGCTTATGTAAGTATAATTGGTATTCAGCCTGAAGCCGGACGGCGATCTGTAATTGAGCATAAACTCAATCCCTTTATTATTAAACTCTCCGCTGTTCCGGTAAAGGGGTGGCGGCGGCGGCGCAGGTGGCACCAGTACGATCAGGTTTTCTCCCTTGCTCATGAAAGTTGTCAGTTCCGTTTTCATCCTTCCATCCATCCAATGCTGTACCCAGCCAATCTCATAATTGACCATCCTTTCCGGCACCAGCCCACTGTTGGCCGGAGGAAAGAGATAAAGTTCACGAAGGGAAGGAGGACGATATCCTTTGGAAACAGAAGCCTTCAGGTTGGTAGTTGCCCCGGGATTCCAGGATGCTCCCAGGTGAGGGATCCATTCATTTCCATAGGATCTGTTAAGTTCATAACGCAGACCGCCGTTCAGGATCAGATTATTCCATATCTTTTGCTGCACAGTGGTATATAACCCGCTGTTTGTCATATCAATCCAGGTATCGTTGTAAGGTGAAGGTTGAAAAGTGGGTGGCATTATTACCGTACCATCATCGTCTCGGAGAACAGTGATAATCGGACTTCCCTTACCGCCATAATTCATGTAATCAAAACCCAGGGTAACCGTATTCCCGGGAAATAGTTTCAGCCCCTGGTATACCATAAGTCCCGTCATTACATCTTCAGAATTCCATCCATCAGTAAAATCATGAACTCCGAAATTATGGAAAAGCTTGAAGGCTCCTTCCAGCATCGCTGACCTATTCTCGAGTGATAAGGAAGTTTTACCCCGTAAAATATCCATTCGGACACCTGCAGCAGAACCCGTCATACCCGGGTCTACAGTTTCATAGTCTGCAAGATTGAAATCTACAAAAAGATTGAAACGTTCATTAAACCTATAGTTTGCTTTGATATAACCATTGGTTATCTTAAAATCGGAAGTATCCCGGTGACCATCCGTCTGGTCGTGATTAACAGAAGCAAATACACTGAATTTTCCCTTTTTATATCCCAGGCTACCCATGTATTTCTGAGTATTGAAAGAACCATACTGTACACGGGCATCAGCTTCAAGACCGTCTTTTTTCTGTTTTTTAGTGATAATGTTTATTACGCCGCCAAAAGCATTCGAGCCGTAGAGAAATGAAGCCGGACCACGTATCACTTCTACCCGCTCTGCATCGGAACTCACATAAGCATCCGGCAGGTGGTGTCCCATCATTCCCATGAACTGGGGATGCCCGTCAAGAAGAATTAATACCTGGGTAGTCGGACTTCCTCCGAGTCCCCGTATATTCAACTGTCCGGCCGCTCCGTCGGCCACTCCGAAACCTGTGATGCCCCTCTCAGTGACAAAAAGTCCCGGAACCTCCTCCGATAGTAAAGGTAAAAGCGCAGATTCTGTCGTTTGCTCAAGAATTTCCGGTGATACAGTAGATACAGTGAGGGGCACATTCTTCCGGGCCACTTCAATTTTCGTACCCGTAATTACTACTTCTTCTATTTGGAGGGTATCATCAAGTGCAGACTCAGACTGTGAGTATATTTGAAAAACAGACGCCAGAATTAGCACACTAACATATTGAATTCTTCTCATTGGTAACACGATTTATAAATAGTTGCTACGAAAGTATAAATTCCGGATGAAATTACCAATAGATATGTTGGAATTATGCAAACTGGTATGAAATCATTAATAAAAGGATAAATATCTCAACTAACTCTACCGGAATTCAATCAAGAACCTTCTAATATTCCATGTCTCGATACCATCCTTATCTTCTGTGACATACTCATCAGTTGTAACATTCCCTGGTGCAGATAATCACGCTTCCATCAGCAAAGCCTTAAACCATTCTCTTGTTTCCCGTCCCTGTTGCTCCTCAAGAAGATGTAAAAATTGCTCTGTATGGGAAACTTCCTTTTCCAGCATAAGCCGCATTAACTCTTGGAATTCATTCTTTCCTGTTTTTTGTTCAAGCTGATACAGCAAAACAGGAGCTTTGCTGTAAAGGATAGCATAGGCATCCTTCCCATTTCGGTCGCATTTCCAGATGGGCCCGGTATCTTTCATCGCCTGTTTTTTCTTCTCAATCCAGTCCAAAAAATAATCCTGTCCATATTTTTCCCTGATGACCATAAGGGCAGAATATTCCGCAAATCCTTCATTCAACCAGTCTTCCCAACTGTTAGAGCTGGCTCTGTACCACCAGAGATGGGAAATTTCATGACTCAGATAACGCATGTATCCTTTTCTGCGTTCAAAATAGGCTGTCTTATTGAAACCGGAAAGATACATGCCCCCGGTCCGGGCATAAGCACCACCTTTCTCTCTCATAGATTCAACCAGGCATATAGTAGATTCACTTCCGGGAAACCATTGGTTGAATGTTGTTAATATATCACTAACATCAGCAGAAAGTGTATCAATCAAGGTATCTGAAAGAGTGGTGTAGGCCAGTTGGAAAGTGAAATCACCCAGTTTACGATTTACCGTTTTCAATTCTTTGGATGCACATACCACTATATCGTTGGTGGGAAAAGGAGAAACAAAGCTGATCATATCTTCAGACTCTTTTTTCTGTCCCATGACAAAATACCTGTAATCCTCAACCGGTTTTATATCGACTTCGTAGGTAAAGGGTCTGAATTGCTTATGAGAAGGATACCAGGGAAAATAGCATGACATTTCAGTCCATTCCTCCCCTATCACACTGGCACTCCATTCTGGCCATTCGGTGATTACACCTGAATACTGAAATGATAAAGCCACTTCTTTTTGAATAGTTTCGGGATAGGTAAGTACATACCTTGTGGCTTCAGGCATGTACCTGATCTCTCCTGGATCTTGGGCAAGATCAAAGTCCTTCTTTCCATTTAACCTGAGATCGGTTATATTTAACTGTTTGTGCAGATAAAACTCAATTTGATTGTTGGTGTCATTCATGACAGGGATTTTCATTTGTCCCTCAACATTTAAAAATTGCTCAACCGGATCGAAGGTAAGATCCAGATCATAATGTACATGTTCTGATATTCTTTCTTCTTTGCACCCGCTTATGTATAAAATACCTACAATGAATAAAGTGATATAAAATTTCTTCATAATATATGATTTAAAATACATTCCAAAAGACGGGAGATTTTTTAATTTGATGCACAAAGGCAAACCATTCCGGTTCTGATTAAGATCAGATATTTTGGTTTTGTGTTTTGACTATATTTTCGAGCTATGCCCCTTGATCTATGGATAATACCTCTTACCTGGCACACCGACTACCGCTCACCGATTACCTTTTACTGCTTACCATTCACCTTCCCAAACACAATGCACAAACCCTGATCTCAGGTTTCAGCCGCAAGCGCTCAAAATCTATGGACTTACGGCATTTAATACATAGGCCAAAGTCTCTGTCATTGGTCATTTTCAATGTTTGTTCCATCTGGGACAAGCGGTTCTTCACATTCCTTTCACTGGCCTCGAAAATACTTTTATTATTGATGGCATCCATGCGTGATACCCGGCCTATAGCACAATCAGGCTCCACCGGAGCGGTGAATTGCTTTATATCTTCCAGCTTCTTCTTCAGCTTCTCTATCTCCGAATGCATAATCCGGATAAGTTCTTTCTTTTCTGTCTCGGTCATGAGGCAAAATTATAATTTATTATTTAATTCCCAGTTGAAGCATAAGCTTTCTGTTGAGAAGAAGAGTTGAACCACATAACCTTCGCTAGGAATTACCTTTTACGCAGTAAGGCACATAGGACATAAGAGCAATAATTTTGAATTAAATGTCAGGATTGACTATCGTCTTCGTCTAAACTATTAGACCTGTCACTGAAACAGGAAAATTTATCATTCCTGTTGATTGAGAGCTACTTTAATGAATCTAAAATATATGAAAATTATAACAATCGTGTTATCATCAATTTTCTTCGTCCTCCACATAAACGCACAGGAAAATAGGAGTCTGGAAGAAGCAAAAGGTATTGCTGTCGGAACTCCGGCTCCGGATTTTGAGGCATATGATCAGAATGAAGAATTGTTTCAATTGCAAACGGCTTTAAAAAATGGGCCGGTTGTACTTATCTTTTACCGGGGACACTGGTGTCCGGTTTGTAACAGACACCTTAATACCATTCAGGACAGTTTAAAATTGATTATGGAAAAAGGGGCAACAGTTGTCGCTGTTTCACCGCAGAAACCGGATTATCTTCAAAAAATGCAGGATAAAACGGGTGCGGAATTCCGATTGCTATTTGATAATATGTACAAAATAGCTGAAGCCTATGATGTTAGTTTCACTCCAGAAACTAAAGTGTTGATAAAATATAACACCCTTCTGAATGCTGAACTAAAAAAATCTCAATCCGATGATTCGCAGCGATTGCCAATTCCGGCAACTTATATTATTAATGAAGAAGGAACAATTGTCTGGAGGCAGTTTGATCCTGATTATAAAAACCGGTCAACTGTGAAGGATATCCTTGCGAATCTTCCGGAATAATAAGCGTTTTAGCCTGTTGCATTCAACATTAAAACGAAATGAGCTTGTCACTTTCATATAGCAAATTACATATGTCGCTAATAGATAAGAATGTAAGTTTATGATGACTAAAAACCAATCAGGATTTTCCCTTGTCCAATGAAGCAGACAATATCTTAAAATATATTTGAATCACAACCTGTCCCGACCTTCGGGAGGGGACACAGGAGAAGAGAATGTGGTGGGATGATGAGGTGAAGATAATGGGGAGGGATGGATGGGGTTGTCACGGGCCTATAGGGCCCGAATTACCTTAGCCGCGGTTACACCCGCGGTAAATGGGAACCCCCGGACACCCCGTCCTCTACCCAGCCCGCGCAGCGGGATGGGTAGAGGACGGAAGAAGGTCGTGAATGTAATATGGATAAAAATATGCTGGGATGAAGAAGAGAGGGGTTCCCCCGAAAACAGAGTGAGTGTGAGAGGTAGAGCGAGGATGCTTCAAAAAAGCAGGCCTCCGGAGGAGGCAAACAACAATAGCCCCGGGTGGAGTGAGGGAGAAAATGAAGGCCTTTGGCCTTTATTTTTTTCCTCACGAAACCCGGGGTTGCGGGACCCACCCCCTCCTCCTCCCCCCATCTTGTGCCGAACGGCACAAGATGGGGGGAGGTTGGGGTTCAGATCCGGCTGATAACTGCACCCTGTGCTAATGATTGCGCCCCGGTTGGGGCTAGACATTATTCTGATAAATACCTATTTTCTATTATTTGCTCCGGAATCGTTATTTTTTTAAATATTTTTACGTCTTATGCAACAGAATAACTCCTGTTGACGCAAATTTTCACTTTTGCCCCTTTTTTGATGGAGTACTTCATCATTCGTTCTATATTGTAATAGCCGTTGGGGGTATTTTGACCGGCAATGACGCAGGCTGCTGCATCGGTCATCATTTTCGGTGATCTCAACCTCTTTTTTATCTTTATCATTTGAAAAAATCAGGTGCCGAAAACATAGACCTCATTAAGTTTGTTAACCTCAAAAATCTTAAAGCATGAATTACAGAAAACTGGGCAAAACAGGATTCGAAGTTTCAGAGATATCACTGGGAACATGGCAGGTAGGAGGAAAATGGGGTTCCGGATTTGATTCGGAACTTGCAGAAAACATCCTCAACAAAGCCATTGATGAAGGGGTTAACTTTATTGACACGGCCGATGTATATGAGATTGGCCGAAGTGAAAGGGCTGTTGGTAAGGTGGTGCGATCCCGCTCTGAAAAGATATACGTGGCTACCAAATGTGGCAGACAGATCAATCCGCATGTGAATGAAGGCTACACACCCGATAAACTTCAGAAATTCGTGGAGGATTCTTTGAAGAGAACCGGACTGGAAACCCTCGACCTGATACAATTACACTGCCCTCCCACCGAGGTATATTACCGTCCGGAAATTTTCGAAGGCTTTGAAAAATTAAAAAAAGAAGGTAAGATACAAAACCTGGGAGTGAGTGTCCAAACAGTTGAAGAAGCCCTTAAGGCCATTGAATACGACAATGTAACCACGGTACAGATCATATTCAATGTATTTCGCCAGCGACCAAAAGAATTATTTTTTAAGGAAGCTGAAAAAAGAGACCTTGGAATAATCGTGCGCGTCCCGCTTGCAAGTGGCTTACTCACAGGAAAATTTGATAAGAATACCAGCTTTAATGAGGGCGATCATCGTAATTTTAACCGGGAAGGAGAAGCCTTTGATAAGGGAGAAACATTTTCAGGTATCGATTATGATCTGGGCTTGAAGGCGGTGGAGGAACTGAAAAAGTTATTTCCCGAAACCACCAATCTGGCACCTGTGGCTTTACAATGGATCCTTCAGTTTCCGGAAGTAAGTTGTATAATTCCCGGAGTTTCTAAGCCCGAACACCTGGCTTCAAATTTGTCCGTGTTTGACCGTGAGCAACTTTCATCCGAAAAGATCAAAACGATGAATGAGATTTATGATAAATATATTAAGGAAGAAGTGCATCACCGGTGGTAACGTATCTCAAATATTTAAATTTTCAGTCTTACCCGTAAAGCTTCTTTATACTTCCATTAACATATTCCACCAAAACTAATGCACCTGCAGGAGATCTCAGTGCTGTGCACGTTTTTATTATTTCTTTTAAAGTAAAGATTAATAATGATGTAAGATCCTGTCATTTTTCATTGTTCAAAAAAAAAATGGTAATTTAAGGATGCTTGAAGAATGATGAATGATTTTAACTAAATTCTTTTTATTCATAAATTGCTTTTACACTTCCATAAATAGCACATTTGGTCGCACTGATAAATCATTTAGTTGCATAGATAGTTCATCAATTTGCATAAATAGTTTTCTGACTAACATAAATAGTTAATTGACTGTAAAACATAGCATCTTTTCTAACATAAGTATATCTGTGACTTGTATAGGTAGTTATATATAACAGAAATAGATTTATAACTTACCAAGTTAGTTAAAAGGATTACAGAAAAAGATTAGAGATTTCGTCTAATAGATTCATTACTGTCTTTATTAGATTTAAATATTATATAGATAGTTAATATACTTGCATAGTTAGTTGAATTACTAACTTAAAAAGTTTAATTACATGCTTAAATAGTTCCATTACTTGCATATAATCAAATATCAACGATAATCATCCAAAAACTCCATCACAATCCTGTTAAAAGCCTCAGGGTTATCCGCAGGCGATTCATGGGTGCTTTCGGGGACAACCACTATTCTGTTGGAGGGCATGCAACCCTCCAGCTTTTCAATAATCATCCTAAACATCTTGATGGTTTTTTCGCCAGTAAGAAGCAAGGTTGGAGTTTTAATATTGCTCGCTTCCTCATAGGAGAAATCTGTCCAGAATTCCTCACTTGATGTTTCGGCCATGAACTCGCAGGCATTATCCATGATCAGTAGTTGAACTTCCGGAGGGAAGCTATCAAAAGATCCTTCCGGGTTGAAAGTCTATAATAATATATTAAGCGGCCCTGATAAACTACAGTTTGACAAAAAATTCTGGGCTACACAGGGTATCTGGAAGCTGAAATATGCAAGCGATGGGGGCAGGGGGGAGATTGATTTGCATATGGGGCATGAATGAGGAAGGTTTATAGTTTATGGTTTATGGTTTAAGGGTTCCCGCCTGCCGAAGCGTGAGCCAAAACGGTGGCGGGCAGGGAAGGGTTGAAGGGTTCCCGCCTGCCATTGCACTGGCCTTTGCGTTGGCGGGCAGGTATGGTTTATGGTTTTCTTCGGTACCTGAGCGGCGGTTGCTGAGCGTATCCGAAGTAAGTCGAAGGGCCGTTAACCTCACCTTAATTCAAGGGGAATTTTTGAAGGTTTTTTTGTATGAAAACATCATAAACCCGCAGACCTTTTCCTGGGGTATCGATGATTAATCCTTTATCTAATAAGGCTGCTACAGCACGGGACATTGAACTCGGAGACGACAGTTTGTATTTTTCAATAAAATACATGGATTGAGGAGCTTCTACAAATTCCTCATGAGCTATAGCTATGAGGGTTTTCCATTGAAGAGCCGGTAGTAAAAATTCATGCTCACGGGCTATTGATTTATGATCTTCCAGAATATCTGCCCACACTCTATCATGTATTTCAAAATCTATTTTTTCTTTCGATTCACTGTAAATTCTGGATAGTACCATCTGGGTGAAACCGGTATGGCAGTATGTTTCTTTAAGGATCAACTTTATAACCTCAGGATCTGCGGTCTTCTTGTGTTTCTTTAAAATATTCAATACCTCTTCAAAATATATATTAAAATCAATCTCTTTTAATTCCATCATTTGAGTGGATTGGAAGAACGGGCGATTTGAGTTGGAAAAAATATCTTTCATCAAACTTTTTCTGCTGCCAGAAAAGAGAAAAGTGATTGAAGGGAACTCCTGCATAATTGTCCTGATAGTTGCTTCTGCATGAACCTCTTCGTAATTGGCAACTTCCTGGAATTCGTCCAGCGCGATAATTACCTTCTTTTTGTTATTTGATATATACCTGAACAGTTCAGGAATGCTTTTAATTATCGCTGATTTTTCTGTTATATTAAAATTAATTTGTGGGGCTCCTGTAAAAGGGTCAAATGAAATGGATGCTCCAAGACTACCCATGATTTTATTTAACCTGTGCATTTGCAGGATCTTATATTCATATAATACTCCTGTAAGCTTCTGTGCGAAATGACTTAAATTTCTGGTTGCAAAAAGATCAATAAACAGAGGTTGATAATCGCTGCTGTCCAGAGTTGCAAAAACATGTCTGAGAAGCATTGTTTTCCCCAATCTTCTATGAGAAAAAAGTGTCAGATTTCTCTCATTATTAATGGCATCCAGAATTTTTTTTGATTCTTTACGCCTATCAATAAAGTAATCAGATTCTTTATAGCTCTTTGTTAGAAATGGATTCATAATACATAAAAGCGTTACGCAAATAATATTGCAAATATATAACATAAATGCGTTATAAAAAATAATATTATGCGTTTCGCATTTAAGAAATATTAATTTTCAATGATTAGACTGTGAATTTTTATGTATTACTCAATGGTCAAACTCTCCGGCGGCCCCAGGTAAGAATCCCCGGCAGGTTCCCTCTCAATCACAATCTTCTGCAACACAACCGCCGGATCCACCATCCGGTACTTCAATTTATGATGGCCGGCTGTATTTATCCTGTGCTTGCTTTCACACACATTGGCATTATTTCTCACCCAGCGCTGCCAGTCCTGGTGAATGTATCCTTCATGCATATTTACAATTTGAGCTTCCTCATCATCGATCGATATGGCATAGCGGAATCCCTGCTCATTGGTGAAATTGAGGGTGGGACATAAATACGCCTTCACAGTGATTTCGCCCGGTTCAAAAAGGTAAATATCATATTCAAGGTAAGGAGCATTGCCGGGTTCCTGTGAACCTGTGGTGACGGGGAGGGTTGTTACCGACGATCCCGTCCTGCCGAGATTTGGAATGGTGAGCCACGTTATTGAATCGTAATTGAAGGCATTGGAATAATGATCTGCTTCAATGGAAATCACTCCATTGTTTTCGATAAAGCCTTTTACATTATCTGATTCTGCAAGCTCACCACTGTTTTTTACATTCAGGAATATCTCAGCCTGCTGACCGTTTCCGGCACTGACATTCACAGGAACCTGGTGATTTCCGGTTGGAGCCTTCGACCAATCAATGCTGACCATAATTCTCTTTTGATCGCTGATTTCTCCATTTTCAGGATTGACATAAATCCAATCAGCTCCCGGCTTCACTTCATAGCTGAAACTTCCTTTTCCTCTGTTGAAAATTTCAATAAAGTATTCCTGTTTGTTAAAAGGGTCGAATTCAGGAAGTTGAAGTTTGTCTGTATTTTCCGGCCAGTACTTTTCCGTTCCTTCCAGGGCAATACCCAGAGCAGGATCATCTTCCGGCTCAATGGTATATACTTCCGGCATGTTGTTATATGGCGGCTCCTGCCAGTAAGTATAGCCAATATGAGTCTGGGAAGCAATGTGGTTCCACTTGCCACCAGCTACTTCATTATGGTAATACTCTGAAATCAATGAATCTCTGATAAATAATTCCTCTGCCTGCCTGGCCATTTCATTGGTTAAGCTTCTGCCCTGCCTGGCATAGAGCCTGTTTAGGGCAGTGGTTACATACAGCTCATTCAGATTTGCACAGGCCTTGACGGGGAACATCACCAGTTGAAAGAAGGCATCCTGGTATTTCTCAGGCAAAGCACTTTCGATGTATTCAGCTTTTGATAACAGGTTGTTGTAATCTTTCACTATTTTTTCCGCTTCATTGTAATTATGCAGACTGTAAGTTTCAGGTGAAAGCAATTCGGGTTTACGGCGGGAATTGTATTTGGTATATTTTGCCAGGATATTTCCAATTTCTTCTGCATATTCAGCCCCGAATTGCTGATCAGCCCATGTGGTATAATAGTCAGGGAGATCATCTGCACTGATTTTTTCCGGATCCCAGGCATAATCAAGGAAAAATGAAATAGGGAATTCCATGGGCTTAATATCTCCAACATTCACAAGCCAGAGTTTCCGTGCACCATATTCCCATGCCAGGTGCATCTGTTCCCAGGTACGCTCAATCTGATTGGTGTTAAGCCACTTATAGTTTCGGGGGTCTCCAACATAATCGAAATGATAATAAATCCCATATCCTCCTTCACGATCCCTTTTATCCTGCGGAGGTAAGCGACGGATATTCCCCCAGTTGTCATCGCAATAAAGAAGCATGACATCTTCAGGCACATCCATTCCTTTATCATAGTAATCCTGTACTTCCTTGTAAAGTGCCCAACTTTGTGGAGTTTCGGAAGCAGGCTTTCCGGTAACTTCAGCAATGATCTCCCTCTGATCATGAACAATTTTTTCTAAGAGAGAAATTGCGGTTCCCTCTGTCATGGGTTCATCACCGTCCCCGCGCATGCCAATGGTTACCATACTTTCATTATCCCCCATTCTCTCTATGCCCTCTCTCCAGAATTCCCTGAGTTTTTCAGGGTTCTTTTCATAATTCCACGGACCCTCTCCGTAGCGGCTCCATTCCACATGAGCACGCATAAGCGGTTCGTGGTGTGATGTTCCGATCACCACCCCGTATTCATCGGCCAGCTCAGGACTGATACTGTCATCATCATATATTGCCCGTCCCCACATGGCTGGCCACAGGAAATTTCCTTTAAGCCGGAGGATAAGCTCAAAGACACGATCGTAAAACTCATGGTTAAATCCGCCGAAATTTTCATGAGCCCATCCCGACAGAGCAGGTGCTTCATCATTGATAAAGATACCACGATATTCTACTTTAGGTTCACCCAGAGTATGGGGTCCCGCAAGGACATGTAGCTCCCTGGTTTTCTTCACCGGAACATCGGCCCACCAGTACCATGGCGAGACACCGGCCTTTTCGGAAAGGTGGTACATCCCATAGATGGTTCCTCTTTTGTCGCTTCCGGCAATCACCAGAGCCTTTTCCACTTCCGGAAAAGGATTGTCGACCGTTTGTATGATGAAGGTTTCCCGCTTTCCTTCAAGTGAAGAAAGATCGATCTTTTCAGATGAGATCAGCTTTTTGATAAGATCGCTTTTATCCAATGACCCGATGATTACAGCATATTCTGAGTTAACAGCTTCATCGATAATCAATATAGGTTTATTCCCCGTAACCATTTCCAGGTCATTTTGAATATGGTCCGCTACTCTTAGAACTCCCTTGTGATCATTACTGCTCACATGCAGAGGCACAACCTCACCATTTTCAGCAAGAGGGAAGCTGCTGCTTTCAGCCTTGGATTTTATGAATCCGTTACTCTCTTCTGATTGCTTGCAGGCTGAATTAAATAACAAAGCAATTATAAGGACAACAGGGACAAAAGAGGATGTCTTTGAATTGTAGATTAGCTGGTGCATAGTATGTCTTAATTATTGGAGTCAAAAAATTTTTTAAGGATAATTAATTTTTTTGGGATTTTCAATTTTCCAAAATATTTTAAATATTTTCACCCCCAAAACATACAATTCATGAAATTGAAGATTCTACTAACTACCCTTATTATTTCTCTTTTCCTTCCAGTCATTGGGCAAAATGACTTTACTCTTGTAAAGCAAAGAGTTCTGGATAAAATCCTTGATCAGAATGTTTCCGATCAAGAAATTACGAAGATACTCCAAAGCCTGAATGAGGATGGAAGCTGGCCGGGCATCAATTACGAGGATCTTTCCAATACCGGCTTTCAGCATATCATTCACCTTCAAAACATGGAGGATCTGAGTCTTGCTTTTAATTCCCCGGATTCCCGGTTCTATAATGATAAGGAGATAATTGAATCTGTAAACCGCTCCCTGGCATTCTGGGTCGAAAATGATTTTATCTGCGAAAACTGGTGGCATAACCAGATAGGCACACCCAATTCACTGGTAACTGTCCTTTTGCTTATGGATGAGCATGTTAAACCTGATATTAAAAAGGAGGCTCTGGCAATCATAGACCGCGCGAACCTGGAGGCTTCCGGAGCGAGACCGGGAGGAGACAGGATAAAAATTGGCGGAATAGCTGCAAAGAGGGTCCTGGCGATGGACGATCCTGTTCTTTTCACTGAAATAATAAAGGTGATCAACAATGAGATTCATTTCCGCACAGGGCTTAGGGGTATGCAGCACGACTTCAGTTTTCACCATCGAACAGACAGGGTCAATAATACGGTTTCATACGGATCGGGCTATGCAAAGGCATTTGCAGAATGGGCTGCATATGTGAGAGATACAAAATATGCATTTAGCCGGGATAAAATTGAGTTACTGACCGATTATTATCTTGACGGGATATCCAAACAATATATTTATGGAAAGTATACCGACTGGGGTGTGATGAACAGGTCCGTTTCAAGGGGCAGGGGCTTCAGAATGCATGGTACCGGAATCCTCGAAGATTTATTGAAAGTAAGCGATTACCGGAAGGACGAAGTAGAGCAAATGATCCGGCTCAGGAAGGGAGGATCAGTCACTCCACCTTCTTTCTGTAAATTTTTCTGGCAGAGTGAGCATTTCGTATTCCAGCGTCCCGGTTTTTATACATCCGTAAGAATGTACTCGACCAGGAACAGGAATATGGAAGCGCCCTACAATTCGGAAGGGTTGAAGAATCACCATAAAGGGGACGGGGCTAATTTTCTTTCAGTGAGAGGAGATGAATACCTGGGTATATGGCCGGTATATGACTGGCAGAAAATTCCCGGCACCACTGTTCTGCAAAAGGACAAACTATCGGCTCCTTCTCAAATCCAGAAAGATGGGCTGACAGAATTTGTTGGTGCGGTTACAGACGGAATGTACGGAGCTGCAGCTTTTGATTTCCTCAGTCCGCATGACTTTATCAAAGCCCGTAAATCATGGTTTTTCTTCGATGAGGAATATGTCTGCCTGGGGGCAGGAATTGAATCCGGTTCAGGGAATCCTATGGTTAGCACTGTTAATCAGTGCCTTCTTGAAGGAGCTGTTTTGATAGAAGATCAGCAGGGCATAAGGAAAATTGAAAATGGATACCATAAACTTACAGGAGCGAAAAGGATATACCACGACAAAGTCGGATATATTTTTCCTGAGTCTGCAAGTCTTCATTTATCTAACCAGGATGAAAAAGGAAGCTGGTGGGAGATATCAAAGCAGTGGAGCACATCAAAAGAAGAGATTATAAAACCCGTTTTCAAGCTGTGGATTGATCATGGAGTAAGGCCCCAGGGCCGGCGCGGGGGACTGAATCATGATTCAATGGTTAAGAAGGATATTACTTATGGGTATATTGTTGTTCCGGCTATTGATGAAGAAGAATTTATGGAAGATCGTGATATTGAGATCCTGGCAAACAACCGCGATATTCAGGCTGTTAAGCACAATAGCCTGGGTTTGGTACAGGTAATCTCTTACAGGGCTGGTTCTGTGAAGATCTCGAAGAACCGGACTCTGATCATGGACAGCCCGGGAGCAATTATGCTTGAAATGGAGAATGAAAAAATAAAAAAGATGACTGTATCAGATCCATCCAGGAAACTTGGACGATTGCATTTCAGCATCAGCGGTAAGACAGGTTTTGATGATGGAGAAAAACTCCAGGCTAGCTATGACCGGAAACAGCAGATGACTCATTTTTCCATTATGCTGCCTCAGGGGGATTTTGCGGGGAAGAGTGTTAGTGCTGCTGAGCAGTGAGAATATTAATGTAATTCGGAGCAGCCGGTCTCCGAGCAGCGGTTGCTGAGCGTAGCGGAAGTAAGTCGAGGGGCCGGCCCTTCGGCTACGCTCAGGGACCGGATCCTCCGAATTGGCAAGACACTCAGGGACCGGATCCTTCGAATTGGCAAGACACTCAGGGACCGGAACCTCCGTTCCCCAACCCCACTTTAACCAACTTTTTAAGATTAACTTAATCCCATCATTATCATAATTTCATAACTTGCACTGAATTCCCAAACCTAAAACTAAATCCATGGATAACTCCATCATTATTGTCGGTGCCGGTATTTCCGGATTATCATCTGGTTGCTATGCACAGATGAATGGATATAAAACTTCGATTTTTGAGATGCATACTCTTCCCGGCGGACTCTGCACTGCATGGGAGCGTAAAGGATACAAATTCGATATCAGCATGCACATGCTTTCGGCTTCTATTGAAGGTTCAGGACCCTTCCATAAAATGTGGCAGGAACTGGGAATCCCACAGAAGTTCGACTTTCATGTTCATGATCATGCTTCCCTGATTGAAGGTATGGGGAAAAAGCTACTCTTCACGGTTGACAGGAAAAAACTCGAGGAGCAAATGATCAGCATTTCTCCTGATGATGAAAAATTAATAAAGGAATTCACAAAGATCCTCTTCGGTCCGGATATGATGCAGGCTGCTTCTCTTAAACCAAAGGAATTAAAAGGCTTCATTGATAATGTTAAGATGGTACCGGCAATCCTTCCATTAATACCTACCCTTTCAAAGTATAATAAAGTGACCATACAGGAATTCGCCCGCAGATTTAAGGATCCCTTTCTGCAAAAGGCTGTTCGCTTTTTCATCGACGCCCCTGGTTGGCCAATGTTTGATTTTCCAATGGTGGCACTTGCCGGATTCATCAAAAGCGGTATCCTTGAGGCCGGTACTCCTCTGGGAGGCTCGCAGCAGGTAATGTATCATCTTGCTGATCTTTATAAGGAAACAGGAGGAGAGATACACTATAAAAGCAAGGTTACTGATCTTATTATTGAAGAAGATATTGTTAAAGGCATAAGACTGAAAGATGGAACTGAACACCGTGCTGACAGGGTGATCTGGGCAGGCGACGGCCAAAACCTTATTTTTAATCTTCTCAATGCTAAATACATGAATGATAAAATCAGGGAAATGTATAACACATGGATGCCTGTAAAACCCATTGTTCATGTAATGATCGGAGTGGATATGGACCTGTCGGATGAACCCCATCATATGACCTTCGAAACCGACAAACCCATCACTATAGGCGAACGGGAGTATCCATGGATAACCATGCTTCATCATTGCTTTGACAAATCCATGGCCCCGGAGGGAAAGTCTGCTATTGAAGTCTGGTTCGATACGGAATATGATTACTGGGAAGAACTTTCAAAAGATCGGAAAGCCTACAAAGCAGAGAAAAAACGAATAGCCAATTATGCAGTTAAACAACTGGATAAGCGCTGGCCGGGATTTGCAGAAAAAGTTGAGGTCATTGATGTTCCCACTCCCGCCACCTATAAAAAATACACAGGAAACTGGAAAGGCTCTCCCGATGGCTGGTATGTAACTCCCGGTAATATGAATATTATGGAACCTCTCCGCAGGCTTCCCGGTTTGGAAGGACTATGGATGGTGGGACAATGGACAGCACCATTTACAGGAACGATCCTTGCGGCATTGACGGGAAGACAGGCGTTGGAGTTGATTTGTAAGGAGGATGGGAGGGGGCCCTTCGGCTACGCTCAGGGACCGGATACTCCGAATAAGCAAGATACTTAGGGACCGGTTGCTTCGAGATAGGATGGTTCTCAGGGATCGGCCTTCGGCTTTTCAGAATCAGGATGATAATTCTCCCAATGTGAATCATTCCCACACTCAGATAATCTCTTAAGATCCTCTAAATCTCCATTTATTAAAGCCTCTTTCTTTTTTCGGGACCATTTCTGGATTTGCTTTTCTCTTTCAAAGGCGTAATCTATCCTCTCATATTCTTCAAAATACACCAATTCAACCGGGGAATGTTTACTGGTATAATTGGAGCCTTCTCCTTCCTGGTGTTCCTGAATTCTTTTTTCAAGGTCTTTTGTGCTACCGGTATAATAATGACCATTGGCGCATTTAAGGATGTACATGTAGCCTTTCATATAATTAACTATTTTTTCTTTTTTTATTGGAATTAATCTGATTCGGAGGATTCGGTCCCCGAGCGTAGTCGAGGGGCCGGCCCTTCGGCTACGCTCAGGGACCGAATCCTCCGAATAAGCAAGATACTTAGGGACCGGTTGCTTCGAATGTTGAATAGCAGCGAGGGCTTCAGCCTCCAATTCGCACACATTTGGATTATATTCCCTTTATCCTTAATCAAAAAAATCCCAAAATCTCAGCCTCCATCCTGAAGAATTTTGATTAAAAACAAAAAAGGCTTAATCCAAAAAGATCAGATCCCGAAAAGCTGTAACAATTATGGATTTGATTCCTGAGAAATTATAATAATTACGGATTTTATATATTATAGGAAAAATATCATATCACCATCTTAACATCCTCTTTTTTCAAAATTGGACCTTTTCCTTAAATAAATCTATATTTACAAACGAAAACCAAAAACCAAACATAAAACCCATGAAAAAAATAACATTTTTCACTGCCGCCATCATAATGGCACTCATTTTTATGTCGAATAGTGCCGGTGATGACTGGAAATCATTATTCAATGGAAAAAACCTCAAAGGCTGGATACAAAAGAACGGAACTGCCACTTATCGTGTTGAAGACGGAATGATAATCGGGAAAACCACAAAGGGGAGTCCGAATTCATTCTTATGCACAAAAAAAGAATACGGTGATTTTGAATTGACCTTCGATGTTAAGTTACTCGATAATGATCTCAACTCCGGAGTACAGATCCGTTCCAAAACTCGTGAGCCTGAAGGTGATCAGAAGTTTGGCAGAGTGAATGGCCCTCAGGTGGAAATTGAAGCTACCTGGGAGAACGGAGCTGAAGCAGCATATCTGTACTGTGAAGCATGTGGCGGATGGATGACTCCGGAAGACAAACTCATTCCTCACAAAGTTTTCAAAAACGGGGAATGGAATTCTTACCGCGTAGTTGCTAAAGGACCCAGAATACAGACCTGGCTTAATGGAGAAATGATTTCTGATCTCGTTGATGAAGAAGTCTATGAAACCCATCCTAAGGGATTCATCGGTTTGCAGGTGCATGGTGTCGGAGACAGAGGACCCTTTGAGGTGGCCTGGAGGGATATTAAGATCAGGGAAATGAAATAGTTATGAATAGAGTTATGCAGTTATGCAGTTGTGCAGTTGGATCTCAGATCGTAAATGCACTTCGCTACGCTCAGTGGTCTTAGTATTCAAATATCATTATAAGATTTCTGAGCGCAGCGAAGAACCATTAAGCAATGAGATCCAACTGCATAACTGCACAACTGCACAACTGCATAACTGCATAACTGCATAACTGCACAACTACCTATAAACCCCCAGCAAATTATTCACCATAACCCTTATTCCCGTTTCGATCGTCTTTTCATAATCCGGATTTAATTCCGGTGAATGTAAGGGTGGCGGGAGTTCTCCTTTTGCCCTGAGTGAATCCATGAATTCGGGATTGGTACTGCCCAGCCAGATCAGGTTGATGGATACATCTTCAGGTGTATGGCCATATTTTCCAAAATCTTCACCCACCATTGCAGGAGGAGTGGAAATAATGTTTTCTTCACCTATGGCTAATCTGGCGTGTTTCCGTGTTTTTGAAGTCAGCTCCGGGTCGTTGATAACCGGTGGAGTGTCATCTTCGGTAATGGTAACCTCCGGCCATTGGTTTTCAGGCATTCCTGCAGCTTCTGCAGCAGCATTAGATATTCTCCTTAAAGAGGCAATAACCTTTTCAATTGCTTCCTCGGAATAATAACGAAGTGTGAGTTCGAGCTTTACTTCATCAGGAATTATATTAGCGCGTGTACCTCCATGAATAGATCCCACAGTGACCACAACAGGTTCCAGTGGACTGATTTCCCTGCTTACAATGGTTTGTAAATTCAAAACAATTCGTGAGGCAATCACAACAGGATCGATACATTTTTCAGGATAAGCGCCGTGTCCTCCTTTGCCATGAACAATGATCTCTGCCGTTTTCACCCCGGCAAATACAGGTCCCTCAACCAGTCCGATTGTCCCTGCCTTAAGCTCAGGATTAATATGATAGGCGAAACCATAATCCGGAACGGGTAAGTTTTCATACAATCCTTTCTCAATGGCCAAACCGGCTCCACCACTCATCTCTTCAGCCTGTTGTGCAATTGCTATGAGCGTACCACTCCATGCATCTCTCATTTCAGAAAGGATCCGAATGGTTCCTGTCCATACAGACATATGAATATCATGACCACAGGCATGCATTACCGGAACTTCCTTTCCAGATGCATCTTCCGCAGTTTTTGTGCTGGCAAAATCCAATCCGGTTTTTTCTTTTACAGGAAGTGCATCCATATCTGTCCTGAGCAATATTACAGGTCCGTCTCCATTCCTCATTATCCCGACCACATTATTTCCTCCGAATTCGCGGCTAACTTCAAAACCCGCTTCATGTAGCTGCTTTTCCATTAATTTTGAAGTCTCCGTTTCCTGAAATGATAACTCCGGATTCTGGTGAAGATGTTTACACAGTTCAAGCGAGCTTTTTGTTTGCCTGCTAATCAGGTCTTCTGGAATATTCAAGCGCTGACTTATTCCAGGTAAGTATATGAACAGGAAAAAGAAAATTGCGGTTATAAAACGTTTCATGACATTGAAATTTTTCGAAAGATAAGGAATAAATGGTAATTGGAAGAGGGAGAGTCATAACTGCATAACCGCACAACTGCAAAACTGCAAAACTGCACAACTGCAAAACTGCACAACTTAAAACTACTATACAAACAAACTCGCCAGCATCGTAAAACCCAAGCCACAAAATGCAATAATCGATTCCATTACCGTCCATGATTTCAGGGTTTGCTTTTCATCCATGCCGAAATATTTGCTTACCAGCCAGAAACCGCTGTCATTGACATGAGAAAGAAGTGTGGCCCCTGAGGCAATGGCCAGAACTATCAGGGCCAGTTCGGGCTGACCGGGGTTGATGAAGTCGAGAACCGGAGCCATAATTCCTGCGGCAGTGATCATGGCAACAGTTGCGGATCCCTGGGTTACTCTTACAATTGCAGCCAGCAGCCAGGCAAGGAAGATTGGTGGCATGGCAGAGTCGGATATGGATCTTGCCATCATTTCTCCTATACCGCTGTCAACAAGTATCTGCTTGAGCACACCACCGGCTCCGGTAATCAGAATGATGATTCCTGCAGGGCCCAGAGCTTTGGTACTCAGATCCAGTAATTGTTGTTTTGTTTTTCCTCTTTTGATGCCGAGGTAATAAATAGCCAGCAATGCGGCAATAATGAGTGCGCTGAAAGGATGTCCTATAAAGATCAGAATATCGGAGAAGATGGAATCGGGAATTACTTCTTTTTCTACTGCAACGGCAGTAAATGTATTAAGAAGGATAAGAATTAATGGAACAGCTATAAGAAAAGCGATTAAACGGAAGGATGGCAGATTCTCACCTGAAAGTGTGTTATCTCCTGCTGCTGATATTTCTTCCGGTGGTTTCAGATGAATTTTCTTTGAAATGAATTTTCCAAATATGGGTCCTGCAATAACCGCTGTTGGGAAACCAAGCAGGAAGCCGAAAAAGATAACCCACCCTAGCTGTGCATCCAGTATCTCTGCCACTGCAATAGGGCCGGGGGTTGGAGGAATAAAACTGTGGGTTACCGCAAGTCCGGCAAGCAATGGAATTCCATAATAGAGTAATGATCTTTTGGTATCTCTTGAGAGAGCATAAATTATCGGGATAAGTATAATTAATCCTACATCAAGGAATACCGGGATAGCCACCAGAAATCCGGTAATTACCATAGCCCATGATGCTCTTTCTTTTCCGAATTTTTTCACAAGGAAATGTGCCAGTGATTCAGCGCCCCCGGAACTTTCCAGTATCTGTCCGAATATAGCCCCAAGCCCCACAACAATGGCCACAAAGCCCAGTGTTCCCCCCATTCCTTCCTGTATGCTGCTGAGAATGCCCTGAAGTGGCATTCCTGACAATACTCCCACAAACATTGAGGTTATTAATAATGAAATAAAAGCACTGATCTTTAATTTAAGGACCATCAATAATAATAGGGTAACTGCTGAGATAACAATGATGAGGATATAGGCAGTAGACATGTAGTTGTTATTAGTAATATTGATTTTAGCTTTTTAATGAAATGATCATTGCTAAACTAAAATATATTATTGGAAAAGTTTAAAAAAAATGATTAAAATGCCGCTTTTATGTTAACAAAGTCTTGCATGTAACTTATACGATGAGGGCTTCATTTTCTCTTACGGCCATCCATATCACTTCTGTCATTTTCAGGTTTTAAAGGAAACCTGATCCATTTTCTGTCCCTGCTGGATCGGTATATAGCCGTGAATAATTCAACTGTTTTCCTGCCGGTTTCCCCGGTAACCACCGGTTCCCTGTTCTTAAAAATTGAATCCCTGAAATCTTCGATCTGGCATTTCATATAATAAATCGTAGGATCTTTACCGGCTAAAAATTCTGCATCCTTTTCTTTCCATTCTTCAATAATATCTTCTTCTCCGGGGATGGTCCAGATATCATTTTCCGGGGGTACGGCTATTTCTGTCATACCAGCAATGAACATGGCACCGGCATCTGTTTGTACTCCAACAGATGAGCCATTTTCTCCATGAACATGCACTTTTCCGTATATACCGGGTTTTTGAGAGTTACTCACAACAATATTACCGATAGCCCCATTCTTAAACCGGATAATAGCAAGGGCGGTATCCTCTACTTCAATATAGGGGTGATTAAGATTTTCCCATATTCCGAAAACTTCATTCACTTCACCCATAAACCAGAGAAGGATATCCAGTTGATGGGGAGCCTGGTTCACCAGCACACCACCACCTTCCATATCCCATGTTCCACGCCATTGGTCTGATTCATAGTATTCTCTGTCGCGCCATCCAAGAATGTTTACGGTACCAAGGACGGGTTTCCCGATCTTTTCTTCATCAATTGCATTTTTGACTCTTTTAACCGGTTCAAACCAGCGCCGCTGAGAGATAACTCCAAGTTTTACATCATTTTTCTTACAAACCTCAATCATTCTATCACAATCATCCAGGGAAGCTGCAAGAGGTTTCTCAACCAGAACATTGGCACCTGCTTCTGCTGCCTGAATACAGGGTTCCAGATGAAAAGGATGTGGAGTGCAAATGATTACCAGATCAATATCGTTATTTTTTACCATGTAAGGAATGTCATGGTAAGCACCAATATCATACTGTTCGGCAAAGTTCACTGCCGATCCGTAAGTCCTGCTCCAGGCTGCTATGAGACTTACATTTTCGATCTGATCTATTGCCTTAGCATGAAGATGGGCTACTTTTCCGCAGCCTGCTATTGCGATATTAAGATGTGCTTTTTTCATAACAATGGTTTATGGTACCAGGATAACCTTATTTAGGTTGTTATCTCTTTTTCCTAATTTTTCAAACCATTCCACACCTTCAGAAAGTGGTGCAATTGCCGAGATCTGGTCCTTCACATTGATCGCACCTTTTTCAATAAGGCCCAGTACAGCCTCATATTCACCTCTTATGGCACAGCTACTGAGTACCGAAATTTCACTGGTCACCACTTTTTGAAGCGGGAAATCCACTGTTTTTGAAAGATTCCCAACAAGTACGGTTCTTCCTCCCTTTCTTAAGGCCTGAATTGCTGTGTTAACACTATCACTTATTCCCACGGCTTCGAAAGATAGATCTGCTCCCCTGTTTTTTGTAGCTTTCAAAATCTCGGAATGAAGTTTATCATCCAAGGGATCAAATGAAAGATTTGCACCGGCGCTTTCAGCCTGTTGCCGTTTGTTTTTATCTGTATCAACAACTATGAGGGAAGAAAGTCCGGCAATAGATAATAATTTTACTATAAATATCCCGATCATCCCGGCCCCCACCACTACACAACTCTCACCGATCTGTGGATTTCCCCTGTTGATTGCATGCAGGGCAACGGCTGCCGGTTCTACCATTGCAGCTTCTTCGAACGAAACCTTATCAGGAATTCTGTAAAGAATATATTCCGGAACGGCAACATATTCGGCAAAGGCCCCATGACGTTTGAAATCATCGGAAGATACTCCCATCACTTCACGATTATCACTGAGATTGTAACGCCCTTCCATAGTAAACCAGTCGTCCAGGGGATAAACGGTTGAATCGAAAGTCACCCTGTCTCCTTTTTTCCAATTGTTTACATTTTTACCTGTTGAAACAATTTCACCCGAAGCTTCATGCCCCATGATCAGGGGAGGTTGTCTTCTGCCCGTGCTCCCGTCCATTCCGTGAACATCAGACCCGCAGATCCCGCAGGCTTTGACTTTTATGAGTACTTCATTGTCGGAGATTTCAGGTACATCTACCTCTTTGTAGATTAGCTTATTATAATCTTCAAGTACCAGGGCTTTCATGGCAGGAATTTTAAGCTAAGATAAGGAAAGAATGAAAAAATCCTAAGAAAGAGTAGTAGTAAGATAAATGAAGTGTCGGTTGATTTTAAATCGAAACCATTTCATTTTATCTCAATTCCCGTTTTATAAATCTCATTGAGAAAACCCGCATCGTCGAATTCCTTCTCAATAAGAACTGGTTCAATTCTGTCATCAATTTCTCTTCTTAATTTCCATAACAATGGGTTCACAGCGAAAAAGTCGCCATCAACATGGTCAACAACAATGGCTACGTCAATATCACTGTCCTTTTTATTTGTGCCTATAGCAAAAGACCCAAATAAATACATGGATTCAAACTTAAAATGCTTCTCCAATAGTTGCCTGTATGCTTTTACAATGTTTATAACCTCTCTTTTATCCATTGTTGAATTTCTTTTGTACGGGAAATTAGTTCCCGGCATTTCGAATCAGTCAGACTTTGAAGCAATCGTTTCTTATGGGAGGGATACCTGGCTTCAATATTTAAGGGCTCAACCTGATCAATAAACTCCTGCTGCTCTTCAGAAAGCATTTCATAAAAACCACCTTGTTTAGCCAGATATGACAGACTATGGGAATAGGGTGCTGTCTCTGATTTCCAACTTGTATAATTTGCCTTGAAGGCCTTCTCTATTGCCTGATGACACATGAATCCAACATACAGGTAGCGTTTTGTCTGAAGCATTGCTTCGGCTGTCTCCAAATCGTAGTCCGAAAGATCAATCCAGTATTTAACTTTGCTATCCAAACTATTGATTTTATACAAATATAACAATTTATACAGTCTGTTTATCCGGCTCATAAGGAAATCAGGAAAATCACTCCCAAACACGGCTTGTAGCCGGGAACTTTTGTAATCAATTATTGTCTGTATATTGTCCCTTCCGGTTTAATCGCTTAGTACCAATAAATATTAGGTAAAGCCTGAGAGAAAATCAATCTATTCAATTTGCTGTCCACTTTTGCCCTGTCGCTTAGAGAAACTCTAACTCCCAATAACCCTCTTTATAAATCTATGAATTCTTTTCTTCAGCCTGTTGAATATGCCCTGTTTTTGAGTGATGGGTTTTTCTATGTCCTCATTATTAGATGTAATATCATTTATGGCGGAGCCTGAAGGGGGTATTTGAGAATCTGAAGAGTTTTCTGAATAATCAGAGAATAAAAGCGAGGGCTCTTTTTCCATTGCTATTTGCTTCGACGGATCAGAATCGTCATCAAAATTCACATCCGTCATTGCTTTAACCGATTCCATGAATCCTTCAAGCATTACTTCATCATCACCAGCATCTTCTATAACCCCGTCAAATAAGGCTCTTTTAAAATCGAGTAAGTAAAGTATTCTGTGTTCTATGGATTTTCTCGAAATAAAATTAAAGACATTAACATATTTCTTTTGCCCAAGCCTGTATATCCTGCCTATCCTTTGTTCAAGCACTGCCGGATTCCATGGGAGGTCAAGATTTATTAGAACATTTGCCTTTTGCAAGTTCACTCCTACACCACCTGCATCGGTAGAAAGAAATACTTTATAGTCCCCATCCGACTGAAATTCTTCAATTAAATCTTTTCTTTTTTTTGCAGGAATATCACCATTCAGATACAAATAGGGTATGTTATTTTTCTCCAGTTGTTTAATAAGCAAATCAAACATTCTTTTCCATTGACTGAAGATCACCATTTTGTTTTGCGGATCTTCAATGAGCTCAGGAAGCAATTCCATTAATTCCTTAATTTTATTTCCATGATCGGAAGAGGGATCAAGAAGATAAGTGGAATCACAGGTCATCCTCATACAATTTAATCCCTTTAGTAGCTTCTCCCTGTCTTCATCCGAAAGAAAACCCTGCCGCATCCACAGGTGAACCATACGGCTGACCAATTCATAATATCCATCATGCTCATGCTGTTGTTCCTTTGTCATTTCAACAAAGAAATTCTTATCCACCCGGCCCGGAAGCTGATCTTTTATTTCATTCTTTGTCCTTCTGAGTAAAATATCATCCAGGGTTTTTTTGATATCTCTCAGATTTTGATATCCTTTAAGCCTTCCTTTTTCATCCACTACCTGGTGTTTGTCGAGGAACCTGAACAAAGGGCCTAATTTATAGCGGTCGATATATTCAACAATGGAATGTAATTCGTCAATCCTGTTTTCAAGAGGAGTTCCCGTTAAAACAATAGCAAACGCTGATGAAATTTTCTTAACAGCCTGCGCTGTTTTGGTTTTCCAGTTTTTTATCCTCTGGGCTTCATCAATGATGATCAAATCGAAATCCACTTTATTTATCCAAATAAGATCATTTCGACAAATACCATAACTAATGATCTTATAAAATGAATCCGAAAAATACATTTCTTTCCTCTGCCTGATATTTCCCTCAATAACAGAAGCATTTCTTCCCGAGAATTTCTGAATCTCTCGTTTCCACTGGTACTTTAATGAAGTCGGACTAATGATTAACACCTTTTTTACATCGTAAAATTTTGCAAAGATCTCTGTGGCAGCAATTGCCTGTATTGTTTTTCCCAGGCCCATTTCATCTGCCAGGAGTATTCGACGGGCTTCTACTATTTTTTGTACTCCCAGTTTTTGATAAGGATATAAAGTGGCATTTATTAAATTTTCAAAAATTTTGCTTTTAATCCCATCTTTGAATATTCCTGATGATATGGAGTCCCATTCCCGGTTTTTTTTATGACGATCAATCATCTCGTATACATCAGGATAAACACGGATGTCTTCTTCTTTCTCTTTTGCTTTCGATATGAATGATTCCAGTTCCGAAACTTTGCCCGGTTTCAAAAATCCGTTATCATCAAATAATTCTTCTTCATTTTCAAAAAAATCACTATTCAAAGCCTTCTTTAACCTTACATTAGGTTGTTTCCCATAGGAAATACTTAAGGAAGAATATCCCGGAACATAGGGTTTATCGAAATATTTCTGGTATTTCTTATATTTTGAAAAATAAAAGAGCACATATTCCACATGTTTACAGGTGCCTAATCCATTGATGGCAAAGTCAGGACAGGAACAAAAATTATAGCTCGTTTGATTATCCCTGACAGAGACCTTATAGGTATTTTCTGTTTCAGGATTAAAAACCTCAAAATCGGAGTAGACGGGATGTTCACCAATATTTTTGATCTTAAACCTTTGATCTTTTGCAAATTGACTTCTCAGTCTTTTTTGCCATTCTTCGAGTGCTATTTCCTGGGGTTTGCGGGTATAGGGTACTTTTTTTTCTGCCACTGTTTTTTTCCCAAAAATAGAGAAGTCTGTTTATTATGAATGATTATCGGCAGATTGTTTTTAAACAGAGTATTAACAAAAGAGATCAATTCATTTAAAATGTTGAAAGTCAATTTATCTGACATTAACCATTGAGCATCTGTTTTGTTAAACTTTTATAGAGAAAAAGTATTCTTAAGAACTGAAGTTCGCTCCTTTCAATTTCTAACTTACTTTTAAAGACTCGAGACTTTTTAGACAAGCTCTTATTGATAAGTGCGAAACTTCAGTTAAGAACCAATAATGAAGCGGAAAAACAAATGAAAACATCGTTAGCATGGGAAAACTGATAAAAGTCTATATCGAAGAAAAAATTAACCGCCCAAAAGACCAGGTATTTCAATATCTCACTGATCTGAACGGTTATAACGACTGGCTGCCAAAAAAAGGGTTTTTCAGAGGAACAAAACAGATATCCACAGGAATGCCTAAAAAAGGGACAGAGTTTTTTGATTACACCATCTTCGGAAGGTTCAAAGGTGAGATTACCGAATTTGAACCTCCGGTGAAAATCGCCTTCAGTCAAAGACTTAAGATCTTTGGAATTCTTCTTATGGAATCCCGTCCTGCCTATGAACTACAAACTTCAAAGAACGGAACAAAAGTATTACACTCCGGTGAAGCCGAATTATTTGGCCTGGCAAAACTCTATTACCACAGGGCTAAAAAGCTGGCGGAAAAGGAGAGAAGGAGGACGGTAAGAGGGCTGACAGAAACGATGGAGGAATGAGTATTCGCCCAGGCTTAATTTTCCACTCTAAAGATGATCTTGCTATATCTTCTCAGGCTTGGACTTCCATCATCTGAAACTTCCAGAATTATATGAATATCTTTCTCTGCATCGTCAGGGACAACAAAAAATGCATTGTCTGAAGTTTCATGGACTATTTTAATGTATTGATCCATACCAGATGCATCGGGATAATGCCACCACCAATAGTATAACTTGTCCCCATCGGGATCGGTGGCATGGCCATTTAGCTCCACCTTCTGACCGGGTTTAACCTGAGATGGAATGGTTACCTCCTCAATTTCCGGTGGATGATTTGCTTCATTATAAGACTTCACACACCAATCCATTCGTGCTTCAAAATCATTTTGAACATCCGGGATCCATCTCCAAAGTGTTTTCCGCTCGTTGTTATCATCAAAGGCATCACTCCAGTAATTACCATTTACTGACTGATAGCGGCCTCCCCATCCTCCCAGGGAATAGTCTTTATATGCTTTGAGTCCGTTGTCGACAAAGCTTAAAAATGCAGGCGTATCTCCCTCGCTGATATTCTTTTGAGGATACCATGCTCCAAGTGGACCGTGATTTTTCTTTACATTTTCATTGAGCCATTTCTCACTCATCATAAGAGGGTATGGATTATGTTTTAAAGCTTCCCTGCTGTGGTAATTCCAGGTCATATGAAATGCATTGTTTCTTATAATCCGGACTTCCGGCATATTATTAACAATCCAGTTTCCGGCTTCATCCTGAAAATCGATGGTTATTACCCGGACCTTTGAAATGTTTGTTTTATATTCATCAGGATAATTTTCTCTGAATTTCCAGAGTGCCTGGGCTACCGTGTTGACTCCACCCCAGCAATTAATATGGAGAAAATCTTCTTCAATTTTCAAGAATTCTTTTAAAATTAATTCAGACCCATCCGAATCCACATAAGGGGCTTCTCCTGTCAAATGCTCAGGATCTTCATTCCCTAAAACTGTAATAGACTTTAAAAAATCAACAGTTGGATAATCCGGATTATGCAGAAGAAGATTATCTCTTACCAGACTGTATAAATCATACGCCTCGTATATCCAGTCAAGACCGTGTCCGTTCTTTTGCCATTTTGAATTGGTGGCAATAACCCCTCTTAAATCAATGTCAGGGGTATAAAGAAGAAACCTTACGAAGGAACTTCTGTCATCAACTTCACCATCCTGGGTGATAATTACTCTTGGTTTATCTTCCGCTTTCGCATAAAACACAGAAAACCATGCGAAAGTCAACAAAAAGAACAAATGATATTTATTCATAATTTTTTTATTCGGTTTATAAATATTTTAAACCTTCGGAAATTTTAATTCATTTGACTTTTACCAGTTTATAATCATCCATGGTTACAAAAAAGTCGTTCATAATTCCGTA
>CAZGTU010000023.1:0-50901 GCA_964528675.1 uncultured Bacteroidaceae bacterium
AGATTACGCAGATTACACAGATTATTGGATTGCACATACCGTTCACCGTTCACCGCTCACCGATTACCGATTACCGATTACCGATCACTGCTCACCGCTCACCGCTCACTGTTCACCTCTTCCCTAATCCATCGCCAATCCTCTTCAACGGCGTCTTTAACGATTTCGCCTCCTTGAAAAAATCTTTCCATGGATCGTCCTTGTGTCCCATTCGCTGGAAAATGTTTTCAATGTTTATTGAAGATGGATCTTTGAAACTGTCAAGTTCCTCCCACGAGAGAGGTGCCGCTATCGGGGCTCCTTTTTTGGCTCTTAATGAGTATGGTGCGACCGATGTCTGGGCATATTCATTCCTTAAATAATCCAGGAAGATCCTGTTCCTTCGTTTATTTTTTCTCACTTCAACAGTATAATCATCCGGATAACCATCGGCTAAAATATGAGCGGTTTTTTTTGCAAATTCCTTGACTTCACCGAACTCCAGGTTTTTGGTGATAGGTACCGCTACATGCAAGCCCTTCGATCCGGTCGAC
The DNA here is from genome assembly GCA_964528675.1 of uncultured Bacteroidaceae bacterium. Classification (GTDB taxonomy): domain Bacteria; phylum Bacteroidota; class Bacteroidia; order Bacteroidales; genus CAYRTD01. The sequence goes on from CAZGTU010000023.1 coordinate 534, forward strand.
ATTACAAAAACCGGAAGATCGAACTCATCTTCCAGGAATTTTTTTATCCTTTTGGCACATGTTTTCACATCACCGAAATCCCCGCCGGAAGGATCAAGGTCGAATATCATTTTATCAGGATAGTGTGGTTTGGAAGCCCTGCTTAGCCAGGGGTGCATTACCAGGCAGGCTTGATTAGCCAGATAGGCCAATGTTGCCTTTTTATCGGCTATCACCATTTCAATCTTGTCTTTCTCTTTTCTTTCAAGCTTTTCTGAACTGATCCAGTCAGGGAAATAATCAGATCTTTCTTTCTGATAAAATCCTTTCTTTCCGATACCATCAGGGAATCTTTTCAATGTTAGGGGACGGCCCCGCAGATGATCCAGCATTAAATCAGATATCTCAAGATAATAATTGATAATATCTTTTTTGGTTACTTCTGCATCAGGATAAAGGACCTTATTTAATTTACTGGTGTCGAACGAATATTTTCCTACTTTCATGGCTTTATCCTTCTTTAATTACTTTTTTGGGATCTTTGTCATCTCTGAAACCTTTAAAGGCAGGGTGCCTTAGCATCCCGTCATCGGTCCATTCTGAGAAAGCCACTTCGCCCACCAATTTGGGTTTTATCCAGTGGACTTTCTTTTCATTTATTTCATCCTCACTTTCCCTGAAAGGATTTTTATCAGTTTCAATCTTTTTCATTTTTTCAGAAAGATTCTTCAGCATTTCGTCATCATAACCTGTTCCGACCTTTCCGGCATACTTTAATTTGTCATCTTTATAATATCCTATCAGCAACGCACCGAATCCTATTCTTTCTCCTTCCGGTTCGGTGTAGCCTCCGATTACGAATTCCTGGCGGTTCACGCATTTGAATTTAAGCCACTTTTTCGACCGGTCGTGCACATACTTGTATGTTGCATCCTTGGCGATAAGACCCTCCCAGCCTTTTTCACAGGCCTCCTCGTAATAATCCAGTCCCTTTTCATTCCGGTGGGTGGTAAATCTGAGAGGATCTTCAAATTCAAAGGAATCCCTGAGTATATTTTTCCTGTCTCTCAATGGAAGCTCCGTTATCAGATATTGATCAACATAAAGAAGATCAATGAAATAATAATAGACCTTTATGGAACTTTTTTTTGCTTCCTCCCGGTTTTTCAGTTGCATCCTTCCCTGCAACTTTGAAAAGCTGGATACATCACCATCGAAAGTGCAGATTTCTCCATCGGCTATGAAATTATCTTCCCTGGTCTTTTCGAAAGCTTCTTCAAGCTCCGGATACGTATCGTTAAGCTTTTTTTTGTTGCGGCTGTAAATGGTGGCTTTACCATTTTTCTTGAATACAAGTGCCCTTTCTCCATCCCATTTCCGTTCATAGATCCAGTCCTTATCATCAAAATGATCATGGCTGAGAGTGGCAAGCATAGGATCCAGCCAGTCGGGCATGGACTTTTTTTCAATTTTATCTGAATATTCTCCGAGATCTGCCATATTGTTTTAGTTAATAACTTAAGTTTCGCACTTGATAAATAAGATATGTTGACACAGATTACTCACAGCCTTTGGCTGCTCATGAGATCGCTATCGCTAAATTCACAGATTAATAATATTATTATCATTTTGTAATTACTTTTCGCGGATTCCTTTCTGTTTTTACAGAAGGGTTTTTGTGTTAATTTTTTTAGTACGAATGCAATTAATATTCTTAATCTGTGAACCTGTCCGCCTTTGGAGGATCTGTGGCAACATTGATTGATACGTGCGAAACTTCAGTTAATAAATTTCATCCATCAGTCTCCATTTTCTTTTTCTTTCTGAAGTTCTTCAAGTGTTTTCCCGGACTTAACCGATTCTTTCTCTGTGTTTACCGGGTTTCTGCGTGCATCAGCCTCATCGTCTTTCATTTTTATCAGCAGCCATTGTTCTCTTCCCTTCATTTTGATGAGTGCATAGCCGCCTTTCAGCTTTTCACCTTCGAGCCATATTTCTATCTTTCCGTCTTCGTATGATTCCTCAATGTTTTTCCCATCATCTTCTTTTTCTTCCCTCATATTTTTATAAGTTCCTGTATCCCATACAATCACTGTACCTGCGCCATATTCCCCCTCGGGAATTTCACCCTCAAAATCAGCATAATCGAGCGGATGATCTTCGGTAGGCTGGGCCATTCGCTTTTCATCCGGATCGGTAGAGGGTCCTTTCGGCACTGCCCATGATTTCAGGACATCCCCTGACTGTATGCGAAAATCAAAATGATGGTTGCTCGATTGGTGCTCCTGTACAACGAAAATATTTTTCTTTGAAGAGCTTTTCTTGTCCCCCCCGGGTTCTTTAGTTTTTGAGAAGTCGCGCTTTTGTTTGTATTTGCTGAGTTTATCTTTGGACATGGTTTGGAATTTTTAATGAACATGACTTAAATTTCGAATTGTTCAATCCATCCGGCAATTTTGAGGCCTTAAATTTATGGTCTACCTGGCTAACAGATTGGGAAGGAGACATGTTCATTTAATTGGTGTTCACGGCGGATGCCTTCAAACTGGCTTAGAGATATCTAAAAATCATAGGTGATAATTACTGAAGCATCATCCGCTGTCTTTGCTTTTGGCCTTGTAGAGGCTGAAGGTTTATACTTTGCCCTCTGGCCATTTCAACTACAATCTACTCAATCACGAACCACCTTCTCAATCGTTTTTTACCTATGTCCAACACCAGCAAATAAACACCGGGCTCACCCTTGAAAGTAATCGTTTCTGAATATTGTTTCTGATATTTGTGAAATTCATTCTTTTTCATCAATTTTCCTTCACTCGAATATATTGTCATGAATATTTTACCCCTGTAATCATTTGTGAATTCCAGATTGAAATTTCCATTCCCGGGGTTTGGGTACAGCGTCAATGACTTCATGGAGATCTTCGGGGTTCCAACGGGTACAGCCCCTTCCATCAGCCAGGCGAGATTGAAGTTATATACCATTTTCCCGTCAGTGAGGTAGATCATGCCATCCGGAGACTGGGTAACTGACATATAGCCTTCCTCCTGTCCCTGTGTTTTCGTAAGCTTCCGTTTCCTCTGCCAGGGAGCCACAATAATATCCATTTCTTCATAAACTTCCAGGTTGCTGATCACCCGTCTGTATTGCTCTGGCCACGTCTTTCCCTCATCAAAAGAAAGGGCGGCAAAAAGGCCTTTGACATTATTCATCCGTCCTTCTCCGTCTCGCGCTGATATGCCATTATCTGCAAAGCTGATGAATAGCAGAGGTTTTATTCCGGGATGAGCGGGATAGTCTTTTGAATACCGAAGGCGAAGAAGTGCCATCCTTTTTCCACTTCCAATGGAAGGGAAAACCGATGCAGAGCGAAGCCATGTATTTCCTCCGTCAGTAGAGATGCTTTCCGGAGCTTTGCCGTCAAAAAGCCTTCCTTTGTCTCTTCCGAATGCAAGGAAATCCTTCACTCCATCACCGTTGACATCTTCAATTTCCGCAACCGCAGCATGGATGCCTGCTATGCGTTCATTCCCGGGGGTATTTGAGGAATGCCCTCTCCTTTCCCAGGTTTCACCGTTATCTTCACTCACTATCAGACTGGAAGTTTTAAAAACGCCGTCTGTTTCGTCATCCGAGACGAAAAAAAGTTTCCCGTCAGAGGTTTGGAACATATTTCCCTGCATGGAGCAACCATCGTTGAGGGCATGGTCGAGTTCCAGTACCATTTTAACCGGTGTCCATGTGGCACCATTGTCTGTGCTCCTGCGGTATCCCAAAGCGAGTTTATCCCACCTGCCAGCCACACCAATGCTGGCCATCTGGTGAAGAACAAATGGTTCCTTATTGCCATTCGATAAACGAACACTGTTTGTGAGCAGATTTGAACTGTGCATATTACGATCGGCCGCTTTTAAAAACTCTGAAGGAGGAGACCACGATAAACTGCCATCTTCCATACGTTTGCCACGACATGCCAGGAGAGTTAATTCAGGGCCGATTTCACTTTCACCTGAGAACCATGAGGCCAGTATGTCGCCATTCTCTGTCCATGAAAGGGTAGGAGAATGATTATGTGTATATAATGGACCGGTAAGTAAAGGCTTTTTATCCAAAGGATCGAATCCAAATTGTATTAACTGTTCATCCGTGCCGTAATGAGATCCGTCATTTTTAATCGGCACTCGCTCATACAAAGAAGTCATTGAAAATATGGGTTCACTCATATCCTCCTTCCATGAATATGGTGTGCTTTTCACCTCCTCAGCCCACGGCCTTACAACCTGGTCCTGTTTGGGTTTATTCAACATTTTTCCTTCCTTAATCCTTACAATTCGAAACCCCAGTAAATAATGTTTATCATTAATAGCAGAAGCCATACGATTGGCCGATCTTGTATGCTGTACATGATTATTGTGGCTGCCTCCCCGCGCAACTTTAAAATCTCCGGTTTTGTAACCCACGGGATTCATGGTATCTTCAGGTATGTATGATCCATACCAGTCCAGTACCCATTCTTCCACCCCACCGTGAACATCGTATACCCCAAAGGCATTAGGACCATGCTGTCCGACGGTAAGATCTGCATCTTTGATATCATCTTTGTCCGGATATACATCTTCCACCCCAACACAATTATCCGGCCTCCAATCAACCCAGCTCCTGCAGCCATTCGTCCAGGTAAATGGAAAGGGCCACTGATAATTCCGGACTCTTATCTCTGAAAGATTAAATGGATTTAATTCATAGATATCTCCTTTTTCTCCGTCGTTATAAGGAGTTCTCGTTCCCCCTCTGGCAACATATTCCCATTCTGCTTCGGTGGGCAACCGATAGTCATAAACAGGATCGGTTTCCGACAGCCATTCCGTGTAGGCTACCGCCTCCTCCCAGCTTACATATACGACAGCTTCATTATCTTTGGTGGAGAGATCATTGAATTTCCCGCGCCACTCCGCATGTGAGGGGTCGAACTGTTCATACTGAGCGTTGGTGGTTTCAAACTTCGATATCTCGAAAGAATCTGATAAAACGATTCTTCTTGCAGGAAACTCATCCTGAATAAATATGCTTCTCCAGCCTTGTTCTTCCCAGGCAGCTATGTAGATAGGTTCGAGATCCGCGCCCATATTGAAATGACCCGGGGGGATCATGGCAAATTCATATGAATCTGTTGCATCGGATTGAATGGCCGGAACCTGTGATTGGGCTGAGAAGATTTTGAACCCTGTTAGTGCGCATAATAGTATTGCAGGTACAGGGGAAATGAATGAAAAGCGCTTTTTTTTCATGAGAATTTATGAATTAGTTTTTGAAATAAGACCCTTCCTGCATTAATTGGATACGAATGTGATGCCTTCTTTAATGAAATTTTCGGGGTGATCATTTTTTTAGAGTTAAAACTAAAGGATTACACTGAAATTTGCTTCAGGGATATTCGCTCTTTATTATGGTATTTATCCCTTTTTGACAGATCGCTTATTTGAACCAAAAAAAAATGTCATTTGGGTTGATGGAGTTTTAAGGACGTCTTAAATTGCCAAGGGGACAATATAGTATAATAAAAGTATGATATCCTATAATATCATCGTCAATAATTATACTATATTTGTAATTAATTGGATGTTTTTTACTATGGATTTAAAGCAGATTATTCTCTTCTTAAGCTTTTTATTGCCTTGTATAATTCTTGCACAAGAGCCCACTGGAGGAAAAATATTGGCATACTGGACTCTTGATTCGATAAACCATAAGGGTGAATTACCGGATAAAGTGCGGGAAGAGATGAGCTTTGTTGATGGCAATTGGGATTTTTATAATGGAGTCAGGGGTAGAAGTATCAAGCTGGATGGATATACGACCCGGATCGAATCCAATGTCATTCCCGGAAGAATTTTCAATGAGTTTTCGATTAGTGCCTGGGTGGCCTTGCAGTCCTACCCATGGAACCTGAGTCCCATCGTAAACCAGGGACGTTTATTAACAGAAATTCCGGGTTCAGTTCCTGAAAAAGACTTTTTCCTGGGTATAGATGCATATGGAAGGACAGTTTTCGAGGTGAAAGGAGAGGATAGTCTTTACCGTTGCATTTCTTCGGAAAGTCTGCCCTTGTTGCGCTGGGTTCATTTGACCGGTACCTTTACCGTCGACGATGGCTTGAAGATCTTTATCAATGGACAATTGGCGGGGGAAGAGAAAAACGTTCCGGGATCCGCCCGCTTTTCCGGAGATGAGCTCTTGCTGGGCATGAACCTTGAAGAAATGGCCCCCATCGGATCGGAAAGAACGGCCAGTGAAAACATCCTTTCCAAAATGGTACTTCATGGGCTCATGGATGAAGTTAAAATTTACGATATGGAGCTTGGGGAGAATGAGATATTATCAGACTACCATGCGAGCATTCCCGGGAACAAGCAACCTCTTAAATATGAAAAGCTTCCATCCGGTCCTTCTAATCCTTTCAAACATTTTGGGGCATATTACACAAGATTGAATTATACTGAGGAATGGGAGGATCACTGGCGGGTAGGTGAGTTCTCCGATATTCTGGTCCACTTTGAGAAAACACCTGTACGATATCTTTTCTGGCGGGGAACCGGCTACGGGGGGGTCTGGGTATCTGAGAATGGCATCTGGATGGCCGATCAAAGTCTCGAAAGGGTGGGGCGAAACAAATCTCCCCTGGGTTGTGCTGAACATATGTCGGATAAGCAAACCCGTTATTCCCGCGTACGGATCATTGAAAAGAATGATGCCAGGGTGGTCATTCATTGGAGGTATGCGGTTTCCGATATATTGTATAATATTTTTGGTTCATCGCGGGTAACAGACTGGGGAGAATGGGCCGATGAGTATTATTATATCTATCCCGATGGAATTTCTACCCGTTATCAATTGTTACACAGTGATCATCTGAGTCATGAATGGCAGGAAACAATCGTGATTAATCAAGCCGGCACTTTTCCTGAAGATAATATTCAAACAGAAGCCATGGTACTGGCAAATATGAAGGGTGAAACCAAAACCTATACATGGGAAAACGGACCACCGCAATCTTTTTCCGGGCTTGAGAATGGGGTCATTCAAATGGTTAATTTGCGTTCAAGGTATAAGCCTTTTATCATTTTTGAACCCGGCGCGGGTATTAAACCCTTCAGAGGGGCGGTACGACCTGAATATTCCATGTTTCCATGGTGGAATCACTGGCCGGTTGCTCAAATACCGAACGATGGAAGAAAAGCATTTGCACCTGACCGACCTTCGCATTCTTCACTTTCTCAGTCTATTGAGGGATCCAAAGTTATTCATGAGTCAAAAACCGGCAATTATTGGGCTGTAAGCTTAACAGGTATGACGAATTCTTCCATTCAGGATCTGGTTCCTCTGGCGAAATCCTGGAACAGTCCTCCAAATATCATTAGTTTGTCAAAAAATACAAAATTCAGGGGATACAGTAAAAAAGAAAGGGCCTATCAATTATATTTTAAGAATAGCGTAGATAAAGAAATCAGATTTGAACTGGAAGGGAGCAGTTATACGCCCATATATAATCCTGTATTTATAATTGACAATCTACCGGCAAAGGATCTGGAAATATTCATCAACCAAAAGCGGGTTGACCAGGGAAAAGATTACTTTAAAGGTTTATTAGAGAATGGCGATGAATCGAAAGCAATTATTTGGATCGATCTGAAATCTGAACAGGTAAATAAATTCAGCATCAGGTTGTTATAGTTACATTTAAAGAAGTTGCAGATTTATTTTTTTTTTCATAATATTGAGGTATGGAACAGAATGGGGGAAAGACGATGAAACATCAGGAAGCTCATATAATTGTGCCGGATAGTTCTTCATTCAATATTAAGAGAGCTATTTTAACTCCCAAAACTTATAAAATTCACTCCCACAAAAATTTTGAGTTGAATTATATTTTAAGTGGTTGGGGAAATCGCTTTGTTGGGGATAATATGCAGGGTTTTTCAAGGGGAGATCTTGTTTTACTGGGTCCGAATCTTCCCCACTGCTGGGAAGTGAAAGGAGTTGCTCAGGGAACTTCACCTGAATGCCTCACCATTCATTTTCATGAAAACTTTTTTGGACAAAAGATCATCCAGTCACCGGAACTGCATCCCATATACGATCTGTTTAATGAATCCAGTCTCGGCATACAATTTTACGGTGAAGAAATTATTGATGTCAGCTATATACTTCATAAAATGCTTAAAGCTAATAATCTTCGCAAGTTAATATATCTCCTGGAAATTTTCGAGATTCTTATAAGAACGGAAAACCGCAAGAAGCTTGCTACACCGGGCTATCTTGATAAAGCAGATATCACCGAGAGTAAAAAGCTCAAACAGGTATATGAATATATCCTGGTGAATTTCTCTAAAAAGGTAAAACTTGAAGATGTTGCTGAAATTAGTCATCTTTCCCCGAGTGCTTTTTGCCGGTTCTTTGAGCGTTCAACCGGAAAATCATTGTTTAATTATTTGAAGGAAGTAAGAATAGGATATGCTTGTAAACTTCTCCAGGATTCAGATTTGCTTATTTCAGATATCTGCTATCAATCAGGCTACAGCAATCTTGCACATTTTAATAATCAATTTAAAGAGATTTGTGGCGTTACACCGGGTCAGTACAGAAAAAATTTTAATAGTATTACTGCCTGATGAATCATCCATGAAATTTAGATCCTTCCCGGCTTTTTTCCTCACTAACTATTTAACAGAATGATATTCTATGATGAGAAATACTTTCATTGTCTTGATATCATCGATTTGGACAAAATACTATAACAATTCGCCTTGATTGTATATAAATCCAGCAATAATGTATCGTATTTTTGTTTCGTGCAATCATTGATCTGGTGATTCAGAGATTGTGCAGGAAAGATTTTCTATTCTTTAGAAAAATCATTTTTAGGTTTTTAACTAAATTTTAGGGCTATCAATTCTAAACTAAATAAATATGAATAAACTACCAGCAAAACTATTGTTTTTCAGTTTATTATCTCTTATTGCTTTGCAGATCAAAGCACAGAGAACGATCACCGGAACAGTTACCGGGGAAGATGATGAAAAACTTCCGGGGGTTAATGTGGTCATTAAAGGAACCACTACCGGAGTGATTACGAACACTGATGGATATTACTCCATTGAGGCTGAAAATTCTGACAGCCTTGTTTTTTCATTTATCGGATATGAAACGCAGATTTATCCTGTTGGACAAAATTCCACCATTGATGTTAATCTTAATCTCGAGATCGGGGTGCTTGATGAAGTTGTGGTTGTGGGTTTTGGCCAGATGAAAAAGGTGAACCTGACAGGTTCGGTGAGTAATGTTAATTTTGATGAACAGATCACCAGCAGGTCTCTGTCCAATGTTTCAACCGCATTATCCGGCCTTGTTCCCGGACTGTCTGTCCGGCAGGGATCTGGAATGCCGGGAAATAATGACACCGAACTTCTAATCCGTGGACTTGGTACCGTTAATAATGCCAATCCACTTGTTGTGGTGGATGGTATGCCCGATGTGGACATTGACCGTGTTGATATGAACGATGTAGAAAGCATCTCGATCTTAAAGGATGCATCTGCTGCATCTGTTTATGGTTCAAGGGCAGCCAATGGTGTGATACTGATAACGACAAAAACCGGGAGAAGTGAGAAGACAAGAATTCGTTACAGTGGTAACTATGCTGTGACGGAGCCCATTAAGTTTTATGAAAACCTGGATAATTATCCGCGTACCATGGCTTTGCAGATAAGAGGAGCGAATGCGGGAAATAAAGAATCAGTTTATGCATGGGGTGCGATTGAAGAGTGGATGGCAAAAAGTTTTATCGATCCAATTCGTTATCCGAATACTGACTGGTATGATATACTTTTTCAGAATGGTACCCATGAAAATCATAGTCTTTCTGCAACCGGTGGAAATGAACGAATGAGCTTTTATATTTCAGCCGGTATTCTTGATCAGACCGGTGTGGTGATTAATAATGACTACACGAGATACAATTTCCGGACAAACCTGGATTATAAAGTTCACAAATCATTTACTGTAGGAACAACCATTGATGGTCAGTGGTCGGAAATGGAATTTGGAGAGTCCGATGGTATCGGGGGATCCGGAATACGTAACACCAATCCTGGTGTTACTCCTATAGACCCGCTAACCGGTCGTTATGGTGGAGCAATGGCTTACGGAGAGAACAAGCAGGCACAAAATCTCCTTGCACAATATTCCATAGATCACAATCAAAGACAAAGAATTGGCTTTAACGGTAATGTTTTTGGTATTTGGGAACCCCTGGAAGGACTTTCTGCCCGGGTTGATTACGGTATCATTTATATGAATCAGTTTGAGAGAGACTGGGAAGACCCAACACGAACCTACAATCTCCAGACCGGAGAGGTTGTTGATGTTCTGGTGGGTGAAAATGCCGGAATCGATAATCGGATGGATATGGATTATAAGACGAATTTTCAGGCAAGATTAAACTATAGAAGAGAAATTTTCTCCGGGCATAATTTAGGATTAATGCTTGCTTATACTGAGGAGTACTGGAATGACAGAATGCTGGCTGCCGGCAGGATGGACAGGCTGTATCCCAATATTCTTGAGATCAGCGCTGCACTTCCCACCACAATGGATAATGCAGGAAGATCCAGTTCAGAAGGCTTGAGAGCATACATTGGAAGGTTGAATTATGATCTTAAAGATCGTTATCTTCTGGAACTTACTGCCCGGTATGATGGATCTTCCAAATTTTCTGAGGGAAATCGCTATGGATTTTTTCCTTCGGCCTCTGCCGGTTGGAGGATGTCTGAGGAATCCTTTTTTGATGCCCTCAAACCCGTCTGGAACTACGCAAAATTCAGGATTTCCTACGGTTCCCTCGGAAATAATTCCGGGGTAGGAAGATACGAACAGAACGAAACTTTTGAGACAACCAACTATATTCTGGATGGTAAGATTGTTAAAGGTTTTAGTTATTCGAAGATGATTGATCCTGAATTCTCCTGGGAAACCACCTCGATTTTGAATATTGGGTTTGATGCAGGCCTGTTCAACAATATGATCTATGCAGAGTTTGATTGGTATGATCGTCTGACCACCGGAATGATCAGACCTTCTGAATTATCGGATTTTCTGTTTGGATATCATCCTCCACGGGTAAATGTTGGCGTTCTCAGGAACCGTGGATTTGAAACCAATTTAAGTTATAAGAAGCAAATTGGAGAATTTCAAATGAATACCAGCTTCAATTTTTCCTACAACTTTAACAGGCTTGAAAAGTGGAATGAATACCTTGACAGAGGCAATGTATTTATTGACATGCCTTATCGTTACATTTATACCTATAGAGATCAGGGTATTGTACAAAGCTGGAACGAAATCATTAACGGTCCGTATCAGTCTCCTTTTATTGCTCCCGGGGATATACTGCTGGAAGATGTGAATGGTGATGGAGAAATTAATGGAGATGACCGGGTGGCATTTCCGGAGAAGATGCAACGGAGACCCAGTATAAACTCATCACTTAGCTTTAATTTGAGGTGGAGAGGGTTCGATTTCACAAGCTTTTTTTCGGGGTCAGCAGGGAGGTATGATTTCTGGAGAGATAATTTGAATACGACCCGTCCAAGAGACAATCGATTTAATTTTTCAACTTTTCACTGGACGGATACCTGGAACCATTTTAACCGGGGAGCCAGCATGCCGCGTCTTACCATTTCAGCCGGGGATGATGGTGGCAGAAATACGAGCAGTTCAACTTTCTGGCTGCAAAACCGATCTTTCCTCAGGGTTAAGAACCTCCAGCTTGGATATTCACTACCCCAGAATCTGCTGAACAGAATCTATGTATCCCGATTCAGGATATATATTACAGCAGATAATATTCTAACACTTACGAAATGGAGCGGAATAGATCCGGAGAAAGACAGCTCCGACAGTGATTTTTATCCGCTTTTGAAAAGTTATGCCATAGGTGTAAACATTGAATTTTAAGAAAATAATAAATGAACTACCAAATAAAGAATACAATGAGAAAGAAAATAATATTTCTTAGAAAGTTGATTCCGATTATGGTAATACTGATTACCACGCAGTCCTGTACTGAAGATCTTTTGGATCAACTGCCAAGAGATGAGATATCCTCCGGTCAGTTCTGGCAAAGTACTGATGATGCAGAGACCGCAACTTATGGAGTATATAATGCCGCAAGATTATTGTTCAGATTTGATTACCTGTACGATGGCTTAAGTCCTTATGGACGTTACCGAAACTTAAGAGCCTCGTTCGAAAATGTTGATGATGAGACCGGTGAAAGTGATCCTGTCGGTGGATTCTTAGCCGGAGGAGGAGTAGGTGATGAATTTGATATGACCTGGAAATTATCTTACCGGATTATTAACCGGGTCAATTATGTCTTGTCCTACCTGGATGAAATGATTGAGGAAGAAGAAAGCCCTATTACGAAAAAGGAATTAAGGAGAATACGTGGCGAGAATTATTTTTTCCGTGCTCTTGCCTATTTCAGATTGATCACGTTGTGGGGTGATGTCCCCCATTATGAACATGTACTAGATGGTAATGATGATGCCTACACCCTCTCGCAAAGTCCTATCGAGATGGTTCGTGATGAGATTCTTGAAGATCTTGATTCTGCCTGCATCGTACTTCCGCTTCCTTCCGAAATACCGGATGGGGACAGGGGCAGGGCTAGTCAGGCTGCTGCTTATGGATTCCGGGGAAAAGTTAAGCTTTACTGGGCAAGCTGGAAAAACTATGGCTGGCCTGAAATTGAGGGATTTACCCAGGACCAGGCCGAGGCTCTTGAATATTATGAATCGGCTGCAGAAGATTTTCATAAAGTAATTCATGATTACGGACTTGATCTTTATCAGGGAGGTGACCCGGGAACCTACGGGGATAATGATAACTATGATTTTGTAGATCTTCCCAACTACTGGCATCTCTTCCAGCAACCTGCTGAATATAATCCTGAGATCGTCTTTTCCGTACAGTTTGCCGGACCGGATCTTGGGCAGGGTAATTCACTGCAACGAGGGTATGGAAACCGGCATACCATAAACGGTCAAGTTTTTTATGCTCCAACTCATCATCTGGTAAACCGTTATCAGTTAATTGAGACCGGAGATTTTGCTCCACCGGTAATTCTGGAAAAAGATCCTGAACTGGAAAACGGAGCCATAAACCCCGAAACCTATGAGCGCGATACCGCTGATGTGGAAGCACGTCCTTTACGCGACTGGCGCATGAAGGCCACGATCATGTGGGATGGGCAGAGATGTTTTTGGATAGATCAAACCGGTTTGCAACCTCCACTGGGTGTGGTTGAATTGCGTTGGGGAGATAAAAGTTCCGGTTTTATCGACTATGATGACTCCGATATGGGTTATTTATACAGAAAATGGGTTAGGCAGGAGCCTACAGGATCAAGAAACGATGGTTCACAGGACTTTTATCTGATGCGACTTGCCGATGTTTATCTGATGTATTGTGAAGCAAAAAATGAATATGAAGGTCCCTCGCAGGAACTTGTAGATCTGGTTGACCGGATCAGGGGAAGAGGAAATTTACCTGGCCTGGCGCCGGAAAAATATAGTACCAAAGAAGCATTTTTCAGGGCTATTGAACAGGAGCGAGTTATTGAACTCAATGCTGAAGGTCACATTGGTTTTGATATCAGACGATGGAGAATGCTTGAGGATCTTTACCCCACCCCTGAGGGCTTAACTTTTTATGACACCCATGGGAGAAAAGATACTGAAGTCTTTATGAATGCTACACCCCAGGACTACCAGAGAATGTATTTGTTTAAAGTTCCGGAAGGCGAAATCCTCCGTAATCCGAACCTGAAACAGAACAGACCCTGGTTATAAATAAAAGTAAAAAAATCTGAAAATCATAGATTATGAAAACAAAATATTTTATAACAGGAATTATCTTCACCCTTTCAGTCGCCATTTTTTCCTGCACTGAGTTTCCCATGGATGATGATGACCTGCTGATTACTCCTCAAACTCGTTGTTATATCGGTAATTTTTACCTGTATGGTCCTGATAATATTGATTGTCTGATCCAGGACTCTACCGTTATTGACACGGTGAACCTAACTGTGGATGGATTGGCCAGGTTTGGGACTAACCTTAAGAAAGTGAAACCGGCGGCCAGTCTTTCACTCGATTCCAAGGTGACACCGGAAATGGGAGTGTGGACTGACTTTACAGAACCAAGAAAATACACCGTAATATCGGGTGATCGGAAAATTCAAAAAGAATATACAATTACCATCAGATTACAAGGTGAATAAATAAGGACTAATTAATAAAATCATAATTATGAAAATTATAAAGTATATATTAATATCCACCATCTTTTTAGGGATATTATCATCGTGCAGCGAGGAAGAGAATGAATCTTCCTTGCAGGATGATTTTCTCCTGAAAACTTTAGGACCCGCGATTGCTGGAGAAACTATGGATTTTGCCTATGCAATGGGAACGCTTGAAGGCACACTTGTATCTGCAACTGCCACCGCCAGTTTTGCAGGTGCAGAAGGTACCGGATTTGATCCTCATTCCTATCACACAGATTCTCGTGGAACTGATGTTGGTGTTCTTGTGTCTACAGCTGAAACAGAAGGAAACACTTCAACAGCAAATTTTATCGTAGATACTGCTGCTTCAACCCTGAGGTACAGTTACCTAATACCTGAGGAAGCTAAGGGGCAGTCTTTTTCAATTACTTTCGAAGCTGAAACTTCCACAGGAGAGGTAGTATCAACAAAAACCCCAGATTACAAGGTGTCCAACATGGATATGATCAAGGAAATTGTAATGACAAATGACGATATCAATTATTTTTCTCTTGAGACTATGCAAGCTTATACTGAAGCTGAAGTCGTTTCAGAAGGCATGACCGACAAGATTGACTTGATCTACATCTATGATCCAGTTACTCCTGAGGGATATATTTATGGTCATTCATTAGTGTCACCCGGTTCTGAAGAGAAATACCTTAATGGTCGAACAATTCCGTCAAGTTTTAGAAAGAATAAGACCAAAATCGAAAGACAGGTGTTTCTAAGAGACATGCATTTTACCGGCACGGTACCGGCATTATTTGTAGATGACATAGATCTTCAAACCCTTGATCTTTCAGAGGCCACAGATTTTGTACTTGGCCTTACTACCATGAGTAGTGTATTTGTTGAATCTGAAGACGGTCGTTACAGGGCTTATATGTACTTCAATGAGGCAAGAAGCAGAACCCTGACTTTTGGAGCTAAACGCCTGGAAATGCAGTAAAAAAGTATTAATTATTAAAACAGAATGAATGAAAAATTTTGTAGTTGTACTGGTGCTTGTTGTCCTATTTTATGGATGTAATAATGATAAAAATGAATCGGAGGAAATGATAGTCCAATCAGAATTCATTTACAGCCCGGAAGATGTGCCTTTTCCCAGTTGTCATGCTTCTACAATTGAAGAGACTCCTGGAGGGATGACTGTCGCATGGTTCGGGGGAACTCATGAGAAACATAAAGATGTAGGGATCTGGTTTAGCAGAAAAATCAATGATAAATGGTCCAGGCCTGTTGAAGTGGTAAACGGAGTGATAAATGACAGTTTACGTCACCCTTCCTGGAACCCGGTTTTATATTATGAGGATGATAAGCTTTTTCTCTTTTATAAAATCGGACCAAACTGTGCAGATTGGTGGGGTGAAATGAAAATATCTGAAGATAGGGGCAAAACCTGGTCTGAAGCTGTTGAATTCCCAGATGATATCTGGGGCCCTATCAGAAATAAACCTGTTAAGCTGGATAATGGGGTGCTTTTATGCCCTTCAAGTACTGAATATGACGGTTGGCGTGTTCATATGGAGTTCACCGAAGATATTGGAAAGACATGGGAAAGAACCCGGGCACTTAACCATGGGGATTCCCTTTCTGCTATCCAGCCAACCATACTCAAACATGGTGAAGGGAAGTTGCAAATGCTTTGCCGCACCAGAAGCGACCGGATCTATACATCCTGGTCGAGTGATTATGCAAGAAGCTGGACAAAATTAGAACCTACCTCTTTGCCAAATAACAATAGTGGAATTGATGCTGTTACCCTCGATGATGGGAGACATTTGCTGGTATACAATCACATCGATCGTTCTATTAGTGAAGACAGGAGAAATAAATTACATGTTGCAATTTCAGATGATGGTATCAACTGGAGCGCCGTTACCATGCTTGAAAATGATGAAAACACAGATAATGAATATTCCTATCCGGCTGTGATCCAGGCGAAAGATGGTAAAGTGCATATAACATATACCTGGAGAAGAGAACTTATTAAGCATGTGATTATGGATGTTTCAAATTTAAGATCTACCCCTATCATTGATGGCTCATGGCCCGATGAAATTTAAATTTTGAATACGGCAAACAATTAATCTAAAAAGAATGAAAGAGAAAGAACCAAGGTTGAATATTTCTGGTATTGTTCCTCCGCTTGTTACACCTCTGTTGAAAAGTAATCAACTGGACATTGGCGGCTTAAAAAAACTAATTGATCATGTTATTAATGGCGGTGTGTCCGGGATATTCATTCTTGGTACAACAGGTGAAATGTCAAGGTTAAGCTGTAATCTGAAAGAAGAAATGATAAGACAGACCTGCAAGCTGGTTAACGGGAGAGTTCCTGTGCTTGTAGGAATAACAGATACATCATTATTCGGAACTCTCAAACTGGAAAAATTGGCCAGGGAATCAGGTGCAGATGCTGCTGTGCTGGCTCCTCCTTTTTATTATCATGTGGAACAAAATGAATTGCTGAGTTACTTCATGGAGGTTGCTGATACTATTTCTCTTCCGCTATTTCTTTACAATATGCCTTCAAGGACTCATATTACCATTGAGATTGATACAGTAATTAAAGCGGCAAAATCAAATAATATAATTGGAATAAAGGACAGTTCCGGAGACCTGATGTATTTACAAAACCTGATTTATTCCTTCAACGATAAATCAGGTTTTTCCATTTTTATCGGACCGGAAGAGATCATGGCACAGGCAGTTTTAAGTGGAGCCAGCGGAGGTGTTAACGGGGGAGCTAATATTTATCCGAAGTTATATGTGGAACTCTTTGAAGCTGCCAGACAAAGGGATCTGGACAAAGTTAATGAGCTTCAGAATATAGTAACGCAAATCAGTACAACACTTTATAAGGTTGGGAAAAAGAATCCAAACTTGACAAAAATTCTGAAAGAAGCATTGTATCAAATGAATATTTGTAGTCAACACATGGAAAAACCATATATACCCTTTTCAGATGAGGATCGCAGTGAGATAACTTCCTGCCTGAACAGAATAGTAATTCCTGAATATTTAAAAGCTTGATCTAAGAATGAATACTCTTGATATATTTGTTTTTATTGCTTACCTGGCGGGTGTGGTTATTTTTGGCAGTTCTTTCTACAAAAGCAATAAATCCTCAAAATCTTTTACACTCGGAAATAATAATTTTCCCACATGGGTTATTTCCATGTCCATTTTCGCAACTTTTGTAAGCAGCATAAGCTATCTTGCATTACCGGGACAAGCATATCAGTCAGACTGGAATGCTTTTGTTTTCAGTCTTTCCATACCTATTGCCATTTTTATGGCTATTAAATTTTTTGTTCCGCTGTATAGATCAGTTGGAAGTCCATCTGCCTATACTTATCTGGAACAGAGATTCGGACCCTGGGCTAAGTATTATGCCTCGGTGATGTATCTGCTTACTCAACTGATGAGGGCGGGAACAATAATGTACCTGCTGGCCCTGACCCTGAATGTTATCCTGGGATGGAATATTGTTAATATTATTGTCATTACTGGTGTCAGTGTTATGATTTATTCCATGCTTGGCGGGATACAGGCTGTTCTCTGGACAGACGCCATTCAGGGAATTATTCTTATAACAGGTGCAGTGGTTTGTATTGTACTTTTGATGTTTGGTATGCCGGAAGGACCTTCACAGCTAATTGAAATTGCTGCCGAAAACAATAAATTCAGTCTTGGAAGCTTTGACCTGAATCTGACAAGTTCAACCTTCTGGGTTGTACTTATATATGGCTTTTTTATCAATCTTCAAAATTACGGCATCGATCAGAATTACATTCAACGATACATGACAGCCAGCTCTGATAGCCAGGCAAAAAAGACCGCCTTCTTCGGTGGCTTATTGTATATACCTGTTTCACTCCTGTTCCTTTTTATTGGCACTGCTCTTTTTGCATACTATAAAGCTAATCCCGGATTGCTGCCTGAAAGTTATACGGGCGACAGGGTATTCCCATTTTACATTATAAATCAATTACCGGCCGGAGTAACGGGATTACTGATTGCCTCAATATTTGCTGCAGGTATGAGTACTGTATCAACCAGTGTTAATAGCTCGGCTACTATAATTCTCAAAGATTTTTTTAAGAGAAACTCTGAGGCTTCGGGTGCAGACAGAAAATCTATGAGAATTTTGTACTTCGCCTCATTTATTTTCGGAGTATTGAGCATCGCCACGGCAATCTTAATGATCAATGTGCAAAGTGCCCTTGAGGCATGGTGGAAATTGGCTTCCATATTCAGCGGTGGTATGCTGGGACTATTCCTCCTGGGTTATTTTTCGAAACGGGCAAAAAGACCTTCCGCTATTATCGGAGTGGTAACCGGTTTAATCATTATTGCATGGATGAGTGTCTCTCCACTGATGGTCGACCTGGGCCTGTCAGAAAGATATGTCAGTCCGTTTCATAATTATTTATCCATAGTATTTGGTACCCTGGCTATATTCCTTGTCGGATTTATCTTTTCAAACCTGGTATTTCGAAAGAAGAACTCTTAATGATGATTATAAAAATGTTCAGAGTATAATAGATTTCAAATGAAAAGCGGATTGTTGATAGTGCTTCTTTTAATAGCCATGGTATCCTGCGATATGATATCAGAATCTAAAGATAATAATATGAAAAAAAAGAAGGAATGGTTTGAAAATGGTAAATGGAGAGCGAAACTGGCAATTTCTCCAGACGAAAGCATTGACATCGAAAAATTTTACGAACACTATAACCATCACAGGAAGTTATGGAACAAGGTCTTTAATTTCCTTAACCATAAAGATCTGATTGAGCTGGAGCCGGGTAGATATGATCTTGCTGGAGATAGCACCTATGCGGTTGTTCAGGAGTATACTACCAAAAACGAAGATGAGACTGAATTTGAGGCACATAAAAAATACATCGACCTGCAGTATCTGATATATGGTGAGGAAAAGATAGGAGTTGCAACATTATCAAACAATAAGACGCTGGTTCCATATAATGAAAATGAGGATATATCCTTTTATGATATCACAGATAGTGATTATCGGCACGCTGATCCTGAGGTATTCTTTATTTTTTTTCCGGAAGATGCCCACCGGCCATGTGTGAGAACCAATAATAATATTAAGGTAAAAAAAATCGTGTTTAAGATACTTTCAGAATAATGTGATATGAAAATCCAAATTAGCCAAATTAAAAAATCATTGATTTTATTCGCCTGTTTATCTGTTTGCATAAATACTTACCGAGGCATAGTTTATTCCCAGGTTCCCGGAAGAATAAATTATCAGACAACAGTCAAGGATAAAGAAGGAAATCTACTGGTGAACCGGGAAGTTGGAGCAAGAATTAAGATCATTACCCAGGACTCAGAAATATTCTATCAGGAAAGACATATCTTAAACACAAATGCCCGCGGGCTTGCTACTTTTATAATTGGTGATGGGGTTGAAAAAGAAGGTAATCTGGATGCTGTAAACTGGGCTGATGAAAATAATAAAATATATGTGAAAATCGAAATTGATCCTGAAGGTGGTAAAATATATACAATTGTTAATCACAATCGTATAGATCCTGCACCTCGTGCTATTAAAGCAAGGTATGTAGCCAGGGTGGAAGAAAATGATCCCGTATTTAGCAATTCACTGGCTGCGGGTTTTACGAATGACTTATTGGGTCAATATGAAAAAGCTGTAAGGGAAAGGCATTATCCCGGTGATTTGATATCCGGAGGGATTGTATTTTATGTAGACTCAACCGGACAAAATGGACTTCTGACTTCAACCCGTGATATTATTTACAATGTTCCCTGGGAGCTTGCTCCGTTTTCATCAAGCTCTGCAACCAGTGTTTTCGATGGCGAAGCCAATACCGAAGCTCTTATGAACCGATCAGAACCTGAAGATTTCGCTGCTTATTATTGTGATACTTTTATGCTGAATGGTAAAAATGACTGGTATCTTCCATCTTCTGATGAACTTTCACTGTTATTTGCTTCCCGTTACCAGGTTAACAGGACACTGGGCGATGATGAGGATATGAATACAGAGGGGATACAAAAAAGAAATTACTGGTCATCAACAGAGGTGGATTCTGCTCATGCTGTTGTTTTTCAATATGGAAGTCCTAAAAAAATGGCAAAAGACTCCTTTGCCGCCATACGGCCGGTAAGAAAGTTTTATGGATTGTATGATGTGGATAATTATTCATGGAATTACCTGGGAGGTCCCGAAGATGAGAATGGAGATGATGTAAGAATTGTTGAAAATACCGAAGGAGACCTCCTTCTGGAAGTTGATGGTAGCAGAGGAACTGTATTCCGCCCTCTTCCTGCCACAAAATTACCCCTTAAGATTACCTTCAAAATGAAAACGGTGTTTGATCCTGGAACCAGTGAGCCTCCGACCTTACTTTTCGGTACCGGTGATTTTCGACTTTTCTTTGGAGGACCCAATAAGGAAGATGAAACTTTTCCCATGAATGAAGAGAATCTTGGTGAATTTGAAGGCGTTCAGTTTCGGATACATCCTCACCTGGATGAGTCCCCGATTAGAAGATATACTTATAATGATGGAGAAAGAGAGTCTCATACCTGCAGTTCAATCTGGCTCAGGTATATTAATCCCGACAGGATTTTAGGAGCAGGTGATGAACCTCATACCGGTTTGTTAAGTGATGCCTGTCAAAATAGGAACAAACCTCCCACACATAATTGCGGATGGGCTCGTGTTGCTTTACTGGAGGATGGTCTCGGCTTGGAAAATGGAGAAGATACCCAGGTAACGGTGATCATTTCAGAATCCCTTATCTCTTTGGAAGCGAATGGAAGAACATTCCGGGTTGATCTTTCCACACTGGAAAATGATGATGATTACGCCGGTGATATCCTCAGGTTTGATCAAATAAACAATTTCGCCATCGGCCATACCAACATAAGCAGGGGGTATGAAACGATTCGGATTTCAGATCTTAAAATCATACCCATGAAATAGGTAAAAGTATAACCGACAAATAATGAAAATATAATGAAGATTTACCTGTTCATATTAATGGTAATATTTAACTGGTTTGGTTATCTGGAAGCCCTGTCAAATGAACACCAGATTAATAAAAAGCCCAATATTATTTTTATTATGGCCGATGATCTTGGATATGGAGACCTTGGATGTTATGGACAGGAAATTATGCAGACCCCAAATATTGACAAATTGGCAAATGAAGGAATTAGGTTCACCCAGGCTTATGCTGGTGGTCCTGTTTGCACCCCGTCTCGAAGTGTGCTGATGACCGGTTTGCATAACGGGCATACTCCCGCACGTGATAATATTCCACATTATAATTCCTATCTCCAGGATAGTGATATTACTCTAGCAGAAATTTTAAAAAATGCGGGTTATAGAACAGGAGGCCTAGGGAAATGGTCTCTGGGAGATGCCGGAACAGCCGGACGGGCAACATATCAGGGCTTTGATTTCTGGCTGGGATATTTAAATCAGGACCATGCCCATTATTATTATACCGAGTATCTGGATTTAAATGACCGACGGCTGGATTTAAAAGGAAATACTTTTTTACGCAATCACTACAGTCATGACATTTTAACTAATGGTGCGCTGCATTTTATAAGACAAAATGCCGGTTCTCCTTTCTTCCTTTATGTGGCGTATACCCTGCCGCATTTTTCTTCAAAATCGGAGGATGTCCATGGTCTTACCGTTCCTTCTGTTGAACCTTTTGAAAAAAAAGACTGGCCCGAAAGTGCAAAAAAGTACGCAATGATGATTAATATGCTCGACAAAGATGTCGGTAGAATTACAGATCTGATTGAAGAACTGGGTTTAGCAAATAATACCTTGATCATTTTCACAAGTGACAATGGCGGTCATAGCACTGTATGGGAGAAATTCAATACAAATGGCCCTCTTCGTGGTTATAAAAGAAATTTAAGTGAAGGAGGGATACGTGTGCCTTTCATAGCCAGATGGACCGGGAAGATACCGGAAAACAGCATAAGCGAGGAAATAATTTCTTTTCAGGATATGATGCCAACTTTTGCAGAATTGGCAAATGCCGATGCTCCTGGAGGAATTGATGGTATATCTGTACTTCCTGCCCTAACCGGTAAGAATCAGGAGAAAACTCATGAGTATCTGTACTGGGACTATGGTCATTGCAGAAAGAGATATGATCAGGCTGTACGCATAGAAAAGTGGAAAGGAATACGGGAAGGAAAAAATTCAAGTTTACAGTTGTATAATCTTGAAATTGATATTGCCGAGGAAAATGATGTTGCGGAAATGCATCCGGAAATTGTAAAGAAGATAAACAAAATAATGAAAGAGGCCTATGCACCCGGTAAAAGATATCCTGTTGGAGATATTTATCGGGGGGAACCAATTTGGAAGAAGGAAACATTTCAGAATTTTTGAAAATTTGAATCTTCAATATTTAAAATTATGAAGATTAACCATATGATTTTAACAGTAAAATATAAATGATATGAAAAACAGACTAATAGGGAATACCCCCAGAATCGGAATTCGCCCCGTAATCGATGGCCGGGAGCGTGGCGTCAGAGAGTCTCTTGAAAAACAGGTGATGGATCTGGCAAAAGCTGTATCCGATTTTCTTGAAGAAAAAGTAAGACTTTCAAATGGTGAAAAAGCACAATGTGTTATTGCAGATACCTGTATAGGAGGGGTTGCTGAAGCTGCCATGTGTGCTGAAAAATTCAGGAAAGAAGGGGTTGAGGTTTCACTCACGGTAACACCCTGCTGGTGCTACGGAACAGAAGTGATGGATACTGATCCCCTGATGCCGAAAGCAATCTGGGGATTTAATGGCACTGAACGTCCCGGGGCAGTTTACCTTGCTGCTGCTCTCGCAGGATATAACCAAACAGGATTACCTGCCTATGCTATATACGGAAGAGACGTCCAGGATTCGGGAGATACAAGCATACCGAAAGATGTACAGGAGAAAATTTTGCGATTTGTAAAAGCCGGACTGGCAGTTGCCCAGATGAAAGGTAAGTCTTACCTGTCTATCGGATATTCTTCGATGGGAATAGCAGGATCAATGGTGGATGCTAATTTCTTCAGAGAGTATCTGGGAATCAGAACCGAATTTGTAGATTCGACAGAAGTTATCAGGAGAATAGAAGAGGGAATTTATGACAAAGAAGAATACGAAAAAGCCATTGCGTGGACGAAAGAAAACTGCAAGGAGGGAGAAGATCACAACACACCTGATAAGCAGGTTGATGAAGCCAGAAAAGAAAAAGAATGGGAAATCGTGGTGAAAATGACTCTTATCTGCCGGGATATGATGATTGGTAATCCGAAGTTAGTTGAAATGGGGTATCGGGAAGAAGGCCTTGGTAGAAATGCAATTCTCGGGGGGTTCCAGGGACAGAGACAATGGACGGATTTCATGCCGAATGGAGATTTTACCGAAGCTATTCTGAATTCTTCATTTGACTGGAACGGAATCAGGGAAGCATTCATTTTTGCAACCGAGAATGATAGTTTAAACGGAGTATCTATGCTTTTTGGTCATCTTTTGAGTAACAGCGCACAGATATTTTCTGATGTTCGTACTTTCTGGAGTCCGGAGGCAGTCAAAAGGGTTACCGGGAAAAGTCTTTCAGGCAAAGCAGAACATGGTATTATTCATCTTATAAATTCAGGATCTACCACTCTTGATGCAACGGCACAGCAAAAAGATGAAAATGGAAATCCAACCATGAAACCATTCTGGGAAATCACTGATGAGGAAGTTGAGAGATGTCTTGAAAATACAAGATGGCCACAGGCAGTCAGGGAATATTTCCGTGGTGGTGGTTATTCATCACAGTTTAAAACCGAAGGTGAAATGCCAGTGACTATGTCAAGAATTAACCTTATTAACGGTCAGGGACCTGTTTTGCAAATTGCTGAAGGATGGACTGTGGTTTTACCCGAAGATATTCATTCCATTCTTGACGAAAGAACAAATCCTACCTGGCCTACCACATGGTTTGTGCCACGCCTTACAGAAAGCGATACATTTAAGGATGTTTACAGTGTTATGGCAAACTGGGGGGCAAATCATGGTGCTATAAGCTACGGTCATATTGGTGCAGATCTCATTACGCTGGCTTCCATGCTCAGGATCCCGGTTTGTATGCATAATGTTGACAAAAAGAAAATATTCAGGCCTTCTGCATGGTCAGCCTTTGGAGAAGAAAAATACAATGCTGACTACCTGGCTTGCAAGAATTACGGATCGCTTTATGGAATTTAAAAACTGGAGAATAAGTAAAAAGATGAATATCAGGCATCTCATTATAATAACCCTTATGCTGTTTATTCTGGTACCTCCTCAGAGAAGCACAGCACAGGATGGATCCGTAATCTCGGGTGGCGAAATTCTGACCGATAATTACATGGTCAGCTTTTCCGCAGGCCAGGTTTTTTATACTTCAGTTGACCAGGAAGAGAAATATATTACGCTTGGATTACAACATCCGAATATTAATAAATTAACCAATATCCCGGTTGATGAGGAAACAAATGCGGAGATTTCTGTACTTCCTAATCCTGCGAGGGATAAGATTTTCATTCATTTTCAAAACCGCAACCTTTCCAGATACACTATTCAAATGAATTCTGTAAATGGTGACGTGATTATGAAAAGGATCATTTCCGGGAATGAAGCGGAAATTTCACTTTCAGGAATATATCCTGGTAGCTATATCCTCCTGATCTATACTGAAGAGAGCTTCCTGGGTTCTTTTAATATTATAAAAATCTAAAATCATGCAAATCTTTAAAAATAAATTCGAACTGATATTGCTTCTTGTAGTATCATTTTTGTCTTTTCAATTACCAAACACCTATGCGCAACCTCCTCTTTATTTCAGTTACCAGGCTGTAATTTCCGATGCTTCCGGAAATCCTGTTCAGGGGAATGTAGCTATAAAGATCAGTATTCTCCAGTATTCAGCAGTTGCGGATCCGGTTTATATTGAAAGGCATGTAAAAGAGACAGATAAAAATGGATTTGTAAGCCTGAGAATTGGTGATTCAGAGAATGTTTATAAAGGAGAATTTGATACCATAGCCTGGGATGATGGACCCTATTTCATGAAAGTGGATATAGATCCTGCAGCAGGGCATACATATCCAATATCTTCCGTAACAGAGTTGCTCAGTGTGCCTTATGCAATGTATGCTACCCGTGCAGATTCGATTTCGGAGGATTTTAAAGAAACTGATCCGGAGTTTGTGAATTCAGTCGCTTATGAAATAAGCGCTGAAGATACTGCAAGATGGAACCTGATGATTAGGAAGTCAAAATTCACTATTGGTGATTATCACCAGGGGGGAATAATCTTTTACCTGGAACCTGATGGTAAACATGGTCTAATCGTTTTACCTGATGATCTTTCCGGTAATATCCGGTGGAGCGATCAGATCGGTCTGGTGAATGCTTCAAGTTCATACGACGGAAAAACCAATACCTCAAATATTGTATCTGAACTCGGTTCAGCAGGAATTGCCGCTTTCGCATGCGATACACTGAATGCAGGAAATTACAGCGACTGGTATCTACCCTCAATTGATGAATTAAGCTTGCTGTTTCAAAAAAGATATTTAATCAATTCGATTTTGCTTGCGGATGGAGACGAATCTACTGAACCAATAGATAATAATAAATATTGGTCATCAAGTGAAAAGGACGCTGAAAGAACCTATATTATGGATTTTGGCGCTATATCAATAGGAAATAAAAATGAAGAAATTTCAATTAGACCCATAAGGGCTTTTTAACATATCACGAATGCTAATATACTATAAAATATTGCCAAAATACATGAAGCGGCGGGACTCATAGTTATTGTATTTTTACATGTAGAAAGAATAATTACCTTTTTAATTAACTAAAACAAAAAAGTATTATGAAAATGAAGATTTACCTAAACAAAAAACTAAAAGCAATATTTATTGCTTTGATCGGAATCGCTTTTTTTACCTCTGCCGGAGCACAGACATATTCTGATACCACGGGTTTAATAGCTGACATTGAAGCCGGGATCTATGAAGAATATATATTAGCTCCTGAATCTGTTGAAGATACATTCCATCTCGCAAGGATTATTTATCCTCCAGGAAGCTTCATTCTTAAGGCACAGGATGATCTTGGATTCATGCCCGTTGTAACCGGCAATGCGGATGACAGGCCAAGTCAGTTTTTTCGGATGAAGGACATTCTCGTTGGTGCCGATGTCGAAATTCAGGGAATAAAGTTTATCGGTAGCTTAAATGGTGAAAGAGCAGTCAGCGACGGACTCATGAGGATTCTGACCGAAAACATCAATCTTACGGTAAAAGACTGCGAATTTTATGATTTCCAGGGATATAATACCATTGCCAAAGTATATAACAGTGGTGGGGATATTACTCTTGACAATGTGCTCCTGGTGAATACCGCTGGAAAGGTCATCCAGGTGAATTACAAGGATGATGATAATACCCCAAACTATGTGCCCAAAATGGGTGATCTTACTATCAGGAATACTACCAGTATTGACAACCATAAAAGAATATTTTTCGAATTAGGAGTAGGTAATGTGAGGATAGATGAGGATGATCCGGATCTCACAGAAAGGTTCAATGCCGGTGTAGAAAACATAACCATAGATCATTGCACTTTTTTCAGGCATGAAGGAGTCAACCTGATGCAGGGAAGAACTCATTATGAATTTGTAGGTGATATGACTGCCGTTGAAGGAACCTTCACCCTTACCAATACCATTTTTGCTGCCATGGATGAAAACCTGAACCCCGACAGTGCTAGACAGTTTATCTTTGACTACAATTATTATGACTTCGGGTTGGCATTGGATCCGGAAGATGTTGACGATATAGATGAACTCTACGGTGCTACCAATACCATTACTACAGCACCTGTTTTCGCCGATACAGCCGATGGCGCCTGGGATCTCACATTACAAAATGAAGGTGAACTTATTGGAAGTGATGGAACTCCTATTGGTGACAAAAGATGGTGGCAACAGGAGTGGTTCCCTGAATCAGTGGGGGAAATTAATACAGATGTAGCCAATGTATATTCATACAGGAATAAACTGGTAATCACTACCAAAGGGGCTGCGTTGGGGACTGCATCAATTTATAGTATTACCGGTCAGTTAGTGCATAAAAAAGATCTCAATACAAACAGAACCGAAATGACTTTAGATAAAGGTTTATATATTGTCAGGGTTCAGACTTCTGCAGGAGTAACTGCACGTAAGGTGATTATTGCAGAATAATTTTTTCTTCTAGTTAGTTAGTTGGTTGGTTGTTGATAGTGTATTCGACAACAAAGATGAAGGAGCCCGGTATTTGATGACCGGGCTCTTTTTTTTATGAACCAAATTAAGCAAAATACTATAATTAAATGCTTAAATTGAATATTTACATACCTGTTGTTTATTGTATTTTTGATTTAAGCTTGTGTTATTCATGACCTTTTGTAATTGCTTATCAAAGATGGAAACTTCAGTTATTTACCTGTTAAAAGATTCTTTGCAGACTCACATTTTAAACATGCATTTCCTTTAATAAATTTCTGTTATGATTTTATATAAAAAGATACTATATATCACAACATTACAAGTATTTGTTCTGCTTGTAAATGCAAACGATATACCCCGGCCCGAATATCCCCGACCGCAATTTGAAAGATCAGAATGGGTGAATTTAAATGGAGCATGGACCTACAGGTTTGATTTTGGGAATTCTGGCCTGGAACAGAATTTTCATAAATCCGGTGGCTTTGAGGATGAAATAATAGTTCCGTTTTGTCCCGAAAGTAAGCTTTCCGGTGTGGAATACAAAGATTTTATAAATCATATATGGTACCACAGAAGTATAACCATACCTGAAGACTGGAAAAACAAAAGAGTACAATTGAATTTTGGAGCCGTCGATTATTTGTGTGAAGTTTATATTAACGGTACATTTATAGGGCGACACTATGGTGGAACTTCATCCTTCTCTTTCAATATCACAAGGCATGTAAAATCCGGAGAAACATATGATCTTGTTGTACATGCAACGGACTATACCCGGTCGGGCGAGCAAAATCTGGGAAAGCAGAGTAAAAAATTCCAGCCGAGGCGAACCCGGTATACGCGCACAACAGGGATATGGCAAACCGTTTGGATGGAAGCTGTTTCGGAACATGGGTTAAGGAATTGCCGAATTTTGCCCGATATCGACCAAAAGAAAATCGACTTTGTCCCACAGTACTATAAAACTCCTGAAAATGGATTTTTTCGCATAACTATCATTGATCATAATGGCAAACCAATTAAAAAAGTCTTTGATGCAATCAATGGCAAAGTGTGCAGCATAAAGCTTCCTGAAATCAGACTGTGGTCGCCGGAAGGCCCTTATCTATACGATGTTAAGCTGGAAGTCCTCGATCATCAAATGCAAGCTGTTGATGTGGTGAAATCTTATACCGGAATGCGAAAAATACATATTGAGGGAAATCAGGTTTACCTTAACAATGAACCCTTGTATCAACGCCTGGTGCTCGATCAGGGATTTTATCCCGGTGGAGTATGGACGGCTCCCGATGATGCCTCGCTTAAAAGAGATATCGAATTGTCAATGGCTGCAGGCTTTAACGGTGCTCGCTTACATCAGAAAGTTTTTGAAGAACGCTACCATTATTGGGCTGATAAATTGGGATATCTGACCTGGGGGGAATCTTCAAGCTGGGGAATGGATGCCAATAATCCTGTGGCAGCAAGAAATTTCATTTCTGAATGGACAGAAATCCTTGAACGTGATATGAATCATCCCTCCATTATCATATGGACACCATTCAATGAGTCCATCTTTACACTTGATGAGTCGGTGAGGTTTGAACCTGAATTGAGGAAACAGCATGACCGCCTGGTGGCTGATGTTTATGACATAACGAAAAGGATTGATCCTACACGTCCGGTTAATGACGTAAGCGGATTTCTACATATAAAAACAGATATATGGTCCGGTCATCTCTACGAACAGGATCCGGAAAAATTTCGTGAACTTCTCGAATCTGAACTGGAAGACAAGCCCTATACTCCCCATCGTGAGCATAGTTATGATTACGAGGGAGAACCTTACATACTGGACGAATTTGGAGGAATAAAATGGAATCCTTCACAGCAAAGAGAAAATACAACTGATTCATGGGGTTACGGTTCGCCACCGGGTTCACTGGAAGAATACTACCAGCGACTCGAAGAACTTGTGGATATTGTTCTTTCGCTGGAAGATTGCCGTGGATATTGCTATACCCAGCTTACAGATGTTGAGACCGAACAAAATGGAATCTATTACTATAACAGGGAACAAAAATTTGACATGGAAAGAATCCGTGAGATTTTTTCTAAAACTCCCGGGAGAGAATAAACTTTTAAATTAAAGGAAAATATGAAAATAATTAAGGTAAATTTAATCAAAACCTGTTTGTTAGGTCATTTATTAGTGTTGCTGTCTTTTGCCGGCACGGTTAAAGGAAATGACCATATTGATCTGAATGAAGCAGTAATCTTAATAAAGACAAACCAAGATAAAGTTCAAAATGCTGCAGAATATCTCCGTAAACAGATATTTATGCGCACAGGCATTTCACTTCCCGTTCAAAATGATTTAGAAATAAAGAATCCATTAGTTATTTCCATCGGACTTGAAGCTGATATGAATATCCCGTCACTTTTAAGTATCCCGGCCAAAGCAGAATCATATGCTATCTGGGTTAATCAGAATAATAATGATTATAGTGAGATTAATCTATGCGGCAAGGATTTCCGGGGAGCACTTTTTGCAGCAGGCCGTTTAATCCGGGAGCTTTACCTGGGTGAAGATTATATCAGTCTGCCAAAGGATATACTTATTACCGAAGCACCTGCAGATGAGTTAAGAGCCCAGCAAATATTAAATAATACACAAAGTGAGGATGGGTTTATGGACTGGGAGAATGAGAATGATCTTAAAGTTCATATTGATGAAATGTTGATCGCAGGAACCAATGGTTTTGAAACCACCGAACCTGAACTGGTCGATGACTATCTTGAGGATCTGGGGATTGATTTATTTATTAAGCTGAAATGCCAGGAGATTATTGATCTGGACACAATGGTTGATGAAGAAATTGTCAATTTTTATAAAAACATTAAAGGCATTGACCATATAACAACCTATGGAGGAGATGCAAGCGGAGCGGTAAAGCCTCAACTCTTTTTTCCTTATATAGATCGTGTTATCCCGCTTTTATTGAAAGGACAATCCGGGGCAAAGTGGTGGTATTCAAACCAGTGTCTTGAAGATCATGCAAAGTCTTACGATGATTATATTTTTAACTATTTCAGAGAGAACAGACCATCATATTTGTATGGAATGGTATATGGGCCCTGGACCAGGCGAGGGATACCAGACATAAGGAAAGACCTTCCTTCAAGATATGTAATCAGACACTTTCCTGAAATTTGCCACCCCAGGTGGTGCCAGTATCCTATCCCCGAATGGGATAGAATATTTGCCATTGTGTGGCCTCGTAACCATAGTATTTACATGATGCCAACCATGATGAGGGACATATACCTGGCCAACAGAACCCATACTGTCGGATCTTTACCCTATAATCATACAGGTACATACAATGACCTGAATAAATTTGTCTGGTCTTTTGCCGGATGGAATCCGGAAGCTTCTGTTGAGGAAATTTTGAAGGTTTATGCGAAAGTGTTTTTTGCCCATGATTTTATTAAACATCCCGGAGGCAAGAAGATCAAAGATCTGTCGAAAGAAGAATTTATCAATGATGTAACAAGTTATGTGGCTGAAGGATTACAGCTCCTGGAACAGAACTGGACAGGTCCCCTGAGAGATAATACTACTGCCGAAGAAGCTCTTGTTTACTGGCAAAATATAGCCGAATGTACAGGTGGTCCGGATAAAAACTGGAGAGTGGAAATGTTCTTATACAAAGCCAGGATAGATGCACAGATCAAGAGAAAATACGATCTGGAATTACAACTCGAAAAGGAAGCTTATGATTTATTAAGAAAAGCCGATGAAGTGGGGCTCGAAAATTCTGTGGCAAAAGCTATGGATAAGTTAAAAGAGATAGATGGCGATTTCCAGTCGAAAGAAAAATTTCATAAGGAATTGGACAAAATGGGTCTCAGCGGTAAATTTGGAGACCGGGATGAAATTGTTGATAATCTGTATACTTCCTTCAATGACAGGTACTGGATTGAGGAAAAACTTGAGGAATGTAAAAACCTTGAAGATCTTCAGTCAATTTTAAGATATGAGGATGCCGGGGATGATGGTTTTTATGATAACCTCGGAGTTCCTGGCGAACAGCCGCATCTGGTGGGACAATACCGCTGGCAGGAAGACCCTGGTTTTATTCATTCTCCAATTGAATGGGTAGATCCCGATGATGACCCGGATCAGCGACACTCACAATTAACTCATGCCCTTGCAAGATATAAAACCCCACTTAAAATGAAGTGGTGCAATCTGGATAAAACTGCTGAATACAAAATAAGGGTGGTTTATAACGGACCTTTCGACATTCGGATAAAATGTAAGACAGATGACGGTCATATAGTCCATGATTTCATAGAAAAATCCGGTGAAGATATCTTAAGCTTTTCAATTCCGGCGGCTTCAACAGCAGACGGTAATCTCACGCTGTTGTGGTCTCAGGATACCTCCGATATCATGAGAGGAGTTTCGGTTTCTGAAGTCTGGCTTGAGAAAAACAGTAATAATTGATATGGATATGATAGAACAGAAAGATATGAAAATGAATAATTTGCTTCTGAGCCTGAGTTTCCTGCTGGTGATTTCAGTCATATCATCAACCAGTCTCTATGCACAGCAAAGAATAGAGGCGGAGCATGTTATAATCTATAGCGATCATGACAGATTCGCCGGATGGCCTGCCAATGCGGCTGCAGCTATTTTTCCGGACGATGAGATCCTGACAGGATTTATTGAAGGACCCTATGAGCTTCAGGACGGTCATAACCTTGGAGAACCTTATCATGTATGGCTTGCACGTAGTAAAGATGGGGGTGTGACATGGACCACCGGAAACCCTGAAAAATATGTTGGAGATTTTGGTGATAAACCTGAATTGTTGGTACTTGATGAACCGGTGAATTTTCTTGCTCCCGGGTTTGTCATGAGAGTTGTGGGTACCGCTTATCACGGTGCTGAGGATCCCCGTGGGCATTTCTTTTACAGTTTGAATAAAGGAGAATCATGGAATGGGCCTTACAACATAAACGGAATGAATTGGTCTTTCTTGAATCAATATGGGTTGGATGAACTTACCCCAAGAACCGATTATATAGTTACAGGCGAAAATGAATGCATCTTTTTTATTTCAGCCAGGGAAAAGGGAGAATTTGGAACCGACCGTCTTTTTTGCATAAAAACTGATGATGGTGGACAAAGCTTCAACTTTCTTGGCTGGGTCATAAAACCTTTTCAGAAAGATGCTCCCAATAAGCGGAAAGTAGAATTATACCAAAATGAAGAAAAGAATCCTTACGCAACAGAATGCCGTGCAGTAATGTCATCCTCATTGATGCTGGAGGATGGTACACTCTTAAGTTCTATCAGGAGAAAGTTCATTATAAGAGGCGGAACCGACAAACACTGGATCGATCTGTACGCTTCTACAGATGGAGGAAAGACCTGGGAATTCAGATCAAAAGTTTGTGACACCGGACCCCATAATGGCAATCCTCCTGCGATGGAGCTAACTGCCGATGACAGATTGTGTGTGGCATATGGAGACAGGAGAAACGGAACGGTGAATGTGAAATATAGCTCAGATCAAGGAATGACATGGAGCGATCCTCAAATCCTGATGGATGGATTCTGGTCGGAAGATATGGAATTTAATGACCTTGGCTACCCCAGGCTTTTTCGACGCAGTGACAATAAGATGGTAGCAGTTTTCTACTATTCCACAGCGGAAAATCCTCACCATCTTCGTGCCTGTATCTGGTCTCCCTGAGTTAAAACGCTAAGCATGTTTACTATGGAGTATGGAAATGAAATACAAAAATAACTTGAGCAGTGGATGGCTCCATTAATTGAATATTATCTATGAAAAAATCAATAATCAGATTTTATCAGCCCGATGAACTTGTTTTTGGAGATAATTGCTTTAAAGATTTCACCGAAAAGTTTATGATGAAAGGCTTTAAAAAAGTCTTTATCCTTGCCGATATTAATATCTTGGCCTCATTATCAGGCTTTGCCGAGAACCTTCAAGGTTCTGGTGTAAAGTTTAATATAAATACAGAAATCACCCAGGAGCCAACAGTGGATTTTTTTAATGGACTTCGAAAATTTGTCGAAGACGAAAAATTTGATTCGGTGATTGGAATCGGAGGAGGGAGTGTTCTGGATACCGCAAAACTGGTTGCTGCATTGAGTGATTCCGGACAATCTGTTGAAGACGTTTTTGGAATTGGAAAATTAAAAGGAAGAAAACTTTTTCTCTCATGTCTGCCTACTACAGCAGGTACAGGTAGCGAAGTTTCCCCGAATGCGATTTTACTTGACGAGAAAGAAAACCTGAAAAAAGGTGTTGTAAGTGAATACCTGGTTCCGGATATGGCCTATGCAGATCCGGTGTTGACCCACACTGTACCTCCACATGTTACTGCAGCGACCGGCATCGATGCCCTTACGCATTGTATTGAAGCCTACGCCAATAAATATGCTCACCCGATGACAGATCTCTATGCCCTTGAAGGGATAGCTTTGATCGTAAAATCAATTGAAAAAGCTTATGAAAATGGAAATAATGCGGAAGCACGAAGAGATCTTGCGCTGGGAAGTTTATACGGAGGATTATGTCTGGGGCCTGTAAATACAGCAGCCGTGCATGCACTTTCTTATCCACTGGGTGGTGAATATCATATTCCTCACGGGGTTTCAAATGCGTTGCTGCTACCTGCTGTTATGGAAAAAAACTTACCTGAAGCTACAAGTTATTATGCAAAAATCGGAGAAAAAATAGGTCTAACCGATTCGGATGACGAAACGGCAAAGGCAAAAAAATGTATTGATTTCATAAGGCAGTTATGCAAAAATGTTGAAATTCCGTCAACTCTGACAGAATTTAATGTCAGCAAGGAAGATATACCCGATCTCACAAAATCAGCCATTTCAGTTCAGAGATTATTGAAGAATAATCTTCGGAACTTGAGCAGAGAAGAGATATTTGACATCTATTATAATTTATTCCAGTAAATTATGATCCACAATCTTGTCATAGCAGATGATTTGACCGGAGCAGCAGAAATGGCCGGAATAGCTTTTTCATACGGTTTTTCTGTTAAGATTATTTCAGGGAAGATAAATCATAATATTTCCGATGAAGAAGTTATAATAATTAATACAGATTCCAGGAACTGTGATAAGGAAGAAGCATCACAAATTGTAAAGGATATTTTTAAAACCTTACCCCTTGCCGAAGATGTTTTTATCTATAAAAAAACGGATTCACTTCTCAGAGGTAATATCGAACAGGAAATTAATTCAATATTCTCCGTCTCATCATTTCATTCATCAATTCTGATACCTGCCAATCCCGGCAAAACCAGAACCATCAGAAATAGTGAATATCTGATTGGTAATATTCCTATCGATCAGACTGTCTACAGGCTCGATCCTGAGTATCCCAGGAAAAAATCAAATGTAAAAGATCTGATAAAAGATTCGAGTGATAAAATTGTGACCGGGAAAAGTCTTAAAAAATTGAAACAAGGTGAAATTCTGGTTCCGGACATTACTTCAACTGATGATATAAATAAGATTATTAAAAAAGGAATTCCCGATAAGACCTTGCCGGCAGGAGGTGCTGATTTTTTCACCGAGCTGATAAAACAAAGGCATCAGGATAAAAAACAAGATAAGAAAGAAGCTTTCTCATACCCGGACAATAAGTGCTTTCTCATAGGGAGTTATTCTCATATTAGCCGGCAGGATACCCAAACGCTGGATAAAGCAGGTTACAGAATATTTAAATTGCCATTTAAAGAGAATCATTCTTTTAAAGAATTTGAAGACTGGAAAAAGGATCTTTTAGATTATTCAAAGAAGCATAATCAACTGATTATATCGGTTCCGGACGATTATATTGAAGGGGAAGAATTACAGGGTGATCTTGTCGATTACCTGGGAGGGGTTGCTGCTGATATTGCGGAGAAAGAGAAAGATGCTTTTCATTTTTTAATAACCGGCGGCAGAACTGCTTCCACTTTCTGCAGAAAGATGAAATGGGAGCAGTTATCAGTTATCCATGTTCTTGACAGTGGGGTGATAACGCTGAAAAGTCATAAATCAAATCATTATCTGACAATTAAACCCGGAAGCTATCCATGGCCTGCTTCTGTACTTAAATAACTTTTTGAAATGCAACATTTGAGTGTATTGACCATATTGAGTCTGACAGGAAATCGTCTTCATTTTTTGGATTATACCATAATCGTTATCCTGTTATTGGTCTCCTTGTTTATCGGATTTTATTACGCGAAAGGACAAAAGTCTACAAAAAAGTATTTTGCAGCCGAAGGAAAAATCCCGGCATGGGCTATCGGAATTTCCATTCTGGCTACCCTCGTTAGCAGTGTAACCTTTCTTGCATATCCGGGAGAGGGATTCTCAAGCAATTGGATCCGTCTGGTCCAGGGATTGATGGTGCCACTTATTTTGCTTGTAATTATTTGGGGAATTGTACCCCTTTATCGGAATGTGATAGGTCTTAGTGCTTATGAATATTTCGAAAAAAGGTTTGGTTATCTGGCCAGGGTCTATGCTTCTCTTGGGTTTATTTTTGCCCATTTTTCGAAAATGGGTACTGTATTTTATCTTTTAGGACTGGCGATTGCCAAACTGCTCGGGGTTGATACAATTACACTTATTTGGATACTTGGCGGTATTGTCATCCTGTTAACTCTTCTGGGAGGGATTGAAGCTGTGATCTGGCTGGACGTTATCCAGGGTTTTCTTTTAATCGCCGGTGGTCTGGTGGCCTTTTTTATACTTATTTTCACCCCGGAAGGCGGACCTGCAGCAGTCTGGGAAATAGCAAAAGCAAATAACAGGACCGGTTTTGGACCATTCGACTGGGATTTTGTAAATCTTACCTTCTGGGTGATGGCTATAAATGGTGTTTTCTATGCCATTCAAAAGTATGGAACAGATCAGACTATTGTTCAGAGATATCTTACTGCAAAGTCAAATAAGGATGCAATAAAAGCTTCTCTTATCGGAGTTCTCCTGAGTGTACCGGTATGGGCGCTATTCATGTTTATCGGAACCGCCCTGTTTGCATACTATAAGCTTGGTGCCGGTGCTGAGTTGCCTGCAGACATCCGACCTGATGCTGTGTTCCCGATATTTATTATGCAGGAATTACCCGTCGGGGTATCAGGATTAATAATATCTGCATTGATAGCGGCGGCCATATCAAGCCTCGATTCTGATTTGAATTGTCTTTCGGCTGTGCTTTCAGAAGACTTTTATGGGAGACTTAAAAAGGATGTTACCGATAAACAGAAACTTCTTTTTGGGAAAAGTATGGTTGTTGTATCAGGTTTGATGGCACTTCTTGTTGCCACTCTTTATGTGAAGCTTGGCGGCAAAAGTGCCCTGGCAATCGTATTCAGTCTCTATGCTATTTTTTCTGGAGGAATAGCGGGAATGTTATTGCTGGGACTTTTCTCCCGGAGGGCGAATAAGAAAGGCCTGTATATTGGAATACTGATATGCGTTTTATTTACGGGATATGCGGTTCTCACTTCTTCTGAAATCAATGATTCCCTGATTCTTGATCTTGGGAACTTGAATTTTACCCATCATAAATACATGCTTGGTGTTTACAGTCACTTCATACTTTTCGGAACAGGTTTGATAGCCAGTTACTTCTTTAAGAAGGTGAAGGTTCCTGAAGATCTTACTTATTACGGATGGTCAAGAAAAAACAGAAAAAACAGAGAATTAAATTAATGATATGCCTGAAGTGAAACCCTTGATAGCAATAAGTGCCGGAGATCCGGCTGGGATAGGTCCTGAGATATGTGTAAGAGCGCTTGTGGATAATTCAATATACGACATTTGCAAGCCTATAGTGGTATGTGATCCCGGGATTATGAAAATGGCTGTTGACTTATGTGAAGCTAAGCTGAAAATACATGAAATTGAACATCCTTCGGAGGGTCTTTTTCAACCCGGAAGCATTGATGTATTGAAAATCGAGAACATCAAAATTGAAGAATTCTCTTATGGCAAGGTTTCATCCATGTGTGGGCAGGCTTCTTTTGAATATGTCGAAAAAGCCATTCAGCTTGCGCTGGCGAAAGAAGTTGATGCAACGGTAACCGGTCCGATAAACAAGGAATCTCTTCGCAGTGCCGGGATTAAGTTCCCGGGTCATACGGAGATATTTGCCCACTTCACAAAAACAAAAAATTTTGCCATGATGCTGGCTGATAATGATTTCAGGGTAATTCATGTCAGCACTCATGTTTCTATGCTTGAAGCTATAAATCTGATCTGTAAAGAACGGGTATTGAATGTCATAGAACTGGCAGATGATGCATTGAAAACTATGGGAATCAAAGTTCCCAGGATAGCTGTGAATGGTATAAATCCTCATGCCGGGGAGAACGGACTGTTTGGAACTGAGGAACAGGAACATATTATACCGGCTATAAAGGAGGCTCAACACAGGGGTGTGCAGGTTGACGGACCTCATCCTCCTGATACCATTTTCCCAAAGATGAAAGGCGGTCAGTATGATATTGTTGTTTGTATGTATCACGATCAGGGACATATACCTACAAAACTGACGGGATTCCGGTATAATCATAAGGAAAAAATATGGGAAGGGATGTCGGGAGTGAATATTACGCTAGGATTGCCTGTTATCAGGGTTTCAGTGGACCATGGAACTGCCTTTGACAGGGCAGGTAAAGCTAAGGCTAATCCTGAGAGTATGATTCAGGCCATACAATATGCATCAAAATTATCATCCATAAAAACAAAATAATATGATTGATCCATATCATAGTTACCAGGGAGTCATTGTACCAATGGCCAGTCCCTTCAATGAAAAGGGAGAGCTTGACCGAAAAGCTGCCGGAGTTCTGATTGAGTTTTTGCTCAAACACCATACTGTTCCTTTTATCATGGGAACAACAGGAGAGGCAACTTCAATTTCAATACATGAAAGAGAGGAATTTGTCCGTGTGCTGGTAGCGCATAAAAAGGAAAATATTCCCCTGATTGCCGGATTAATCGGATTACCCTATACTGAAACTATTGAAGAAGCAAATAAATATTTTAAGCTTGGGGTGGATTCAGTGGTATTGACCCTGCCAAATTATTATCCCCTTAATCATGAACAGATGTATCATTATTTTAAATCAGCATCTGAAAATATCAATGGGAATATTATTTTATACAATATTCCCAAAACAACTCATATGTCTATTCCCGTGGAGGTTATTGATGAACTGAGCAAGGAGAGGAACATCATCGGAATAAAAGATTCTGAATTCGATGAAGGAAGATTGGTACTGTCGCTGATGAGATGGAAGAACCGAAATGATTTTTTTCATCTGACAGGAGTTAATAAGCTTATGGTTAGAGGTATGGAACTGGGTTCCCGTGGAATTGTCCCGAGTACCGCAAACTTTGATCCGCAGATTTACAGGAATCTATATGATAGCTGTTTAGAAGGGAAATATAATGAAGCTCAGTCATTGCTGAACAGAACTCAGGAGCTTTGTGATATATACCAGAAGGACAGATCACTTGGAGAATCACTTGCTGCACTGAAAACAATCCTGTCATTCATGGAATTGTGCAAAGGGGAGGTCTGTCTTCCCCTAACAAGATATGAGGGTGAGGAAGCCCGTAAAATTATTGATAATTATACAAAAACCATTAAATATGAAAACTAGAATCGTTTTATTGATTGTAATGCTGGGATCATTTGTGATGATTGCCCATACGCAACCAGGGACACCGGAAGAACCGGCACGTTTTACCGGAGACCTTGATGTTGAGTTTGACAGACCGGATGGCGCACTGCCACCTGTAATAGGCGCTCAAAATTATCAGGTTATCCGGTCGGTAAAGAATGATAAAAGACTTGGAGATGGATTGGGATTTACCTTTCATCATCATCCCATGCTCACATACTGGAAAGATCAATTTTATGTATTGTGTAATGCCTGTCCACAGCATGAAGAAAGAGGCTGGACAGAAATATTACTGGCAAAATCCACTGACGGAATGAATTGGGGAACTCCTGAAATTGTTTTCCCTCATGTCATTTATAAAGGAGAACCGACCTTCTGTAATCATCGGATGGGATTTTATATCACTCCCTCCGGTCGTTTACTGGCATCAACTGCCTATTTCCCGCAATCGGAAATGCCTCCGCAAACCGGAAGTGAAGATACCGGTAAAAAATATTTTGGAGTGGTGGTCAGGGAAATTAAAGAAGATGGCTCTTTCGGAGAAATTTATTTTATCGCAAAGAACTCCAGTCTTTATAAAGAGGAAGAATTCCCTTTTCCTTATTATACAGAATCGAATGATAAGCAATTCATTGAAGATTGTGAATCATTGAGAAATGATAAGCTTATTACGCTGCACTGGTGGGAGCAAATGAGACCGGAGAATTTTGATTTTCCGCAAAGTCTTGTTGATCAGATCGAAGATGGAAACCGGAAATTCGCTAAAGCCATAAGTTATTACCGCAGACCTGATGATGCTATTGTGGCATTCTGGAAAAACAGTAAATCAGCAATTTCTTATGATGACGGGGGAAGCTGGACGAAAGTTGTTAATTTGAAAACGTTTAGCGATGGTTATGCCAAAGTCTGGGCTCAGCAAACGGAAGATGGAAAATTCGCAGCCAGTTGGAGACCTCTTGGTGAAGGCAGTTGGGGACGTTACCCAATGTTATGGGCCATCAGCAACGATGGGATAACATTTGAAAATGCCATGCATGTCAATGGAGAGGTTACCATGAGGTATGAGGGTGGATCCAAAAATATTGGTCCCTGTAATTATCAGCGCGGGTTGTATGAAAATGGGGCAGATATCCCCGGGGATGATCTCTGGGTAGTTTATTCAATGAGTAAAGAAGATATCTGGATAAGCAGGATCCCGGTCCCCATGGAAAAAGACACAGATAAATACCCCAACCAGAGTTTTGATGATGTAAGCACCACATTGGAGCTTGTAGATTGGAACACTTTTAGTCCCGCCTGGGCCCCGGTTTCCATTGTATCTTTTCCCTCGGAAGAGAATAAAAGCCTCTCCTTCTCCGATAAGGATCCCTTCGATTATGCCAAAGCATTCAAAGTCTTTAAGGAGACCGAAGAGAGTCTGAATATCAGTTTTAAAGTGCTGGCAAAACAAAATGATCATGGTCGGTTTGAAATTGATCTGGGAAATACTAACAGACTTGCTCCTGTCAGAATTGCATTCAATGCCAATGGGGAAGTGGAGGTCGATCACTGGAAAATGACTTCTGTTTTGACAAAATATTATCCTGATCAATGGAATGAGGTGAAATTGAAAATCAATGTCAGGAATAATACCTTTATCGTATCTGTGAATGGTGCAGTTTCACCGGAATGGATCTTTAACAGCAGGCGTGTTGATCATCTGGACAGGATTACCTTCCGTACCGGAAAATTCAGAGGTATTTCCATTAACCCTGTAGATCCGGAAAAAGATCTGCCTCTTGATAAAGAAGCAAAATTCTATCTGGATGATATGATATTTGAAAT
This sequence comes from uncultured Bacteroidaceae bacterium, assembly GCA_964528675.1. Taxonomy (GTDB): domain Bacteria; phylum Bacteroidota; class Bacteroidia; order Bacteroidales; genus CAYRTD01. The sequence continues at coordinate 41,795 of CAZGTU010000023.1, forward strand.
TGAAAAATAAATAAACTGAATAATCATGAAAACATTAAATAATTTAAGAATTTCCTTAATTCTTATAATCATGATGCTCTCAATTGGGGTAGCATGTGATAATACAGGAAAGGAAGCATCATCAGTACCGGGCTCAATTGAATTTGTGGAAATACCCTCCGGAACTTTTGTAATGGGTGCAGACATTGATCCCAAATATATTGTTGCAGGGCCCGAGGAGAAATGGCGCAGCATATTTATCCAGGACGAGTTCCCCACCAGGGAGATCACATTAGAAAATGATTTCGAAATCTCGAAATATGAAATCACCAATGCTCAATATGAAAAGTTCGATCCGGACCATGAAAAATGGCGGGGTAATTTTGTGGATCTTTCCACAGAAGATAATGAAGCGGTTGTATATGTAAGCTGGGAAGAAGCGGTTGCGTATACCGAATGGTTGTCGGAAAATGATAACAAATATAATTATCGCTTACCCACGGAAGCAGAATGGGAATATGTTGCCAGGGCAGGTACAAGAACACCTTTTAATGACGGGAAAGAGGGAGATATTTATGCATTGAATCCAATGGATGATGAACAGATGGAAGCTAACAACTACCAGTGGCCCTATCCTTTTACCTGGACAAATGGTTGCCGGTCATGGGTCACCTGGTTGCCGGAGAATTGCGTGGGTGTTGAAGACGTTTATCCCAACAAGCATAATATTGAAGATGCCAACCTGGAAGTAGGGTTGGGTTCTCCAAATGATTTTGGCGTATACGATATGCATGGGAATGTAGAGGAATGGGTACTCGACTGGTATGGCGAATATAATCCCGAAGAAACGGTTAACCCCGTGGGACCGTCTGAAGGAGATTTTAAAGTAGCCCGTGGAGGAAGTCACAATAATCACATTCAGCACATGCGATCGGCAAACCGAATGGCGTCTGCTACAAATGACAAGCATTATCTTTTGGGATTCAGGGTAGTAAGAACGCCCAAAAATGATGCTTTACCAGAAGCTGAATGGACTCCTGCGCAAAGGCCATGGGCTAAAGAAGTTAATAACAGGGAATATGCCTGGGATTCCCCTTCCGAAAAACCCGAATTTTCAATCTATACACTTTATGAAAGGGTTCCTATGAAAGAGGATGGTTCACATTATGGTTCGGATGCCCAGATGAGACAATTTGGATTTGATCCTGAAAGCAGAAAGCCCTTGTTAACAGGTCCGCTTTATACCCATAATCATTCACCTACGATCGTATGGAGTGAAAACGGGGACATTATTATTTCCTGGTTCTCTGGTGAAAGTGAAATAGGTCCCGAATTAACTCTTCTTGCTTCACGGGGTATACGGCAAGCAGATGGTTCTTTATCCTGGACTGAACCGGCTGAGTTTCTAAAGGCAGCGGATCGTAATATTCATAGCTCCAATTTGTTGAATAATTCTGTAAGACTTGAGAACGGGCAGGATGAAGAATTTACTCTTCATCAGATGGCGAGTATAGGTGTGGCAGGAAGATGGGACAAACTCGCACTCGGGTACAGGAAAAGTACTGATAATGGGGCTACATGGACCCCTGTGGAGATGGTCCTTGAACTTGACCATGCCCTGAATGACGGAGCCTCTATGCAGGGAAATATGTTTCAAACATCGAAGGGTGAGCTGGTATTCGTTACTGATGATGATGGTGACTCAGTCTTCAATACCGGAAGTCTTGTGGTAAGCGAGGATGGCGGAAAAACCTGGGAAAGACGGGGTCATTCTTCAACTACTCCGGGTGAAAAAAGAATTGCCGGACTTCACGCGGCCGTGATTGAAATAGAAGATCAAAACAATGATGGTGAAAAGGATTTTCTGGCTATTGCCCGCGACAAAGGAATGTATTTTGAGGGCAAAGCGCCCAAGAGCATTTCATATGACAGAGGAAATACCTGGGAACGTTCTCCCTCCGTATTTCCTGCTATAAGCAGTGGAAAGAGGTTTGAGTTAATACGGTTGATGTATTCAAATAAAAGCGATGAATTTTCTGGTTCTGCCCCATTGTTGTTCGTAGGATTTTCCGATGGAAGTTTTAAAGCAAAAAACGGGGAAGGAGAAATCAGCGAAGTGGAAGGTTTATTTGTTGCTGTATCTTTTGACGAAGGAAAAACATGGAAAGTTGAAAACAGGAGGGTAATGAGTAATCTTAAAGGAGAGGAGAGCATGGATCTCAGAACCGCTGCATGGCAAAGAGTGGATCCCATTTCCAAAAACGTGGGTCAGGACGGGGGTTATATGATCGCTACCCAGACCCCGGATGGATTGATCTACCTTACAGATGGAAATATTGTCTACACCTTTAATCTTGAGTGGGTTCTGGAATAAAGGGCTAAAAATTACGAATTTTTGTTGGCTTTCATTTATAAAATTCATTAGGAATGAGCAAAAATAATTATGTGATTGGGGTTGATTATGGAACGGATTCCGTTCGTGCCATTATTGTAAATGCTTTAACCGGAAAGGAGATGGCTGCAGCTGTTTACCATTACACCGACTGGAGGGACGGGAAATATTGCGATCCTGCTTCCAATCGTTTCAGGCAGCATCCCGGGGATTACCTCAAAGGACTTGAGGAAACCATAAAGCAAGCTCTTGGTCAGGTAAAAGATGAAGTGAGAAATAACATCGTATCAATTGCAGTGGACACTACAGGTTCAACGCCTGTTGCCGTTAACCGGGAAGGTGTTCCCCTGGCTTTGACACCGGGGTTTGAAGAAAATCCCAATGCCATGTTTATCCTGTGGAAGGATCACACGGCTATAAAAGAAGCGGATGAGATCAATCGTCTCGCAAGAGATTGGGGAGGAGAGGATTATACAAAATATTCCGGTGGGATATATTCCTCGGAATGGTTCTGGGCAAAAATACTTCATGTTTTGCGTGAAGATGAGCAAGTAAGGAATGCGGCTTTTTCCTGGCTTGAACATTGCGACTGGATCCCGGCAGTTTTAAGCGGAAATACAGATCCTGTTAAATTAAAACGCAGTCGGTGTGCTGCTGGTCATAAGGCCATGTGGCATGAGGATTTTGATGGCCTGCCTTCCGAAGAGTTTCTTACCCGGCTGGACCCTCTTCTTTCGGGTCTTAGAAATAAATTATATAACCAGACATACACAAGCGATCAGAAGGTTGGAACCCTTTGTGATGAATGGGCTTCAAAACTGGAATTACCTCCGGGTATAACCATCGGAGCCGGTTCCCTCGATGCTCATATGGGGGCTATTGGAGGTGAAATTGAACCCTATTATCTGAGTAAAGTTATGGGAACATCAACATGCGATATGATGATTGTGCCGAATGATGATATGGGTGATAAATTGGTTTCGGGTATCGCCGGACAGGTCGATGGTTCAATTCTTCCGGGAATGACCGGCCTGGAGGCCGGACAATCTGCTTTTGGGGATATTTATGCATGGTACTCAAGGGTGTTGATGTGGCCTGTTGAGCATATTTTGCCCGAGCTTACCCATGTTGATGAAAATACGATCTCAGAGATCAAAGAAAAAATATCCTCAAAGATTATCCCTGCCCTGAGTGATGCAGCATCCGCCATTAAACCTGAGGATTCCTCGATTGTTGCCCTTGACTGGATGAATGGCCGTCGTACACCGGATGCAAATCAACAGCTCAAGGGAGGAGTTACGGGTCTGTCTTTGGGTTCGGATGCGCCCCGCATATTCAAAGCCCTTGTTGAAGCCACTGCTTTTGGTTCAAGGATGATCAATGAGCGCTTTCTTTCCGAAGGAATAAAGATTAACGGGATCATAGCGCTTGGAGGAGTGGCGAAAAAGTCTCCCTTTGTCATCCAAATTATGGCAGATGTCTTAAATATGCCGATAAAGGTAGCAAGAACAGAGCAGGCAAGTGCCCTTGGTTCGGCTATGGCTGCCGCCGTTGCTGCCGGTATACATGAAGATTTTAAAGCAGCAAGAAAAGCCATGGGAAGTGGTTTCGAGAAGGAGTATTTTCCTGATAAAAGAAGCGTTGCAACTTATGATAAATTGTTTGAAAAATATAAACAATTTGGAGAATTTGCAGAGAAGAAATTTATTTAGTTATGGGCCTACGCCTCAATCTCTGAGGGCCCTTTGAAAAAAACCAGCCTGCATCCGGCGTGGCCGAATATAGTGCTCTGTTCATTGCCCTCTCCCATCCCACCCAGACAGGGTGAGTTGTATTTGCCTGGCGATACTACAATCTTGCGCCTCAGCAGATTATTTTAATTCCCAATCTCAAAAGATCAAAAAAGCCTCGCCCAGAAGCGAAAAATATTCCATTTTTTAACATCTTTGAAAACTGGAAGAATTGAAATCAAAACCAATCACTAACTGAAAGTAACATGAATAAAATTCTATCGCTTGTTTTCGCTTTTGCCCTTACCGGTATAAACTCGTTTTCCTTGATTTCCCAGGACTCAGAATGGACCCGGATTGCCAGGCCGGGTTATGAGGTCTACGCACCGGTTACCCTGGCCAATGGTAAATATGGAATTACCTTATCGGAAAAAGCCTTCATGGCTAACCAGGTTCAGCTTAACGGTGTTTTTGATATGTTTCCTGATAAAGGGGTGGAAAGTTCCATAGCAGCTATCGATTTCACCAATCTTGAACTTATCGTTATGAAGCCTGAAGCAGCAAAAACCGGGCAGGCAGACTTTTTAAAAGGAAAATCATTGTCCCAGACAAGGCTTGATAAATTGAATGACTGGAAGCAGGAATTTAATTTCAGGGAGGGCTGGTTCAAGACGAATTTCAAGTTTGAAGGACTTGATGTTGAGCATACTGCTTATGCACTGAAACACATGCTTCACACCGGAATTATCAAAGTGACAATTTCGGCAAATGAAGACCGTTTTTTCAGCCTTAAAAATATATTGAATGTTGAATACCCTTATCAATTTGTGGACTCAAAGTACTTAAACCAGCTTCGCCAGAGGCAAATCCCCCTTTTCACTGTCTCTGCAAAATCTCCAACTGGAAAATATCTTTCTGCCACCACAACCAGCTTCTATTTTGAAGATGAGGAAAAACCTGAGCTTATTTTTACTGATGATGATTTGAATCAGCCATACCTTGGATTTGAAAAGATGTTGAAGAAGGGTGAGTCCATCACATTCTACCTTATTGGGTCTATGGCGACCACCGAGACTTATAATAATCCGGTTAATGAAACTGCCAGACTAAACATTTACACCTACCTTACCGGACCTGAGAAACTAATAAAGCAGCATAAAGCCAACTGGAATGCATTCTGGGATAAAACCAATATTACCATCGACGGCGCTCCTGAATTAAATAAGGATATCCGCCAGATGATGTTCTTTATAAATTCTTTTGTCCCTGAGGGTACCGATTATAGTTCGGCATGCATGGGACTCGGCACGGATTATTGGGGATATAAAACCTTATGGGATGCGGACTTCTGGATATATCCTGCTCTCCTGCTTATAAATCCCGAAGCAGCAAGATCTATGCTTGAATACCGGTGGAAACGCCTCGACATGGCTAAACAAAATGCCCTGGCTCATGGCTACAAGGGAGCTATGTTTCCCTGGGAGTCTGGCGCAACAGGGGAGGAACAGACCTCCTTGCTATACCTTACCGGTCCTTTTCAGCATCATATCAGCTCTGATGTGGGACTGGCTTTCTGGCGGTATTATTGTGTAACACAGGATAAACAGTGGCTCGCAGAGAGGGGGTACCCGCTGCTGAAGGAGGTCGCGGAATTCTGGGTCAGCAGGGCGGAAAAAAATGAGGAAGGAAAATATGAGATCAGAAACGTGGTTAGTGCCGATGAGCATGCCATAAATGTGGATAACGATGCCTTTACCAATGCAGGAGCTAAATCGGTGCTGGATGCTGCTGTTGCGGCCGCCGAAATACTTGAAGAAGAGCCTGCTGAGATATGGAGTGAGGTGGCAGACGGACTGCTTATCCGCTCATTTGAAAATGGAATTACCCGGGAACATGATAGCTACGAAGGTGAAACCATAAAACAGGCAGCCACCAACCTGGCAGCATTTCCTCTTGATGTGATAACAGATAAAAATCTGATCCGGAGAAATCTTGATTACTACGAACCCCGCGTGGATGAAAACGGACCCAATATGACATGGCCCATGTATGCGGGAGCTGCTGCAAGGGCCGGAAATCCCGGGAAAGCCCTCTATTTTTTGGAAAAAGGACTATTGCCTTATAAAAAAGGGCCTTTTGCTATACTGTCTCTAAGATACCAGGGGACCTCCACATTCTTCGGAACATCAGCAGGTGGAATGCTGCAGGCGTTTATAATGGGATTCGGAGGATTGCATTTTACTGAGGATGGATTGGTGCAAAAGGATCCTGTTCTGCCTGAAGAATGGAAATCGATAAAGATGACGGGGATAGGAATGGATCAGGATTTTGAGGTCAGATAATAATTTGATCTGCACATGTCGCTGGACGGTAGTGAGTTTCCGTTTGAGAATGATTAGGATTTCAATGCCTGAAAGAAATAGGGATAAAACCGTATAAGGCATATAAGAACACATAAGATAGAGCGACCCCATTTATAGGGAATTCTTATATGCCCTTATGTGTCTTATTGTGTAAAGCGAATTTAATTTTGAAGTATATGTAATTCGAAAGTACCTGAAGAGAGAATTCCTCTTGAAAATTCAGTCATAAAGAATTTAAGGCTGGAGTTTTTTTAATGAGTAGAGAAAAAACAAATAACTTTTTGGTATATTTATAATTACGAATTTATATTACCATTCGATGCAACTTATTTATATAGATGATTCAAAAGATGAAGAAGGTATAATAAGACCATAAAAAAAGCAGAGCCTACCTCTGCCACCAAAGACAGTTTCGGTCCTGCAATACAAAAGTATAAATAAAATTATTTATTAAAAAATTTTTCTAAAAAGATTAGCAAATTTTCGTTATAGTCAATCACTTTTTTTAATATGAAACTAAAAACATCAGATCATTACGAAATTGATTACGAGCTTTTTGGAGATGAGACCAATACTCCTGTCGTTTTAATACATGGTCTTGGTGCCGACAAGAATATGTGGAGACCGCAGATTCAATCCTATGTGCAAAAGAAGCTTTTCCTGATTGTCCCTGATATGAGAGGCCATGGGAATAGTTCTAAGGTACCCTCTTTCAGGATTGAAGATTGCGCTAAGGATATCAGTGAGATCCTTGAACATCATCAGATTGATAAGGCTGTGATCATGGGTGTGAGTATGGGAGGCGTTATTGCGCAGCAATTCGCTTTGGATTATCCTGATAAAACCGATAAATTAATCATATCGGATAGTTTCAGTGAAGTTTCCACATTCCTGGAAAAACTTGGAGCATGGGGGCAATGGCTAACGATAAAAGTAGCACCAGGTCTTTTGATCAGATCATTAAAAACCGTGTACAAAGGAACAGAGATGGTTGATGTTCTCAAGTATTTTCAGGATACCTATGCTAAAACGGATAAGAAACAGCTTGCTAAAGCACGTGCGGCTCTTAACCGGTTCGATATAAAGGATCAACTAGGTGAAGTAAATATACATAGCCTTGTTATGCTAGGTGATGGCTTTGGTGATTTTGCAATAAACATGGCCCGAAAAACCGCGGAAAACATAGATGACGCAGAATTCAAAATATTAAAAGGTGGTATTGATCCATCTAATATGGTCGTTAGTGAGTTATTTGATGGGCAGGTGCTTGCATTCCTGGAAAAATAGTCCTTCTCTTTAAATGCCAGCTTTTTCCAGGATACGCAATCTGCGCAATCGCAGCTTCAACTATTTTCAGGATACTCAATCATTAGTATCAACGGTAAAATCTGTATTATCTGGTAACATCTGGGGTAAATATTTCTCCTCAAATTATAATTGAACTTCAAGTTAATATAGCATTCTCAATACCCTGGTTTTAATATAATATTCAAGAAGAGGATCTGTTAGGATATATCCATCCTTTTCCCTGAAAATCTGTCCCATACCTTTCAGTTGATTCAATCCCCTTGCAAGATTGAATCTATTATCTACAGAACCGGTGTAGGGATTGCCATTTGTTTCAATGAGCTTTAGCAGGGTATGCTTCAATTCCTTAGAAGAGGAAATATCATCCCAAACCCTCTCAATATAGTTTTTTTCAGTCACAAGCATGTTATTGATTATTTCCTGAAGAGATATATTAGCCCTGGATTTTTCTTCAATAAAAACATATTCCTGTAATAGTAATCTAATGTAATAAGGATGCCCTTTTGTAAAATATACACCTTCATGAACTACATCTTCATTATAGGATAACTGATAACGATTCAATGTTTTCTTAATGAAACTTTTTGCTTCTTTGATATCTAAAAAACCAGGTTCAAATATTCTTACTAAACGATAAAATGGAGATTTCCTGCTGACAAACAATTCATTCATAACCGATTCATAACTTCCAGAAAATATGTAGATGCTATTCTGGTGCTTTTGTATCTTACTCCTGAAAAGCTTGGTAATATCGTTTCCGTCAAGCTTTTTGATATCTCCGAATTCATCAAATCCAAAACAGATATTTCTTTTGTTCTTTATGGCAAAGTGATCTATATAATCCAAGGAATTGGTAATTTGTTCCCAATCATTTTTTTCTTTTCCGGCAAAGCTGAGAATGAATTCTGCATCCATTATTTCATTCTTTAATCTTATGTTTCTCAGTAATTCTGAAATATTTGCCACCACCTTTTTAAAAGCTTTGTCTAATTTTTTGTTGCTTAGAACCTCACCGGTAATTTCCATGGCTAATTGATGAATATCAGGAATTGTAAAAAAATCTACCATCCCTGTATAATAGCCTTTACGCTTGAGTTTGTTAATTACCTCGAGCATGATTGATGTTTTCCCAAAACGTCTTGGAGCTATAAGGGCTACACTCTGCCCGGACAACATTGTTTTTATTATTAATTCTACTTCCTTTTTCCGTCCAATTAATTCATTTCCGGTAACTGGTTTACCAACATTTAGTTTCATCTTATTATTTTTAGCACAAATATAATACAAAATGTGTATGGTACAAAATCTGTATAATACAGTAACTGTATGCTACAA
>CAZGTU010000024.1:0-48641 GCA_964528675.1 uncultured Bacteroidaceae bacterium
TCGGCTTTTTTAATTTTAAAATATCAACCTGGGAAAAATAGTTGATTATTTATGCACTCTGATTTTAATCCTCCTTCGCGTTCGCTTCGGCGGACGAGAAGTTTGGTTGAATTGGCTTCGCCGAGCTCGTAAACTCGGTTCCTCGGAGTTCTACTCCGAAAACAAGGGTTCAGGGTTCTACCCTGAGGTTTAATACCATTTATTATACTAACAGCATTGCCGTCATTAGGTTGGGTTGAGAAAATCAGTTATCATAAACGAATATTTTCTCGCTTGCAATGGCCTTGAGATAGTCTCCATAGGGACTTTTCCCATGTTCTTTCGCCAGGCTCAGAAGCCGGTCTTTGGAAATGAACCCTCTTTTAAATGCAATTTCTTCAATGCATGATATTTTCAATCCCTGTCTTTTTTCAATGGTATGAATATAATTTGAAGCCTGTAAAAGACTTTCGTGTGTGCCGGTATCCAGCCATGCCATCCCTCTGCCCATCAGCTTAACACTGAGCTTTCCTTCCTCGAGGTATAGTTTATTAAGATCGGTGATCTCCAGTTCACCTCTGGCCGATGGCTTAAGGCTTTTAGCTTTTTCGACCACTGTATTATCATAAAAATACAGACCGGTAACGGCATAATTTGATTTAGGTTTTTTGGGTTTTTCTTCCAGGCTTAATACATTGGCTTTATCATCAAACTCAACCACTCCATACCTTTCCGGATCATTTACGTAATAGCCGAAAACAACTGCGCCATCAGTTAATTTTGAAGTTTCGAATAATGTTTTTCCGAAACCATGGCCATAAAAAATATTATCGCCGAGTATTAAACAGGAAGGTTGGTCCTGAATAAATTTTTCACCAATAAGAAAAGCCTGGGCGAGACCCTCTGGTCTGGGTTGTTCAGCATATTCAAGCTTTAAGCCCAGATGACTCCCGTCTTTCAGTAATTCCCTGTAAACAGGAAGATCCCGTGGTGTAGAGATTATCAGAATTTCTTTTATTCCTGATAGCATTAAAACTGATAAAGGATAATAGATCATAGGTTTATCATATACCGGAATGATCTGCTTGGAAATACTTTTGGTCAGGGGATATAAACGGCTGCCGGCTCCTCCGGCCAGTATAATTCCTTTCATATTAGCTAATTTCTTTTAATAAATTATCAAAATAATTAATTGTATTTATAAGCCCGTTTTTGAGCTTAATTTTAGGTTCCCAGTCGTTCAACATATCTCTGGCAAGACTGATATCCGGTTTTCTCTGAATGGGATCATCTTTCGGAAGTTCTTTGAAAACTATTTCTGATCCTGAACCTGTTAGTTCGAGTATCATTTCTGCCAGCTCACGGATAGTAAATTCTCCCGGGTTCCCCAGGTTGACGGGTCCGATAACATCTTCAGAAGTACCCATCAATCTGATAAGAGCCTCAAGCAGATCGTCTATGTACTGAAAACTTCGTGTCTGGCTGCCATCTCCATAGATGGTAAGTGGTTCATTCTTTAAGGCCTGAACAATAAAGTTAGAGACCACACGGCCATCATTTGGATGCATTTTTGGACCATAAGTATTAAAAATCCTGGCGATCTTAATTCTAACATTGTTTTGCTTGTGGTAATCCATGAAAAGTGTTTCCGCACAACGTTTTCCTTCATCATAGCAGGAACGGGGACCGATTGGATTTACATTACCCCAGTAATCTTCCCGCTGGGGATGCATTTCAGGATCACCGTAAATCTCACTTGTAGATGCCTGTAATACCCTGGCCTTTATTCTCTTCGCAAGTCCCAGCATATTGATGGCTCCCATTACCGAAGTTTTGATCGTTTTAATGGGATTGTGTTGATAATGTACAGGTGATGCAGGACATGCCAGGTTGTAGATTTCATCTACTTCGATATAGTAAGATTCAGTTATGTCATGTCTGACAATTTCAAAATAAGGATTATCCATAAGGGGAATGATATTCCTTTTTGAACCTGTAAAATAGTTATCCAGGCAGGTAACTTCATTTCCTTCATTAAGCAGTCTCTCACACAGATGACTGCCAATAAAACCGGCTCCGCCTGTTACTAAAATTCTCTTATTAAACATATTATTATTTATGCGTAATTAGCTAAAAGTAAGTTCATTTTATTGTTTTTCTTCCGATACTGTAATAGGTATAGCCAAATTCTTCCATTTCCTGAGGTTCATAAATATTCCTGCCGTCAAAGATAAGCTTGTTGTTCATCAATTTTTCCATGACTTTATAATTAGGAACTCTGAACTCAGGCCATTCTGTGATAATAATGAGTCCATCGCTATCAATCAGAGCTTCATACATATCGCCTGAATAATCAATCTTATCACCGAGAATCTTTTTTGCTTCATTCATAGCCTCAGGGTCATATGCTTTTATCTTCGCTCCGGCCGATAAAAGTTCATCAATAACCACCAGGGAAGGAGCTTCCCTCATATCGTCTGTTTTTGGCTTGAAGGAGAGACCCCAGATGGTAAGTGTTTTTTCTTTTAGATTCTGGTTAAAATGGTTTAAAACTTTAGCCGACAAGACCTTCTTTTGTCTTTCATTTACTTTTTCAACCGATTTTAATATTTCAAGGCTGTAATCATTATCAGAAGAAGTCTTTATCAAAGCTTTAATATCCTTTGGAAAACAGGATCCGCCATATCCAGCTCCGGCGTAAATAAACTTGTGTCCTATTCGTGAATCACTCCCGATTCCCTTTCTGACATTATTGATATCCGCACCTATAATTTCACAGAGATTGGCAATATCATTCATGAAGCTGATTTTGGTAGCCAGCATTGAATTTGCAGCGTATTTGGTCATTTCCGCGGAAGGAATATCCATGAAAAGCAAAGGATGTCCGTTCAGCAAAAACGGTTTATAAAGCCTGCGGAATACCTTTTCAGCACGATCTGAATCTACACCCACTACAATCCTGTCGGGTTTTAAAAAATCATTAATGGCAGCGCCTTCTTTCAGAAATTCAGGATTTGAAGCCACATCGAATTTAATATTGGCATTCCTTTTTTCCAGCTCAATTTTTATTGCTTCTCTTACTTTCTCAGATGTTCCTATGGGTACAGTGCTCTTATCAATAACTACGAGATAATCATTCATATATTTTCCAATATCACTGGCCACTTTGAGAACATATTGAAGATCTGCACTTCCATCCTCACCGGGAGGGGTTCCTACTGCTATAAATGCAGCATCACAATCTTCGAGTGAGTCTTTAATATCAGTTGTGAACCAGAGCCGCTTTTTATCTACATTGTTTTTGATCATTGTCTCCAGACCCGGCTCATAAATGGGGATGATACCCTTGTTGAGTTTGTCGATTTTATCCTGGTCAACATCAACGCATGTAACATTAATTCCGGTTTCCGCAAAACAGGTTCCTGAAACCAGACCGACATAACCGGTACCAATTACTGAGATTTTCATTACTGAGTATTTTTAAAAATTTACAAATTTTGATAAGCTATTTCAATTGTAAATTAAATCTGTGACTTATCATAAATTTTTTCTTGATTCCGGCAAAGGTAATTTTTTTTATAATATTTATCCAGCAAGATGTTTCTAAAAAGGTAATATTAAGGTTATTTCAATAATATTTTTTGAGATAAAATATATTCTTAAAACCTTGGTATAATAAAATTTAATTTATTACTTTTGCACCTCATTTTTAGCAACATAATGTCTAATTTATTAAACAATTTAACTTAATTACATGACAGACAAAGAAAAAGAAATGGGAAAAGAAAACGTTGAAAACGTTGATAATCCTGAAACACAAAAAAACGAAGCTGCTGAAAGTCAGAATGAAAAAAAAGCTGAACAGGAAGTGAAAGCCGAGGAAAACAAGCCCGACACGGAAGAAGAAAAATCAGAAACGTCAAAGGAGGAGGAAAAAACCTCCACTGAAACTACCTCCGAAAAAACGGAAGATAAAAAAGAAATCGAAGAAGAAAAAACTGAAGAAGTTACAGGGCAGGCTGAAACTGAGGCAACGGAACCTGAAGAAAAGTCTTCCTCCGACGTAGAAGTCTCTGTACCCGAAGAACCTTCTGCCTATGAGTCAAAAACTGGGACAGAGGAAGGTGAAGTATCAAAGCCTGCTGAAGAGACTGAAACAACAACTCAAAAGAAAGAAGAAGAGAAGTCTTTGGAAGCAGGAGACAGTGACTTTGACTGGGATGCTTATGAAGAGGATACAGTTGAACTCGATCCTGATAAAGAAAAGTATGAAGGCCTCTATGATAAAACGCTTTCCACAATAGCAGAAAATGAGGTTGTTGATGGAACGGTGATATCAATGAACAAACGTGAAGTTGTTATCAACATTGGCTATAAGTCAGAAGGTGTTGTAAGTTTAAATGAATTCCGCTATAATCCTGATCTTAAGGTTGGAGACACGGTGGAAGTTTATGTTGAAAGTAAGGAGGATAAGAAAGGTCAGCTTATCCTGTCGCATAAGAAAGCAAGGGCTATGCGTTCCTGGGACAGGGTTAACGAGGCGCTTGATAAAGATGAGGTAATAAAAGGATACATTAAGTGCAGAACCAAAGGTGGAATGATCGTTGATGTATTTGGCATTGAAGCATTCCTTCCGGGTTCCCAAATTGATGTTAAACCTATCCGTGATTATGATGCTTATGTTTCAAAGACAATGGAATTCAAGGTTGTGAAGATCAACCATGAGTTTAAAAATGTTGTCGTTTCTCATAAAGCACTTATTGAGGAAGAACTTGAAGCTCAGAAGAAAGAGATCATTGCAAAACTTGAAAAAGGACAGGTTCTTGAAGGAACCGTTAAAAATATAACTTCTTACGGAGTGTTTATTGACCTTGGAGGTGTTGACGGACTTATCCATATCACCGATCTTTCATGGGGCCGCGTAAATCACCCCGAAGAAATTGTTGAGCTCGATCAGAAATTGAATGTAGTAATCCTTGATTTTGATGATGACAAAAAGCGGATTGCACTGGGTCTTAAGCAGCTTACACCTCACCCATGGGATTCACTCGATGAAAACCTTAATGTTGGCGACAAAGTGAAAGGAAAAGTTGTTGTTATGGCTGATTATGGTGCATTTGTAGAAATAGCGCCTGGAGTTGAGGGACTGATTCACGTAAGTGAGATGTCCTGGTCACAGCACCTCAGAAGCGCCCAGGAATTTCTTAATGTAGGTGATGAGGTTGAAGCTGTAATTCTAACACTCGACAGGGATGAGAGAAAGATGTCACTTGGAATGAAGCAACTCAGAGAAGATCCATGGGAAAAAATTGAAGAAAAATATGCAGTCGGAACCAGGCATAGTGCTAAAGTTCGCAACTTCACCAATTTCGGTGTTTTTGTTGAGATTGAAGAAGGAGTTGATGGTTTGATCCATATTTCTGATCTTTCCTGGACAAAGAAAATCAAGCATCCTGCAGAATTCACGAACATTGGCGATGAGATTGAGGTGGTTGTGCTTGAGATCGATAAAGAAAATCGCAGGTTGAGCCTTGGACATAAACAACTTGAAGAGAATCCATGGGATGTTTTCGAATCAGTGTTTGAGGCGGGTTCCGTTCATGAAGGAACCATTGTTGAATTAAGCGAAAAGGGTGCTGTGGTGGCACTGCCTTATGGAGTTGAAGGTTTTGCAACTCCCAAGCATCTCACTACAGAAGATGGTTCCAAGGTAAAGCAGGATCAGAAATTACCTTTCAAGGTTATTGAATTCTCAAAATCTGCGAAGAAAATCATTGTTTCGCACAGCAGGGTCTTTGAAGATGAACAAAAATCTGCCCAGGAGACAGCTAAGAAGACTACAGATGCTGCAAATAAGAAAACTCAAAAGAAAATCAGGCAAAATCTTGAAAAAACAACCCTTGGTGATATTACTGATTTAGCGGCACTTAAGTCTGAATTGGAAGATAATGAGCAGAAAAATGAGGGAAAAAAGAAGGAAAATGATTAAATTAGCTTAAAATTTAATTATTCAGCAATGGAATTTAAGATCGATAAAAAAGAAAACCATACTTTGATTAAAGTATTGGAAGAAAAACTGGATACACACATAGCCCCAACTTTGAAATCTGAGCTGGTGCTCGTTTCCGGAAACGGTGAAAAGAATATTATTCTTGATCTCAGCAATTGCAGATACTGCGATTCGTCCGGTTTGAGTGCTATTCTTGTAGCCAATCGTTTATGTAAAAACGCCAATGGCACATTCGTCCTAACCGGATTGAATGACGCAGTTGAACGGCTGATTACAATATCTCAACTGGATACTGTTTTGAATATTACTGATACAGTTGATGATGCCAATGAAATGATCAAAGAAGCTGAAAATTAATTTTAAGCCAAGGAGTGACATTTTCTCTGACGATACTTGGAAGTAGTTCTGCTATACCTACTTCTAAACGATTTCCAACCGCTCATTTGCTCAATGTAAATGAGCGGTTTTTTTTAATTGATTGTGGTGAAGGGACTCAGATACAATTGCGCAGGAATAAAATTGGGTTTGGAAAACTGAATCATATATTTATCAGTCATAATCATGGAGATCATGTTTTCGGCCTGTTTGGGTTACTTTCAAGTTTTCAGTTGTTGGGAAGAAAAACTGATCTTCATATTTACGGACCTGAAAACCTGAAGTCATTGATACACTTTTATAAAGAAGACTATATGGCTGAGGGTGATTACAGGATCATTTTTAATGTGATCGGCCAGAGGCGTTTTCAACTGATATATGAAGATCGCAATATTGAGGTGTTCTCCATTCCTTTGAGGCACAGAACTCCTACTGCAGGTTTTATTTTCAGGGAAAAGGAAGCTGAATTAAATATTAAGAAAGAGGTAATTGAGAAATATAAGCCAGGGATAGAGGAAATTGTTAATATAAAAAGAGGGGCAGACCTGGTACTGGAAAGCGGAGAAACCATTCCGAATGAAGAACTCACACTTCCTCCCTGGAAACCCCGGTCCTATGCATATATTTCCGATACTGCAGTGCACAGGAAAATTATTGATCATATCAGGGAGGTCGATATTTTATATCATGAGGCCACCTTTGAAGCAAAAGATGCAGACCTGGCAAAGCAAACTTTTCATTCAACATCCATTGACGCTGCTGAAATGGCAAAAGCCGCCGGTGCAAAAAAACTCCTGCTGGGGCATTTTTCCACTCGATACAAAAATACCGATACCATACTCAATGAGGCTCGCAGGTTGTTTAAGAATTCTTTTGCAGTTGAGGATGGCGATTTATACAATGTTGAAAGAGAAAGAGAGGAAACAGGAACCTCCTTTAAATAAGATTATTATTTTTGCTTTTTAAATAATTATCAAGTGGAAGAGAAAATTTATATTCTGGATTTTGGTTCTCAATATACACAATTGATCGCCAGGAGAGTTAGGGAGTTGAATGTCTATTGTGAGATCCATCCTTTTAACAAAGTACCTGAACCTGATGAAGAGGTAAAAGGGATAATTCTTTCCGGGAGTCCATTCTCAGTGAGAGATGAAAATGCTCCCATACCCGATATTGAGAAATTTAAAGGGAAGATCCCTGTACTGGGCATATGTTATGGAGCGCAGTTTTTGGCTCAAAAATACGGAGGTGAGGTAATGCCTTCAAAAACCCGTGAATATGGCAGAGCCAGGCTTGATTTCATCAACTTCAACAATCCTCTTACACATAATCTGACTCAACATACACAGGTATGGATGTCTCATGGCGATACCATCATGGTTTTGCCCGATGATTTTGAGATCATTTCCAGTACTGAAGATATAAGGGTTGGTGCATTTTCAGTGAAGAATGAAAAGACTTATGGCTTACAATTCCACCCCGAGGTTTATCATACCACAGAAGGCATGAATATTCTCAGGAATTTCGTTATTGATATTTGCGGATGCATTGGAGGATGGACAGCGGAGTCTTTTATAGAGACTACCATAACAGAGCTTAAGGAAAAACTTGGGGATGATAAGGTTGTTCTGGGCTTATCGGGAGGTGTAGATTCCTCTGTGGCAGGTACTTTGCTCGACAGGGCAATCGGAAAGAATCTTACATGCATATTTGTCGATAATGGTTTACTGAGAAAGAATGAATTCGAACAGGTGTTAAAATCATATGAAAACCTCGGGTTAAATGTAAAAGGGGTTGATGCAAAAAATAAGTTTCTTGGAGATCTTGCAGGAATAACCGACCCTGAACTTAAACGTAAGAGCATTGGAAAGAATTTTATTGAAGTATTTGATATTGAGGCTCATAAAATAATGGGTGTAAAATGGTTGGGCCAGGGAACAATTTATCCCGATGTGATTGAATCCGTTTCGGTGAACGGTCCCTCTGTTACTATCAAATCACATCACAATGTTGGAGGCTTGCCGGAAAAGATGAACCTTAAGGTAGTTGAACCATTGAAGCTTCTTTTCAAGGATGAAGTCCGAAAAGTTGGAAAAGCGCTGGGTTTACCAAAGAATCTTATAGGACGACATCCGTTTCCCGGACCCGGCCTGGCTATCCGCATACTTGGGGAAGTTACCCCTGAAAAAGTCGCCATACTTCAGGATGCCGATGAAATTTATATAAATGCACTTAAAGCAAAAGGACTTTACGATCAGGTATGGCAGGCAGGGGTGATCTTACTGCCGGTTCAGTCGGTGGGAGTTATGGGAGATGAACGCACCTATGAAAATGTAGTTGCCCTGAGAGCTGTTGGTTCTACAGATGGGATGACCGCTGATTGGATACATCTTCCGTATGACTTTCTTGGGAAGGTTTCTAGCGATATTATTAATAAAATTAAAGGCATTAACCGGGTGGTATATGATATTAGCTCAAAACCACCGGCAACCATTGAATGGGAATAGAAACAAAGCCCTGTTTTCATTGTTAGATTAATGTCCTGTTTTTTGAAGTAGATTTATTAAACGAAAAAATTATGAGAAGACTCTTTTTAGTTCCGATATTTGTGGGATATTTAATGTTTTTCCTGGTTCCAGGTGCAACAGGACAAATTACAGAGCAATCCCTGAAATTTGGTGAAGTACTCGATAAGATTTCAAGATATTATGTCGATAGTGTGAATGAAGAAAAGATTGTCAATGATGCAATTACAGAAATGTTGCACGATCTTGATCCACATTCGGCATACCTCACCAAGGAAGAAGTGGAAGCCTCCCAGGAACAGTTGGAGGGAGGATTTGATGGTATAGGTGTATCTTTCAACATTCTCAAGGATACCATTTTTATTATTAATCCGATACCAGGAGGGCCATCAGAAAAGGTGGGAATACGCCCGGGTGACAGAATTGTAAAGATTGAAGGGGAAAATGTAGCAGGTGTTGGCATTACCAGTCTTGAGGTGCAAAAAAAGCTTAAAGGTCCGAAAAACACTAAAGTAAATATTTCAATAAAAAGACGTGGTGTTGATAAGTTGCTGAAATTTACCATTACCAGAGATAAAATTCCCATTTATAGTCTCGATGCCGCATATATGATTGATGAGCATACGGGTTACATAAAACTTTCACGTTTTTCAAGCACCACTGTAGAAGAATTTAAGGAAGCTTTAAACGAACTTGGCAAAAATGATCTTGAAGATCTGATCCTCGATCTTAGCGGTAATGGAGGGGGATATCTTTATGCTGCAGTGAGTCTGGCAGATGAGTTTCTGGCAGGTCGAAGAATGATCGTTTATACAGAAGGGGAAAAAAATCCGAGAAGGAATTTTTATTCCACTTCCAGTGGAAATTTTACGGAAGGGAATTTGATTGTAATGATCGATGAGACCTCCGCATCGGCTTCAGAGATTGTGGCTGGCGCTGTGCAGGACTGGGATCGTGCGGTTATAGTGGGCAGAAGATCATTCGGTAAAGGACTTGTTCAGGGGAGATTTCAGCTCAGAGATGGCTCGGAACTCAGGCTTACGGTTGCGGAGTATTATACTCCTTCCGGCAGACTAATTCAGAAACCTTATGAACAAGGTTATCAAGAATATGCAAAAGATCTTTTAAATCGCTACGAAACCGGTGAGTTAAGCGGACAGGAGGAGGTTGAGTTCCCTGATTCGCTGAAGCATAGAACCCTGGTGAAAGAACGTCTTGTATATGGAGGAGGCGGGATCATGCCTGACTATTTCGTTCCTCTTGATACTGCAGGTTATACTGATTATTACAGGAGCCTTATAAATCAGGGTATATTAAATCAATTTGTACTTGGATATGTTGATCGAAATCGTGAGAGATTTGAGGCTGAATACAAAGACTTTCAGTCATACCAGGTAAACTTCAAAGCTGGAGAAGATTTATTAAACGACTTGATCGTTTATGCCGAGAATGAAGGACTGGAATATAATAAGGAAGAATTTGAGGAAAGTGAAGATATCATCACCCGTTTAATGAAAGCTTACATTGCCAGAGACCTCTGGGAAATGGAAGAATTTTACAGGGTGTATAATCATATAGATCCGATCTTTAAAAAAGCCGTTGAGGTAGCCAGGAATCCGGAATTATATAATAAAAAGCTGCAGGCCTATACCGAAGAATAACAGGTTTCAGGCAGTTAACATAATTTATATTCCCTGAAAAATAATACTGATATGTTTTTACTTTTTCAGGGTTTATTTTTTATCTCTTTTATGTAAGTTATTTATGTTCATTAATTGGGTAACTCAGAATTATATTGAGATTCTTGGCGCGATTATAGCCTTGATCTATCTTTATTTCTCAGTGAACAAGCTCATCTGGCTCTGGCCGTTCGGAATTCTTTCTTCATTGATCTATACCTGGGTGTTTTTTCACAGCCGCTTATATGCTGATATGAGCCTCCAGGTTTATTATTTCATTGTAAGTATATATGGATGGTACTACTGGTGGAAGGCCGGAGTGAAAAATGATAAATCTGAATTGCCAATAGCACGATTGAGCAAAGGTTTGTTTATTATCCTGGTTTTGCTAATTTTTGTTTTGACCATAGTTTCCGGGTATTTTTTAAAAAATTATGCAGATTCATCACTTCCTTACCTGGATGCGTTTACAACATCAGCGAGTATTATCGCAACATGGATGCTTGCCAGGAAAATGCTGGAAAACTGGTTATTCTGGATAGTTATCGATATGGTCTCTATGTTTATGTATATTTATAAGGAATTATATGCAACGGCTGCATTATTTCTTGTCTATACTTTTATAGCATATTTTGGTTATTTAAAGTGGAAAAAAGATTGGGCACTGGAAAAAACATAGTGGTTACGGGACCTGAGTCGACCGGTAAAACAAATATAGCCTCTCATCTTTCTGAGAAGCTCCATTGTGTATGGGTCCCCGAGTATGCCCGCCATTATGTTGAAAATCTCAAAAGACCCTATACATATGATGATATTGAAATAATTGCCAGGAAACAGCTTAGCGATTATTTTTACTTCACCCGCAGAAATAAATATGTAATATTTGATACCTGGTTGATCATTACCAGGGTATGGTTTGAAAAAGTCTTTGACAGGTACCCCCTGTGGCTTGATGAAAAAATCAAATTACTTAAGATTGATCTTTTTCTTTTATGTGCACCGGATTTGGAATGGATTCCTGATCCTGTGAGGGAGAACGGAGGTGAAATGAGAAATGAGTTATTTCAGAGATATGAGCATGAAATCAAAAGCCTGTCAGTTCCTTATGGAATAGTTAAGGGTAAAGGTCAGGATCGATATAGAGCAGCAGAAGAAATTGTAAAAAAATATCTTTAAATGTTATGATAAAGAGCCAGTTTGTTGCCACAACTTTGAAAGGCCTTGAAGATGTTCTTGAAACCGAGATAAGAGAACTAGGAGGCGAAGATATAAGAAAGCTTAGACGTGCTGTATCTTTTACAGGAGGACTTTCTTTGATGTATAAAATGAACTTTGCCCTGAGAACGGCTTTGAGAGTTTTATATCAGATTCGTTCTGTCAGATTAAAAAAAGACTCTGATCTTTACAGAAACATATTCAGGATAGAATGGGAGAAATATATTTCTGAAAATAAAACCATTGCGGTCAAAGCGGTTGTAAATTCAACGATGTATAATAATTCTCATTATGTTGCTCTGAGAGTTAAGGATGCGATTGTTGACCGGATGAGAGAGAAAACAGCAAAACGACCGGATGTTGATGTTAAAAATCCTGATATTCCTATACATGTTCATATTGATAGAGATATCCTTAATGTTTCTCTTGACAGTTCAGGAGAACCACTGTATAAAAGAGGATATCGCACACAATCATTGGAGGCACCTTTAAATGAGGTCCTGGCTGCAGGAATGATTTTGATGACCGGATGGAAAGGGGATACAAATTTTATTGATCCAATGTGTGGTTCAGGTACAATCCCTATTGAAGCTGCCATGATTGCAAAAGGCATTCCACCGGGCATCTTTCGCAAATCCTATAGTTTTCAGAGCTGGGTAGATTATGATGAGGAGTTATACAGTAGATTGGTTGAGGGTCTTATGGTAAGTAAAGCCTTTGGGCATACGATTTATGCTTCCGATATCTCTGCCAAAGCAGTGAATGTGACCAGGAAAAATATTGAAGCTGCTCTTCTTGAAGATATTATTGAAGTTTCCGTGCAGGATTTTTTTGACCGAAAGCCGCATAATGATGAGGGACTTATATTAATGAATCCTCCTTATGGTGAACGTATAAAACAGGATAGGATTAATATTTTTTATGAAAAAATAGGGGATCATCTGAAAACACACTATGCCGGGTTCGATGCCTGGCTCCTCAGTTCGAACTTTGAAGCCATTAAAAAAATAGGGCTTAAACCTTCAAAGAAAAAAGACCTTGTAAATGGGAATCTGGATTGTAAATTTTTAAAATACGAACTTTTTAAGGGGAAAAGATCGATTTTTTTAAAAAGTGTAAATAACAGATAATTAATATTTTTAAGAGTTTTTTCTTTGTTGCGGTTAATAATTTCCATTAAATTTTTTAAACATTTTTTTCTGAAATCAGTACAAAAGGAAATATTTTCCGAAATTTAATGTCGCATGGATTTTACATATGCAACCCGATGCATTATTTATTTGTCTAATGGATAACTTAAGATATTTATTTGAAATATCGCAGTAATTAGAAGTTGTTTTTTTTATATTTGTTGCGATAATAAAAAATATGTACTTTTAGTACGATTTAAAGAAAACAGAAGCCTAATGAGCTTTGATATAAACGAGTATTACAAAGAACTGAACGATGGCGATGTACTTCTGGCATACCGAGGGAGTATTACAAGCGATCTTATCAGTAATGTCCTCGAGGTCGTTGAATCGAAAATGGATGATTTAAACGAAACTTCCAAGATCCGTAAAAAGGTTTATAATGTCCTCGTCGAAAGCCTTCAAAATCTTTATCACCATGTTGACGATCTACCGGATGAACTAAAAGGGGACCTTGAGCCCAGCTTTGCTGTTTTGGTTGTAAAACGTGTCGAAGAAAATGTATATAAAATCACCACCGGAAATTTCGTCAGACAACCCAAGATAAAAATACTTAAAGATAAAATTGATAAAATTAATTCTTTAACCAAGGATGAACTTAAGGATATGTATAAGTTTATCCTTAATCATCAAAAACTTAGTGCCAAGGGAGGAGGAGGACTTGGCCTTGTTGATATCGCGAGAAAAACAGGTAATGATCTGAAATATAATTTTGAGAGTGTGAATAATGAGTATTATTTCTTTAATCTCGATATTTTAGTATCCTGATAATCGAAATATAATAACAAAACTTAAAAAATGGAACCGATTTCACTAGAAGGAACTACCAAAACCCCGACAATAAAATTTGATGCGAGTGAGGGTGTAATGGAAATTAAAGGAAGATCAATTCCGGAAAATTCCATCGAATTTTATAAACCAATGGTTGACTGGTTAGATGAATACGCTAAAAATCCCAAAGACAAAACGATTGTCAATATTCAACTCGAATATTTCAATACCAGCTCTTCAAAGTGTATTCTGGATGTTTTTAAAAAACTGGAAGCTATTAATAAGGGAAAGAGCGATGTTCTTGTTAACTGGTATTACGAAGAAGATGATGAAGATATGCTTGAAGCAGGTGAGGATTATGAATCCATAATAAGAGTACCCTTTAAAATGATTGAGATCGTTGAATAACACTTAAATGCCATGAAACCTATCCGCCCGAGTTCTTTCTCCGGCGGTTTTTTTTTATTTTTTTCTGAATTTTAAATCTTCGATGAAATCCAGGAATCGCTTTAATATCCTGTAATAAAGAGCAATAAAGAGGATAATGGTAAAAAGCCATAGTATGGCTATGTTTACCCATATGGTTGAAAAGTAATTTCCAAAGACTAATTTTCGGGGTGCATAAAAATGGGCCTTGATGAATTTATTTGTAGGATCGAGGTAAATAGGATCTTTTTTCTGAATTAATTCTCCTTTATATTCAACAATTCGCTCAAATTCATTTTTATTTGTCACCAGTTCCTCCAGATTCTCATTATGGTGATTTCGTTTGAGCTGTTCAACCCTGGCTTCATTTTCATTGCGCTTCTGTTCATTAAGTTTTTTGTAAATATAGCTGTAAACGCTGGAATAAAAAGCCTGGATCTTTTCCAGGTATAGGATAGTGGCTTCGATGATTTCTCTATTAATATCCTCGGGATATAATTTTTCTCTGAATTGATACTTTTCCGTTAATACACCAGACTGTTCCCGGGCCAGTTTAAGCCTGTAAGCATACTCCTGGTCGATTTCTTTCCTGAGAAGATTGAGGTTGTATATTATTTCATCGCTGTACTGTTCATCTCCCAGGTGTTTTTCAATAAAACGTGCTTTATTAATTAATTCCCGGATAAGGAAATTCTCTTTAAAACTGGCATTTCGTAGCAGTTTTTCCTTCTCATAATATCTTTTCTGATAATCGTTCTCAATGTACTGGTAGGTTGCTAGTGCTTCATAGGCCCATCTTGCAGTTATGATCTCACCATAAAAGGGAATCGATTTGGGACTGGAGATTTTGGGATTTAGTTTTTCAAAATTCACAATTATCCCGGATAGTATAATCTGAGGGATTACAAGAAAAGGAATCAGAATGTAAATGGTAACAACATTCTTAAAGCTGTCTGATATAAGCAAACCCATCAGGTTGGCACTCGTCCATGCGCTGAATAGCACGAGCCAGTAAATAAAAAACATCCCTCTTATTTCAAGAATTAAATTTCCGATCAGCACGAAGGTGGCGGATTGGATTGCAGCAAGAACAAATTGAACAAATATTTTGGAATGAAGATAACCAGACCAGCTCAGATTTAAGAATGCCTCTCGCTTTAAGATTTTCCTGTCTTTTATTATTTCTTCAGCGCTTACGGTTAGTCCCATAAATATGGCAACAATCACGGCCATAAAAAGGTAAACAGGCAAATTGCTATTACCATATAGGGTATATCCATACTCATTGCTTACGTCTACATCATAATATTTGATGATAAAGGTTAGCAGAAACGCCAGTACAGGGGCTTCCAGAAAGTTAATGGCAAGATATTGTCTGTCGCTAAGTTTTTTGAGAATATCCCTTTTCGCAAAGATCCAGAACTGTTTAATCTTACCGGGGGTTTTAAAAGATATCTCCGGCAGATCCTCTTCAGATGCATTCATTTCTTTATCGGGCGGATCATTTTTCTTTTTGTCAATGAATTTTTGTCTCCACTCGTAAGGAGCAATCTTTCTGGTATCGGTGGGTTTCCCATATTCATCAATTACAGAGGCTTCAACGATATTGAAGATCTGTTCAGGATTTACATTGCCACAGGTCTCACATTCACTCTCATTCCAGTTTGCATGATGAACCCTCTCTTTGAAATAAACAATTGATTCAATTGGATTTCCATTGTATATGAGATATCCGCCGGTATCAAGGATCAACAGTTTGTCGAACATTTTGAAAATATCCGAAGAAGGCTGGTGAATAACGACAAAAACCAGTTTTCCCTTTAGGGCCAATTCTTTCAGCAAGTCCATGATGTTTTCTGAATCACGACTTGAAAGTCCCGAGGTTGGTTCGTCCAGGAAAAGAACTGCAGGTTCTCTGATAAGCTCAAGAGCAATATTAAGCCTCTTTCTTTGACCACCGCTTATTTTTTTATTCAGCGGAGATCCTACCTGTACATCTTTGATTTCATGCAACCCAAGATTCTTTAAAACACGCTGCACTGCATTGAGTAATTGTTCTTCAGAATAATTATCAAAGCAAAGTTTTGCATTGTAATACAGATTCTGAAAAACAGTTAGCTCTTCAATCAGAAGATCATCCTGTGATACATGCCCGATTATTCCTTCAATCTCTTTAGCCTGTGAGTGGATGTCAAAGCCGTTAATTTTTACTCTTCCCCGGGAGGGACTTGCCGAACCATTTAAAACATTTAATAAAGTTGATTTTCCCGCACCGCTGGCTCCCATTATTCCAACCATATGGCCGGAATGCTCGGTGAAACTCATTGGATGTAAACCCGTTTTCCCGCTTTTGAATCTAAATTCAATAGCTTCAACTTCGAAAAGTATCCTGGAGCGGATCTTATCTTCAGCAAACCGGCTTACTACATCACTGTAATATATCGGATTAATCTGTGGGTTTCTTATGGAAGCCCCGGTAGTGAAAGCATATACTTTCTCTTTTTCAATGAGTTGTCCATTGAGATTCATCTCTTTCCCCCCAAGGTAGAGAATGAAATACATATTGGTGGAAGCAACATTCAATACTCTTAATTCTCCGAATAGACCGGGTACCTTCATGTGTTTTGTCCGCAGATCGAGTTTTGAAGGTTGTTTGCTGTTTATGATCAGTATGGCCGGGGAATCTGGAGTTTTTTGTTTATTGAATAATACGAATTCTTTGATCTGGTAATATTCTTCCCTTGAGATATTAAATGTTTCAGCTACTGTATCAACAAACTCCTGTTCCTGGGGATTTATCTCTCCTGTTTTAGTTTTTACAAACTCCAGAAGTTGAATCAGAACGATAAATTTTTGGGATTGCTCAAGCGCTCTGTTGATCTCGGTGCAAATCCTTAAGACTTTAACGGAATC
This sequence comes from uncultured Bacteroidaceae bacterium, assembly GCA_964528675.1. Classification (GTDB taxonomy): domain Bacteria; phylum Bacteroidota; class Bacteroidia; order Bacteroidales; genus CAYRTD01. The sequence continues at coordinate 17,084 of CAZGTU010000024.1, forward strand.
TGCAGATATAGCTTTTTTGTCTTTTTCTTTTTCCTGGTAAATGGTGTAAAAATGGTCAAAAACCCGAAGGTACTCTTTTACAACTTCATGATTGAGTTGCCGGCTGAGAAAGGATTCCACAACCGTACGACGATCTTCCCTGTTACTGTCAGGGCTGGCAATAATTGCAAACAGTTGCATTAAAGCTTTTAAGATCTGTTCACTCATAGGGGTTTCGGCTTACCAAAAGCAATGGAAAAATATATTACCCGAATATAAAAATAAAAAGAGAAGTTTGGTTGTAATAATTTAAATTATTTTTTCTCCTCAGGTTGTCCAAAGATAAAAAAACAGAAAAACCAATGGAATGAGTATGCCTACACTAACCAGAAATGCTCCTCTTCCTTTGATCCCTTTCTTTCCTCTTATGATGAATAAACCCGTAATTGATATTAAAATCAGGGATACGGCATAAATATCAGAAAACCAGGTCCACAGTTTTTTTGGTTTATTATAATGAAGAAAATTAAAAGCTATCAATACCGGTCTTTTTCTGATGATAATAACTTCAGCCTGTCCTGATGTAAGCTCATATTCAATATGACCGTTTTTAAGGTAAATCATCACGGTATTTTCGTCGGGGAAATAAAAATTCTTGTATTCTGAAACAGGTATTTCCTGTTCTTCCAAAAACTCGAATATGTATGTCTTATCGAAATTTTCTCTGCTTACAGGTGAAGCCTCCAGAATTTGGGATCTCCTGACAATACTTGCATCTCCTCCAGGTTTCCTGTGGTTCAGAACTATTCCTGATATACTATATATAATAGTCATACCAAAGAAAAAATAACCAAAATCCCGGTGGATGATCCTATTTAGTTTTCTCCATTTCATAGATTTGATGAATTCAAAAATTATGTTTTGAAAATAGAGGGTATCTTAAAGTCCTTAACATGAAAAACAAGTACAATATGAGAGTACATTTTTTTTAGACGGACTATATGTATAAACCTAATTTATTACACTTTAGCAGAAAGAACAGACCCTAAGGGTTTCCCATGCCCGCCGATACGCTGGCCTGTGCTTCGGCAGGCGGGAAAAACCCTTAGGGTCTGTTCTTTCAGTGTAAGACTGAAAATTTCAACCTTTTTTATCCATATGTAAGAAACCCGAAAATTTTGACTTTTTAGACATGCTCTTAAAAAATATGAAATAAAATAAATAATCTTCTTAACGGCTGCGAAAATTTTGAGCCACGAGATAAAAGCTTTTCTCACTCTGGGCTTTCACGCTTTCTTCTACAGCACAATCTTCTTCTTCTCCATGATGTTCTTTTTCTTCTGCCTCAGCTTGTACCATAAATTCCTCATCCATAAGATAAACCATGCCTGTAAATTCAACTTCAGTTCCTTCCATTTCAATATCGAATTCAGGTATATTCTCTCCCACATCAATTCTCAATGCTTCATTGTCCTCTCCTGTAATGAATAATTTTTGACCACCATGTTTGCAAACATGTGTTACAAGTCCTGAAATGCTTACTTCTTTACCTATATAATCATCAGGATGTTCATAAAATTCATCCATACTGAGTAAGATCGTGGTATTTTGTGTTGAATTATCCTGTTCTTTGGATTGATTGCATGATGTAATAAACAATGCAAAGCTAATAAAGAGTAAGAAAGATAAATTTTTCATAATTCTGATATTTTTAGTTTTTGAACAAATATAAAAATTTAATTAAACATTTAAATTTCCTATTTAAAAAAGTCTACACTAATCAGGCATTAAAGACTCAACAGGAATCCAGGAAACCTTTGATAAAATTCACTTGTTATTAGAGACATAATTTCCGATTTAGATATTTTGAATAACTTTTTTTTCGTTAAATGTATTATTAATGCTGGATAATTTTTAGATTATAACGAATGACATTTTGGCATATTATTTATATTGGCAATAGTTTTGATATAGATTAAGCAAAAAACAGATATGAATCTCGATAAATTCACAATAAAATCACAAAATGCCTTAAATCAGGCATTCACTATAGCTGCGGGAATGCAGCAACAGGGAGTTGAAACCGGTCATTTGTTGAAAGCGATTATGGAAACGGATGAATCGGTCAGCTCATTTGTTTTCGGGAAGTTCGGGACTAATGAAGAAATTATAAAACAGGTTCTGGACAAAACAATCGAATCCTATCCAAAAGTGAGTGGAGGAAACCAGTATCTTTCCAACGGATCGGCAAAAGCTTTGAAAAATGCCGAGGTGGAAGCAAGAGAAATGAATGATGAGTATGTTACGATTGAACATATTTTGCTGGGGCTTCTTTCTGTTGGTGATTCTATCTCTCAGCTACTAAAGGATAACGGGTTTACAAAAAAGGAATTAAAACAGGTAATTCAGGAGTTAAGGAAGGGTTCACGGGTAGAAAGCCAGGGAGCTGAAGATCAATACAATTCTCTTGATCGTTATGCCATTTTTTTAAATGAAATGGTAAGGAAAGGGAAATTGGATCCGGTAATCGGGCGTGATGATGAAATTCGCAGGATTCTTCAGATACTTTCCAGGAGAACCAAGAATAATCCTATTTTAATTGGCGAACCCGGAGTTGGGAAAACTGCGATCGCAGAAGGTTTGGCTCACAGGATCGTGGATGGAGATATTCCTGAAAACCTGCAGGAAAAGAAGGTTTATTCTCTCGATATGGGTGCACTGGTTGCAGGTGCAAAATATAAAGGTGAATTCGAAGAGCGACTGAAATCTGTGGTGAAAGAAGTAATTGACTCTGATGGGGAGATCATTCTTTTTATTGATGAGATCCATACTCTTGTTGGTGCGGGCAAGAGTGAGGGAGCCATGGATGCGGCAAATATACTTAAACCTGCCCTTGCACGCGGTGAGTTGAGAGCAATTGGGGCTACTACACTCAATGAGTATCAGAAATATTTTGAAAAGGATAAGGCACTGGAAAGAAGGTTCCAGCCGGTAATGGTTGATGAACCTGATCCACACAGCGCAATTTCAATCTTAAGAGGGTTAAAAGAAAAATATGAAAATCACCATAAAGTAAGGATTAACGATAGTGCGATTATTGCAGCTGTGGAATTGTCAAGGCGTTATATATCAGAAAGATATTTGCCTGATAAGGCCATTGACCTTATTGATGAGGCAGCATCAAAACTAAGGTTGGAGATGAACTCTTTACCTGAAGAACTGGATAATATAGAAAGAAAAATAAGACAGCTTGAGATCGAACGTGAGGCAGTTAAAAAAGATGGTGATAAGACAAAGCTGGAAAATGTTAAAAAGCAACTGGCCGATCTCAACGATGAGAAAAATGGGCTTAAGGCAAAATGGGAAAAGGAAAAAGGAATAATTTCAAGTATACAGCAGGAAAAAGAAAATATTGAAAAATACAAGCTTGAAGCCGCCGAAGCAGAGAGGAGAGGAGATTATGGAAAAGTTGCTGAGTTGCGTTATGGAAAGATAAAAGAATCGGAGGAGAATATTCAAAAGCTGAACGAAGAATTAATTGAAGAGCAGAAAAATAAGGCCCTCATCAAGGAGGAGATATCCAATGAGGATATCGCTGAAATTGTATCACGATGGACAGGAATACCATTAAGTAAAATGTTGCAAAGTGAAAAAGAAAAGCTTCTCCATCTTGAAGAGGAACTTCATAAAAGGGTAGTTGGTCAGGATGAGGCCATATCAGCAGTATCTGATGCTGTGAGAAGAAGCCGGGCAGGCTTGCAGGATGAGAAAAAACCCATCGGAACTTTTATATTCCTGGGTACTACAGGTGTTGGTAAAACAGAATTAGCAAGGGCACTTGCTGAATTTCTTTTTGATGATGAAAGCCTCATGACCCGCATCGATATGTCTGAATACCAGGAACGTCACTCAGTATCTAGATTGATTGGAGCACCTCCCGGATATGTTGGTTATGATGAAGGAGGTCAGTTAACCGAAGCGGTCAGACGCAAGCCCTACTCGGTTGTTCTGTTTGATGAAATTGAAAAAGCACATCCCGACGTGTTTAATATTCTTCTGCAGGTTCTTGATGAAGGTCGTTTGACTGATAATAAAGGAAGGACGGTAAACTTCAGGAATACAATTATCATTATGACATCCAACCTGGGTTCTCAGATCATTAATGAGGAATTGTCGAACCTGGATGAGAAAAACAAGGATGCTCAACTGGATGAAACCACCAATAAGGTTTTTCAGTTGCTCAAACAAACGATCAGGCCCGAGTTTCTGAATCGAATTGATGATATCATTATGTTCCAACCTCTCAGGGAAGATCAGATCCTTGATATCGTAAATATCCAATTTGATAAACTGAGAGAAATGCTTCTGGAAAATAATATTGAGATAAGGATAAAGGATGCAGCCCTCGAATGGCTTGCAAGCCGTGGATTCGATCCTCAATATGGAGCAAGGCCTGTTAAGCGGATCATGCAGAAATATCTGGTGAATGAACTTTCAAAAAATATTTTATCCGGCAAGGTAAGCAGGGATAAACCGATTATCGTGGATGTTAAAAATGATGAGATAGTTTTCGGGGCATAAAAAGTCAATATACTTTTCGGATTGGAATCACTTTATAAGATAAGGCTGTTTAAAAAGTCAATTTGCAACTAAAGTTCAGGTTTGCTTTTCGGGCAGCCTTTTTTTTATTCCTCAAAACTTTTAACCGACTCATCAACAGAGCTGTATATTTCAAAAACATTATGTAGCTGAAGCAGCTTAAATAACTCCATAACCTCGTTTGAAATATTTGCGATTTTGAAATAACCATAATTATTATTTGCCGTTTTCATAACAGACAGAAATACTCCGAAACCGGTACTGTCAATAAATTCTATTCCTTCAAGATTGAGTACCAGTTTAGTGTTAGGGTTACTGAAAAATGACTTGAGCTCTTCTTTTACCGGTTCTGATATAAGAGCATTGAATCTGTTAGTATCATTGAATTTTACTACCAATACTCCATTTTGATTTTGAGTTGTAAGCATAATGGAAAAATGTTTCAGGTTAGTCTAGTTTATTTCGAAATTTAGTAAGTTCCCGCATTGCTTCGTTTGTTTCTTGCTTAAAACTATCAATGAATGTCTGATAGTTATTAACATTTTTTGATTCTTTTGTTTGTAACTCGAGCTTTTTTAAGTCGGCAGCCAGATCTTCCATTCCCATAATAGCTACAGAGGTTTTTGCTTTATGGGCAACTTTACCGAGAGAGGAATAATCCCCTTCATTATAAAGTTTCTGCATTTCTTCGTGTAACTCAATCACTTGATCTTTGAAAATATCTATCATTTCAGCCATTAATGCCGGGTCATTACCACTCATATCTTTTAAGTAATTCAGATCAGTTTTCATCCGCTTGTAGTTTTACTCCTCAAGTTCAAATTTAACGTAATTTATTGTAAAATTGAATAATTAAGCTCTGTTAATTACTTCTGATTTCTTTTTTTTCATTTCATCCATAAAAATCTTTTATTTACATCTAATAACCTTAAGATATATCCTGCGTATAAAAATTTACGAATATTAATTCCTGCCGGAAATGAAAAAAAATATTTATCTGATCCTAATTCTTTTTCTAATTGTATTGCCTTTATATTCCCAGATCCCGGACAAAAGTAAAAAAGATTCAAAGAAAGCGTATAATAAAGCCGTAGAGTTAATCCGTTCGGGTAAATATGAAAAGGCCATAGCTTTTCTTGATAAAAGTTTTGAACTGGATAAAGAGTTTATTGATCCCCTTATTCTAAAAGCTAAAGCCAAAGTTGAACTCAATGATATTGATGGAGCGATAGGGGATTTCAGGGGAATAACCTTTATGGAGCCTTCCCTGGGTGAACCATGGTTTTATCTTGGCTATCTGAACTTTACCGGAGATACCCTGAAGGGTGTTCTGGATAATTTCAACAAAGCCATTTCACTGGGTTTTACTGATTATCAGGCATATTATTATCGAGGACTGTATAAGCTTTTGATTGAGGATTATAAAGGAGCAATAGATGATCTCAGTGAAGCAATCGATCTGAATGAGGATCTTGCAGAGGCCTATCATGACAGAGCAACGGCTAAACGAAATCTTGGAGATCTTCAGGGGGCTTTGTATGATTACCGGATGGCTACCAATTATAAGCATGACTTTCCACTTGCATTCAACAATATGGGTAGCGTCAAGATGTTACTGGGGGATTATGAAGGTGCCCTGGAAGATTATAATGTAGCCATAAACCTCAATCCGGATTTTTATGTAGCTCTGAACAATAGAGGATGCATCTATTATTACCTGGGAGATCTTGAAGCAGCCAGGGCAGACTTTGAGGAAGCTCTATCCGTAAATCCTGCTTACATGGAGTCATTGAATAATAGAGCAAGTGTTCTGGCAAAAAACAATGAGCACGCAACTGCTATTACCATTTACAATGAAATTCTTGAATCCGATAATTCTTTTGCAACAGCATATCTCAACCGGGGACTTGTAAAAGAATTAACGGGAGATCTGGAAGGCGCCTGTGAAGATTGGAATATGGCACTTGAGCTTGGTATCGAACAGGCATCGAATTATATTAAGGAATGTGATTAAAATTATTTTTCATGGTTATAAAAAGCCGATTCATGAAAAAACTATATACATATAAGTCGTTGATAATTAATTTTATATTTATGAATTCCCGTATTATTTTCTTCTTTTTGTTCCTGGGTTTAACAGTTTTACCTTCTTTTTCCCAGATTGGTCCCGAATTGGACCTCAAAATAAAACGAAGTGAATTCAAAACCGCAACTACGGAAGGATTCCAGGAAGCCTGGAAAAATGTAAAGATCGGTAACAAATATTTTGAGGAAGGCATTGGTACTTTTTCCCTGGCTCGTGAGCATTATCTTATGGCACATCAATACAATAGTGATCATCCGGTTCTTAATTATCGTATTGGTCTCTGCTATTTGTATACGGATGATAAATATGAGGCATTGAGTTACATGAGAAAGGCTTATAATGATAATCCAGATCTGAATCCCTTAATAAATTTCTACCTCGCGAGAGCTTATCATCTTGTGCTCGAATTCGATAAAGCCATAGAACATTACAGGTTATACCGACAAAAAGCAGTTGAAAGGGGAGATGTTGAGGCAGCTATTGAAGTGGATAAATTAATTATAGAATGTAACTATGGAAAGGAGATAACCGAGGAAACCAAAAGAGTGATCATTTCCAATTTAGGCGATAGTATAAATTCAGTTTATGATGATTATTCGCCGGTTTTTTCGAATCAGGACTCTGTATTGTATTTCACCTCACGCCGTTATCATGAGAAAAGAGATAAAAGGAATCCTTATGATAATAAATATTATGAGGATGTATATGTTAGCCGTTTAAATAATGAGGGAAAATGGCTGGGAGCTCAACCCCTTTCTAAAAAGATCAATAACAAGGATAATAATGCCATAGTGGGAATTTCAGCAGATGAGAAGTCTCTTTATATTTATGCCGGTGATGAAAATGGCGGAGACATAAGAAGGAGTGATTATAATCCCAAAAAATCCATGTGGAAAAAGCCTAAACGCGTTTCCGGGAAGATCAGAAGCGATCAGGCTGAGGGAGCTGTTTTCCTTACCGAGTCGGGTGATACAATGTATTTTATTTCAGCAAATGAAGAATTAACACAGGGGGGGAAAGATATTTTTATTACTGTGAGAGATGAAAGAGGGAAATGGACAGATCCTGAGAATCTGGGCAGTCTCATAAACACTCCGTACGATGAGGAAGGTATTTATCTGAGTCCTGATGGCAAAGAAATGTATTTCGGATCAAAAGGGCATAATTCCATGGGAGGATTTGATATTTTTTACACATATAAACAGGAAGACGGAACATGGGCTGATCCTGAAAATTTAGGTTATCCGATAAATACACCGGATGATGAATTGTTTTTTACCCGTTCATTCAATGATAATTATGCTTATTATACAACTATTAGAGAAGGGGGAATAGGAGCCAGGGATATATATAAAATTACCTTTTTGGGATCAGAAAAGGAGTTGGTACTGGTTAAGGAAGATGTAATGATAGCTTCACTCCCGGATACAACGAAAAAAGGTTTTTTTACCCTTCCGGAACAGGTGCATATTGATTCCTTTTACTATTTGACAGGAAGAGTGATGGATAAGGAAACCCGTGAGCCACTCCTTGGCAAGCTGGAGTTCATTGATGTTGAGAATTCTGAAGTAGTGGCCACGGCAATTTCTGCCGACAGCGGAACCTACACGGTGAAATTCCTCGAACCTAAAAAATATGGGGTCGAGATCATTGTAAAAGACTACTTATTCTATCTTGATGTGATCGATATGGCCAATGCTTCAACAGATGAAGCTATGGTAAGAAATTTTGAACTGGAAAAAATTGAAGTGGGGACAAAAGTGGTCCTTGAAAATATATATTTTGAGACCGGTAAAGCAGTGCTGAAACCTGAATCTTATGAACAGTTGGATCAGGTCATAGAGTTGCTTGATAATAATGAAACCCTCAGAATGGAAATTTCAGGACATACAGATAATACCGGCTCACTGCGTGTGAATACCAAGCTTTCTGAAGATAGAGCAAAAGCTGTTGTTGATTATCTTGTTTCCAAAGGGATCGAAAAAGAACGGCTGGAATGGGAAGGATATGCCTATACTCAGCCTATTGCTCCGAATGATACGGAAGAAGGTCGGGCTAAAAACAGGCGCGTGGAATTTAAGATTCTATCGAAATAAATTGTATCTGATTTCAATTTCATTTACTTTCCTTACTTTGCCTGAATCAGGGAATAATGTTTCAAAACAACTTTATTTCTCTCGAAAAAGAAATACATTTGTAACGGATTCCGCATTTCCCGGGATCCGTTCTTGGCATTTATTAAAATCAATTAGACAGAAGAATGACTAAAAAGACTGTTTTTTACGAATTACACCGCAGAGCCGGCGGAAAAATGGTTGAATTTGCCGGATATGAGATGCCGGTGGAATATACAGGTGTTAATGATGAACATGTTAATGTACGTGAAAAGGCTGGGCTTTTTGATGTATCTCACATGGGGGAAATATGGATTAAAGGCCCTGCTGCCCGCGATTTCGTACAGAAAATGACCACAAATGATGTAGACAGGCTGAATCCCGGAAAAATTCAATATTCTTGTCTTTCGAATAATAATGGTGGTATTGTGGATGATCTGCTGGTTTATCAGTACGAAAAAGAAAAGTATCTGCTGGTAGTAAATGCTTCGAACATTCAAAAGGATTGGGAATGGTTGAATGAAAATAACAGTGAAGGAGCAATACTTGAAAATGCTTCGGATGAAATTTCACTTCTTGCCATTCAGGGACCAAAAGCACTGCAAATACTTCAAAAATTAACTGATCATGATCTTTCCGAAATAAAGTATTACCATTTTAGCGTTGGAGAACTTGCAGGAATTGGAGACATTATAATATCCAATACCGGATATACCGGTGCAGGCGGGTTTGAATTGTATTTTCATAATGAAAAAGGACCTGAATTATGGAAAAAAATTATGGAAGCAGGTGAGGAATTCGGACTTATACCTACCGGATTGGCTGCACGGGACACTTTGAGACTGGAAATGGGTTTTTGCCTTTACGGAAACGATATCAATGATGAGACATCTCCAATAGAGGCAGGACTGGGGTGGAGCACCAAGCTTAATGATCATAATAATTTCATAGGTCGCGATATCATTGAACAACAAAAAGAGGAAGGTGTAAATAAAAAATTGGTGGGCTTCGAAATGCAGGAAAGAGGTATACCCAGGCAACATTATCCCGTTTTGAGTCTATATGGAGAAGAAATTGGCGAAGTTACTTCCGGTACATTGTCTCCTATGACAAAAAAAGGAATAGGAATGGCTTATGTAAAAAGGAATTTCTCTACAGAAGGGACAGTGATCAATATAGGGATCAGGAACAAGAATCTAAAAGCAAAAGTTGTAAAACCACCGTTTTATAAGAAGAATGTATGAGTTCAGTTAAGGTAAATAAGGTTGAGGTCTGCCTGTCCCCAGCCCTTTATCAATTTTTTGAGAATCCGGATGCCGTGGCCGTAGTTGTTGATGTCCTGAGGGCTTCCTCAGCAATTGTAACAGCCTTCATGAATGGCGCAGAGAGAATTATACCCGTGGGAACTATCGAGGAAGCAAGGAGTATGAAGGAAAAGGGTTATATGGTGGCAGCTGAAAGAGACGGACTGGTAAAAGATTTTGCTGATTTTGGCAATTCTCCCTATAATTTTACAGAAGACAGGGTCAAAAATAATCATATTGTTTATTCAACAACCAATGGCACTCAGGCAATTCAGCTTGCATCTTCGAGCCACTCAGTGGTTGTGGGAGCATTTCTGAATCTTCAAGCCATCGTAGATTACCTCCTGAAAATGGATAGGGATGTGCTCATTCTCTGTGCAGGTTGGAAGAATAAATTTAATCTTGAAGATACTCTTTTTGCAGGGGCCGTTGCCGACAAACTCCTGCAATATCAAAATTTCAATACAATATGTGATTCTACCCTGGCTTCACAGGACCTCTGGAGAATTGCCAGGAAGGATCTGCGAAATTATATTGAAAAAGCTGCTCAGCGACACAGGTTGAAGAAAAATAAGCTGGATGATGTAATTGATTATTGTCTTATTCCCGATCAGACTGACATGATCCCATCCCTGAAGGATGATTACCTGGTTAAGCTTGATCATTAATTTTTGTGAATTAATTAACAATTTAAGGTAATTTATTAACGTAAGGTGGTTTTTTCCTTAAGAATCGTAATTAAATTTCTAAATTTATATCCGAATTGAAGAATCTATAAAAATCAAAAAAATGAAAAAGCATAATTTTTACGCCGGGCCTTCTATATTGTCAGAATACACAATAGAAAACACGGCAAAAGGTGTCAGGGAACTTGAAGGCACAGGACTCTCAGTAATGGAGATTTCTCATCGCAGTAAGGATTTTATGGCCATTATGGAGGAAGCACAAAATCTGTTTAAAGAATTACTTAGCATTCCTGAGGGCTATTCAGTGCTGTTTTTACAGGGGGGTGCCAGTCTGCAGTTTTGCATGGTTCCTTATAATCTTCTTGCAAAAAAAGCCGCCTACCTTGATACTGGTTCATGGGCAAGTAAAGCAATAAAGGAAGCAAAAATTTTTGGAGATATAGATGTTGTGGGTTCTTCAAAGGAAACCGTTTATAATTACATACCCGAAGATTATAAAGTTCCTGCGGATGCTGATTATTTTCATATTACCACCAACAATACAATTTATGGAACTGAAATTAAAGAAGACCTTGGAGTTGGTGTTCCCCTGGTTGCTGATATGTCGTCCGATATTTTCAGCCGTCCGATGGATGTCTCAAAATATGCATTGATATATGGTGGAGCACAGAAAAACCTGGCACCTTCAGGACTTACTTTTGTGATCATCAAAGATGATATTCTAGGGAAAGTGGATCACCCGATCCCCACTATGCTGGATTATCGTACTCATATTGATAAAGGTTCAATGTTCAATACTCCCCCTGTTATTGCCATATATGCTGCTTTACAAACATTGAGATGGTACAGGGAACAGGGCGGGGTAGAAGGAATGTATAAAAGAAACCTTGAGAAGGCTGATCTCCTTTATGGTGAAATTGACAGGAACAAATTATTTAAACCAACCGTTGTAAAAGAAAAAGATCGTTCAATTATGAATGTGACCTTCATAATGAATGACGAGTATAAAGATAAAGAAGCTGATTTTCTGGAGTTTGCAAGTTCCAAAGGAATGGTCGGAATAAAAGGTCACCGTTCAGTGGGAGGTTTTCGTGCTTCTATTTACAATGCCATGCAGGTTGATAGCGTGAAAGCCCTGGTAGATGCAATGAAGGAATTTGAAACAAAGCTTTAAACACTCATGTTTTCATTTACTTAAATATTGAACGAAAAATAATTCTAACTAAAAAATAATAATTATGAAGATCTTAGTTGCAACAGAAAAGCCTTTCTCCAAAGCAGCCGTAGATAAGATTCGTGAAGTGGTGAGGGATTCCGGTAATGAATTTGCTCTTCTTGAAAAATATACCGACCATCAGGAACTGGTTAATAAAGTAAAAGATGCAGATGCCTTGATTGTCAGAAGTGATAAAGTGGATGCTGAAGTACTCAGTGCTTCGGAAAAATTGAAAATTGTTGTGAGGGCAGGTGCAGGTTATGATAATATTGATCTGGATACAGCATCTGAAAAGGATATAGTGGTGATGAACACTCCCGGTCAGAATTCCAATGCGGTGGCTGAACTCGGTTTTGGGATGATGCTGTACATGAATCGCAATGGGTTTACACCGGGCACAGGAACCGAACTCAGAGGTAAAAAGCTGGGCATCCATGCCTATGGCTACGTAGGAAGGATTGTTGGAATGATAGCCAAAGGATTTGGCATGAAGGTTTACGCTTTTGATCCTTTTATCGACAAAGTATATATCGAAAATGACGGAGTAAAATCCGAAGAGAGCGCACAGGACCTTTACAGCAAGTGTCAATATGTTTCAGTTCATATACCTGCAAATGAAAAAACCCGGCAATCCATCAACTATGATCTTCTAAAGCTTATGCCCAGGGGAGCTACGCTTCTCAATACAGCTCGTAAAGAGGTTATACATGAGGATTCTCTTTTGAAGATGTTCCAGGTAAGAGAAGACTTTCGCTATATGTCGGATATTGCTCCCGATTGTAAAGCAGAAATTGAAAAAGAATATTCAGGAAGATATTTTTTTACTCCGAAAAAAATGGGTGCACAGACAGCTGAAGCTAACCTGAACGCAGGACTTGCTGCTGCCAATCAGGTTGTTAAGTTTTTTACTGATGGGGACGTACAATTTAAAGTGAACTGATTAAAATTAGAGTAATTTTATGGCAATAATTAAAGCATTCCGGGGATATCGTCCCCGGAAAGAATATGTACACGAAATTGCTTCCCGCCCTTATGATGTGTTGAATTCGAAAGAAGCCAGGGAAGAAGTGAAAGACAATCCACATTCTTTTTTACACGTGGTAAAGCCGGAGGTTGATCTTCCTGAAGATGTGGACCTGCATTCAGACATAGTTTATTACAAAGGAAAAGAAAACCTGGATAGATTGATCAATGAAGGTATGTTTCAACAGGATAAAGAACCTTCTCTTTATATCTATGCGCAAACTATGTTCGGGAAAACTCAATACGGGATTGTAGCCTGCGCTGCGGTGGAGGACTATATGAATGACGTAATTAAAAAACACGAACTTACACGACCTGACAAAGAAGAAGACAGGATGAATCACATCCGTGTGACCAATTTCAATGCGGAACCTGTTTTCTTTTCCTACCCCGATCATAAGGGTCTGGATGCCATTGTCAAGAAAATCGTCAAAGAAAAACCGGTTTATGATTTTACCACCGAGGATGGAGTGGGCCATCATTTCTGGGTAGTGAACGATAAAGATACAGTTGAAACCATTGAAGGAATATTCGACAGTGATATTGAATATACATATGTGGCTGACGGACATCACCGTACCGCTGCAGCGGCACTTGTGGGAAATGAAAGAAAGAAACAGAATCCCGATCATAAAGGGGATGAAGAGTATAATTATTTTCTTGCCGTGCATTTCCCCGCCAGCGAGTTGACCATTATTGATTATAACCGGGTAGTTAAAGACCTGAATGGTCTTTCGGATGAAGAGTTCCTGGAAAAGCTTAAGGAAAATTTTGTGATAGAAGAAAAAGGAGAGGAAATCTACAAACCCTGCTGTCATCATAATTTTTCCATGTATTTGAGCGGGAAGTGGTATTCACTTGCGGCAAAAAAGCATAGCTATGATGATAAGGATCCTATCCGCAGTCTTGATGTCACTGTGCTTTCAGAAACCATTCTTGCTCCCATCCTGGATATTAAAGACCTGAGAAAATCACAGAGAATTGATTTTGTTGGTGGCATACGCGGATTGGGTGAACTGAAAAAAAGAGTGGACAGTGGCGAGATGAAAGTCGCTTTTGCCCTGTATCCTGTTTCAATGAAACAATTAATGGACATAGCAGACACGGGAAATATAATGCCCCCGAAAACTACCTGGTTTGAACCGAAATTGAGGAGTGGACTGGTGATTCATTCGTTGGAATAGGGGGGATGGGGGATGGACCATGGACCATGTTCCATGGTCTATGGTCTATGGTCTAAGTTCTACCACAACCCCAGCGTATTCAAAAAATCAATATTCTGTCTTACGCTCTGAGCCGAAATATCTACCAGTTTCTTTTCATCTTCATTGAGTTCTATTTCCAGGATGTCTTCAATGCCTCCTTTTCCAAGTTTTACCGGCACTCCGAAGAATATATCTTTCTGGCCATATTCGCCTTCGAGATATGCAGAGCAGGGAAAATATCTTTTCTGGTTTCTAACAATTGCTTCCACCATTCGTGCCGTAGCATAACCAGGGGCATACCATGCTGACTTACCCATTAGATTAACAAGTTCTCCTCCACCTTTTCTTGTTCTCATTACAATTTCCTCAATCTTTTTTTCGGTTAGGATCTGGTTTACGGGTACCCCTGTAAGTGTTGTATAACGAGGAAGCGGGACCATGTCATCTCCATGTCCGCCAAGCGTTACTGCCTGAATGTCTTTAACAGAACATTCAAGCGCATCTGCCAGAAAGGCTTTATATCTTGCTGTATCAAGTAGACCGGCCATTCCTATTACCTTTTCTGCCTGTGTTCCTGCTGTTTTATAAGCTACATAGGACATGGCGTCAAGGGGATTGGAAACTACAATTATGATGGTATTGGGAGAATATTTAACAATATTTTCTGTAACAGTTTTCACTATGTTTGCGTTGGCTGTCAGCAGATCATCCCTGCTCATTCCCGGTTTCCTTGCAAGCCCTGAGGTTATTATCACCACTGAAGATCCCGCCGTGGCTTCATAATCGCCCGTTACTCCTATGGTTTGAGTATCAAAAAGGGCAAGGGGACCCATTTGCTGTATATCTAAAGATTTTCCTTCTGCTAAACCTTTAATAACATCAAGCAATACTACCGAATTTCCAACCTCTTTTTCAGCAAGTATATTCGCAGCAGTGGCTCCGACATTTCCCGCTCCAACAACCGTAATTTTCATTTTATAATCGATTTTAAGCCTGCAATAATAGGTATTTATTTTAATATTGAAGGATAGGGTTTTTACTAATTTTATATAAACGATTTGAGAGGTGTCATTGTTTATCATCAGAATTTCGCAGACAAGAAAGGCTTGCCATTTGGTTCACCGGCTCCCTGCTGCACCGGGGTTTCAAGCATAATAAGATCATATAAATATAAACTCCGCTTACCCCTCACCGCTTACCGCTTACCGCTTACCGCTTACCGCTTACCGCTTACCGCTTACTGCTCACCCTTTCCCAATATCCCCTTCTTCTTTTCACATTATTTTTATTAATTTTGGTTCCATGTCTGAAACAGAAAAAAGATACAGGGAATTTACCGGGGAACTACCGGATAATGTTAAACTGGTAGCGGTGTCAAAAACCAAACCCGTGGATGATATCAGGGAACTATATGAGCTGGGTCACAGGGTTTTTGGAGAGAATAAAGTACAGGAGCTTACCGGAAAATCAGAATCTTTACCCCCGGACATTCAATGGCATATGGTTGGGCATTTACAGAGGAATAAAGTCAAGTATATTGCTCCATTCGTATCTGTGATACATTCCGTAGACAGTCAAAAACTGCTTAACACCATCGAAAAGGAAGGGAAAAAAAATAGTAGGATTATTGATTGTTTATTGCAGGTTCATATTGCCAGGGAAGAAACAAAATTTGGCTTTAGTGAAGAGGAACTGTTTGCCATGCTGGATAGTTTAAATCCGGAAGATTACCCTCATATCCGGATAAAGGGTCTGATGGGAATGGCTACTTTCACTGAAGATCTTGAGAAAGTAAGGGGAGAGTTTAAAAGACTTAAATCAATGTTTGATGCTATCCATGATAATCCTGCTTATGATTATCCTGAATTCAAGGAGATCAGTATGGGGATGTCCAATGATTATAAGATTGCAATAGAAGAAGGATCAACGATGATCCGTATTGGAAGTTTAATATTTGGAGAACGTAATTACCACTAATTATAATAATATGGCAAAACTACATGTTGAATATGCAGGATTAAAACTCAGGAATCCATTTATTGTCAGTAGTTCCGGTCTGACCAGTTCAATCGATCGCATAAAAAAACTGGATAATCTGGGAGCCGGGGCAGTTGTGTTAAAATCCCTTTTTGAGGAACAAATCCGTTTCGAAAGCGGACGCCTGGCTGAAAGTTCTGATTATCCGGAAGCATACGATTATGTTAAAAATTACACTCGTAATAATTCAGTTTCAGAGTATTTAAATCTCATAAGGGAAGCGAAAAAGACAACACATATTCCAATTATTGCCAGTATTAATTGTGTTTCGGCAGGTGAGTGGCTCGATTTTGCCGGCAAAATAGAAGATGCCGGGGCCGATGCCCTTGAGGTGAATATTTTCTATCTTCCGAATGATAAAAATCGAGAACCGAAAAAATATGAAAATCTCTATTTTGAAATTCTTTCAAAACTTAAGGAATTAATTAATATTCCACTGATTTTCAAGATCGGGGCACAGTTTACCAATCCAACTCATTTCGTAAATCAACTTTATTACCGGAAAGTGGATGCAGTGGTATTATTCAATCGTTTTTATGCTCCTGATATTGACCTTGATGATATGAGTTTTACCAGTGCGGATGTGTTAAGTTCACCATCTGATCTGCGCAACACATTTCGCTGGATTGGTATTATCTCATCGGAGGTCGAGAAGATTCATATTTCGGCTTCTACCGGGGTCCATTCAGGGGAGGCCGCAGTAAAACTGCTTCTGGCAGGAGCACAGACCGTACAGGTATGTTCCGTATTGTATAAGAATGGGCTTGATTATCTTACCGAAATGATTGATAAACTGGAATCATGGATGTTAAAGAAAAATTATAAGACCATTGATGATTTCCGGGGCAATATGAATTATTCCAATATTCCTGATCCCTCAGTCTATGAAAGAGCCCAATTTATGAAATATTTTTCTAATCTTACCTAAAATTGTGAGACTTTAAAGGTATTCGATAAAGCAAAAGCTTTTGTAATATCTGGTTTTAAGATTAAGGCCGGACAATGGATTGAAGTTCTTTAAGAAGAGATCTTTTTTCAATACTGGCATTTGATTTTGCCAGTTCTATTTTTGAAACCAGGCTTTCACGCTCGTCATCCTCAAGTTGATTCACGTTTTCTTCAATCACTGTCAGGGCTTCAAAAGATGAGTTATAATCTTTCTTAAATGCTATATCTATAAAATAAGCAAGATGTTGTGAGTAATCCAATCCATTTTGCCAGCAGGAACTTATCAGTTGGTGAAAACATTCCTCTTCTTCATAGTCCGGCAGGTTTTCCATGACTGTTTCTGCAGATGACTGTTCATTGAGATCATTAAGAATTTTAAAAACTGCCTGTTCTACCTCATCGCTGTATCGACCCTTGAGTAAGGTCATTATTTCCGGCAATATTTTATTATTTCCGGTATCCCGAAGATCTCTGAGGCTTTGAAGAATGACGTCTTCACGACCTGTTTTTAATTTTTTTATCCATTCTTTATCTTTTTTACTCAGTTCCATAAAAAAATTGATTTTCATTAAGAGGAATACTTTCCGCTCAATGCCGTTATCTACAATTTTCAAGTTGATTGTAGGCTTCCTTGCTTCCCAACCGGTATGCTTTTTTGAAGCAATAACATGCAAGGTCTTTATCATTTTGTTTCAATGCTGTTAAACCTTTCATATAATATGCCCTGGCATTTCGGGGATCCAGGTCAAGTGCCATAGAAAGATCCCTGGAGGCATATTCATAAGTTCTCGAATTGTAATAGGTTTCACCTCTGGCAAGGAAATAATCTGCTTTTGAAGTATTCATTTCCAGAGCAAGGTTTAAACTCCTGAGGGCATCCAGATATTTTCCCGCTTCCATATGAATCCTTCCATATTCATACCATGCCTGGTTATCTTTTGGATAAAAATCAAGATAATATTCCATTTTTTCTTTTGCATCATCATACATATCCACCTTGCTTAAAGCCTTTGCCAGTTCAGGATATAGCTCAAGTGAAGCGGGATTGTATTTCAATGCCTGAGAATAATCTTCCTGTGCATTTCTATAATTTTCCAGCCGGTAGTTTACTTTTCCACGCAAAGCATAAAGTTCGGCATTTCGTTTATCTTTTTCGATTGCTCCACTGAGATCCCGCAGTGCAGGTCTAAGATTATCCATGAGTAGGTAAATTTCTGCTCTTTTAGCAAGAAGTGGGGCTTCACGGTAGTTTTTTTCAATACCCTGGTTTAAGATACCAACAGCTTCTGCATAATCGCCACTTTTCGCAAGATAATTAGCTTCTGCCAGCAATTTGTCGAAATTTGAATAGTGATTGGAATTTCGCCAGAATTCAATCCATTCCTCCCTATTCTCAAAACGACTTAAATCCTTATCCAGATGAATGGTACTTTCCGGCTTTTTATAATTCGATCGCAGATGGATGTCCAGGTATTCGAGTGTCTTATCAAGATTGTCCTGTCTGGCATATGATTTTGCAAGCATGAATGAAGCCAGACCGGTTTGCAATTCTTCCGTCTTTAAAAAATCGGCAATCGCTTCCCTGATCATTCCCTTTTCATAATAAGTTTTTCCGGAATATAACCAGGCCCGTGCATTTTTTTCATCCAATCCCTTGCTGAGGGTAAAAGAAATCAGGGCCGAATCATACATTCCCTGTTTAAAGCTTGCAAGCCCACGCAGGTAATTTTCTTCCGGTGATCTCTGGCCATTGATCATCACGGGAATGATCAATAGAGCAATAAGGCAAAATTTCATATTAAAATTCTCCTTCAACATTTGTAGCTCCTTTTTCGTGATAAACATGTATAAATCCAACTATATTTCTGACCTCAATTCCTGTTATGCGTTTCTCATAAACATCGCATATAAAATAATAAACTCCCGGGGAAACCAGTTCATCGGTGTCTTTATGCTTTCCATTCCAGTTGATATCAGGATCTTCAGTTTCAAATACACTTTGTCCCCAGCGATTGAATATTTGCATATCAATTCTTTCAACATCTTGATATTCAAATGGTCTTAAGATGTCGTTCATGCCATCACCATTCGGACTGAAGACATTTGGGATGGAATATTTATGACAATTATCGATAATAACAGGTGCAGAAGGCACACTTTCGTTACCAAATGAATCAACAGCAGTAATGTAATAACTGGCTGCAAGGCCATTTTCGGGATAATGTGTATAAAGGGTATTGTTTCTTCCTTGCACGCTGTCGAGAACTGCATGGGGATTATTCAGATCGGATGTATAGTAGATCCTGTATTCCACTATATCTTCCGAGCATTCCTCGCGTGAGGGGGTATAATACCAGTCAAGTCTGTTGAACAATGAATCACAGGCAGATTCAGCATTTAAAAAGGGAGGACAGGGTGCAACAGTATCTAAAGGAGTTCCGCAGTTTCGATGCGAAATATTCTCATTTAAGAACAAATTATCATTTATTTCTCTTCTTCCATTCGAAACGACATAATAGCAGTAGTTTTTCCCATTCATTAAGCCATCATCGATATAGAAATCTTCCTCTGTGTACCCTATGGAATCAAATTCTGAAGTTAGTTCATTAAAGCGATAAATGGTATAACTGTCATTTAACCATGGGACATTTCTTACTATATCAAGCGTAATTTTGTTATCATCGGCAATTATATCCGGATAAATAGTGGAAGCTACCTCTGCACTGCCGATAAGGAACCTGTTACCCGGTTCGTTATTGTACAATTCAACCGAGTAAGAGTAGGGGAATAATTCAGTGTTTATCCCATTGTCAAAATAGCTTGTATCAGTAAGGTCTATTGTGTTGATGGAATCGATGAGTTCCAGGTTATCACCCCAGAGGTCATCTGAGCGGTAGAGCAAATAAGTATAGGGACCGTTTGCCGGAATGGTATCAAGTCCGCCGGGTTGAGCCCAGGAAATATAAATACTGCCATTCGTTCCATAATCAGTTACGGATGCATTTAACAATCCCGGTGTTCCAGGTATCAGTGATGTACAGCTTTCTTCCGATGGAAAACTTTCTGATCCATCTGCAAGGATCGCAGTTATCCTGTAGCAATATTCTATTCCTTGGGATAATCCATTTCCCTCATTGGTATCCAGGAAACTTGTATCAGCATGTTCATCGGTTCTTCCAATGAGTTCAAAACCTGTAGAAGCGGGAAGACCCGGAGAACAAGAGTCATATACATATTCGGAAGGGCCAATTTTCCTGTAAATATTGTATCCTTGAATATTACTGCATTTATATTTTTCCCAGCTTACATTGGCAGAAACAGATGAGGGTCTGATAACCGGAGTTGAAGGAGGAGGCCCCAGGACTTTAATCGATACATGGTCTATATCAATTAAACTCAGCTCAGGATTCTGATCTTCGGTTTTTATCACAAGGTTATAGGGTTGTTTTCTGGGATGGAGACAGGATGTTTCCCAGGTGAACAAGGAGGTTAATTCTCCAGGCGAACGAGATACTTCTTCGTAAGTTGCCGAACCATCTTCAAATGCAAAAGGTCCGCCGGTAAGTAAATGCACGAGATTATCCCCATCTTCATCGGTAGATCTTATGGGTATTTCAATTCGTGTTCCCGCCTGCACGCAAAAATCGGGAATACTGTCATTGACCGGTGGTGAATTCTGTGTTCGGAAAACTTCAACCTGCATGTCCCTGGCAATATTCCCTATTTTTACCCCGTCCCGCCATTCTTCTATATTCATTGCAATGTTATAGATACCTGTGTCAACCGGTGCATCCCAGATAAGGTCTCCGGTAATCGGATCAACCCTCAGGGTATCGCTGGCCTCGGGGAATGTGTAGTTCTCTATGGGTTCACCGTTTTCCTTGGTGCAAACTGTCAGTTCATAGGAAATGCTGTCGCCATCGAAATCGAAAGCAGCAGGATTATGGATAAATACCTGTCCGAGCGCTGCCTTATCAATGGGAGGGTTCAGAAGAACCGGAGTGCTGTTGAGCCCAAGTTCAGGGCTCACAGTTATGATTGTCTTGATAGAAAATATGACATTCACAGAACCGGGTATATTCTTTACTCCGAAATTCCGGTTAGGATCTTCAACCACTACTTCATATGTCCCGGGTCCGGGATAGGTATGCCTGGCGCGATAGATATTAACCCTGTAATTATTTGGAAGTAACCAGAGAGTATCGCGTGTAGCAGTAGACTCGGTATTATCACCCCACATAACATCCAGTTCCGGGCGATCGGCAGCACTTAAGGTATAGGTAAATGTTCTGATTTCGATCTCAAATGTCAGGTCACTAATTTGTTTGAGGGTAATCTCTCCCGCACGATTATGTGTTGCGCTTACTGTATTTAAAGATAAAATTAACAGTAAAACAAGCTGTAATATTGGATTTATATTTCTTCGCTTCATTATAAATTAATCCTTTGTTCAGTATTCCTGAGGTTAAATCTGTAACCGTTTTGCTTACTGCGGTAATTCAAAATCAGGAGATTGGTTTGATCTGCATAGATATCCAGCAATAATTCATTTTTTATATAGATCTTATTAAAATCCTTTTGATCAAATGTATAGTAAAACCAGACCGCTTCATCATTAATTTCTGCATGATTTAATGATAACTTTAAGGGATCCTTTTTGTTCAGAACGATTTTTAATGCATTATTCATGTATTTATCAATCACTTTTTTACTATCTGTGAATTCGGGATCATCATAATTCAACTCCAATCCATAATTATGATAAATGGCAAGCTGAAAATCATCTTTGAATAATTTAACAGCAATAGTCATTTTATCTTTACTGAACTCAATATTGCATACAGAAACATGAATAGGATGAGCATTTGCATACTTCACTACTGTCAAAAGAAACAGAATTATCAATACCCTCTTCATTTCAATACATTTAACGCTTAAAATTAATTAAAAAATAACTTTTCATGGTGTAAATTCAATAAAATATACTTTGCAGACCAATATGCTAATTCAAGAGAGAATGCTTTCTTTGTAATTTATTTTTTCAAATGAGCATTTTCGAATTATACTTAAAACTTGGGATAGATCATATTGCAGACTTTCAGGGATATGATCACATTTTGTTTATCATTTCACTAACCATAGTTTATCCTCTCCGGGCCTGGAAAAAACTTCTAATCCTGGTTACGGCTTTTACCATAGGCCATTCATTAACACTATTACTCGCCACACTCGATCTTATCTCCATTCCTACTGATTTGATAGAATTTTTAATACCGGTTACAATATTTATCACAGCGCTGGGGAATACGTTTCAAAAACCTAACAAATTTTATACCAGTTCCCATCGTTTTAAATATGCAGCGGCTTTATTTTTTGGTTTGATCCATGGTATGGGGTTTTCAAATTACTTAAGGGGATTGTTAAGTGGAGAAGAAAGCCTGTTTTTACCTCTTCTTTCTTTCAACCTGGGCATAGAACTGGGACAGATCATAATTGTATTGGTAATACTCGGACTCACCCTTTTGTTCGTAGATATTTTCGGGGTAAAAAGAAGAGAATGGAACCTGGTTTTTTCCGGGGGAGCTATGGGGATTTCCTTGATACTTGCACTTGAAAGGGTACCCTGGTAAGCAAAACTATCATTCCCGGCAGAGGTTTTCTGCGCTTGATATTTCGAGATAGGATGCACCATGTTTTCTCCCGAAATTACCTCCGACTACCACCAGGATATCGTCTTTTTTGATCTTTTTCTTTTTTATTAGTTTTTTCAGGGAGGTCATAACAAATTCCATGCTGTTATGGCTATTGGGAATATATTCAGGATAAACACCAAATGAAAGTGCGAGAAGGCGAACAGTCTCCTCCTTATAACACATGGCATATATGATCTTTCTACCCCGGTAGCCGGCCATATTCCTGATAGTTCGCCCTGAGCTGGTATCTGCAATAATGGCTTTTGCTTTTAAATTAAGAGATGCTTCCACTGCAGATCGGGTGAGATATGAAGATATTTCGGTGCTGAGTTTTACCATTGGAGTGTCATGAAGGTCTCCGCGACTCTTTTCGACTTCTTTTGCGATCTTTGCCATGGTTTTAACCGATTCTACAGGGTATTTTCCATAGGCTGTTTCTCCACTGAGCATTATTGCATCGGTTTTGGAGTATATGGCATTTGCCACATCACTTACCTCAGCCCTGGTTGGCCTGGGTTCAGTGATCATTGTATGAAGCATCTGAGTGGCAATAATCACAGGTTTTCTCCTTTCAATGCACTTGTTTATGATCATTTTTTGAATTCCCGGTATCTTTTCATAAGGGATCTCTATAGCAAGATCTCCGCGAGCAACCATTATACCATAGGTATGATCAAGAATTTCATCAATATTATCCACTCCTTCCTGATTCTCGATTTTTGCAATGATCTTTGCTTTGCTGTTTTTTGTATCAAGGATTCTCTGAACATCAATCACATCCTGCTTATTTCTCACAAAGGAGTGAGCTATGAAATCAAGATCATTATCGGCAGCAAATTCAATATACATCCGGTCTTTTTCCGAAATGGAGGGTAGGTTATAACTTATACCTGGAACATTAATGGACTTTCTGGCTTTAATAAGACCCGGATTTTGGACTTCGCAGGTTAAAAACTGATCTTGCTTTTCAAGGACTTTAATTTCAAGACTGCCATCATCGATAAGTATAAGCGTGCCTTTGGGTGTTTCATCACAAAAACCGGGATAACTGACATGAAATGTATCGTCTGTTGATTTTCCTTCAGGTTCACATCCAAGCCTGACAATATCCCCTTCTCTTACTTCAAATGTATCTGTATTCGGTGATGTCCGTACTTCAGGTCCTTTTGTGTCGAGTAAGAGTGCTATTTTTTTGGAGACTTCCCTTGTATTATTAATTATTTTGAGGGTTTGTTCAGGAGTTTGATGCGCGGTATTCAACCTTACCACATTCATTCCTGCCTTGTCAAGTTTTTTAATAAAATCAGGTTCACAATTCAAATCTGATACAGTTGCAACTATTTTGGTTTTCTTCTTCATTTTCCGGTTAATTGTTATTGATGTTTATTCATAAAAATCAACAGTTCAGTCAAAACTATGTTTCTGCAAAAAGCCCGCAAATATAAAGAAATAATAATTTGAATGCTTTAAGGAGGATTAAAGTTTTATTAATTTTTTAGTTTGGTTTGAATATGCTGTATTTCTTGCGAAATCCAGCATCTACCACCCAAAGTAGCCAATCAACAGGCCCAAGTAGCCCATCAATAAGCCCAGGTGACCAATCAACAGGCCCGAGTAGCCAATCAATAACCCCCTGGAGCCAATGAATATACTAGCGGTTAGTTATTAAAATTTTTGCACGACCCCGTAAAAGAACGTAGCAGGCTTTGATCTCGAACATTCTATTCCGATAGCTATCGGAACAGACTCTTGACTCTATTGACAGACACTAATTAAATCACCCTAAAGCCCGACCCTACGCTTCCATGGTCCCCGCCTGCCAACGCGCTGGCCTTCGCGTCGGCGGGCAGGCATGGTCTATAGTCTATGGTCTATGGTCCATCGTCCATCAAAAACCGCCGCTCATCAAAAGAAAAAAACCCTTCACTCCCCAGATCGTATATCATACTAACATTTCTCAGCCAATCAATCACAGAAAGTTTTACGAAAATATTTATTAAATTTAAGGTATGAACTGGGAAGATAGTTTGAAGGATTTTACGCACTTTCTGAGGCTGGAGAAGTCTTTATCAATTAATTCAATAAAAGCTTACAATACCGATTTAAAGAAACTTCTGCAATACCTGGAATTTTCCGGAACTATTTGTGGGCCGGAGGAGGTCACCCAGGAAATCATCAAAGGATTCATAAAATGGATCAATGATCTGCAGATGAGCCCACGCACACAGGCGAGAGTTATTTCAGGGCTTAAAGCTTTTTTCAGGTTTTTATTGCTTGAAGAAAGAATTAAAGAAGATCCTACGGCATTGATCGAATCCCCGAAAATATCAAGAAGCCTTCCGGATGTTTTAAGTTTAGAGGAAATTGATAAAATTGAAGCTTCTATTGATCTGAGTAAAGCGGATGGCCATAGAAATAAAGCTATTATTGAAGTGCTTTACGGATGCGGACTGAGAGTTTCAGAGCTGATTGAATTGAGGATAAGTGATATTAATTTAAAAATGGGATATTTGAAAGTAAGAGGAAAAGGAGACAAAGAGAGATATGTTCCTATCGGATCATCGGCAGTTAAAGAGATAAAAAATTACCTTTCTCAAAGAAATACCCTGACCAATATTTCGGATGAAAGTAAAGACATATTGTTCCTGAACAGAAGGGGTAAAAACCTTACTCGTGTAATGATTTACACAATTACGAAGAATCTTGCCTTAAAAGCCGGAATTAGTAAAAACGTAAGTCCTCATACCTTCAGACACTCTTTTGCAACTCATTTAATTGAAGGAGGAGCAGATCTCCGGGCAGTTCAGGAGATGCTGGGGCATGAATCCATTCTGACAACAGAAATTTATACCCATCTTGACCGGGAATATCTTCGGGAAACCATTATGGCATATCACCCACGTTCCGGTTAAATTTACCTGTCAACAAAAGGATAACATTAATTTAAGCTTATTTAGAATTGATTTAATTTTTTTTTGAATACATTTGTATTTTCAAAAAAAAAAGCATATTGCGTTTAATCTGTTCATAACTAATATAATAACAAAAGAAAGGAGACAAATATGTCACAGGTAAAACAAGTTTACACTTTCGGAGATAAGAAAGCCGAAGGAAAAGCTGACATGAAAAATTTATTAGGAGGCAAAGGTGCTAATCTGGCAGAAATGAGCCGTATTGGCGTTCCTGTACCTCCCGGATTCACCATCACAACTGATGTAAGTGTTGAATACAACAAAGTTGGCAGAGAAAAGATAAGAGAAATGTTAAAGGATGAGGTTGAAGCTGCAGTTGCCAACGTAGAGAGTATCATGGGTACCAAATTTGGCAGCAGTGAGGATCCCTGCCTGTTATCTGTACGTTCAGGAGCAAGAGTATCCATGCCTGGTATGATGGACACCGTTCTTAATCTCGGTATGAATGATGACGCTGTGAAAGGTTTAATCAATAAAACCGGAAACGAAAGGTTTGCATGGGATTCATACAGAAGATTCATTCAGATGTACGGAGATGTTGTAATGGGTCTTAAACCTGCTTCCAAGGAAGATACTGATCCTTTTGAATTGATCATTGAAGAGATGAAAGAAGAAAAGGGTGTTGAAAATGACAACGAACTTACTGTTGATGATCTTAAAGAACTTGTAGCCAAGTTCAAGAAAGCTGTTAAAGACAATGTTGGTAAAGATTTTCCAACAGATCCATGGGAACAACTCTGGGGGTCTATCTACGCTGTTTTTGAAAGCTGGAATAACGAAAGAGCCAAATATTACAGACAACTGAATAAGATCCCTGAAGAATGGGGTACTGCCGTTAATGTTCAGGCTATGGTATTCGGTAATATGGGTAATACCTCCGGTACCGGTGTTGCATTCACAAGGGATGCTGCAACTGGAGAAAATCTTTTTAATGGCGAATATCTTATTGATGCCCAAGGTGAAGACGTTGTTGCAGGTGTGAGAACTCCTCAGCAAATTACCAAAGAAGGCTCTATCAGATGGGCTGCTCTGGCTCAGGTTTCAGAAGAGGAAAGGGCTTCCAAATTCCCGTCACTGGAAGAAAAAATGCCTGAAGCTTATCAGGAACTTTTTGATATACAAAAGAAACTCGAGCAGCATTATCGCGATATGCAGGATCTGGAGTTTACCATCCAGGAAGGTAAATTATGGCTGCTTCAGACACGTAACGGAAAACGTACCGGTGCTTCTATGGTGAAAATAGCCATGGATCTGCTAAGGGAAGGTATGATCGATGAGAAAACAGCCCTTCTCAGAAACGAACCTGAAAAACTCAATGAATTGCTTCACCCTGTATTTGATGATGAAGAATTGAAGAAAGCAAATGTAATTGCTAAAGGTCTACCTGCATCACCGGGTGCTGCAACAGGACAGATCGTATTCTTTGCTGACGAGGTTGAAGAATGGGCAAACAGGGGAGATAGAGTTATCCTTGTTCGTATTGAAACATCACCTGAGGATCTGAAAGGTATGAACCTCGCTAAAGGTATCCTCACAGCACGTGGTGGTATGACCTCTCACGCTGCAGTTGTTGCACGTGGTATGGGTAAATGTTGTGTTTCCGGAGCCGGTAAAGTGAAGATCAATTACAGGGAAAGAACAATGACCATTGATGATAAGGTTTACAAAGAAGGAGACTGGATCTCACTTAACGGTACAACCGGTGAAGTATTTGATACTGCTGTTAAGACCGTTGATCCTGAACTCAGTGGAGACTTTGGTGAACTTATGGAGCTTGCAGATAAGTATTCGAAAATGCTCGTGAGAACCAATGCTGATACACCCAAAGATTCTAAAGTAGCACGTGAATTTGGTGCTCAGGGTATTGGGCTTTGCCGCACAGAACACATGTTCTTTGAAGGAGACAGGATCAAAGCTATGCGTGAGATGATCCTCGCCAAGGACGAAGAAGGAAGAAGAAAAGCTCTTGAAAAACTGCTTCCAATTCAGCGTGAAGATTTCGAAGGTGTATTTGAAGCTATGGCCGGACTCCCGGTAACCATTCGTCTACTTGATCCACCTTTGCACGAGTTTGTTCCTCATGAGCCTGAGAATCAGAAGGAAATGGCTGATGAGATGGGCATTTCTCCTGAAGAGGTAAAACAACTTGTTGAAGATCTTGATGAGTTTAACCCTATGCTCGGACACAGAGGTTGCCGTTTAGGTAACACCTATCCTGAAATCACAGAGATGCAGGCAAGAGCAATTATTGAAGCAGCTCTTAACCTTAAAGATAAGGGAATTAAAACTCTTCCTGAAATTATGATCCCTCTGATCGGAACCCAGGCTGAGTTCAAGATGCAGGAAGATATCGTACGTTCAACTGCTGAACAAGTTTTTGAAGAAAGAGGACAGAAAATAGACTACCTTGTGGGAACCATGATTGAGATCCCACGTGCAGCACTTACTGCAGATAAGGTTGCTGAAACTGCTGAATTCTTCTCATTCGGGACCAATGACCTTACCCAGATGACCTTTGGTTATTCAAGGGATGATGCCGGAAGATTCCTTCCTATCTACATTCAGAAAGGTCTCCTGAAAAATGATCCATTCCAGGTTCTTGATCAGGAAGGTGTTGGCCAGTTGGTTGAAACAGGTACAAAGAGAGGACGATCAACCCGTCCGGATCTTAAAGTAGGAATTTGTGGCGAACACGGTGGTGAACCCAGCTCGGTAGAATTCTGCCACAGTGTTGGAATGAACTACGTTAGCTGCTCACCTTTCAGGGTGCCAATTGCACGCCTTGCAGCTGCTCATGCAGCAATTAAGGATGAAAAATAATATTTAATCCTCATATTTTTGAAAGCGGCATTCTTCGGGAGTGTCGCTTTTTTTTTAATATGTTAAAGGATAGCTCTGTCTGAAAATAATCTGATTCAATTTTTCTTACTTTTGACTCTGTAAGCTGCTAATTAAAGATACTCCAATGAAAAAAACAGATTTACTGATGTATGGTATCCATGATGTGGAAGAGATATACCATAATATTTCCTACGAAGAATTATTCAGGCATGAAACAGATCCTTTACTTGAAGGATTTGAGAAGGGTATTATCACAAATTTAGGGGCAGTTGCGGTCGATACCGGAATATTTACAGGTAGATCTCCAAAGGATAAGTACATTGTAAAGGAAGAAACAACCGAAAAGAATATCTGGTGGAGAAATGAAAGAAGGAAAGCTTCTGATAATAAGCCGATAAGTGAGGAGGTATGGAAAGATCTAAAGGAAAATACAGTCGAACAGCTAAGTGGAAAAAAGTTGTATGTACAGGATGGTTATGCTGGAGCTAACCCTGGAACCCGGTTAAAAGTAAGATTTATAGTGGAAGTTGCCTGGCAGGCCCATTTTGTTAAAAATATGTTCATACGGCCTACTGAAGAAGAACTGGAAGAATTTGAACCCGATTTTGTTGTATTTACTGCCTCAAAAACCACTAACCCGAGATGGAAGGCCCATAATTTAAATTCGGAGGTTTATGTAGCCTTCGATTTAAAAGAGAGAATGGCCTGCATAGGAGGGACATGGTACGGTGGCGAGATGAAAAAAGGGATTTTTTCTATTATGAACTATTATCTTCCTTTAGAAGGCATCGCATCCATGCATTGTTCAGCTAATGTTGGGAAAGATGGGGATACAGCGATATTCTTCGGTCTGTCTGGAACAGGAAAAACAACCCTCTCTGCCGATCCCGAAAGAGCACTTATAGGCGATGATGAGCATGGCTGGGATGCTGATGGTATTTTCAACCTGGAAGGTGGCTGCTATGCAAAAACCATCGATCTGGATCCCCAAAAAGAACCCGATATTTATAACGCCATTCGCAGGGATGCCCTGCTGGAAAATGTGGTTGTCTTGGACGATGGCAGTATTGACTTCAATGACAGCAGTAAAACGAAGAATACAAGAGTTTCATATCCCATATATCACATAAAAAACATTGTTAAACCTGTTTCGAAGGCCGGACATGCAAAGAATGTGATATTCCTGACTGCAGATGCATTCGGTGTACTTCCACCGATATCAAAACTCACCCCGGAGCAAACGGAATATCATTTCATAAGTGGTTATACCGCCAAGGTTGCCGGGACAGAACTAGGTGTTACCGAACCTCAGCCCTCCTTTTCAGCATGTTTTGGTGCAGCATTTCTTTTACTTGATCCCACGGTTTATTCTTCCCTGCTTACCCGGAAAATGAAAGAACATGGTTCAAATGCGTGGCTGGTAAATACCGGCTGGATAGGTGGTCCGGTGGGAGTGGGGCAAAGGATTGATATCCCTTCAACCCGCGCTATCATAAATGCTATCCACAACGGTAGTTTGCTTGAAGAAGAATATGAAACCATTCCATTTTTCAATCTAAGCATTCCAAAATCCGTGAAATCTGTCGATCCGGCTTTGCTGAACCCGAGAAACAACTGGCAAAACCCGGAAGATTGGGATAAAGCTGCCATGGATCTTGCACAGAAATTTGCCGATAATTTCACCAACTTTATGGATAATGAAGCCGCAGTGAGACTGGCTGAAATTGCGGGCCCCCAGTCATCTTGAAATCTTGTCGAAATTGTTTTATGCTGAAGCTGAACTTGCTGCAACAGAAAAGGATTACAAACGTGCTTATGAGTTTTACAATAAATCTCT
The DNA here is from genome assembly GCA_964528675.1 of uncultured Bacteroidaceae bacterium. Classification (GTDB taxonomy): domain Bacteria; phylum Bacteroidota; class Bacteroidia; order Bacteroidales; genus CAYRTD01. Next base: position 47,624 of record CAZGTU010000024.1, read on the forward strand.
CTTGCTTTTGAATTTTGTGATCAAAGAATCGAAGTCCTTTTCATTCCAGTATCAGAAGAGTTTGAATGAGTTGGAAGAGAAGATGGGGAAGATAGGGAATCTAAAATAGATAGAAGTTAATTAATTGGAGCAAATGCCCCAAATTAGAACCGATGCATTTCTGTCTGCAGATTTTTCACAGACATTTCATCTCTCCTCCATTTTTCCCTTAAACAGAAAATTTGCCTTATTTTCTTCTCCTTTCAACAGCCGCTGAATATTTTTTTGGTGTGTGATGATAATCAGTATTGCAACTACAGCCGAGAATATTTTCAGTGAAAGGTGCTCGGTTCCGAATACGAAAATTATCCATATTGGGAAGGATATTCCTGCAAGCATTGAACTGACCGATACATAGCGTGTTGTGAATAGTGATAAGAGGAAAACTCCCACTGCACACGAGGTTGCCAGGGGGCTCAGGGCAAGAAGTACCCCGAAAATACTGGCAACACCTTTTCCTCCCTTGAATCCTGCATAAACAGGGAAAATATGTCCCAGCACAGCAAGAACCCCAAGGGCAATCGATAAATTCATCAGTTCGGTGCTGCCCGGAAGATAGACATTAAAGATCACAGCATATTTAACCGCCAGCCATCCTTTAAGAATATCCAATATTAAAACCGGAAAACCAAGCCTGAGACCAAGCACTCTCATAGCATTCGTGGCACCGGCATTTCCACTGCCATGATCACGGATATCAATTCTGAAAAAGATCTTTCCCGCCCACAGAGAGAAAGGAATTGCACCTGTAAGATAGGCGAGTATGGAGAGGAGAATTATGGTGAATGTTGGGTTTGGCATGATGCAAAGGTAGGGAAAATGGTTGAAAGGTTGAAGGGATGAAGGGACGAATGGTTGAAAGGTTGAAAGGTTGAAGGGTTGAAAGGTTGAAGGTTGAAGGGTTGAAAGGTTGAAAGGTTGAAGGGTTGAGCCCACTCCGAAAAGGGGCTTTTTATAAAAGTCTATATTTTCCAGTAAT
>CAZGTU010000025.1:0-10470 GCA_964528675.1 uncultured Bacteroidaceae bacterium
CCAGCTTTGAGCTTTCAGCTTCTTCTTCCTTCCTCTTCCTTCCAGCTTCCAGCTTCGAGCTTCCAGCTTCTTCTTCCTCCTTCCAGCTTCCAGCTTTGAGCTTTCAGCTTCTTCTTCCTTCCTCCTCCTTCCAGCTTCGAGCTTCGAGCTTTCAGCTTTCTTAGATAGTGATATCGGAAGATTTGTGACCGGTTCAGATGAATGAAATCGACACAATACTTTTAATCCTCCTTCGCTCCGATAGCTATCGGAGCTGCGGACGCTTATGCTAAAGCTTCAGCGGCAGCATGCGGACGAGAAGTTTGGTCGAATTGGCTACGCCGACCGCGTTCGCATAAAGCTTTAGCGGTTGCGAAGCTCGTAAACTCGGTTCCTCGGAGTTCTACTCCGAAAACAAGGGTTCAGGGTTCTACCCTGAGGTTTAATACCATTTATTCGCACCATGCTAAAATTGAAATTCATTTATGGACATTCATACTGGAAATTGGAGAGCTAAATCATTTTTTTCAGTGCTTCGGAGCAATTTGCCCACTTTTACTTTATTAATTCCTTAACAAGAGAGAGAGTTCTCACCCCCATGAGCAGAGTGAGAGTGAGAGTGAGAACGAGAATTCCCCAATGAACATTGATTTTTTCAGACCAAACGAGGGGGATTCGAAATGACAGGGTAACGCGATGTGTCGGAGGCCTGCGGTGCGGGGTTGGGGGGCAGGTAAGGGTTGAAGACTATTCTCCTTACCGTTTACTTTCTTCTTCATCGGTCCCTGAGCGGCGATTGCTGAGCGTAGCCGAAGTAAGTCGAAGGGCCGTTTACTGCCTACTTGCACTATGCCAATTACAGTTAGATACCCGGATATGCGGTTTCGCCGCTAAGGAACTGCCTACTGCCTACTGAACTACAGTGTCTTCTTAACCTCAATCTCATGATATCCCTCAATCATATCGCCAACTTTGATATCATTGAAGTTTTCGATGTTTAATCCGCATTCAAGTCCTGAAACAACTTCTTTTGCATCATCCTTGAACCGTTTGAGGGAACCGAGATTTCCGGAGTAGACAACAATACCATCGCGAATTACCCTTACCTTTGAATCTCTCCTGATCTTTCCTTCCTTAACCAGGCAACCTGCAACGGTACCGGTCTTTGTGATCTTAAATGTATCCAGCACCTCGAGAGTTGCAACAATCTCTTCTTTAATCTCGGGCGAAAGCATGCCTTCCATTGCAGCCTTAATCTCTTCAATGGCATCATATATAATGGAGTAGAGACGTATATCTATCTGTTCCCGTTCGGCAATCTTTCTTGCGGCAAGTGAGGGACGAACCTGGAAACCGATCACAATGGCATTGGAAGCTGCTGCAAGAAGAATATCCGATTCAGTGATCTGCCCTACTGCTTTATGCTTGATATTCACCTGTATCTCTTCAGTGCTTAATTTCAAAAGACTGTCGCTCAATGCTTCCACGGAACCGTCTACATCACCTTTAACAATAAGATTCAATTCCTTGAAATTACCGATGGCAATTCTTCTGCCAATCTCATCAAGGGTAATATGTTTCTGTGTACGTAATTCCTGTTCACGCTGCAATTGCTCCCTGCGGTTGGCATAATCTTTAGCTTCCCGGTCGTTTTCCATAACATTGAAACGGTCACCTGCCTGCGGGGCCCCGTTCAGGCCCAGGATCTGGACAGGAGTAGACGGTCCGGCTTCTTCAACATTAGCACCCCGCTCGTTGTACATGGCTTTAACATGTCCAAAATAGCTTCCTGCAAGAATGATATCTCCAACATGAAGTGTACCGGATTGAACAAGAATGGTGGCTACATAACCACGGCCCCGGTCGAGTGATGATTCGATAACAGCACCCGAGGCTCTCTTATCAGGATCAGCTTCCAGCTCAAGCAATTCAGCTTCCAAAAGAACTTTCTCCAATAGGTCATCAACGGCAATGCCACTTTTTGCGGAAATATCCTGACTCTGGTATTTACCTCCCCAGTCTTCAACAAGATAATTCATATTTGCCAGTTCTTCTTTTATCTTGTCTGCATTTGCAGTTGGCTTATCAATTTTATTAATAGCAAACACGATGGGTACACCTGCAGCAGATGCGTGATTTATCGCTTCTACTGTTTGTGGCTTAACGCCATCATCGGCTGCAACTACAATAATTGCAATGTCTGTGATCTGCGCACCCCTGGCCCTCATGGCTGTAAAAGCTTCGTGTCCGGGAGTATCCAGGAAAGTAATCATCCGGCCATCATCCAGTTCAACGCTATATGCACCGATATGCTGGGTAATTCCCCCTGCTTCACCGGCAATAACATTTTCACTTCGAATATGATCAAGAAGTTTTGTCTTACCATGGTCCACATGACCCATAACCGTCACAATTGGAGATCTGGGCTGGAGGTTTTTCGAAGTTTCCTCCTCTACGTCGATGGAGTCAGTGAGATCAGCACTTACGAATTCCACTTCATAATTAAACTCATCAGCTACAAGAGAGAGCGTTTCAGCGTCGAGTCTTTGATTAATAGAGACGAATAAGCCCAGATTCATACATGTCTGTATTACTTCATTAACAGGAACGTTCATCATATTTGCCAGCTCACTTACAGATACAAATTCTGTAACCTTGAGTTTGTTCTTATCCTCTTCCTGCTTATCTATCTCGGCCTGCAATTTTTGTTGAATGCTATCACGCTTTTCTCTTCTGTATTTTGAGCCTTTGGATTTTCCTTTGGAAGTTAATTTTGCAAGTGTATCCTTGATTTGCTTTTGTACTTCTTCCTCATCCACTTCAGGTCGGTGCAATTTCTTTTTCTTCCGTTTTCCACCCCGCTCTTTTCTCACTTCCTGTTTTCCATTCTTAAGGTCGACCTTTTCCGTATCTTTTTTGATCCGTTTTCTTCGTTTCTTTTTATCCCCGGTTTTTTCAGATTCGCGGGAGGAGGCAACAGGTTTCTTTTTCGCTTCTTTTTTCTTGGGAAGGTCTATTTTTCCTACAACTGTGGGTCCTGACAGCTTTTTGTAAACTGTAGGGATTTCATGGTCTTCTTCTGATTCTGTTTCTTTCTGTTCTTCATCAGCCTGTTTTTCCTCTTCAACAGGCTCGATCGCTTTCTCTTCTTCGACTTCCGAAGGTTTCTCTTCTTCCTTTATTTCTTTTTTCTCTTCAGCTTGCTTTTCAGCATCTGGCTCTTTTTCTTGAGCTTTCTCAGGCTCTTCTTTCTTCTTCTTTCTCTCTTTTTCTTCAAGGTCTATTTTTCCAAGAACCTTGAGATCAACAGACTTTTCCTTTTCGTCAACTTGTTCTTCCTCTATAGCTTCTTCTGCTTTCTTTTCCTCTTTCTTCCCGGCCTTCTTTTCTTCCTTCTCTTCTGCTTTCTTTTCTTTAGCCTGAGCTTCTTTTTCTTTAGCTTCTTTCTCCCCGGAAACTTCCTCTTTTTTCTTGCCTTTTACCGCGTCCAGATCTACCTTTCCAACCACTTTAATATCAACACCTTTCTTTTCTGTGGCTTTCTCCTCAGGCTTTTCCTTCTCCTCAGGTTTGCTCTTTTCGATTTTAGATTTAGACACGGAAGTATCTTTCACCAGAAGTTCTTCTGTTTCTTCAGTTTCTGGCGTTTCGTCAACATCTTCAATAGTAACGCTATCCTTCTTCTCTCTGAGATTTTTAATACTGAATTTCTCAGATTTCTTTTTCACATCCAGATCTGAGCTATACTCTTGAACCAGTAAACCATAAAGCTCCGGATTGAGTTTAGTGTTGGGATTTGCCTCTATGGAATGTCCCTTTTTATTAAGGAAATCCACAATGGTAGATATCCCTACGTTTAACTCCCTCGCAACTTTACTGAGTCTTATAGCTTTTTTTTCTGTCATACTCTCTTTTATCCCTTATTGCAGAATCGCTAAATTAAAAAAGTCATTGAATATTATTCAAATTCTGCCTTTAAAATATTAATTACATCATTAATAGTTTCCTCTTCCAGGTCAGTCCGTTTTACGAGATCTTCCATGGAAAGTTCGAGGACTGCTTTTGCGGTATCGCAACCTATGGCTTTAAGTTCATCGATGACCCAGTCCTCAATTTCATCTCCAAACTCATCAAGATTTACATCTTCTTCATCTTCTTCGTCAGCAACACGGAACACATCAATTTCATAGCCTGTCAACTGACTTGCCAGCTTAATATTCAAGCCTCCCTTTCCTATGGCCAGTGAAACTTCTTTTGGCTCAAGAAATACTTCTGCCCGTTTTTCATCTTCAACGATCTTGATATTGGTGATCTTTGCAGGGCTCAGGGAACGTGTAATAAATAGCTGAACGTTATTGGTAAAATTAATTACATCAATATTTTCATTTTTCAACTCCCTTACAATTCCGTGTATACGTGACCCTTTCATTCCAACACAGGCCCCAACAGGGTCAATCCTTTCATCATAAGATTCAACAGCCACTTTTGCTCTTTCACCAGGTACCCTGACTATTTTTTTAATAATAATCAATCCGTCAAATATTTCAGGCACCTCAAGTTCAAAGAGCCGTTCCAGGAATATCGGTGATGTCCGGGACAGAATGATCAAGGGGTTATTGTTTTTCATTTCAACCTTAACCACAACCGCCCTGATGGTATCTCCTTTGCGGAAATAATCTGACGGGATCTGTTCAGCCTTGGGAAGAATCAACTCATTTCCCTCATCATCCAGGACAAGGATCTCTCTTTTCCATACCTGGTATACTTCTCCGGTGATGATGTCACCAATCCTGTCTTTATATTTTGCATAAATATTGTTCTTTTCAAGTTCCAATATTCGTGCCGTAAGATTCTGCCTTAATGCAAGAATTGCTCTTCTCCCAAAATCAATCAATTTCACCTCATCGGTTACATCCTCCCCAACTTCATAGTCTTCATCAATTTCCTTGGCTTTCGAAAGTGGTATTTGTAAATTTTCATCTTCTAAGTCCTCATCTTCAACAACCTCCCTGTTTCTCCAGATCTCAAAGTCTCCTTTATCAATGTTGATGATAATATCAAAGTTTTCATCGGAACCATATCTTTTGATAAGCATTGACCGGAATACGTCTTCCAATACGCTCATCATGGTAACTCTGTCAATATTCTTGAGTTCCTTAAACTCCGAAAAAGTTTCTGTCAAATTTAGGTTTTCCATTTTTTCCTTCAATCACTATTTAAATGAAATAACAGCCTTTACAGCTTTAATATCTTCACGATTAAACGTTTTTTCTTCAGTAACAAGTTTTTTCTTCTTTTTACCTTCTTCCTTCACTTTTTTTCTTATCAGAAGGCTTATCTCTTTATCATTGAAATCCAGGAGCTTTGCCTTAAATTTCTCTCCGTTCTTCATTATAATCCTTACATCCTCATTCCTGTACTTTTCAAATTGCTCATCTACCTTAAAAGCTGCATCAAGTCCGGGAGAAGAAACCCGCAGATCATAATCTTCAACATCCCTGTCAAAGGCCGAATTAAACTGCCGGCTAAGTTCTACGCATTCTTCTATGCTGATTCCCTTCGGCTTATCCACCATGATATGGATAACATTACCGGGCTTAAGATCAACATCAACAAGAAAAATATCCTTATCATGTATCATCTCTTTAACAAAATATCTGACAGCCTTTTCATCCATATCTTTTTGCCAATAAAATAGGGGACTTTTGTCCCCTTTGTCATTTCAACACAGCTTTCGCGCGCAAAACTACAAATAAACATTTAATTCCCAAAATATAATGACATCTAATAATTGATTTTGAAGTAATTATTATTGAGCCCTATCCGAAAAGTGTTTATTTGAATATTTTTCACTTCGGTTTGGCAATTCCCTCTAATCAAGCTATTTTTGGCAAGTCTTTTAAGCTGTAGATTGTTTTAAGCTGTAAATTGTTGTCAAAAATTGCCGCAAATAAGCGTAAGATCATTAATGATCCGGTATATGGGTTCATCAGTTTCCCTTATCAAAGCAATTTCAGGTTGATTGAGCATCCTTACCTGCAAAGGTTGAGAAGGATTCGGCAACTGGGAATGACCAATTTCGTATACCCCGGTGCCAATCATACCCGGTTTCAACACGCCCTGGGTGCAGGCTATTTAATGACCCAGGCCATTCAGATAATTCAATCCAAAGGACATGAAATCACAGATGATGAAGCTGAAGCTGTCATTAATGCAATATTGCTGCATGACATTGGTCACGGGCCCTTTTCTCATTCCCTGGAAAACAGTATCATAGAAGACATTAATCATGAAGAACTTTCCCTTCTATTCATGGAAAAATTAAATAATGAGCTGGATGGGAAACTGGAGATGGCCATAAAAATTTACACCAATAATTATCCCAAAAAGTTTCTTCATCAACTGGTTACAGGTCAGTTGGACATGGACCGTCTGGATTATCTTAAGAGAGACAGTTTTTTCACCGGGGTGACAGAAGGAGTTATAGGCTCGGATCGTATAATCAAAATGTTGAATGTAAGCAAGGATGAACTTGTGGTGGACATAAAAGGGATATATTCCATAGAAAAATTCCTTATAGCCCGAAGATTGATGTACTGGCAGGTATACCTGCACAAAACAGTGGTTTCGGCAGAAAATCTTCTGATCATGATGCTGAAAAGAGCTAAAGAGTTAAGAATAAAGGGAAAAGAGCTTTTTACACCTCCTTCCCTGGATTTTTTTCTTAAAAATAAACTGCAAAGAGATGATTTCAGGAATGAATCCGGGGACAAAATTCTTGACCGCTTCGCAGAACTTGATGATGCAGATATAATATGTGCTGCAAAACAATGGGCGAACATAAAAGACCCGGTATTGTCTTATTTATGCAAATCTTTTGTTAACCGTCACTTGCCACGGACCGAAATAAGTAAAAAACCATTCGAAAAATCAAGAACAGAAGAGTTGAAACAAAGATTGATTGATCAGCTAAATATAGAAGAAGAATACCATTATTATTTTATACACACAGGAGAGTTGAGTAATAATCTTTACAGTTCATTTGATGAAAAAATAAAAATACTCAAAAAGAACGGACAAATGCAGGAAATTACGGAAGCCTCAGATCTGTTTGACCTGCGTGCTCTTTCCATTCCTGTTAAGAAGTATTATTTGACCTATCCAAAAGAATTGGATTATTTTGTTTAAAAATTAATTAATAAGAAATGAAATTCAAAGCCGCAACGATCGCTGAATTTTTAAAAGGAAGCATTGAGGGTAATCCCGATACGGAAGTTGATACCGTAACAAAAATTGAAGAGGGCAAAAAAGGTGCTCTTGCTTTTCTGGCCAATCCAAAATATGAAAAATACGTTTATGATTCTGATGCCTCAATCATCCTTGTCAATAAGGATTTTAAACCTCAAAAACCGATATCTGCGACCCTTATAAGGGTAGAAAATGCCTACGAGGCTTTCGCATCCCTGCTGGACCTATACCAGCAATCGAAGCCCCGGAAATCCGGAATAAGGAATCTTTCCAGCATACATGAATCTGTAACGCTGGGTGTTGATGTATACGTTGGTGAATATTCGGTTATTGAGCAGGGAGCAAAGATTGGAAATAATACCAGGATATATCCCCAGGTGTATATTGGTGACGGTGTAGAAATTGGCGAAAATACGGTAATCTATCCCGGAGTAAAGATCTATGAAGGATGTAAAATCGGCAATAATTGTATACTTCACTCCGGGACGGTTATTGGTGCTGACGGATTTGGTTTTGCTCCATCAGCAGATAATAACTACAAGAAAATTCCACAGATAGGTATTGTTGTTCTCCAGGATGAGGTAGAGATTGGCGCCAATACCTGTATTGACAGGGCTACCATGGGAGCAACAGTCATTCATAAAGGCGTTAAGCTGGATAATCTTATTCAGATTGCACATAACGTGGAGGTTGGAGAAAACACGGTTATGGCTGCACAAACCGGTGTGGCTGGTTCAACACGAATAGGGAAACGCAATATGTTTGCTGCCCAGGTGGGAATTATCGGTCATCTGGATATCGGAGATGAGGTAAAGATCGGAGGTCAAACCGGCGTAATAAACAATGTAAAAGACAAGGAGATTATTCAGGGATCACCCGCTTTACCCTATCGAAATTATTGGAAATCTTATCATCTTTTCTCCAAATTACCCGATATGAGAAAGGAATTAAACCAGATGGAGCGGGATATTAAAGAACTTAAAGAAAAATTACAATAATTCGACCAGATGCTGGTATTTCTTTGAAAACACAGATTAGCATTGATATCCCATTCGAACTTAACAATTCATGAAGAATAAATTAAGTCTTTTTTTGTATATTGCGACGTTTTATTCGGATTTTATAATTCAAGTTATGTTATGTCAGATAAACAAAAAACGATAAAGAAAGCAGTCAGTCTGAGAGGAAAAGGACTTCATTCCGGTGTTGATGTGGAAGTCACTTTGAAGCCGGCACCAGAAAATCACGGTTTTATTTTTAAAAGAACTGATCTTCCTGAACAACCTCTTATTAAAGCAGTGGCAGAGAATGTTACCGACACTTCCAGGGGAACAACACTTGAGGATAATAATGCAAAGGTATCTACCATTGAACACTGTCTGGCAGCATGCACAGGAATGGAGCTGGATAATATATTGTTTGAAATTAATGGTCCCGAAGCCCCCATACTTGATGGTAGCTCAAAAGAATATGTGGAAGCAATCCTGGAAGCCGGTATCGAAGAACAGGAAGCAGAAAAAATATATTTCACTCCCAATGAAAAGGTGGAATATTATGATGGAGAAAAAGGAATTCATATCATAGCTTATCCGGATGAATCATTAAGCATGAATGTTCTCATTGATTATAACTCAAAAGTACTGGGAAATCAATATGGGACGCTTGATGATCTTAAAAAATTTAAAGATGAGGTTGCACCATGTCGCACATTCGTATTCCTTCATGAATTGGAATATCTAGCCAAACACAATTTAATTAAGGGGGGAGATCTGGATAATGCCATCGTGATAATGGACAGGCAGGTGAGCCAGGAGGAACTCGATCGTCTGGCTGAACTTTTCAACAAACCAAAAATAAAAGTCAAGCCCGAGGGCGTTTTGAACAATATTGATTTACATTTCCCTAATGAACCAGCCAGGCATAAACTCCTGGATCTTATCGGGGATCTTTCTCTTATCGGCATGCCGTTTAAAGGTAAAGTCATCGCCCAGCGTCCGGGTCATCATGCAAATACTGAATTTGCAAGAATTTTAAGACAGATGGCAAAGAAACAAAAAGCAAAAAAAGACATTCCAAAATACGATCCCAACCAGAAACCCGTTGATGATATTATAAGCATTCAGAATACACTGCCACACAGAAATCCTTTCCTGCTGGTGGATAAAATAATTCACAGGGATGAGAAGCAAGTAGTTGGAGTTAAGAACGTTACCATGAATGAACCTTTCTTTGTAGGCCATTTCCCTGGTGAACCTGTAATGCCGGGTGTTTTACAAATCGAAGCCCTTGCGCAGGTTGGCGGTTTACTGGTATTAAACACTGTTGAAGATCCGGAAAATTATTTAACTTTCTTTCTTAAAGTAGATAAAGTAAGATTTAAACGAAAAGTAGTTCCCGGTGATACACTTATTATGAAAATGTCGTTGCTGGAACCTATGCGCAGGGGAATTGCAATCATGTACGGCGAAGGATATGTTGGAGACACCCTTGCTATTGAGGGCGAAATGATGGCCCAGATCGTAAAAGTAAAAGAACCAAAATGATGAAAAACACTCTTTCAGACGTCCATCCGGAAGCAAAAATCGGTAAGGATGTAACAATTGCATCTTTTGCAACCATTCAAAAAGATGTAATAATTGGTGACGGAACATGGATAGGTCCCAATGTAGTGGTAATGAATGGAGCAAGAATCGGAAAAAACTGCAAGATCTTTCCCGGTGCAGTGATAGCTGGAGAGCCTCAGGATCAAAAGTTCCAGGGAGAGTATTCAACTGTCGAGATCGGAGATAATACCAGGATACACGAATTTGCAACCATTAACCGTGGAACCAATGCCAGGGGCAAGACCACTATAGGAAATAATTGTCTTTTGATGTCTTATACCCACGTAGCTCATGATTGTGAGATAAAAGATCACTGTATTCTTGGAAGCTATGCCGGACTGGCGGGAGAAGTGGAAGTAGACAATTTTGCCATAGTTTCACCCGGCACCCTTGTTCACCAGTTTGTCCGTATCGGTAGTCATGTTATGATACAGGGTGGCAGTAAGGTTACCAAAGATATCCCTCCCTATGTTCTTGCCGGAAGAGATCCCATCACATATACAGGGATCAATTCCGTCGGTCTCAGAAGACGAAATTTCAGCAATGAAGCAATCTACGAAATACAGGAGATCTATCGAATCATTTACCAGCGAAACATGAACATCTCCGATGCTGTTGATTTCATTGAAGCCAACCTCCC
>CAZGTU010000025.1:10570-48555 GCA_964528675.1 uncultured Bacteroidaceae bacterium
ACCAGCGAAACATGAACATCTCCGATGCTGTTGATTTCATTGAAGCCAACCTCCCCGCCTCCGGCGAAAGAGATGAGGTTATCCTTTTTATCCGTAATTCCAAACGAGGAATTATAAGGGGGTATTTTAGTAATGGAGTATAAGGGACTGCCAACTTCTCCTAAAATCCCTCCCATCCCTCAGCAACCAGTTCAGCACCCTGCCCGTCGTCGGTAACAATGAGAGGCTTATCACCTTCTTTGGTAATATTTCCTATGATTTTAATATTATTGACAGCCGAGACTTTATCCAATTCGCTCATGGGGATAGTAAAAAGAAGCTCATAATCTTCACCTCCATGTAAAGCAGTAATGAGGGGTTCCATATTAAACTCCTTTGCGGCAGCTTTGGTTTCTTCGTGGATGGGAATCTTGTCATGATAAATATTGCAGCCTTTTCCTGAAGACTTGCAAATATGAATAAGGTCTGAAGATAGTCCGTCGGAAATATCAATCATTGCATGGATCTTGATTTTTTCCTTTTTTAACCATTCGATCACATCCTTACGGGCTTCGGGTTTTAACTGGCGTTCAAGGACATAATCAAATCCTGAAAGATCCGGCTGAATAGTATGGTCTTTTTCATACATCTCTTTTTCCCTTTCCAGAACCTGCAAACCGAGGAATGCACCCCCCAGGTCTCCGGAAACACATATAAGGTCATTGGTTTCTGCGCCTGACCGGTAGCGAATGTCTTCCTTTTTTGCTTCTCCAATTGCTGTAACAGAAATGGTGAGCCCGGTAAGAGATGATACAGTATCTCCACCAACAAGATCAACATTATAGAGTTCGGAAGCAAGATGGATACCACTGTATAACTCCTCGACAGCTTCCACAGAAAATTTTGACGAAATAGCTAGGGAAACAATAAACTGTGTAGGTGTGGCATTCATCGCATAAATATCAGAAAGATTTGATATGACCGATTTGTAACCAAGATGTTTCAAGGGAGTGTACATAAGATCAAAATGTATTCCCTCGGTCAATATATCAGAAGTGATAATGCGACAGGAATCACCACAATCGATAACCGCAGCATCATCTCCCACACCCTTTATTGTGCTTTTTTGCCTGAGCTTTATTTCTTTTGTAAGACGCTCTATCAATCCAAATTCACCAACATCCGAAAGTTGTGTGGGTTGTTTTTCTTTTTCCATAATATAATAAGTTGTCCTGTAATTTTTTTGCGAAGGTATGAAAAATAGGGGGAAACTTTAATTTAATAAACAGGGAATGGATAAAATAGCGCAAATAAATATAAAGTCTACTCCGAAAAGTGTTTTTTACTAATGTTTTAGAATCATTCCCCCAATAATCAAATAGATGAATCCATATCTCCAATCATAAGGTAAAACTTAACATTAAATCAAAATGACTTACGTAACAATGAATGGTTAAATCCGTTAGAAAAAAGGTAAACATAAAAATAACGAAAAATGAAAAGAAATAAGATTTTTACCCTTTTAGTACTGGCTTCCCTGGCTTTAGTCTATACTTCATGTGAAAAGGACGAAACCCCTGATGCACCTCAGCTCCCTCCACAGGAAGCTTTTAGTATGGACTTTTCAGATTTCAATGATGAGAATTATGCCCCTGAGAAAAAGTCTATGATGAGCTACACAAATTATGCTCATGCTTTCTTAACTGTTGCAGGCTGGAATACGGTGGCAACACTTTACATCGCTGTTCCTGCCATTAGTTACGCAGCTGTTTTGAATACCGATCCTGTTTATCTGGGAGATAATAAGTGGGAATGGACAACTTCTGTCGAGACAGAAATGGCTGATTACACGGCAAGATTGACCGGCGAAAGGATCTCCAATGAAGAATACAAAGCTGAAATGTACATCACAAAAGAATCGGCTATGGGATTTGAAGACTTTAAATGGTTCGAGGGAACTGTTCGTTATGACCGTACCCATGCTTCCTGGACACTATATGAGAGTCCTGCTAATCCTGTTGAGCTGCTTAACATTGAGTGGAACAAGGATTGGGAGAAAGAAGTTTCAGATATTACCTACACAAATGTAAAAGAAAGTGGAACAGAATTGGGCAGTTACATCATGTTTGAAATAGTTGATGAAACACCTTATAATGCAAGGTATACCGTATCTCACACACAAAATACCGTATTAATCGAATGGAGCCGTGAAACCAAAGCCGGTCGCATAAAAGATCCCGGTAAATTCGGAGATGATGCATGGTATTGCTGGGATGAAACCTTCCAGGATGCAGTTTGTGAGTGAGTGCTGAATAGCAATTGTTATCTTTCAAAATTTAAGAGACTTAAAAAGATATTGCATTTTCCAGAATGAAAAACCGTCGAAGCCAGATCGCCTAAAAAGCCATTACTGGTTTATGATCAATTACAAATTGAAAGTATTCCTTTCCCCTTTCCGACAATTTTAACCCATTTTTCGGATATGGGTTTTATGGTGCTGTATAAAAGGGAATTCAGGACTTCCGGGACCACCGTGAACATACAATAAGACAGGTTTATCAATATCTTTACTTCTTATAATCATGCTTTGCTCAACACCTCCGATGATTTTTCTTTCAATAAGGGAAATCCCGTTTATATAGGGATTGCCATTATCTTTCACCAGGGCAGTGGTTTGGCCGGGGCTCATTATATGAAGCCCCAGTAGAAGAAAACCTGCGAGACCAAAAATAACCAGAAGGCTATATCCTAAAAATTTAAAGACCTTTTTCATGTTAAATCTTTTATAAAAGCTTCATTTCTTTTAGTAAAGCTAATCAAAAAAATTCTGAAAAAGCTCATTTTGATAAAAAAAGGAGATGGATTTAGTACGTTAAATAAACTCTATTGCGCTACTTTACAGTGACTTTCAAAAACACCCTTAGGGTTTAAGACCCCGAGGGTCTCCTTACGAGTTCTCCAGCCCGATCCTAATCCCCCCATTCAAACATTTCCCCTGCCGGGCCTGTTATTACTTTGTATCAAAACATGCAAAAAATCATTTAAGACTCTGAGATATTTTATATCTTTGCGGTCTATTTCTATTTAATCTAAATAAGAGAAGAGAAAAGGGAGGAATAGAATATTATGAGTGAACAGGATAAAATACTAAATGAACTTACGCAAAACGAATATAAATACGGGTTCTACACCGATATTGACATTGATACTATTCCCAAAGGCTTGAATGAGGATGTGGTTCGCCTTATCTCCAAAAAGAAAAATGAACCGGAATGGCTGCTGGAATTCAGGCTCAAAGCCTTCAGACATTGGGAAAAAATGGAAATGCCCCGCTGGCCTCATTTGAAATTGCCGGAAATTAATTACCAGGACATAATCTATTATGCCGCTCCCAAGCAAAAGGCCAAATTGGAAAGTCTGGATGATGTAGACCCCGAATTACTGGATACTTTTGAGAAACTGGGGATACCTCTTGAAGAGCAAAAAGCACTTGCGGGAGTTGCTGTTGATGCAGTCATGGACAGTGTTTCCGTGAAAACCACATTCAGAGAAACACTGGCAGAACTGGGAATAATCTTCTGCTCTTTTTCAGAAGCAGTTCAGAATCACCCTGACCTGGTAAAAAAATATCTCGGCTCAGTGGTGCCTTATACCGACAATTATTTTGCTGCCTTGAACTCTGCAGTTTTCAGCGACGGATCCTTCTGTTATATTCCCAAAGGTGTGCGCTGTCCCATGGAGTTATCCACCTATTTCAGAATCAATGCCATGAATACCGGTCAGTTCGAAAGAACACTGCTTGTGGCAGACGATGATAGCTACGTGAGTTATCTTGAAGGTTGCACAGCGCCTCAGCGTGATGAGAACCAGCTTCATGCCGCTGTTGTGGAACTGGTGGCCCTTGATAATTCCGAAATCAAATATTCCACGGTACAAAACTGGTATCCAGGGGATAAGGAAGGAAAAGGCGGAATTTACAATTTTGTAACCAAGCGTGGGATCGCCAAAGGAGATAATTCCAAGATATCATGGACACAGGTGGAAACAGGCTCTGCCATAACGTGGAAATACCCTAGCTGTATACTCCGTGGTGATAATTCCGTGGGTGAATTTTATTCAGTGGCAGTAACCAATAACCACCAGCAGGCCGATACCGGTACAAAAATGTTACACATCGGCAAGAATAGCCGGAGCCTGATTGTTTCCAAAGGTATAAGTGCGGGAACCAGTGATAATTCTTATAGAGGCCTTGTGAAAATTATGAAAGGTGCCACTAATTCCAGGAATTTCTCCCAATGTGACAGTCTTCTCCTGGGAGATAGATGTGGTGCTCATACCTTCCCGTATATTGAAACCGGAAATAGTTCTTCGATTGTAGAACACGAAGCCACTACCTCAAAAATAGGGGAAGACCAGATATTCTACTGTAATCAGAGAGGCATCGATACCGAAACAGCAGTAGGTATGATAATCAATGGTTATGCAAAGGAAGTTCTTAATAAACTGCCGATGGAATTTGCAGTGGAAGCCCAAAAGCTTCTGCAAATCTCTCTTGAAGGCAGTGTCGGATAATATTCAAATAAAATTTCAGATCAGAAAATGTTAAAAATAGAGAACCTTAAAGTACAAATTGAAGATATGGAAATCCTCAAAGGAATTAACCTTGAGGTAAAGCCCGGTGAAGTTCATGCGATAATGGGTCCAAACGGATCGGGGAAAAGCACCCTTGCAGCAGCACTTGCAGGACGTGACTATGTTGAAATCACGGAAGGATCGGCTGAATATATGGGAAAAGATCTTCTGGATATGGAACCAGAGGAAAGAGCCCTCGAAGGACTTTTCCTTGGATTTCAATACCCGGTCGAGATCCCGGGGGTGAGCATGGTTAACTTCATGCGCACGGCTGTGAATGAAAAAAGAAAGCACCAGGAACTGGAACCGCTCTCTGCAGGGGATTTCCTCAAACTTCTCCACGAGAAAAAAGAAATTGTAGGAATAGATTCCAAACTTACAAATCGTTCTGTTAATGAAGGATTTTCAGGAGGTGAAAAAAAGAAGAACGAGATCTTCCAGATGGCTTTGCTGGAACCAAGGCTTGCTATACTGGACGAGACCGATTCAGGCCTGGATATTGATGCGCTGAAAATTGTGGCAAACGGCGTGAATAAATTGAAAACTCCCGATAACGCTACCATAGTGATCACTCATTACCAGAGACTTCTGGAATATATTATACCGGATTATG
This sequence comes from uncultured Bacteroidaceae bacterium, assembly GCA_964528675.1. Classification (GTDB taxonomy): domain Bacteria; phylum Bacteroidota; class Bacteroidia; order Bacteroidales; genus CAYRTD01. Next base: position 15,795 of record CAZGTU010000025.1, read on the forward strand.
TCCATGTTCTTTTCAAAGGAAAAATTGTCAAATCGGGAGGTAAAGAACTTGCTGTTCATCTCGAAGAAAAAGGATATGAATGGATTAAAGAAGAAGCAAACATAGTTTAGGAGGAAGGCTCATGGAAATTGATTATAAACTTGCAGATGTCAATGAAATACTCCTTGATCTTTACAAGGATAACAGGGAAAAGATATTTTCATCCTCACCCGATTTTGTTAATGAAATCCGGGGTGAAGCACTTGAGGAATTTTCCAGGATTAAACTGCCGGGGAAAAAGTCAGAAGCATATAAGTATATGAACATTGAAAAGCTTCTGAACAAAGATGTCAGACATGCTCTGGAACCAAAAACCGTCGAATTCGAGATTGAAGATATCTTCACCTGCGACATTCCTGAACTGGACACCCGTGCCATTCTGGTCTTGAATGGTTTTTACCTGTCGCAGGGTGAAATGCTTACCAGGATGGATAATGGCGTTATTGTCGGCAGTATGAAAGCAGCCATGAAAGAATATCCTGAGTTAATAGAAAAACATTACGGCCGGTATGCCAGTTTTGAAAATGACGCACTCACAGCCCTTAATACTGCTTTTGCCCAGGATGGTGTATTCCTTTATGTTCCGGAAAATACCCTGGTTGAACAACCTATTCAGATCATTCATCTGCTTCTTTCTGATGAACCCTTAATGGTGCAACACCGTAATCTTTTTGTTATGGAAAAGAATGCAGAAGCAAAAGTATTGATCTGCGATCATACCCTGAGTACCGAGGAATTCATAACCAATTCCGTTACTGAAGTTTTTACTGATCAAAATGCAAAAATAGACATCACCAGGGTTCAAAATGAACATAACAGATCTGTTCAGCTAACCAACACTTTTATTCACCAGGAAAAAGACAGTAAAGCAGAAACAAATACCATCACACTTCATGGTGGAGCCATTCGCAACAACCTGATGGTATATCTTAATGATGAAAACTGTGAGAATCATGCGCTTGGCTTATTTCTTGCCGACCAGGATCAGCACGTAGATAATTTCACCTGGGTGAATCATACCAGACCAAATTGTCTGAGTAATCAGCTCTACAAAGGTATCCTTGATGATAAAGCCACAGGTGCATTTAACGGAAGAATCCATGTATGGCAGGATGCACAGAAAACCCTGGCATATCAGAAGAATAATAATATACTTCTTACCGATACAGCTACCATGAATAGTAAGCCCCAGCTCGAGATCTACGCTGATGATGTAAAGTGTTCTCATGGAGCAACTGTGGGTCAGTTGGATGAAGATGCCTTGTTCTATCTGCGCTCAAGAGGTATTCCTGAAAAAGAGAGTCGTTTACTCATGATGTATGCTTTTGCTAATGATGTTCTCGTGAATATTAAATTACCTGCACTGCGTGAAAGAATAACGGATCTGGTAGATAAAAGATTGAGAGGTGAACTTTCACGGTGTAATAGTTGTAAACTTAAGTGCAGATAAAAATATATGAGCACACAAGGATTTGACATTGATAAAATACGATCGGATTTTCCTATACTGGACCGGAAGGTTTACAATAAACCCCTGGTATATTTCGATAATGGGGCCACAACACAAAAACCAAACGCCGTAATTGATAAAACGAATGAGATCAATTCATTCCTGAATAGTTCCATCCATCGCGGAGTTCATAACCTCAGTGGTCAAATGACCGAACAGTATGAAGAAGCCAGGGAAACTGTCCGCAATTTTATCAATGCCAGAGATACCAGTGAAATTGTCTTTACCAGCGGAACCACCGGTTCGGTAAATCTGGTGTCTTTTTCTTTCGGTGAAAAATATATAAAAGAAGGAGATGAGATCATTATTTCAGAGATGGAACATCATTCCAACCTCGTTCCATGGCAAATCCTTTGTGAGCGGAAGAAAGCCAGTCTTAAAATTATACCTTTTGATAATGATGGTGTGCTGCTTCTCAATAAATACAGGAATCTTTTCAGTGAAAGAACAAAGCTGGTTTCCATAGTGCACGCATCCAACAGCCTGGGTACCATCAATCCGGTAAAAGACATTATTCGTATAGCCCATGAAAATAACATTCCTGTAATGGTAGACGGAGCCCAGGCCATACAGCACGGGGATGTTGATGTACAGGATCTGGATGCCGATTTTTATGCCTTTTCAGGTCACAAAGTTTTTGGTCCCACAGGAATTGGCGTGCTGTACGGTAAAGAAAGGTTTCTTGATGAAATGCCTCCATACCAGGGAGGTGGTGACATGGTGGATTGTGTCAGTTTTGATAAGACAACCTACAATGTGCTTCCTTTCAAATTTGAAGCGGGAACAGCAAACTATACCGGTGCGGTAGGACTTTCGGAGGCCCTGAAATATATATCCGTTGTCGGACTCGACCAGATCAGGGCTCATGAACAAAAACTTCTGGATTATGCCACTGAACATTTAAAAAGGATCAAAGGGTTGACAATATATGGTAATGCTCAACAGAAGATTCCGGTTATTTCATTCCTCCTTGATAATATCCATCCTTATGACACAGGTATGATACTGGATAAAATGGGGATAGCCATACGCACCGGCAGCCATTGCACGCAGCCGGTTATGGATCATTTTGAGATCACCGGAACTGTAAGAGCATCTATGGTATTTTACAATACCATTGAAGAAATTGACATTTTCATTAAGGCTGTTCAGCAGGCGAAGATGATGCTCGGGTAAAATGGGGTTTTCCTTAAAATTCCTAGCTTTGCAAAAAATATTTGATCATGACAATCAATGAAATACAAGACCAGATAATAGAAGAATTCTCCATGTTTGATGACTGGATGGACAGGTATAATTATCTCATCGAATTGGGTAATGACCTTCCTCCCATCGATCCGAAATATAAAACAGAAGATTACTTAATCAGTGGTTGCCAGTCAAAAGTATGGCTTAATGCCGACTACGAAGACGGAAATGTGAAATTTACCGCCGATAGTGATGCAATAATAGTTAAAGGAATTGTTGCTTTATTGATCAGAGTATTGAATAACCAGCCGGCAGTAGACATTAAAGATGCAGATCTTTACTTTATTGATGAAATAGGACTGAAGGAAAACCTCTCTCCTACCCGTTCGAACGGATTGGTAGCTATGGTTAAGAAGATGAAGCTATATGCACTGGCTTATCATGCAAAGCATGAGGCATGAATGGAAGCTGAAAGCAGGGGGATAATGAGGTGAAGATAATTGAGTAATCTTGAAACCTGTTTTCCAAGGTTGGTGAGCGCAGTCGAACCACGGTTGGTGAGCGTAGTCGAACCATGGTTGGTGAGCGCAGTCGAACCACGGTTGGTGAGCGTAGTCGAACCACGGTTGGTGAGCGCAGTCGAACCACGGTTGGTGAGCGCAGTCGAACCACGAACTCTTTTAATTATATGATGTTAACCAATTGGACAAAGCAAAAAAACGAATTGAAAAAATTTAGCTAGCATTTGAATTTTTTAGCTATCACCAAAAAATCATTGAATCTATGGCAGAAAAAACAATATTAGATATAGAGACGGAAATTGTAAGAGTACTGAAGAATATTTATGATCCTGAAATACCTGTAAATATCTATGACCTGGGATTGATATATGAAATTGATGTGGATGATGACAGGAATGTGAAGGTAACCATGACCCTTACAGCACCAAATTGTCCGGTAGCTGATAGCCTTATTGCGGATGTTCAGCGACAGATCAATGAGATTGAAGGTGTCAATAAAGCAGAAATAAACCTTACCTTTGATCCGCCATGGGACCAATCCATGCTTAGCGATGAGGCGAAACTTGAACTGGGACTTATGTAGAAGCCATTGAAAAGCAAAAAAGAATATAGCTCACTCATCAAAGATAAGGCCATTGAACTAGGCTTTAGCGATTGTGGCATTAGCCCGGCCAAAGTTAAAGAGGAAGATATAAATGTCCTCGAGAACTGGCTGGAAAACAAAATGCATGCGGACATGTCGTACATGGAAAAACATGCCCATCTGCGAAAAGACCCGGAAAAGCTGGTTCCCAATGCAAAATCCGTTATCTCGGTAATTCTTAACTATTACACCTCAAGAACCCAGGATGACATTGATGCCCCGGTTGTATCAAAATATGCTTACAGCAAGGATTATCATAAAGTACTTAAAAAAAAGCTGAAGATACTTCTGGCATACGTAAAAGAAACCATTCCCGATACAAGGGGAAGGCCTTTTGTCGATTCTGCGCCGGTAATGGAACATGCCTATGCCAGGAATGCAGGGCTTGGATGGATCGGAAAACATTCCCTTCTTATTTCCCCTGAATATGGTACGTATGTATTCATTGGTGAACTGATTATTGATAAGGAACTGGAATATAATAAAAAAGAGAAAAAAGATCTCTGTGGAAATTGCAGAATTTGCATTGATGAATGTCCAACTCATGCCATTCAACATGGCCGGATGGTGGATTCAAACAAATGCATCTCCTTCCTCACTATCGAAAATAAAGATGAGATTCCTGAAAAGTTTAAAAACAATTTTTACAACAGGGTTTTTGGCTGCGATATCTGCCAGGAAGTTTGCCCCTGGAACCGAAAGCTCACAGAACATACCACCGATGATTTCAGGCCTCGTGAGGAAATGATAACCATGTCAAAAGAAGAATGGAAAAGCCTTAATGAAGATAAATTCGACAACATTTTCAGGGGAACACCTGTTATGAGGGCAAAGTATAAAGGATTGAAAAGAAATATTGATTATCTTGATCTTTAAAAAAACCTGTCTATCCTTAAATACATTTGCTAACCATATTCTAAATTAACACCAAAAATCACTATGAATATTTGTTTCATCATTGATCCCTGGGAATCTCTTGCACCTGAAGAAGATTCCACACTCAAAATTATTCGTGAATCACTCATCAGGAAGCATACTGTTGGCCTGATTCACCCCCAGGGATTCACCATCCGGAAGAGCAGGACTTTTGGTTTCGTGAAAAAGATAATACCGCAGGACAAATACTCCTCCAATTTTAATCATTTTCACTCCAAAGTAAAATTCAATGAGCAGCTTCTCCCACTTTCAGGATTCGATGCGATATTGGTGAGGGCAAACCCTCCCATCGACCCGGCAATGCTTAATTTTCTGGACTCAGTCAAGGACGACACCTTCATTGTAAATGATATTGAAGGGCTTAGAAAAGCAAATAATAAATTATATCCGGCCTCATTTGATGATCCTGAAAATGAGATCATACCCGTAACATATGTTTCAAGAAACAAAAATTTTCTTAAAAAGGTGGTACAGGAGTCTCCAAATGAGAAAATGATCCTGAAGCCCCTGCAGGGATATGGTGGCAGTGGTGTCATCGTCCTGGAGAAAAGTGCCAAACAAAGTATATCATCTCTGCTTGATTTTTATATTTCCGGACAGGAAAGATCAAATTTTGTGATTCTGCAGGAATTTGTAGAAGGCGCTGAAGAAGGGGACGTAAGGGTTCTTGTTCTGAATGGTGAACCCATTGGTGCCTACAAAAGAGTTCCTGCCTCCGGTGAAGTAAGGGCAAATATAAAAGTTGGAGGAACCGGAGTTAAACATCAACTTACCAAAAGAGAAAAAATCATCTGTAAAAAGATTGGTCCGAAGCTGGTGGCAGACGGCCTTTATTTTGTCGGACTCGATATCATCAACAATAAATTGATAGAAATAAATGTGGTCAGTCCCGGAGGCATTACCAGGATCAATAAATTCAACAGGGTAAAACTCGAGAAAAAGATCATCGACTTCATCGAAAATGTGGTGGATAAAAAAGAAAAAGCCATTAACCGAAAGCGAGAACTAAAAAGGATGATAGATGAAGCTTAAACTTGATATTAATGAGATAATTTCACGGATTGAAAATGGAGATCATTTTGAGGCAGAGAGTAATGACCAATCCACCTATATTAAAATTGTTGATGATGTTCCTTTTGCATGTTTCGCAATCCATAACGGACACAATCTTCGTCCTGAATTAGTAAAAAACTGCAAACTCGATGATTATGAAAGGTGGTTTGAGGAGGATCCTGAAACACTTCGCTTTATTTCTCCCCATCCCATTGTAGTAGCAGCTAATGATTCCCGGTATGAATACGACCTCAACAGATCTGCTGAAAATTCCATCTTCGAAACCGCATGGGGCAAAGAAATCTGGGAAGCTCCGCTAAGCCAGGAAGAAAAAGAAAAAAGCATTTCCAAACATAATAATTTTTACAGGGTGGTTTATGCCCTGATCTCCCGCCTTGAAAGAAAATTCGGATCGGTAATTATTTTTGATGTTCATTCTTTTAATTATCAAAGGATCGAAAAGGAAACACCTGTTTTCAATATTGGCACTGAAAAAATCGATAAGCAGAAATATGGAAAATATGTTGACTATTTTATACATGAACTTTCAAAGATCACTTTACCAAATATTGATATCAGGGCAAGTGAAAATGAAGTCTTTTACGGAAGAGGCTACCTTCTTGAATACATTACAAAACATTTCAATGCCCTTGTTCTTGCCACCGAAATAAAAAAGATCTACTGCAATGAACTTACAGGCGAAAATTATCCACTAATCATAGAAAGACTGACACACCGCCTGAAGAGAGCGATTGTTAACACCGCAGCTAATTTTGCAAGGGCCAATACTAATCTTACCGTTAAACGAAATAATTCATTATTATCTTCGGAACTTGAGAGTAGCCTTATTAAAGTTGACAAAGCTTTTTTTGACCTGGCCAAAGACTTTGAGATCCTTAAATATACCAATCCTGTTAATATTGAACAGGCGAAAAAAGAGTTTTTCAAATCCAGATTCAGAACCAATCCTCATTTTTACTACCGCCAGCTCTCCCTCGATCCATTTGTGTTTAAGAGGAAATTATACCAGTTAAAGCTTGAAGACATCAGCGATGTCTCTATCCGTATGCTTTACCAGGCAGTGATTGATTCATATGCAGATAAGATCGAGATCATGAATTCCATAGGTACGGAGAAATTTCTTTATAATTCTCTCCGTTATTTTGGAGAACCCAACAAAACAGATATTCAAAATGCGGAGTATATTCTTCATCTGTCCTCTTCTATCGATAGTGATGAAGAAGATGTATACGGACCAAAAGAAACACTCGACCTTTTTAAAGAAACATTGAGTGAATATGGAATCAAATGCAGAATTGAGATATCCCGTAAGGTCGTGTCAAAAATATTGATCATCAATAACAAAAATACGATACTGATCCGTAAAGATTCTTCCTTTTCAGAAAAATCCCTCAATGCCCTCAGGGAACACGAAATAGGTGTTCATATGCTGACCACGGCAAATTCCCGGCTTCAACCCTTGAAGATTTTCAGGCTTGGAACACCCCTGAATACTCATACCCAGGAGGGATTGGCGGTTTTGAGCGAATACCTTTCAGGAAATATGAACGTAAAACGACTTCAAACCTTCGCCCTCAGGGTACTTGGGATTCAAAAAATGCTGGAAGGACTGGATTTTAAAGATTGTTTTGAATACATGGTTGATCATGGAAAGGTAGATGAGAACCAGGCATTTTACATTACTGCAAGGATCTTCAGAGGAGGAGGTTTCACCAAAGATCACCTTTACCTCCGCGGATTCAGGGATATATTGCATGCATACAACTCGGACAAAAACCTTAAACCCCTGCTTGTTGGAAAAACATCCATTAATTATCTCAATATTATCAATGAGCTGATCGAAAGAAAGATCATAATCCCACCAAAACATGTTACTCGTTCTTTCCAGACACCATTAGAGCCCAATCCGATTATTGATTATATTTTGGAGGGAATAAAGTGAGGGGAGAAGGGTGAACGGTAATAGGTAATCGGTAATAGGTAATCGGTGAACGGTGAGCGGTGAACGGTGAGCGGTGAACGGTGAACGGTGAGCGGTGATCGGCGATCGGTGATCGGCGATCGGTGATCGGTGATCGGTGAACGGTGAACGGTGATCGGTGATCGGTGAGCGGTGAGCGGTGAGCGGTGAGCGGTGAGCGGTGATCGGTGAACGGTGAACGGTTGCTAATAATGCAATACTGTTTTTTATGAATTATAGCAAATGAGTGAAAGTAGTTTGTTAAATGCTTAAGATGCATTATATCTTTAGTTACTGAGTTTAAACCATCTACCCGGCTAAAAAATATTTAAAGCAACCATTGGCAGGTATTTAGCATCTTTATAACTGTCAAATAATGCTTTTGACCATAAACAAGCCTGGAAATGAAAGATCTTCGACCAAAATTGAAAGAAATTGCACTATCTTTTTGTGTATTATCTTTTATAACGCTAATCAGTTGTGAGAAGTCTGAAAATGATTTTACGGATTATAATTTCACAACTCAGAATTATCCGATTGTTGACGGCTCCACATCAACTGAGCCCTTGCAAACCATGATTGCATGCAAATTATTGAATGTTGATTATTCGTGGGTGTATTCATCTTTTCATTATAAATATCCCTACAGGCTTATGCCATCATGTGAAAAAAAACCAGGCACATGCAAGTTTATCACAGAAAACATCTACCATAGCAGCACTCATATTTCCTATGAAAACCTGATACGAAAAAATGCCGATCTTATCCTGGTGGCGAGAAGAGCATCAAATGATGAAAAACATTTAGCAGACAGCCTGGGTGTGGAGTTAATCGAAACACCGGTAGCTCTCGATGCATTCATATTCCTGAATAATATAAATAGTCCGGTAAACTTAATTACCACCGATCAAATCCGGGATATTTATACCGGGAAAATAACAAATTGGCTTGAATTAGGAGGTCCCAATGAGGAAATACATCCCTATCTGCGAAATAGAAACTCAGGTAGCCAGGAACTCATGGAAACCTTGATCATGAAAGATCTTAAAATGATCGAAGCCCCGGACATGATCATGTATGGAATGATGGGCCTGGTTAACCAGATTGAATACGACAGACAAGGGCTGGGATACTCAATCAATTATTACACTCGCTACATGATAAGAAGTGACAGTATAAAATTATTGCAAATTGATGGGATATATCCAGATTATAATAATTTAAAAATGAGGAGATACCCATACACCACCGAGGTTTTTGTCGTCATCCGCGAAGACCTGGATGAAAACTCAATGGCATATAAACTATATGACTTAATTCTTTCTTCTGAAGGACAGGATATTGTGAGAGAGAGTGGGTATATACCTTTTTAATAAATGGTATTAAACCTCAGGGTAGAACCCTGAACCCTTGTTTTCGGAGTAGAACTCCGAGGAACCGAGTTTACGAGCTCGGCGTAGCCAATTCGACCAAACTTCTCGTCCGCCGCAGCTCCGATAGCTATCGGAGCGAAGGAGGATTAAAACCCAGAATGGCCTGTTTATTTCACCTGCTAATTCTTTTATAGCTTAAGTCTAAAAACACATCATACCCAAGTACTAATGAGAATGTTTTATAATCAGAATGCCAGTCCAGATAGCTGCCCAAAATTTCACGATTTGTTCGATATTGCATCTCTATACTATACCCATCTTTAAATTCAAATCCTAAACCTAAACACATATTTAGCCTTGATTTAACATCCAATGTATTAAGCAATAAACCATTATCTCTGATAAACTCAATATTCTGCGAAAATTTCCTGACTCAACCAACCAAACAATTCTTCATCTGCGAACCTGTCCGCCTTTGGAGGATCTGCGGCAACCTTCTTTAGCTCGCTAAACCTATCGGTAAAACGTATATAATATTAGATATTTTTTACATAATGGATTAACATCCCCGATTATTCCTTTTTATCCCTATCATATTCACGACCTTCTACTTCCCTCCCCCCAGCCCGCTGCGCGGCCTGGGGGGAGGAGGGGTGGGTGCCGCAACCCCGGGTTCCGTGAGGAAAAAAATAAAGGTCAAAGCCCTTATTTTTCTCCCTCACTCCACCCGGGGCTATTGTTGTTTGCCTCCTCCGGAGGCCTGCTTTTTTGAAGCATCTTCGCTCTAACTCATCCCCTTTTTATCCTACCCCATTATCCCGCCATGATTATTCCCCCACATTATCTTCACCTCATTATCCCACCACATTATCCCACCACACCCCCCTCTTTATACTCAATATAAATAACCCACACCCCCTTTCCCATTCCCAGCTTTCCCTTAACTTTGTGAGACATTTCACGATATGAACTGGGAAGCAATATTGATAGGTGTAGTTGCGTTTGTAACGATTGGTGTGTTTCACCCTGTTGTTGTGAAAATTGAATATCATTTCGGAAAAAAGGCCTGGTGGTCAGTGCTTTTACCCGGATTAGTTCTTGTAAGTATTTCACTTTTTGTCTCCGGATATCTCAGTCTTGTGCTCGGAGTGGTTGGATTTGGTTTCTTCTGGACAACCATTGAGCTTTTCTTCCAGCATGAGAGGGTATTAAAAGGACAGGCGAAAAAAAATCCGAAGAGAGAGTATGGCTGATGTGATTGTGGAAATAGGACAGTTAGAGTTAAATCTCTCGGGACTGATCGTAGGAGCAGCAAGCTTTCTGATCATCATCTTTGGAAGATGGGCCTGCATAGCCGGGGAGTATTATTTTACAAAGAGGCTCTGGATGGCATTTTTAATCCTTGGAATTGCATCCCTGGTTTCAGCATTACTTATTGAGTATGTAATTATCGCATCGATCCTCAGCATTTTCGGATTGACGCTTTTGTGGGGAATCCACGAAATAATTGAACAGGAAGAAAGGGTTGAAAAGGGATGGTTCCCGGTCAACCCAAAAAGAAATAAAGGAAAAGAATAAATGTTTTTCGGAATTTTTTCAAGCATATTACCCTATGTTATAGCCGCCGGGTTTTACCTGGTCTATATGCTCTTTTCCTTTGCTCAGCCTTTTCTACAGAAAACTTTTTCCAAAGATAAAGTAGATGAGGAAAAAATAGTTTCAATCCGGCAATCATCCTCAGAAATAAATAAAGAAAAAACTTATTATTACGAGGAACATTCGGTTAATGAGTCCTTCACTACTCAACAAGCTTTGAAATATGCTTTTAAAGTACCCGAATGTCCTGATCAGATATCTCCCCCGCTACTCTCTTTTCATTCTCATCAACTTTCATTTTCACTTTTTTCTCGTCCACCCCCCGCTTGTTAATTGCTAAAAACAAAAATCAACCTTTCTACCCCGGACTTGTTAGTCCTAATTTATCACATTACATCTTTAGCAATGAAAAAGCTTATATTGTTACCTGTTTATATTTTATTTTTTACATCCGTTTCCGCGCAGAATATGTTGGTTTCCACTGATAGTACCAACTTTCCCCCTGTTGAGATGGATGAAGTGACTGTAATTTCCTCCAAAGAAACCAAGAACAGCAAACTGATAGAGCTACCTGCATCTGTTTCCGTAATTGGCAAACAAAAGATCGAAAATGAGAATATCCGCAGCATGACAGGTCTTTCGGGCATGATTCCCAACTTATTTATGCCTGATTACGGCACCAGGCTCACCTCTCCCATCTACCTCAGGGGAATCGGTTCGAGAATCAACTCTCCTTCTGTAGGGCTTTATGTAGACAATGTTCCTTATTTCGAAAAAGCCGCTTTTGATTTTGATTTTTTTGACATTGAAAGAATAGAAGTTTTAAGGGGACCCCAGGGTACTCTTTACGGAAGGAATACTATGGGTGGCATTATCAATATTTTCACCAAAAAGCCATCTGATGTAAGAGAAACCAGCCTGGAACTGAGTGGCGCAAACTATCAGTACTATAAGGGCTCTTTGAGTCACAGTCAGCCACTTGGGGAAAAGGCATCTCTTTTGCTCAATGCATCTGCTTTTAATTATGGTGGATTCTATGAGAATACTTTCCTCAACAATAAATCTGATGCCATGCAATCCCAGAGTGGCAGGCTAAAGCTACTGTTTGATCCATCACGTAGATTGAAGACACAGTTTACAGTAAACCTGGAAAAAAGTCACCAGGAGGGATACCCTTATGCAGTATATAATTCCGAAACTGAAGAAGCGGAACAAATCAGTTATGACCATCCCAGTTCATACGACAGATGGTTATTATCGAACAATTTTAATGTGAAATATTTATGGGACAATTTCACCCTGAATGCTACAACAAGCTATCAGTTCTTTGATGGAAAGCAGGACATTGATCAGGATTTCACACCACAGGAAGCTTTGTTTGTTACACAGGATCAATTACAACATATGATCTCCCAGGAGATAACCCTGCACTCAACAAGACCCTCACAGTATAGTTTTGTTTCCGGTGTTTTTGCCTTTATTCAGGATTTTGACTCATGGGTTAATGTGTTTTACCAGGAAGATGCCGGCGAATTCGGCATTCCACCCAATATGTCTTTGTACAAGAGCTATGATAATCTCAACAGGGGAATCGCATATTTTCATCAATCTTCATACAATGATTTCATTATAGATGGTTTGAGCATTCTGGGAGGTATCAGGCTTGATTATGAAAAATCTGAACAAATCTATGACTACGACCGGGTCATTAATAATGAAACAAGCCAGGTATACAATAATTCTCCCGCAGAATTGTCTTCTTTTGTCTTTTTACCAAAGTTTTCATTAAAATATTCTCCTGTCAGAAACTTCAACAGTTATTTCACGATCTCAAAAGGATATAAAGCGGGAGGCTTTAACTCTACCTTTGAAGAAGATGAGCATAGAAGCTTTGATCCTGAATCAAGCATAAACTATGAAATCGGATTTAAATCCACATTACTGCAAAGAAGGCTTCGGGCGAATCTATCATTATTCTATATTGACTGGACAAATCAACAAATATATCAGGCAGTTCCTAGCGGACGTGGTTCAATGATAACAAACGCAGGTGAATCATACAGTAGGGGAATTGAACTGGAGATTAATTCAGCATTGACCAAAAATTTAAATGCCTTTTTAAATGCCGGTTTCAATGAGGCAAAATTTGAAAGCTATGAAAAAAATTCTTCAACTGATTACAGTGGAAATTATATTCCTTATGCCCCGAAAATGACGCTTTATACCGGAGCAAATTATCATATGCCTCTGAGTGGCAAGTTTATTAAAGGAATCTTTATCCAGGCAAGCTATAATGGATTCGGAAAACATTACTGGCATGAGAATAATGAAGATTACCAGGAATATTATGGTTTAATGAATGCCAACATCACTTTTGAAAACAAATATTTCGAATGGAGTTTCTGGGGAAAGAACCTCCTGAATACAGATTATAATTCGTTTTATTTCACCGCATTGAGAAATGCTTACGTACAGAGAGGAAAACCGAGACTAATTGGTACGAGTATAAAAATTAAAATCTAAATAATAACTGATGTTTCATTTTAAAATAATGTTTAAATAGTCTTTCCTGCAAGCCCAGAGGGCTTGGACAATAATAGCCACGGGTTTTAACCCGTGATAAAATGGTATTATACTGGTATGATTAACCCCCGGAAGGGCTTGAATAATTATTATACCCCTCCGGGACAATACTTAGGTTCCGGGAACCTTCATACCACAGGTTAAAACCCGCTATTGTTGTTGAAGTCCTCCGGCACAAAGACGAAATAAACCTTTACTTAATAGTAATGCTGATAAATTAAGCGCATAACTTTTAATCTGATAAATAATTTCTCTTACAAATAAATGACAAATATAAAAAAGTACGGAACCCTCCTGAGTCTCTACCTGGCACAGTCCATACCCATGAGCTTCTTTTCAACCGTTGTCCCGGTAATTATGAGACAGGAGAACTACTCTCTCGAATCTATCGGATACTGGCAATTGATCAAGTTACCCTGGATTATCAAATTTTTATGGGCGCCTCTTCTTGATCGGAGAGGGAAAAACCGCGGAGATTACAGGAAAATGATCCTGGTTTCTGAAATTTTCTACGCGGTGGTTATTCTATCCATCGGATTTTTTGAAATATCCACCGATTTCAAACTGATTGTCATTCTTATGGTTATTGCCTTTATTGCCAGTGCTACCCAGGATATAGCAACCGATGCTTTTGCCATTCTCACGCTCAAGAAAAAAGAACGAGGCCTTGGTAACAGCATGCAATCGGCCGGAAGTTTTATGGGCACGCTCGTGGGTAGCGGGGTTTTGCTTATCATTTATCATCATTACGGCTGGCAGGGGTTACTTGCCGGTCTTGCCGGTTTTGTTCTTTTAGCTCTGATCCCGCTTTACAGTACAAAAAAATTTGAACCCAACGAGGAAATCGAAGAAAAGGAAAGACCCGTTGCCGGACTAAAGGATATAGGGTCATTCTTTGGCCAGAAGAAAACTCTCAGACAGGTGCTCACCTTATTCCTGTTTTACTCGGGTCTGATCGGCATACTTGCCATGTTGAAACCTTATTTTGTAGATCTTGGTTTTGCGGCCGATAAAATAGGATTCATTTCCGGTATATTCGGGACATCTTTCGGAGCAGTGGCAGCACTGGGAGCCGGTTTTATTGTAAAACGTATCACGGCAAGAAAAGCACTTATACTTTTTTCTTTTGTTAACATGTTAGCAGCATCCTTATTTCTCTTTTTCGAAATAACAGGCAATGTACTTCGTTTTATTTACCCGCTAACCGCCCTAATATGGACAGCTTATGGAATGTCTACCGTGGCCATCTACACCATGGCCATGAACTGGGTAAGGCCGGGACGCGAAGGAACAGATTTTACCATACAGATAGTCCTGACACACCTGAGCAGTTTATTCATGGCTGTATTTTCAGGAAAAATTGCCGACATGCTGGGATATGCAGGACTTTTCCAGATTGAAGCCATCATTGGCCTGAGTGTATTTGTTATGATTGTGTTCTTATACCAAAATCCAAAAGAAAATGCAAATACCCGATAACTTACTCAAGAAATATAATCGACCGGTACCCCGGTATACCAGTTATCCTCCGGCTAATTTCTTTCATGAAGATTTCGGCGAGAAAGACTTCATCGATGCAATAATACGTTCAAATGATGAAGAACCCCGGAATGTTTCCATTTACATTCACATCCCTTTCTGCAACAAAATCTGTCATTATTGTGGTTGCAATTCCATGAAAATTATGAATGATGAGACGACCAGGAATTACATGGATGCTATAAAGACCGAACTGGGTATTTTCAGAAAATATATTGACAGAAAGCGAAAAGTTTCCCAGGTCCACTGGGGAGGCGGAACACCCAACTCGCTGCCTGCAGAAATGATAGAGGAAACCATGACATTCCTGCAGGATGAATTTGAGTTTATTCCACACCCGGAAATTGCCATTGAATGTAATCCTGCAGGGTTAACAAATGAGTACATTGATGTTCTGGACAGATCGGGATTTAACAGGATAAGCCTTGGAATACAGGATTTCAGCAAAAAAGTACTCGAAACTGTAAACAGGGATTTTCCGGAAAGACCTGTAGAAGAAATTGTTAACTATATACGCTCAAAAAACATCAGGGTAAACCTGGATTTTATCTATGGCCTTCCTTACCAGGATGAAAAAACATTTGCTGAGACAATCAGGAAAGCTGTTGAAATAAGCCCTGACCGCCTGGTTACTTTTTCATATGCTCACGTACCCTGGGTGAAAGGGGCTCAGAAACAACTTGAAAAACATGGCCTTCCCGATCCCGAGACAAAAAGCCGGATGTTTGAAAAGGCAGCAGATATCCTGCATAATGCAGGTTACAGATCCATTGGGCTCGATCATTATGCAAAAGAAGAGGATGAACTCTACACTTCTCTAAAGAACCTGACGCTCCACAGGAATTTCCAGGGATATTGTACAAGGAACACCACCGGACAGGTTTATGCTGCCGGCATTTCTTCCATTTCCCAGTTACATTCAGCATATTCACAGAATACAAAGAAAGTAAGTGAATATATATCAGCACTCTCAGATAATCATCTTCCCGTGCAAAAAGGATATCACCTGAATGGACAGGAGATCATTATCAGGAAGATGATCAATGAAATTATGTGCAATTTTTATGTCGACTTGAAGGAAATTGCTTCCGGCCTCGGGCTGAATATGGAAAAACTCAAGGATATAACTGCTTACGATGAAGAAAAATTGAAGGAATTTGAAAAGGATGGTTTATTGAGGTTTGAAAATGATAAGATATCTATCAAGGAATACGGTAAGTTCTTTATAAGGAACATAGCTTCATTATTCGATCCATTGCAGAAGACAGATAAAACCCGGAAATTTTCAAAATCAGTCTGAAATGAGCAAAAAGGTAATTATAATCGGAGCCGGATTAACAGGATTGGTTACAGCATTTTACCTGAAAAAAAGAGGAATACCTTTTGTGGTGCTGGAGAAAAATGCCAGGGCCGGAGGTGTCATCCAGACGCACAGGGAACAAGGTTTTTGCTTTGAGGCCGGACCCAATACCGGCGTCATCGGGCATCCTGAAGTGGCGGAACTATTTGAGGATCTTGAAGGATATTGCAAGCTTGAAATTGCAGATGAAGGGGCCAAAAAAAGACTGATCTGGAAGAACGGCAAATGGGAAGCTATTCCTTCCGGGCTTTTAGGAGGAATAAAAACTCCTCTGTTTTCTATGAAAGATAAGATCCGGATACTTGGAGAACCCTTCAGAAAACCCGGGACCAATCCCAATGAGACCCTCTCTGAAATGGTAAAAAGAAGAATGGGCCAATCTTTTCTCGATTATGCTGTTGATCCTTTCATTAAAGGAGTCTATGCCGGCGATCCGGATTATATTATTCCCCGTTATGCCCTGCCTAAATTATACAGGCTGGAACAGGAATATGGCAGCTTTATTGGAGGTTCCATAAAAAAGAAAATGAAGGAGAAGGACCCCCGCTTAAAGAAAGCCACCCGGGAAGTATTTTCGGCCGAAGGGGGATTGGAAAATCTCATCAAGGGGCTGGTTGAAGCTTCAGGCAAAGAAAATATTCTGCTAAACTGTCAAAATATAAAAGTTGAGCCCCTAGCATCAGGTGAATTTAAAGTCAGGTATTCCCGCAATAACAAGGCTGAGGAAACAGATGGAGAAAGTGTTGTTACTACCATGGGTTCCTATGCTTTACCATCAATTCTTCCTTTCATTGAAAAGGAAAGAATGCAAAAAATAAACAATCTCAAATATGCACGTGTAGCAGAGATAGCATATGGTTTTAAGGAGTGGAAAGGCTTTGAGCTGGATAGTTTTGGCGGACTGGTACCATCAAAAGAAAAAAGAGATGTGCTCGGGATCCTGTTTCCTTCAGCTTTTCTAAAAGAAAGAGCGCCAAAGGGAGGTGCCCTGCTTACTACATTTATCGGTGGTGTTAAAAGAGATGAGCTCATGAACCTGAGTGACGAAGATCTGTTGATCACGGCTTCCTCTGAAGTTCAGGGGATGATGGGGCTGAAGGATTTTGCCCCTGATCTTGTGAGATTATTCAGGTATGAGCATGCTATACCTCAGTATGGTCTTTCAACGGGAGAAAGGTTAAAACTCATTGAGGAAGTACAGAAAGAATATTCCGGGCTAATAATAGCAGGAAACCTGAGGGATGGGATTGGAATGGCGGACCGGATTAAGCAGGGAGTGGGGATTGCGGAGTCCGTAAAATAATTTTTTTATTTGAGTTTACGCCCAATATCCAGTCCAAGATGAATAGTTGGAATAAGCCTATTGTTTTTTTCAAGAATAGAGCGATCATCCCAGACCTTATTTCCATAATATGTTTCATACTTTTCGGCCACAATGTATTTTTCAGCCCTCCATGCCATTCCTATTCCAACAAAAAAATCCGTTTTCCATTGTTCATTTTCAAAAATTTGCATACCCGACTTAAAAAGTAATCCTATTACATGTTGTTGCCTTTTATCAAATACCCAATCCTGGTCATATGCGTCTCCTCCCTCATTAACATATCGGATAATTTTTACATTATTATTAAATCTATAATGATAATTAGTGGAAACGCCCAGAAAAAAAGGATCTCCGTCTCCTATTAAATACTTCCTTAATCCAAACCTTATAGATACAATATTATAAAGGCATGGATAATCTGTGAAAGGCATATATTCTAATTGCTCTATCTCATCTCTGAAAAAATATTTATACCCCAATGTTATATCATAATAAATCCGATCTTTTAGCTGAGAAGTGTAAGTAAAAAGCATTCTTGTTGTCAATAGCGCTGGTGCATTCAGGGATATCTTACTATGAAAATCAATGCTGTCTTTCTGGGATTTCAATGGAGAAGAAAAGATAATCAGCAGAGATATTATAAGAATCTTGATTTTCATAATAATACAAGGTGGTTATATCTTTTTCTAAATTAACAATAATCAACTAATAATCAAAGGGAGAATGGTTGATGATCATCTGTTGATTTCCCATAGGGAACGAATGAGAGAAACCTCAAAGCTAAGCGACCATTGCATATAAGTAATTGTTTATATGCAGCTTATAAGAAGTAGTCTTTGGTAGACCTCACCCTCGGAAATACGGGGGCATAAAGCGGTAATGACAACCCCCGATAGGGGTTAAACAATAATAGCCATGGGTGTACCTGTCCGCCTTTGGAGGAACCCATGGTAGGGGACGATAAGAGATCCCGTCGAACGAATAATCCAATTGAATGATAAAGCAAATAGAGGCGAAACGCGCCGATTCTAATGAAGCATTACCAAATTATCAGTACCCAGATCTTCAACGACTGTGGTGGCAGCATTCCCAATCACTTTATTATTATAGCTATCTTCTCACAGTACTATGCTGGCCCTGCTGCCGGCATATTGATTGAACCTGTTCATAATGAGCATGCATTCTCCTGAAGGTCCATCCAGGTTCATGGCAAATTCGGAAGTGCCTGTACATCTGTTGTTTTTAATATCTGAACCCGTCAGTCCGAAGCCATAACCTTACGATATAGCGGAAGAACTCACCGTCACCACAACACTCCTCCTCGACCTCGGGCCATCAAACTCGCAGAGAAAAATATTCTGCCAGGTGGAAAGTCCCATCTTGCCGTCAATAATAGGAATAGTCTCCTGTGGACCGACAATGCCGGCTTTCAAATGTGCATCCCCATTGTTATCCTGGGCATCATGCTGCCATACCCCTGAAGGAATAAGCTTTTTCAAAAGATTTATAACATCGGTCTGAACAGAATCGTCCCAGTTTTCCTGGATCATGATACCGGCTGTAGCGCCCTGAACATAGACATTGACCATGCCGGCCTGTACGCCGGATTCTGAGACGATGGCTTCCACCTTCCGGGTGATATCGTAGAGGCCGTTGTGGGCAGGAGTTGATATTTGAATGTTTCTTTGCATTTTCAAAGTCAGGATTTATAAAAATTTCAATGTCACCTGTAAAACGAGGAGCACCATGATAAGTTAGCGCATAACCCCCGAACAATCATGAATTTTACATTATGTACGTTTAATAACCCGAGAAACTCTCTGAAGTCTTTCTGAACCTCCATAATATTGACGTCTAAGTATTTCCACTGCAGATATCCGCTCTTCCGGTGATTGCTTCAGCCAAAAAGACAGGTCGTCGGATACAGAAACGTCCACCGTTTTTTTTCGCTTTGATATTACCCTTTTTATCATAGCATATTTCATTTTTAAAATGAGTAATATTAAACAAATGTAAGTAATTCCCCATAATTTATACCAAAAGGCAAATTCAAAAATATGTTCATCGTTTGGAGCAGGTTTGTTTTTCCAGTTTTATAAACCGTTGATTGCACTCTGCAGATAATAATTTATGTTACCGGGTGACTATAAAAATCAGTTTATAACCCTGAAAAATCAAATAATCTTTGTATAATGCAAATAACACAGTAAATTTATAGTTTATATTCAGCCAATCAAAAGGATTTTAATCTAGGGAATGATACATAAAACTTATCGCTGGAAGACGAAAGATAATAAAACACTCTTCGCACAATGCTGGAAGCCTGATAAGGAATCAAAGAAAACCATCTTAATGATACATGGCCTGGGAGAACACAGTGGGAGATATGAACGATGGGCCAAAATGTTTGTTGAAAAAGGATTTAATTTCCTGAGCTTTGATCTGCGAGGGCACGGAAAATCTTCCGGACAAAGAGCATACGCAAAATCTCTTGAGGTTATACTTAACGATATTGATCTCCTGTTTAGCAAAGCGAGAAAAATGTTCAAAGACAGTAAATTTGTGCTTTATGGACATAGCATGGGAGGTAGCCTTGTTCTCAATCACATCATCATCAGAAACCAACCTGTAGATGCATTGATTGTCAGCTCCCCCTGGCTCAAAATGGCCAATGAACCTCCCGGACCACTATTGGCAGTATCCTCTTTTGCCGGTAAATTCTTTCCCAGGATAAGCCTCAACAGCAGGCTTGACCTGAATAACCGCTCACATGATCCCGAGGTGGAACGGGAATTTCAAAAGGATCCCCTTAACTTTAAAAAAATCACCTTCCGACTGTTTAACGTAATGTACAATGCCGGCTATCATGCTTTAAGAAATGTTTACAAAATTAATTACCCGTTTCTCTTAATGCATGGTACAGAAGATAAGATCACTTCACCGAAAGCAAGTGAAAATTATGTCATGAATACCTGCGAAAGGACACAGCTTAAATTATGGGAAGGGCAATATCATGAGCTTCATAACGAGCTAATCTATAAGGAGATATTTGAATATATCATAGACTGGCTTAGAAGTCATGAAATCGAATAATCCGTTGTTGAAGAGGGAGATATTTCATTTTTTTACATCATTTCTTTACTTTGTTTGTTAAATGAGTAAAATAAATAGCCGGTAAAGCTATTCAAAATATGAAATTCAGAACCGAAATAATACAGGGACCTTCCCATTTTCAAATCAGCTATAAAGACCCAATCATGCTTATTGGTTCGTGCTTTACAGAATATATAGGATCAAGGCTCAGGGAAATGCAATTCTCAAGCGATATAAATCCTTTCGGTGTTGTTTATAACCCTCTCTCTGTCAAGCGATCAATTGATTTGTTAATGAATGAAAAACAATACACAAAAGAAGACCTGGAATTTTACAATGAAAGATATTTTTCATGGGATCATCATTCCGATTTTTCTCACCCGAAAGCAGATGTCACTTTGGAAAAGATCAACGAAAAAATTAAAATCTCGTCTTCATTTTTAAGAACAGCAAAATACCTTTTCATCTCTATGGGTACCGCATGGGTCTACCGGGTGAAGAAAACCGGAGATATAGTATGTAATTGCCATAAGGTGCCTGCCAAAATTTTTAACAGAGAATTATTAAGCACTGAAATTATTGAAACTGAATTTAATGAGCTCCTTGAGGAATTGAAAGAATTCAATCCTGATTTAAAAATAATTTTCACCGTCAGCCCTGTAAGGCACTGGAAGGATGGAGCTCATGGAAATCAAATCAGCAAGTCCATTTTGCATCTGGCAATCATGCAAATCCAGAAAAAATTCGGAGATCTCTGTGATTATTTTCCATCATACGAGATCCTGCTTGATGATCTCAGAGATTATCGATTTTATGCAGAAGATCTGTTGCATCCAAATCAACAGGCAATTGATTATATATGGGAAAAATTCATTGTTTCCTATTTTAATGAAAATACAAAAAGACAGCTATCAGCGATTGAAAAGCTGGTAAAAGCTTCAAATCACAGGTTCACTGATCCATCAAGCAGGAAATCTTTTGAATTCCGTGAAAAACAAAAAACAAAACTGGAGCGTATCAAAAAAGAACTTCCTTTTCTTGATTTTTCAGATTTATCCAAAAATTTTGAAACAGTTTGAAAGCAAGGGATAAAATGAGCTAAAGTGTTAAAGTTGTTTAAAAGTTTTTGAGTTAACAAAGAATAAGAAAATATAACGAATGGGATTATTACTTTTTTATTTATTTCTGGCACTGGGATTTTCATTTTTATGTTCCATAATGGAATCCGTACTCCTTTCCACGAGCATGCCTTTCATTCAGAATAAGGAATCTGCCGGAAAAAAATCAGCAAATCTTTTAAAGAAATATAAAACTGAGATCGATCGTCCGCTTTCTGCTATTTTATCATTGAACACCGTGGCCCACACCGTAGGTGCCGCAGGGGTTGGCGCAGAGGCCGTAAAAGTATTCGGTGAAATGTATTTTGGGATTGTGTCCGCTGTTTTAACCCTGTTGATCCTTGTTGTTACCGAGATCATTCCCAAAACCATAGGGGCATTATACTGGAGAGAGCTTGCTTTATTTTCTGCAAGAATTATAAAGATTATGATTATCATTACTTATCCCCTTGTAATACTTGCTGAATTTATAACTCATTTCATTTCCAAAAACAAACAACCCGAAAGTGTGAGTCGTGAAGAAATTGCCATGATGGCAAGCCTTGGTGAAGAGGAAGGAATTTTCGAGGAACATGAAAGCAAGGTCATTAACAATATGATCAGGCTTAAATTCATAAAAGTAAAGGAGATTATGACTCCCAGGACCGTAATGGTTGCCGCTGACGAGGAAACCCGGCTTATAGATTTTTTCAAGGATCAGAAATTTCTCGCCTATTCCAGGATCCCTATATACTCCGAAAATCTAGACAATGTTCATGGTTACGTGCTGAAAGATGCTATTTTAAGTAAACTGGCAGAAGACAGACATTCCATGAAGTTAAAGGACTTAAATCGCCCGTTCATCATCGCTTACGAAAACTCACCTGTTCCCAACCTGTTTGAACAGTTGCTTTACAAAAAGGAACATATAGCACTGGTAGTGGATGAATATGGGGGAACCAGCGGGCTTGTGACCATGGAGGATATTATCGAAACTCTCCTGGGTCTTGAAATTGTTGATGAAAGCGATATGCAAACCGATATGCAGTTGATGGCAAAGGAAAGATGGAGAAAAAGAATGCAAAAAGAACAAATGCGCCGGAATAAAAAGAAATAAAACAATTCAGCTCTGAACATCGGTAGAAAATCAAAAAAATAGATGGAATTAAAAGAAGTATCAGTATCGAACAATTTTTTTCTTTAACCCAACTTGCGCTCAAGTTAACTTATCTTATTGATATACAGCTTAGTAGCTTTCTGAGATTTATGTTTCGGGGTCAACCGATTTTAAATAGTATTAGACTATTTATCGGGGTCAACAAAGATACTTGAAATTATATTATACTGATATACAGGTTTATGTGGTATTTAGGATCATTATAATTTATACGTAAACACTGGTAATCAGCTGGTTAAGTTCTTTCATTCAAATATGAATTCGTGTCAATAGCGCAAGTTGGTTTAAAGATAATTATTTGAATACATACTTTAAGGAAAACTAAGAAATCTACCTTCCTATAAACCAAAAAAACTTACCTTTGGAGCCGGTTTTGTATTCGTTTCGGGGAGACCATCAGATGGATTATGTTTTTGTCGTACTTTTCACCATTCTTATCAACCTTCCTTTTGGTTACTTGCGAGGAGACAAAAAGAGATTTACTTTTCTCTGGCTTCTCTATATTCATATCCCCGTACCTTTTGTGATTCTTTTCAGGGAAAAAATGAATGTTGAATTGACCTGGGCCTTTGCTCCTGCATATTTCGGGGCCTATCTGCTGGGACAATGGCTGGGGAGGAAATATTTTCAATTTAGAAAAGAAAGAGTTCGATAGTTCCTCTTTGACTCAATAAATGGTATTAGACTTCAGGGTAGAACCATGAGCCCTTGTTTTTGGAGTAGAACTCCGAAGAATTCGGCCACAGGCAGCATCCTCGCTCTCACACTCACTCTCTTTTCGATAATGTCATATGACTTGAAAAGTCATATTACAAATATCTGTTTTTGTGCGATTTGGCTTTAGTAAAACCAAATAACACAAATATAGGGGAAGGGTTTGGGAGGGGAAGAAAAAGAAAAACTTTCCGTTTATTTTTAACTAACTTAAAATTTTTGTTAACTTTTTCGACAGCATGTCAAGGGGTTTTAACACTTTTCAAAGTAGACTCATCTGTCAAAATAAAAATAGTCCAGAGTGGGAATGAAATTCAGGATGCTGACTCGAGAATTAATCTTTGTTTAACTTTTCTGGTATTTTTTTAAACAAAAATTGAACAAAACAAATATAATGATGTTTATGAGGCAAAGAATTATGCCATGAACATTAATAAATTTTTGCGGATTAGTTTATTAATCCTATCCATATTTTATAATACAACCGCACAGAATAACGGAATTATAGAAGGCAGAATATACAATTCCAAGAACAATGAACCTATAGCTTTTGCGACCATAGCTGTATTTGGAACCAGCATAGGATCAATCAGTGACCTGGACGGAAAATTCATATTTACGGGACTTGAACCCGGGTATGTTGAATTGCGTGTGACTTCAGTAGGTTTTGAACCTTATGTTTCAGATCCTATTCTGGTTACCAATGCCAGGAAAGTGTTTATTGAAATTCCGATGGAAGAGGCAAATGTTCAGCTTGAAGAAGTAACCATAAAAGCATCTCCATTTCGGAGAGATATTGAGAGCCCGGTATCACTCAGAAGAATAAGTCTTGTGGAAATAGAAAAGAATCCGGGCGGAAACAGGGATATATCAAAAGTCATACAATCCTATCCGGGGGTGGCTTCAACGCCCGCTTTCAGAAATGATGTTATTGTCCGGGGAGGTGGAGCCAGTGAAAACCGCTTTTATCTTGATGGAATTGAAATCCCAAATCTTAATCATTTTGCTACCCAGGGGGCATCGGGAGGACCGGTTGGAATTATTAATGTGGATTTTATCAGGGAAGTGGATTTTTATTCCGGAGCTTTTCCAGCCAACCGGGGAAATGCTTTAAGCTCCGTGATTGAATTCAATCAAATTGATGGTAACAAAGAACAAATGAGATTCAAAGGCTCGGTAGGGGCATCAGATCTTGCACTTACCATTGATGGACCGATAAATGAAAATACCACTTACATTGCATCCGTTCGTCGATCATATTTGCAATTTCTGTTCAATATTATTGGGCTGCCATTTCTTCCCACCTACAATGACTACCAGTTTAAAGTTAAAACAAAATTCGATGAGAAAAATGAACTGAGTGTTATCAGCATAGGTTCCCTGGATCAATTTTCGCTCAACCTGGATGCAAATGAAACCGATGAGCAAAGATATATTCTGGGATATTTGCCCATTAATGAACAATGGACTTATGCGATTGGTGCAGTTTATAAACATTTTAGAGACAACGGATTTGACACATGGGTACTGAGCAGAAATTATCTGAATAATGTCTCTTACAAATACCTTAATAACAACGAGGATACGATAAAAACTCTTGATTTTGATTCGGATGAAATCGAAAATAAATTCCGTTATGAACGTTTCACTCAATATGGCAATGGATTAAGGTTAACCTATGGCCTTGGAGGCGAATATGCTAAATATTTCAATTCGACTTTTAGCAAAACTTTTTTAAATGGGGAGCCGGTTGACATTAATTATAATTCCAATCTTGAATTATTCAAATGGGGAGTCTTTGCCCAGGCTACAAAGAAATTTTTTAAGGACAGGTTAAGCCTCTCCCTTGGTTTAAGAACCGATGCCAACAATTATTCGAAGAAAATGCAGAATATGCTAAATCAGCTATCGCCACGATTTTCCGCATCATACCTGCTGGCACAGGACCTTTTCCTGAACTTCAACACAGGACGCTATTTCCAGGTCCCTCCTTACACCACACTTGGCTACCGTGACTCACAGGGAAATCTTATTAACCGGGATAATGGTCTTGACTATATCTCTTCTGACCATCTTGTAAGTGGGATTGAATGGTTACCTGATGATAATTCACGTCTTACCATAGAAGGCTTTTATAAGTATTACAGAAATTATCCCTACAGTGTGAGAGATTCTGTCTCCATTTCGAGTAAAGGGGCCGATTTTGGCACCTTCGGAGATGAAGAAGTCCTGTCAATTGCAAAGGGAAGAGCATATGGAATGGAAATTCTCTATCGAAACAAGGACCTTTTAGGAACGAACGTCACTGTGGCCTATACCCTTGTAAGAAGTGAAGCTGAAGCCTTCCGGCAGGAAGTACTCGAACTGGATGAATGGGTTCCCACTGCCTGGGATAACAAACATCTATTAAATATTCTTGCACTCAGGGAATTTAAAAATAACTGGAGTGCCGGACTAAAATTCAGATTTGTTGGAGGTGTTCCCTTCACTCCTTTCGATAAGCTTGAATCATCTTATGTACAGGCTTGGAATGCCAGGAGAATCGGTATACTTGATTTCGACCGCTTTAACATGGAAAGATTAGATGCTTTTCATCAGCTTGATATCCGGGTAGATAAAGAGTTTTTTCTGAAAAATGTTTCCCTGAATTTTTATATTGATGTTCAGAATGTTTATAACTTTAAAGCTGAACAGCAATCGGTCCTTACACTGGATGAAGATGCAGATCCCCTGATCATCAATCCGGAAGCACCCATTGAAGAGCAACGTTATGCACTTAAGGAGATTGCAATAACAGGGGGAACGGTTCTACCGACCTTTGGAATCATCGTACAATTTTAATAATACTTATTATGAGATCCTTTTTTGCCCTTCTGACGATCCTGACAATCCTGGGTGCCTGTAAAAGTAAAGAAATACAGGTACAGCCTCCCGATGTATACAACTATAATACCAGTGCCAATGGTCCGGAGATCACTATTCATTTTGAAAAAGGAGAAGATCACAATCACCCCTTAATGGCTGTCTGGGTGGAAGATATGCAGGGAAATTTTGAACAAACCTTGTTTGTAGCCGAATCCATCGGAAAAGGAATCTTCCGGCACGGAGATGCAAGTAGCGGAAAATGGATGCCCGGTGAACTTCGCCGTCCTGCAGCACTCCCGGTGTGGTCGCACCGCAGAGGAATCCAGGCTGAAGACGGTTTATATCTTCCGACGCCTGAAGACCCTGTTCCTGATGCTATCACAGGTCCCACCCCTCCGCAAAGCTTTATCATTAAATCAAAATTGGAAAACACAGATCTCAGACAATTTCTTGTATATTTTGAGATCAACCAGACCTGGGACTGGAATGAATTCTGGACCAATAACAAGTATCCGGATAATCAGGAGTACAAAACATCAGCACAACCCGCACTGGTTTACAAGGCTATCATTAACCTTGATTCAGACAGAAAAGAATATCCCATGCTGCTTGTCGGCCACAGCCATTATGCCGGTGAGGACGGAATGATCTATGAGGATATCAGCACTTTCACTACAGCACTTAACATAGCTGAAGAAATAAAAGTTACTGTAGAATAAAAGATGAAATAAATCAGGATTTTCTCAAAATTACATAAGTAGCATCCTCCGGAAGATCAAGGATCACCATTCCCGATTCTCTCTTGATCTTTAACTTATCAAGCTCATATCCTGCAGTGTTTAACAAAACTGCTTCATCAACATTTTCATTCCTAAGTTCAATATGCATCATAAGAGCATCTGCTTGCCATGGCATATTTCCCGTACTCAAAATTTTGTAGCCCTGAAGAGTATCCTCGTTTGTAATGTATTCCGAAGCTTCCTCTCTCCATCCTGCCGGACGATAAACAGTACCTGTCTGAATCAATATTCTTTCGGAATCATCAAGTGCTTTTTCATCCATTGAAACCACAGAAATAGTGGCATAATCGTTAATACTCTTAACATATAATCCATCAAGGACATATCCCACATCACCGGCGAGGAATCCCGAAATACCTTTGGCATAAGGAGTGTCAAGAGTGAAGATTCCCCTGCCATAATCCATACTCATTTCTCCGGTAACCGAATTCACGGTATTATCCTCCTGGTCTATCAATGATTTCAACTCCGGATGAGTGTATAACTGTGGATTATCGGCATCATATTTCACCTTCACCTTACCAACCAGAAAGCTTAAAGGATTTACATCAGTGCCTTTCCCGTATTCAACTTTGGTGAAATCTTTATCCCGGTTAGGATCATAACTGTTTTCTTCACAAAGGGCAGGGATTGATCTGTTATGCAATTCTTCCATGGTCCTGTATTCTCTTACTACCTCTTCACCTTCTTTGATATAACCCAGTCGGAACATAAGTGCATGCGCCGGGAACATAAATATGCCACCCGGGGTGGAATAAGTCCATCGGTTCATTGAACGTTGCGCGCCCTCATGCTCAGCGACATCATAGTCGAAATACGGATTTTCCATCAAACCGGCAGAGTTGACATGAAACCAGTAATAGGAATCAACGCCTGTCAAGGACATATATGACGCAATAAGGAGAGGAGCCTCCGATTGATATCTGTGTGGCAAATTCCATCCGCTCTCGGTGACGATCATCGGCTGGCCTTCAGTTTGCCTGATATTTACGGGTATTTTCACCGGATCTTTAAGAGCAGAAACACCCATATAAAAATGACCGGGATCGATTCTCCAGCCGGAATATTCACCATAATGGCCGGGTGAATAATAACGATTGACAGCGGGAACCTCACAGGCAGTGTAGGTATACCTCTCGGCATCGAATAAGCGGCACGGGTCGGCTGTCTTCCAGTTATTGGCATTAATAAGTTGCTCACATCCAAGCGAATCCCGATAAAAATCATGAATTTCTTTATAAAAGCTGTATTGAGTTTCAATTAAGAATTCCATCTGGTCATTCATCCTTGGTTTCTCTGTATCTTCAATTTCCTGCGTCATTTCCCAGGTATTGAAAATATCAAATTCGGAATCCGTATCTCCCGAAAGTCTTGCATTGTTCCATGCATTTCTTACCTCCTCATAAGAACCATACTTTTCAATAGCCCAGTCGGTAAATTTATCTACGATGATCTCTCTTAATTCCGGTTTAATATTTTGCATGGTCCAGAAAAATAAACCGTCTTCGTTCTTTATCTGAATCAACCCAACAGCAGGATCATCCTTCAAAGGGATACCGGTATATGGATTCTCTTCGGTATATAAATACTTAACCCAAGTTTTGTAAGCTTCCTTCAATGTATCGCTGAAATACATCACTCCCCACAATGCATCCTTTCCTGAATAACCTTCAATTCCCCATTCTTCAGGCACCCATCCGCCCATATGACCGTTATGAGCCCAGAAAGGTGAAATACTTGAATAAATGCCTTCATCCTTCAAATAGGCAACTGCCTTCCAGATTGCATCAACCTCTGCAGTGTCAACCCAGTTGATCATTGTCTCTTTTCCTGCAGGGTTGATGGATCCATGGAACCTGGCCATGTTTACCCCCATCTTCGCAAGGAAACGTGCATAATCCTTAAACTCATCCTCACTTACCCGTTTCGCAATATCGGCACCGTTAACTGACCAGAACCGAATTGCCTGTCCGTCTCCCCTGAGAAAGCTTTCGCCATCTTCGGTTAATCCAATAAAACCGTGCTGACCGGCAAAATCCTCATTCAGGTATCTTAAATCGAGTAATGCGTCATCCTTAAAATCATCCCCCGGGTAAGTAAAATCAACCGGATCAGGACTCATCTTACAGCCCCCCATAAAGAGGATAAGAAGTATTAAAATATTTTTTGCTTTCATAATATAAATTTTCAAAATCCATCTCAGGAATTATACTCTTCGAGAGCATTCAACATAGCAACTACATTTTCTATCGGCACATTTGCCTGAACATTATGTACAGTGTTAAAAACAAAACCTCCATTTTTGGAAAAAATCTCACAATTTGTAAGCACCTGCTCTCTGACCTCATCAGGAGTTCCGAAAGGCAATGTTATCTGAGTATCAACGCCCCCACCCCAAAAAGTCAGGTATTTACCATATTCTTTTTTGAGGTCGGCAGGATCCATATTGGCAGCATTTATCTGAACCGGGTTAATAATGTCAAACCCTGCTTCAATAAAGGCTTTCATAAAAGGCTCCACCGATCCGCAGCTGTGTTTAAAGGTTTTCCATCCGGTATTTTTGTGTATCCAGTCATTGATCTTTTTATAATAAGGGGCATACAGCTCATTGAAATCATCAATGGAGCAAAACTGCGAATCCTGGGTCCCAAAGTCTGTGCCGCATATAAAAACAGCATCCGGGATATCTCCAAGAACATCATGAAGTTTTTGAAGATTGACAAGAGCAATCTCAACCTGTTTTTCAAATACCCGGTGAATATAATCGCGACGCAACAACAAAGACATATACCATTCTGAAACATCACGTATGCCTTTGGGATTTTTCAAATGCATAGCAGGCACCAGGGCTATGTCTCCGAGAGCGGTGCCCCCAAAAGATGCAATGATTCCTCTTCCGGTTTGTTTAAGATTAAATGCCTCTGTCTTCCAGTGATTGAGATCCTCCTCCGCAAAAACAGAAAATTCCTCAAGATTATCTTCAGGATCTAAAGCCGAGTCATCAATAGTCCCCTGACGATTCAGGGCATCAAAAAAGAATCCCTTTGCAGGCATTTTGGCCGTAGCAGTCACCGAGGTATCTCCTTCCGGATAAATCAGGATACTTCCGTCTTCTTCTGTGGTGTAATTGAAATCGCCGGGAACCAGAATTTCCTGATTCCAGGGGGTCCTGAACTCCTTCCAGTCCCTGTTGGGAAATCCAAACATGTTGTTTTCACCATACAGCCCTATCACATCAATATTCATTGCATTAAGAAGCTCCTCATCAACTTCTCCAAGCATTTGATATGGTTCTGTTAATTTCACAGGTTTCCACTCCAATCCGTAATGATTACGAAGAGCTTCAATGATTTTCACATGTATACCGGTTACAGCCGTACCCCCAAAATCTATCGGGATCCTGTCAGTTTCTTTATGATCCAATGCATTGTTTAATCTTGTTCTGGAATCCATGTTATTTTATCTTTTGTTATTGATTTTTCATCCACTCGTCCGAATTTGCAAATCTCCAGATATTTAAATAACCCAGCCTGATAATGTTGGTCATTTTGGGAATATTGACAAGCTCAATATGATCATCAGGTTGATGATATTCAGGTGGGAATCCCGCCATAAAATAAAAATAGGGAATACCCTTTTGTGCAAAAGGTGCATGATCGCTACCTCCCCGTGCACTGGATGAAGGCCTGAAAGTTACATCCAGATCTATTTCGTAGGTCTCAATATTATCTTTTGAAATCTCCTCCAATTCAGGGTAAGCTTCCGTATAGCTCATTCTGCATTTATTTCCCTTTTCATCATCTTCATTGTCCCTGGAAATCATATCATAATTTAAATTCAAAATAACATTTTTATCCTCGTAAGGATGTTCTGCAAAATACCTGGACCCCCATAGTCCTTTCTCCTCTCCTGACCATGCCGCAAAAACAATGGTTTTCTCGGGCACTTCACCCGCTTGCATACACGCCTTTGCTATACTCATAACTCCAACTGTTCCTGAGGCATTATCATCAGCTCCGTTCCAGATGTAACCTCCATGTTTACCCAGATGATCATAATGTCCGCCAATTACAATTATATTACTGGTATCTTTTCCTTTAATCACACCAACAACATTTCTTGCATTGATCAGCCGTGAGTCAACATTTGTTGTAAAGGATATTTCTTTTCCCTTTAATTCGCCGGACTGAGGTTTCGCATTTTCTGCAGAAGACTCTTCAAAACGAACTATATCAACACCGGTTCCCGAAAGAATCTCATTGGCAAGCCTGAGAGAAATGGTGAAAACAGGTGGGCGAAGATTCAGGCTGTCGCCGGGAGATGTCATTCTTGTATCGTAATAAGATTCAGGCTTGTCGCCCCCCTCATACATGGAAGAATTATACCGGAACGGAATATTATCAGACCAGGCTTTATATCCAGATCCCTCATTATCCACTTCCAGCACTGCCAGTACACCTCTTTTTGCCAGGTCCTCATTTTTCTTTCTCCTCACCTGGTATGCCTCCCAGCGGTTTTTAGGAGCAAATCGCTCATGAGAGGGAGACTCAGGATCTTTATGACCCGGATAACCGCTGAGCCGTAAAATAATCTTACCCTCCAGATCAATCTTCTCAAAATCATCATAAGATCTTTCTTCATCTTTCAGGCCATACCCCACAAAAATAATCTCACCCGAACCTGATTGAGACAAATGACCGGAAGACACATCAAAGTCAGTTTTATAATTAAAATCCATATTTGAGACTGAAGCTTTCGATTTTGTGATTAACCTGAGCTCCTGTTCCTCAGAAGGAGAATATTCAATCAGGGGAAAATTCTGAAAATATCCGCGATACTTCCTGTCTTTTTTACCCCTTGACCTTTCGGCTCTTGAAAATCTCTGGTAAACCATATCTCCGCCAGGTTCCAGTCCATAAACTTTGAACATGCTGGCAATGTAATCGGCAGCAAGGTATGCTCCGCGGGATCCGGTTGCCCGTCCTTCTGTCCAGTCGGAAGATAAAAACTCAAGCTGGCCCTCTACCATGGCTTCATTTATTGCATTCAGACCTTTTTCAATAGCATCCTGTGTATAAGCAATGGAAAATAAACAAATCGAAAAAAACAGGAGAAAATACTTTTTAATCACTTTAATAAATTTTAGAATTAAGGAATCCACTCTGAAAAGCCTAAAACTTTATTTTATAAGCAGACTCAAATATTTATAATTTGAATTCAGTTTTCGTTTATTGAAGCTGAATTATTTCACAAAACGTTCCGCAAAAATTATTTAAAGAGCAATTGTCATGATAAATCTTCATCATGAAAATAAGTCATAAATATAACATTTTTGCAACAAGATAAGCAGTTCGTTCAATCCATCTTCG
>CAZGTU010000026.1:0-48107 GCA_964528675.1 uncultured Bacteroidaceae bacterium
GTCTCCAAAACGTCCTCCTATTCCATATTCCCTCCGTGGCTCTCCGTGTTTCTCATCTTCCTCTGTGTCATTTCTTCCCTGTGTCCTCCACAGAGCACGCGTCTCCAAAACGTCCTCCTATTCCATATTCCCTCCGTGGCTCTCCGTGTTTCTCAGCTTCCTCTGTGTCAATTCTTCCCTGTGTCCTCCACAGAGCGCGCGACTCCAATACGTCCTGCTATTCCATTTTTCCTCCGTGGCTCTCCTCAGTGTCCTTTCCCGATGACCAGAACAGGTTATGTATTTACTTCGAAAAATGAATATTTATCCAAAAAAATTCTTATATTTAATCTTATGAAATTGAATCTGGTTGCCTGAGCAATCAGGAAATTTATCGCTTAAACCTAAAAATCGCTTTTCATGAGATACCGGTGTGTAATCACCTTACTGCTTATGTTGCATTTATCCGGAAATGCACAGGTATTTTCTTTCGAACATTACACACCGGCTAACGGTCTGGCTCAATCTCAGATAACATCCATCTGCCAGGATGACAATGGCATTATCTGGATCGGAACACGAAATGGCCTTTCATCATTTGACGGTATTGAATTTAGAAATTACTACGCCCGCGATGGCCTGGTGAATAATTTCATTCATGCTATTCTGAAGAAAGAAGATGGAACCATTGTCGTTTTCGGTGAAGAAGGTTATGCGTATTTCAGCAATGATACACTCACCCCCATAAGTCTTGATGAATATGAAATCAAAGGCAGGATAAAGGGACAAACCATTGATAAAGATGATAACATCTGGTTAATTGTCAATTATGGACATTCAAAAAACAGACTTTTCAAGATAAAGAATGATTCAGCCCATGAACTTACCGAAAAATACAAACCTTCGGAATTTTCTCTTTTCACAGATATTCATTATCACCAGGACGTCAATAAACTTTTTATCGAATATGAAAACCGGCAAATCAATGCATTTAGCGATGATTCCTCATATATTGTCGCCTCAGGTAAAAAAGTTAATTTGTCATCAGGGCATAGTAACAGTATAATAATAAACATAGGTGAAGAAGACTTCTTATTAACTAAAGACAGTCTTATGCCCATTCAACCTGAAATCGAATCATACGAGATTTTCACACCACTGGTCATCAGCAATTCCGATTTTAATAAAATCGCACTGAAAAATCGTGAAAAGATCTCGGTTTTTTCATGGAGCCACGGAAGGATACTTGGCTTTTTCATTGATCGCGACAGCACCATATGGTTGAAAGGTGAAGAAGGCTTGTTCAGGATTAGTTCCAGAGCTTTTCTGAATTTCACCAGTGACCACGGACTGGCCACAAATATCTGGTCTGTGGTCGAAGATCAGGATCACAATATCTGGTTTGCTTCCCTGAACAATTCCCTGCAAAAATGGGATGGACAATCGTTGACTAACATAAATGCATACAAGTCCATTGTCGATCCGCCTTTTTATATGGGAAGCCGTGTATTGAATGATGGTACTATAATGTTTACCCATGGAATGGGGGTGATGAGCTATAAAAACGGAAAATTTTCTGATGTTCCCTATGTTAAAAGCCAAACAGAATTTGTTTACGAAAGTCCCATAGACAGTACCATCATGATAAGCACTGTTAGAGGACTGATCCTCAGAAAAAACAAAAAAACCAGGATTATCTCAAGCTTTTCAGCACACGGAGATGGCTGGGTCACCGGAATCGCCTATGATCCAAAGGGCTTTTACTGGATTGTAACCTCAGAAACAGTCGCTCAACTTTACCCTGATGACAGCACCTATGTATTCGGATCTGATGAAACCCCTATAGAATGCGGCTATTCGGTAGTTGTTGATAAATCCGGAATGGCATGGTTTGGATGTAAGAAAGGTTTATATGTATATCGCAAGGAGGGTTTTGAATCGGTTGAATTGAATGGAATTACTGTCAATGCCCTTCAATTGATGGATAACGAAAAAATCATGATAGGAAGGATGAAAGATTTTGTCATTCTGGATATTGAAAAATGGCGAAACAATGAAAATGATTATTATAAAATTTATGATAAAGC
Source organism: uncultured Bacteroidaceae bacterium (assembly GCA_964528675.1). GTDB lineage: Bacteria > Bacteroidota > Bacteroidia > Bacteroidales > CAYRTD01. The sequence continues at coordinate 2,067 of CAZGTU010000026.1, forward strand.
CACCGGTTTTGAAGGATATGAAGTCCAGCAAAACGGAATCATGAAAGATCATGAAGGAAAATACTGGATCAGTTGTATCGACCGGGTGATCAGGTACGATCCACAGGAAGAACGGATCCATGATAATCCTCCCCTGTTGAGTGTAACTTCTATTGAAAGCATGAAATCATCGCTGGAATGGAAGCTGCACAGGAATTTAAATTATTATAATTCTTCTGAACCCTTGCCTGTATTTCTTGATCATCAACAAAAAACCATAAAAATAAATTTCAGGGGAGTAACATCATATGTACCGGAAAAAGTGAAATACAGCTACCGGGTGAAAGAAAGAGATAATGACTGGTCTGAAGCCTCAACTACCCGTTATGCTGTTCTTACCGATCTGAAACCCGGAAATTATCTTTTTGAAATTAAAGCCGGTAACATTGATAAAATAACTTCAAACCCGGTAAAAATAAAATTGCAAGTGTTACCGGCATTCTGGCAAACACTTGCATTTAAGATCATTGGCCTGGTATTATTTTCTGCCTTGCTGGTATACATTGTCAGCAGCATATTACTGAAAAGACAGCGGAAAAAGGAAGAACTGCGCAAGCTGAAAGCTGATTATCATAACGTCAAAATTAAAGAACTTATAAAACAATTCGACCCTCATTTTACTTTTAATATACTTTCATCCCTGGGATACTTCATCCTCAGGGAAAGAAAAGAACTGGCCTATGATTACCTGTTGAAATTTTCAGATTTACTCAGAGGAATACTCAGCCGGCACGATCAATTAATGAAAACCCTTCGGGAAGAATTGCATTTTATTGAAACCTATTGCGAAATTCAAAAATTCATACTGGCTGATAAATTAAATTATTATATCAATGATACTCCTGAAGAAATAGAACATTGCCAGGTACCCAAAATGATCATCCATACCTTTGTTGAAAATGCAATAAAACATGGCATAATGCCGCTGGAGGGCGAAGGTAAGCTGGCGATAAAAATAAATCATGATGAGGAGTTCATCTTAATCACCATTAAGGACAACGGAAAAGGAAGAGAATATGCACGAAAATACAATTCAAGGGGAACAGGGAAAGGTGTTGAATTAACAGAAAGAATCTTTCAATATTTAAGTGAAAAATATAAAAAACCTTTCGGTTTATATTTCAATGATCTTTTTGATGATAAAGGTGATCCTTCCGGCACGGAAGTTCATTTGTCTATTCCGAGATTATAAACGAGGGAATTCTATCATAAATTACCACCGGTTGGCTCATTGGGATCCGATATTTCCATTCACCGCAGGCGTAAACGCGGCCTGGGGAGGGAAGAGTGTATTAGTTCCACAACCCCGGGTGGAGTGAGGAAAATAATAAAGGCCAAAGGCCTTCATTTTCTCCCTCACTGCACCCGGGCTATTATTGTTTGCCTCCTCCGGAGGCCTGCCCTATTCAAGTCACGCAACTCCAATACGTCCTGCTAATAAATGGTATTAAACCTCAGGGTAGAACCCTGAACCCTTTTTTTCGGAGTAGAACTCCGAGGAACCGAGTTTACGAGCTCGGCGTAGCCAATTCGACCAAACTTCTCGTCCTCCGCAGCTCCGATAGCTATCGGAGCGAAGGAGGATTCAAAATTTCCCCTCCGGTCCTCTGTGTAATATCTTCCTCCTGTGTCCTCTCAGGAGCGCAGCGACTCTCTCTTCCTCTCCCCTCAGTTCGTCTCCAAAATCCGTAACAACTCATCCAGCTTAGGAGTAAGAATAATCTCCGTCCTCCTGTTCTTACTCCTTGCAGTCACAGTTTTTGCCGGTTCAACAGGCTGATACTCCCCGCGACCTGCAGCAGTTAGCCTGGAAGGATCAATATTACCGCTTTCCATAAGGATCTTTAACACCGATGTTGCTCTCAGCACACTTAAGTCCCAGTTATCCTGTATCACAGCACCACTGCGGTAAGGTACATCATCCGTATGGCCCTCGATCATGATGTTCACATCTTTATTTCTTTCCAGAACGCCGGCAAGATCTCTCAGGGCCTGTCTTCCTCTGGCATCAACCTCATAGCTTCCTGAGCGGAAGAGTAGTTTTTCATCCATGGAAACATACACTTTACCGTTTTTCATCTCCACCGTAAGCCCTTGACCTTCAAATCCCATTAAGGCATTTGAAACACTTTCTTTAAGAGCATTCACAGCCGAATCCTTCCGGTTCAAAATTCTTTCCAGTTCAGCAAGCCGGGCATTCCGGGCTTCAAGCTCTGCCCTCATTTTTGTGACATCCCGGCGACCTTCTGTAACATTCTCCTCAAGCTCTCTTAACCTGTCTTCCTTACGTTGCAGATTTTCCTGGGCTGTCTGCAACTGGTTCAGCAATCTCCTTGTTTCCCTTGCATTTCCCTCCAGCAGGGCCTCATGTGTTGCCTGAAGATCATTATACTTTCGTGTAAGCCTGTTCAAATCGGTTTGCAGATCATTTATTTCCGAAGCCAGTTCAAGGCTGTCTTCAGTAAACCTCACCTGTTGCTCTTCAACATAATCCATCTTAGCTTTCATCTCAGTATTCTCAACAGTGAGTTGCTCATTTTCCATCATCAGTCGATCTCTTTCTTCCTCAAGAGTGTTGCTTTTCCTGTTCACTTCCTTAAACCTCTGGGGTGGGACACAGGATGCCAGAAAAAGAATGCTTATCAATATAATCAGTAGTCTATTCATCTTTTTTATCTTATTTTAGCATTAAAACGCCAAAATATCTAAAAATTGTGGTTTCTGGAATAATTTTTTTTAACATTCACGTTTTACTTTTTTTTCATACCTTTGTTTGCTGAAAGTAACTGTGCAGCATGGAAAAAGATAATTCTTACCATTTACTGAGCAGAATTAACAGTCCTGCAGACATGAAAGATCTCTCTGTCGAGGAACTGATTAGTCTCAGTGAGGAATTACGCCAATTCATTATAGATGTTGTTTCTTCCAATCCTGGACATTTTGGTGCAAGCCTTGGCGTTGTGGAACTTACAGTTGCCCTGCATCATGTCTTTAACACACCTTACGACCAACTGGTCTGGGATGTAGGTCACCAGGCTTATGGACATAAGATCCTTACGGAAAGAAAGGACCGCTTCCATACCAATAGAAAATATAAAGGGATAAGCGGTTTCCCAAAACCTTCAGAAAGTGAATACGATGCTTTCGGTGTGGGACATTCTTCAACCTCCATATCAGCGGCACTGGGAATTGCAAGGGCTTCAAAACTTAAAGGCGAAGAAGACAGAAAAGTGGTGGCAATTATAGGTGACGGATCGCTTACCGGCGGACTTGCTTATGAAGGTCTTAACAATGCAGGAATAGATAATTCCGATCTTCTGGTGATCCTTAATGATAATAACATGGCCATTGATCCCAATGTAGGAGCCATGAAAGAATATTTGCTGGATATCACCACTTCAAAAACCTATAATAAGGTTAAAAATGATGTCTGGAACTTCCTTGGAAGAATGAGTAAGCTGGTACCCGATGCCAGGAGGTATGCACAGAAAATTGAAAATGCCCTGAAATCCATGCTGCTCAAACAATCCAATCTGTTTGAATCATTAAATTTCAGGTATTTTGGCCCGGTGGATGGTCATGACGTGGTTCACCTTACCAGGGTATTGAACGATCTGAAGGACATCAAAGGACCAAAACTGCTTCATGTAATTACAGTCAAAGGGAAAGGTTTTCCACAGGCTGAACTGAACCAGACCGCATTCCATTCACCGGGTAAGTTTGACAAAAAAACCGGAGAGATATTCAGATATAAACCGGATAAACCCATTGCCCCAAAATTCCAGGATGTTTTTGGTGAGACAATCCTGGAACTGGCAAAAGACAATGAAAAGATCATCGGGATCACTCCAGCCATGCCAACAGGTAGCAGTTTGAAGATCATGATGGACAAAATTCCGGAAAGATCATTTGATGTTGGAATTGCAGAACAACATGCGGTCACATTTTCCGCAGGGCTTGCCATTCAGGGAATGATCCCTTATTGCAATATATATTCAACTTTTATGCAAAGGGCTTACGACCAGGTTATCCATGATGTAGCAATTCAGAATCTGAATGTAGTCTTTTGTCTTGACCGCGGTGGACTCGTGGGTGATGACGGGGCCACTCATCATGGAGTTTTCGATCTGTCTTACATGCGAAATATTCCGAATATGATCGTGGCCGCTCCTATGGATGAGGTCGAACTGAGGAACATGCTTTACACCGCACAGCTAAAAGAACAGGGTCCGTTCTCCATTCGCTATCCACGAGGAAGGGGCATAACCCCCGACTGGAAACAGGAATTCAAAGAAATAAAGATTGGAAAAGGCCGAATCCTCAAAGAAGGGATGGATATTGCTATTCTTACCATCGGAAACGCAGGAATACTGGCTACTGAAGCCATTGAGAAACTGGAAAAAGAGAATTACAGCATTGCTCATTACGATATGCGCTTTGTTAAGCCATTGGATGAAGTACTTTTGCATAAAATATTCAATAAATTCAATCATGTAATAACTATTGAAGATGGAGCGATTAAAGGAGGTTTTGGAAGTGCCGTGATTGAGTTCATGTGCGACAATGCCTATACATCAACCGTGAAACGACTGGGAATACCTGATAAATTCGTTGAACAGGGAACCCAAATTGAACTTTACCGGGAATGTGGTTTTGATCCTGACAGTATAATCAAGGAGGTCAAGACTTTGGTAAAAAAGAGATACCTTTCAAGGGTATCCTAAAATTGAGGAGTTGTTGATATGAAATATAAAGTTTTCCTTGGATTTTTCATCCTGATCTTCATTTCTGTAATATATTATTTTCAGACAGACACCATAGCCTCCTACGGTCCGGAGAAAGAAAAAATAATCGAGACAAAGACTTACACCGCGTTCGATTCCCTTATCTTCCGCTATGACAGCCTTATAACATCCGAAATTGACGGTTCGGCCACTGTGGGAGCAGCTTTAGCTGTAATTCATAAGGGTGACATTGCCTTTATGAAATGTTTTGGGGTGAAAAAACAGGGTGAAAATGAACCGGTAAATGCGCATACCGTATTCAGACTCGCTTCTGTTTCCAAAACAATCACAGGTGTACTTGCAGGCATTCTTGCAGAAGAAAAAGCTGTAGGACTTGATGACCGGGTGGTTGATTACATCCCGGATTTCCGCTTAAAAGATTCTCTTAGCACTTATGGACTGACCGTGCGCCATTTGCTCAGTCATACTTCAGGACTGGTTCCTCATGCATATGATAATCTTGTAGAAGCAGGGCTTCCTATGACTGCCATCATGGACAGCCTTTTCAGAGTCAATATCAGCGGAGCTCCCGGCCTGTTATATGGTTACCAGAATGTTTTATTCAGCCTTTACGATACGATTGCCGCATTGAAAACTTCCAAAAGCTTCGACCAGCTTCTGACAGAAAAACTATTTATCCCTTTCGGAATGAGAAATGCATCTGCCGGTTATCATCCATTCTCATCCAACAATAACAAAGCTTACCCACATATCGGATATTATGGCGGAAAATACAGGGCCCTTCCTTTGAACAACAGGTATTACAATACCATACCCGCAGCAGGGATCAATGCCAGCATAATGGACATGGCCCGTTTCCTGATAGCCCTTTCAGACCGGGAAAGTACACATTCCATTCACAGAATTGCAGATTCCGTTATGACTCCCCAGGTAGTGTCGCCTTTAAGATGGCACTATCTCAGAAAATGGGACAGGGTGGATTCAAAGCATTATGGTCTCGGCTGGAGATTGATCGGCTACAAAGGTCGTAATATTGCATACCACGGAGGCTATGTTCAGGGTTACCGCTCGGAAATAGCCCTCTGCCGTGAGGAAGAGATCGGAATTGCCTTTCTTACCAATTCTCCCAATCGTGTAGGATCGATGGTGGTACCTTCGTTTTTGGATATGTATTTTGAGAGGGAGGGAAGAAAGGTGAACGGTAAGCGGTAAACGGTAAGCGGTAAGCAGTAAACGGTAAGCAGTAAGCAGTAAGCAGTTGGGCTATTACTTAAACACTTGAAGAAGCTGAAAGCTCAATGAATCCCTGTTTCCAGGAGCACCAGTGAACTGGAAACAGTGGATGAATTGAATCCCGAAGCGATAGCAAGGGATCTCCTGGGGAAGTTGGAAGCTCAAAGCTGGAAGGAAGAAGAATAGATATCGGGCCGCAAGCATTAAATCTTTAAACCTTGAGGCCACTCCGAAAAGTGTTTATTTGAACATTTTCCTTTAATACCCCCCAATCCGCCGAGGCGGAGGAGCTGCTAAGAATAAGCAACTTAGCAAAAGTCCCCGCCTGGGCGGAGATTTAGGGGTTTTTGAAGGTTTTAACACCTTTCGGAGTAGGCTCAACGATTAAACGATTAAACTCCTCAACCTTTAAACCCTTAAACCCTTAAAACTTTAAACCCTTAAACCCCTAAACCCATCCTAAATATCAAACTTAATCCCCTGCGCCAGCGGTAGTTCCGTGCCGTAATTAATGGTATTCGTCTGTCTTCTCATATAGGCTTTCCAGGCATCGGAACCTGATTCACGGCCGCCACCGGTCTCTTTTTCTCCACCGAAAGCTCCTCCTATTTCAGCTCCGGAGGTTCCGATATTAACATTGGCTATGCCACAATCAGAGCCTGCCTGGGAGAGGAAGAGTTCAGCTTCACGTACATTAAGGGTGAAAATGGCGGAAGAAAGTCCCTGGGGCACGTCATTGTGAAGCTCAATCGCTTCCTCAATGGTTTTATATTTAATTAAGTAAACAAGCGGTGCAAAGGTCTCTTCCTGCACGATCTCGAAATGATTCTCAGCTTCGGCAATTGCAGGAACAACATAGGTACCGGCTTCGTATCCTTCGCCTTCGAGAACATCGCCACCGAAAATCACTTTTCCTCCTTCTTGCTCAATGGATTTCAATGCCCCGGTAAATACATCCACAGCAGTTTTATCGATCATGGGTCCCACAAGATATTTCTCATCGAGAGGATTCCCGATCTTTTTCTCTACCTGCTCATAGGCATTGACGAGCCGTTCTTTCACCTCATCGTAAATGCTTTCATGAATGATCAGCCGGCGGGTAGTGGTACATCTTTGTCCGGCAGTACCCACAGAACCAAACACAATGGCAGGAATGGCCAGATCGAGATCTGCGTGTTGAGATACAATTATGGCGTTATTTCCTCCCAGCTCCTGGATAACCCTTCCGAGGCGCTGGCCAACGATTTTTCCGACCCTTTTTCCAACGGCTGTTGATCCTGTTACCGATATAAGCGGTAAACGCTTGTCTTCAACAAAATTATCGCCCAGAACAGATGAGCCGGCAACTACAAGGTTAAAAACACCTTCGGGTACATCATTTTCTTTCAACACCTTTTGTATGATGTTCTGTGTGGCTATTGCTGTCAGCGGAGTCTTTGAGCTGGGTTTCCATACAATCACATCTCCTGCAACGGCAGCGATCATGGAGTTCCATGCCCACACAGCCACGGGAAAATTGAAAGATGTAATCAATCCCACAATTCCCAGTGGATGATATTGATCGTACATTCGGTGATCTTTTCTTTCGGACTGCATGGTAAAGCCATAGAGCTGTCTTGACTGTCCGACAGCAAAATCACAGATATCGATCATTTCCTGTACTTCCCCTTTTCCTTCCTGGAAGATCTTACCCATTTCGAGACTCACAAGGTATCCAAGGTCATCCTTGTATTCCCTTAAAGCAAGTCCTATTTGTCTCACTACTTCACCGCGTGCAGGAGCAGGAACTTTGCGCCAGACCATAAAGGCCTCCTGGGCCTTTTCCATTACTTTCTCATAATCATCAAGGCTGGCAGTTTTAACCTTAGCGATTTCTTTACCGTCAATTGGGCTGACAGATGCGGATTCCTTTCCTTCCGTATCCAACCATTTTGCGCCCGTGGCAGCACCGGGATTAACATCTTTTATACCAAGTCTTTTCAGTACTTCCTTTGTTTTCTTTTCAAATGCTTTGTCCATATTGAGATATTTTAGAGTTTTTGAAATGGTTTTTCAAAAGTAATGCAACAGAACAAATTTAATTATCTGAAGCTTAGGAACAGATATTAAACAACATAGGATGTTACATATCATCAGGAGAGCTGAAGGGTGGAAATAGTTGGCAAAGAAAATGATTTATATTATTTTTGTGAATTGCTATGGGGAGGGTTGAAGGTTTATTGTTTAAGGGTTTAAGCAATCCCGTTTACTGTTTACTATATATCTTTAATTTGTAATGTATATTTAAAATGCCCGGATGGCGGAATTGGTAGACGCGCTGGTCTCAAACACCAGTGGTAGCAATACCGTGCCGGTTCGACCCCGGCTCCGGGTACAGGATTAGAGTGAGAGTGAGAGTGAGAGCGAGGATACGCTCCGGATTTGCTCTCACTTTTTTTTCTCATGGCTTCAGTTTATATACTATACTCCGCATCATTAGACGCTTTCTATACAGGAAGCTGAGAGACCTTGAGGAAAGGCTCTCTCAGCATATGGATAAAAGATTTAGCTTTGCTTTCACTACCAGAGCTGACGACTGGGAACTATATCTCTCCATAGATAACCTTGAATCTCAGCAAGCCAGAAATATCGAATCTCACATTAAAAGAATGAAAATCAGGAAATACATCCAGAATCTTCTTAAATATCCCGACATTATTATACGGTTAAAGGAAAAGTATTGATCCGGATGGCGGTCCCGATGGCTATCGGAACCGGCTCCGGGTACAAAATCAGAGTGAGAGTGAATAGCGTGAACACGAGCAAAATCTATATCGTGCCTCACTTGAAGATCTTTCATGTGATCCCATTGAGATATGAAGGAATGTTGGCCGGGTTACCGTAGAAAAAATCTAAATTACTTTGAAAATCTGATATATAGTTTCAGCCTTTGTAACTGTGACTATCTTTGAATCACAATATCCATGTTTATAATGGATAATGTATCTGTAAAAAGTAATAAAAATTCAACTTCTTATATCACATGCATCTATCTATACGAAATCTCTATTTGTCTGTTTTTTTACTATTTAATTTTTCATGCTATATTTTTGCACAAAACCAAACTGTACAGGATGATTTTGAAGGTAATGGGACCATTAATACATGGTTTGGCGACAATTGCAATATCAACACTAACCTCCCCAACCCATTTACGGAGGGCATCAATACTTCATCTACCCTTATGGAATATCATGATGTCGGAGGACAATATGCGAACGTGCGCTTTGATGTAACCAACAACTTTGACCTGTCATCTGTTTCTACTTTTGAATTAAAAATATATGTTCCCACGTCAGGATTAACAGGGAGTCAGACCAACCAGGTATCCCTGAAATTGCAAGACGGAACAATAGCACAGCCATGGTTAACACAATGTGAGATTATAAAACCCATTGTGCTGGATCAATGGCAAACCGTGCGCTTTAACTTTTCAACCGATAACTATTATAACCTGGATCCAAATTCACCTCCCCCTACAGAAAGAACCGATTTCAACAGGGTTGTGATACAGGTAAACGGCGAAAACAATTACGACCAGGTGCTGGCATACATAGATGACGTGAATTATATTGCCAGCTCAGGGCCTGACCCAAATCCGGATCCTGAATATAATGTACTGGTCTGGTCTGATGAATTTGATACTGATGGAGCCATTGATGACACTAAATGGCATCAGGAAACCCAATTACCTACACCAACAAGCTGGCATAATGGTGAAATACAGCATTACACTGACCGGACAGATAATGCCAATGTTAAAAACGGAGTTCTTAACATTATAGGCAAGAAAGAAACATTTACCGACCAGGGTATTACGAAAGAATATACTTCAGCCAGGCTGAATTCCAAATTCGCATTTCAATATGGGAAAGTAGAAGTGCGGGCGAAATTACCTTCAGGAGTTGGGACCTGGCCTGCTATTTGGACCTTAGGCAAGAACTTTGATGCAGATGGCACCTGGTGGGATCTCCAGGGATATGGCACTACCCCCTGGCCCGCTTGTGGCGAGATTGATATTATGGAACATTGGGGAGCAAATCAAAACTACGTATCAAGCGCCACGCACACACCCTCAAGCTATGGAGGTACATTTAACAAGGGCGGTCAAACCATACCTAATGCCTCAACAGAATTTCATACATATACCCTTGAATGGTATCCGGATAAACTTGTATTCAGTGTGGATGGGGTGAGCCATTATACCTATCAACCTAATGAGTACAACAGTGACACCTGGCCCTTTAATGCAGAACAATACTTAATCCTCAACTTTGCCATACTGCCGGAAATTGATCCTGATTTTACTGCAGACACCTTCGCAATCGACTATGTAAGGGTTTATCAAAGTCAAACTAATGACCCGATTGAGTCAGGTATCACGCCTTATACCAGCGATGAAAATACAGTCCTGCTCATGCACTTTGATGGTGATCTGACCAATTACTCACCATTCACCGAAGATGGCACTGAAATTGGAAGCGGGCTGTCATACAGCAACAACCCTTTAGAAAATTTTGACCAATGTCTTAAGCTCGATGGCTCTTCCTATATCAATGTACCACATCATGCAAGCCTAAATTTAAACGGCGACTTTACCATGGAAGCATGGGTTAATATTTCAACTTTTAATCCTGCTGCGCAATCCGTGATAGCAAGAAAACCGGGAGACAATGATGCTTATTACTCCAATTATGCCCTGGAATTAAATCCTTTCATGGGGAATATCTTTCATGGATTCTATTTTACGACAAATGATTCCCGCGTGAATGTCAGGGAAATGTCGCCTGAATTAAATCAATGGTACCACGTGGCATTAATAAGGGACGTTTCAAATTCAAGAATTACAGTAAACGTACATGACACCACTGGTACACTCGTTTCATCCACTTCACAATATGATTCAGGCTCTGACGCATTGCTTAATACACAAAACATCAGAATTGGAGAAACATTTGACGGGTATATTGATGAATTAAGAATAAGCAACATCGTAAGATCCTTTCCCAATATTGTAGTCGACTCTCTTCCCGCTGAACTTGACCAGGAAAGGCTGGAAAACAAAAGAAATGCACTTAATCTGCATAGGAAGCATAAGAATAATACACCCTATGATTTGAATATTACTGTGATTTCATCAGTTGTATTTGAGTCACAAAAACCATCTGACGCTTTGTCTTTTGATTGCGGATATGTAGATGAAAATGGGAAGGTTTATATAAGTGAACCTACAACTTCAGCACAATTGGAGGTCTTCCCGGATATTGATCAGGCAGCAGTGTATTACATGTGCCAATCATTTCTTCAACACTACTACCAGGCCACAGAAATGCCGATCTGGTTTAAATCCGGCTTTGCTGCTTACGAATCCGGTATAACCATAAGCGATGCAGATATCAAAACAGCTTACGATAATTATAATGGGACGCTTAATTCCTTTGATGTTTTAAATGATCCAACCAGTTTTACAGAGAATAACGGATTGGCTGTCGCATATATGTTCGGTGAATTTATGGGAATCTATACACCATGGAATTATCATTTATTCAGTGAAGTAAGTGCGTCTACAGTTACCCCGGCACCCTGGTGGAATAATGTAGAATCAATAGAAAAACTATATGAAATTTGGTTCAGATATTTTCACGTAAGAATTCTTGAAACGAATGAACAAAACAGAATAAAACCTGGGAAAGAGACAGAGCATTTCAAATATTATTACAGTGATGCCCTGGATTTTTGGGCAGATTCCTTTCCTACAATTCTCGAAGATGCACTTGATGAGTATATCGGATTATTTGGTTTTAATGTTTATGAAAAATTCAGTTACATTACCATGCCTGAGTGCGATTTCGCCGCCATTAATGATGTAGAATGTATTAACAGGTATACTGGAGGAACGGCATGGTCTTCCGGAGTTTCGAGTACCAGTCCGGATAATGCTGATGATATCCACAGGTTTGTACATCTCATCAGGCACGAGTTAGCGCATTTGGTCCAGGCACACCTGCCCGTTAGTAACATGACTGCCTGGCTCAATGAGGGATTTGCCGAATTTTTAGCGCGCCGACCCGATACGCAGGAAGAAAAGGCAGCGCTAAAATCCCAGACACAAAATGCACTCGATAAAGCCATTCAATATTTTGGTCACTTACCTACTTTTGAAGATACAAGGGTCTATCCCGGGCAAACTAATTTTGACTATTACTTATTGGGCAGGATAATGCAAAATTTCATTTATGAAAGAGGCGGCTATATCGCAATAAAAGAGGTGATGCTCGACCATGAGTCTGGTATAACCAACATGGGATTTTCTTCATTAGATCGGTTTATGGATGCCTACTATTATTATCTAAATGTGGAATATCTTCAAAAGGAAGAGCCCGGGTATTTTACTGATTACGATCTTTTTATAGATAAACTCACTGAATTAACAAGTTCTTCAGACTATGCGTCAGAATTAGATGCATTTTGGAATGACCTGATTGCAAGTGAAAATTTCCCTTTTGCCATCGGATCGAACATTGCCTTCCTTTATCGCGGAACAGCAAATTCAGTAAACTGGGCAGGGGATTTCAATGCATGGAATGCGAATGCTGACCAGGGCGTTCGACTTGGAGTAAGCAATATATGGATATTAGAGAAAGAACTTCCATCCGATGCACGGTCGGGCTATAAAATAGTTATCAATGGCGATGAATGGATAACTGATGAGAATAATCCTTTTCCACTTTCTGAAGGGTTTGGAAACTCAGATTTAAGGATGCCTGATTATACCATTCCGGATGAAACCATTGTCCGACCATCTGTCCCGAAAGGGAACTTATCCGAAAATATCCTGAAATTTAGTTCAAATCTGAACTATACCTGTCAATACAAAGTATATACTCCAGCAGGATACAAAGATTTATCAGGACTGCCCGTAATATATGTTACTGATGGACAAGACTTCGCTGATGATTCAAGAGGCAAAATGAAAATAATATTAGATAACCTTATTTTTGATCAAAAAATTGAACCTCTTATCGCTGTCTTTTTGGATCCGCGTGATCCTGATAATTTATCACATAACCGCCGCTCCAATGAGTATCGTAATAACATCAACTTTGTAAACTATGTAACCAGCGAGCTTATTCCTGATATTGATGGCGCCTATAAAACAGATGGCAAAGCTGGTTCAAGAGCAATTGCTGGATTTTCCTATGGTGGTTACAATGCTGCCTATTTCTGCGCCATGGCATATGAAGACATTCAGAATACCGCTATCCTGTCTCCTATTATGCATCCTAACCCTCCCGAAAGTGGATACACAATTAATAGCGACATGATGGCAGCAAATCTGGAGAATACCAAAATTTACATGAGTTATGGAATATTTGATACGCGTGAAAAGGGTTACTTCGAGCAACTAAAAACAATCTTCGAGCAAAAGGATAAATCTTTTAAATATGATATTGTTAATGAAGGCCATACCATGTCCAACTGGAGTGGTGTGATAGGAAACGCGCTGAACTATTTCTTCCCCGGTGAAGAAAACTATCCCCCTGTAGTATCCGATATTCCTGACCAGACAAAGGTTCAGGGCAATAGTTTTGCAACCATTCAATTAGATAATTTTGTAAGCGATGAAAATCATGCAGATTCAGAAATAACCTGGACATTTAGCGGAAATGTGGAATTGCTTGTAAACATCGATGAGAACAGAATTGCAACTATTTCAACACTGCAAGAAAATTGGACGGGTACTGAAAAAATAATTTTTACTGCTACAGATCCCCAGGGAGATTTTGGAAGTGATACTGTCGCATTCACTGTAAATCCCTCAGCAACTATATCAAACGAATATCATAAAGCACTGGTTTCAATCTATCCTAACCCTGCAAATGAGAGCGTCACGATCACTGTAGAGGAAGAATTCAATCTGTCGATCTATACCATTTCGGGTCAGAAGATAATGGAAAAGAAAATCAATGGAAAGGATTTAATCAATGTTGAAGGTTTTAATAGAGGTGTTTACCTGTTATCATTAAAAAATGAAAAAGGGATGATTATCAAAAAACTAATCATTGAATAACAGAAGAAATAGATATTGCCAAGGCAATAATAGAGGAGGTCAATAAATCAAATATTTACCTTTTAAGGACCTCCAGGTTCTGAGAAAACACACCAAATTGCAGATGTGGTTGCGCGTTTGGTTCTTGATAATCATTCTGTATTGGTATCAGATTCGTTCAGGACAAGCTTTTTTTATTTTGCTTTTTCATTTCATCCATAATCTTTTTTTTATAGCTACGGCTAATAGTTAATTCCTTTTCTCCGATCCTTAAAACTTCGTAATTATAGGAATTGATTATATCGCTGTTCACAATGAATGATCTGTGTATGAGTACAAAATTTGCGGGCAGGTCATCATTCAACGCAATTGAACAAGCCGGTGATGTATCTCCAGTTCTTGTTTTTGCAGGATTAAAAGTTTCAATGATCACCACACTTTACGGAATTACTATTTACCTATTTTCAATCCTTTTATGGTTCTTGCTGAGTCAATTTCTGGACAGGAAAATGAATTAAATAATAAGTTAATTTTAAAATATGATTTTACCTCCAGAATAATTCAACATAGCAAATTAATTCCAGGTCTATCCCCATCTCCTAACAAAATCCCTTATCAAAAAGCCTAAGCTAAAATTAATTGTATATTTGTGGTTCGGAATTTGCAGTAATATGAAAGCCACGAAAGACAGGAAAAAACAACTTGAATTTGATAAGCGTTATTTACAGATGGCAAGCATATGGGCCCAGAACTCCTATTGTAAAAGAAGGAAAGTCGGGGCTCTTATCGTTAAGGAAAGAATGATAATATCAGACGGGTACAACGGTACGCCGGCAGGTTTTGAAAATATTTGTGAGGATGAAGACTTTAAAACCAAACCTTACGTTTTACATGCTGAAGCCAATGCCATAACAAAAGTTGCAAAATCAAACAACTCAAGTGAAGGAGCAACACTTTACATAACAGCTTCGCCCTGCATTGAATGTGCGAAATTGATTATTCAGGCCGGCATCATCAGGGTTGTTTTTTCGGAGCTCTACAGGCAAAATGAAGGTCTTGACCTTCTTGAAAGAGCAGGCGTTGAAATTTTGTATTTAAAAATTGAAGATTAATCATGAAAAGAAACAGGTTTCTATTACCACTTATATTTTCACTTGTCTTAATCATCGGGATCCTCATCGGAAACTGGTATGGAAATAAGATATATAAATCCGGTAAAACGGTAAATAATCTACTGAATATCAGGAGCAATCAACTGAAAGACGGTGATCTTAACTTATCCCTCCTTCCCCGGAATAATAAACTGAGCTCAATTCTTTCCTATATTGAAAATGAGTACGTAGACACTGTAGATATCCAGGAAATCAGCGAAGCGGCCATACCCGAGCTGATCAGTCATCTTGATCCTCATTCGGTATATATTCCTGCACGTGACCTGCAGAAATACAATGAACCGCTCCAGGGAAATTTCAGTGGGATAGGGATTCAGTTCAATATGATTGAAGATACCGTTGCCGTTGTAAACACAATTCCAAACGGTCCTTCCGAGATTGTTGGATTGATGGCAGGTGACAGAATCGTTGAAGTGGACGATAGTGTAATTGCCGGGAAGAATTTATCAACCGATCAGATCATAAGAAAACTGAAAGGTAAAAAAGGATCTATTGTTGAAGTAGGAGTTATCCGGCGCGGAGAAGATGAAATAATGGAGTTCGAAATTGTCCGGGATGATATCCCTCTTTACTCGGTCGACGTTGCTTACATGCTGGAGGATGATATTGGTTATATGAAAATCAGCAATTTCTCGCAGACCACCTATCGTGAATTTATGGAGGGAGTTGAAAAGCTTCACCAGGAAGGAATGGAAAAATTTATTCTCGATTTGAGAGGAAACGGAGGTGGAATTATGGATGCTGCAACCAATATTGCGGATCAGTTTCTTGAGGAGGATAAGCTTATTGTTTACACCCAGGGAAAAAACCGTCCCAGGTACGATATTTATTCCACCAACAAGGGTGTTTGCAAAGATGATGAAGTGATCATTCTTATCGATGAATTCTCAGCTTCGGCCAGTGAGATCCTTGCAGGAGCAATTCAGGACAACGACAGGGGAACCATTGTGGGAAGAAGGTCTTTTGGTAAGGGCCTGGTCCAGGAACAGATAGAGTTCAGAGATGGCTCTGCATTGCGATTGACAATTGCACGCTACTATACTCCAACCGGCAGAAGCATTCAGAAACCATATAAACCCGGCGGGGATGATTATTATAAGGACATTCACAAGAGATTTGAACATGGAGAATTCAAGAGCATTGACAGTATTCAGTTTGCCGATTCATTAAAATATGAAACCCCCGGTGGCAATATCGTTTATGGAGGAGGCGGAATTATGCCCGATGTATTTATTCCAATCGACACTGTCGGAATCACTCCATACTTTCAAAAAATAAGAAACATGGGACTAATCTATCGTTTTGCTTTCGATTATACTGATCAATTAAGAAGTAAAATACGGGATCTTTCCACTGCAGAAGAAATATCATCATACCTGGAAAATAATACCGATTATTTTGAGCGATTCCTATCCTATGCAGATGATAAGGGTATCAAAAGGGTCCGGGAAGAGATTAAAACATCCGAAGAAATAATCAGGGTGCAGATTAAAGCTTACATCGCCAGGAACCTTATTGACAATGAAGGCTATTTTCCAATGATAAGAAAGATTGACAATACGCTGCAGGAAGCGGTTAGCAGATGGCAGTAGGCAGTTCCATAGCGGCGGATCCGCATATCCGGGTATCTAACTTTTATAGGCAATACTCAGAGTAATCGGTGATCAGTGATCAGTAATCAGTTTGATCTCATAATACGGAAGTATTCTTCATGAATTATGGCAGTTGGGCGACAGGAGGTTGTTGAATGTTTATGCTGCAATAAGTCAGTCCTTTACGGTATTTAGTTAGATAAAAGTTCCTTAGCGACCCACCTGCCATTGGACGGATCAGCATTTCGGCGGACAGGCGGAGCTGTATCAACCGGAGAGGATAACAGGCAGGATTGTGAAAGCTGAACTTAAGAATTCTTCTCAAAAAACTCCCTCAATATCCCGGCAGCCTTTTCTCTTTCTTCAATAAAACCCATGTGACCGCTGTTTTCAAGTACTGCCAGTTCAATATGTTTTCCGGAGGCTGCAATCTTGCGGGCAGCATCGAATGGAATATAATTGTCTTTTTTACCGGCTATTAAGAGGTAAGGAATATTTCCTTTGTTAAATAAATGGCAACGATCGGGGCGGGATTTCATGCCGTTCAGATTGGCAATAATCCCTTCTTCATCAGTGTCGGCAGCAATGGCCTTGGCTCGTTCCAGTTCTTCGCTGAACTCCTCAAGATTATCATCTGCGAAGGCCATCGGAATATTTGTATTGACCAGTACATTTTTTTTACCTTCTCTAACAAGATCTATCTCACGGTTCCTGTTTGCTTTCTTTTCTTCAGTATCGGCAAAACAGCTTGAATGGAATAAAACACAGGAATTTACATATTCTTCATACAGTTCGGCAAAAGCAAGGGCAACATAACCTCCCATTGAGTGGCCTACCAGATGGACTTTCCTGATTTCGCGGCTTAACATTACATCCCTTACTGCCTCGCCAAGTTCTTCCATGGTATGTGTTGTCGACATAATACCGGATTTGCCATGCCCGGGAAGATCTATGCAGAGAACATGAAAATCATCCTTTAATAAAGAGATAAAATTATTCCAGATATCAAGTGATTCAAGATAACCATGCAGCAGCACAACTGCAGGTTTACCAGGTTCTCCGTGTAATTCGTATCGTAATTGCGTATTCCGGTGTGCCAGTGTTTTCATATCTATCTTTTTTTCATCAGGTTTTCAATCTCCTTTCGTTCTATAGGAATATCTTTTGCCAGATCTTCATTCCCGTTTTCAGTAATAAGTATGTCATTCTCCAGTCTAATGCCTGTGTTTTCGTCCTGAATGTATATTCCCGGCTCACAGGTGAAAACCATTCCAGGCGCAAAAACGGCATTTTTATCATAATAATCATGAACATCCAAACCCATGGAATGACCGGTACCATGCATGTAATATTTAAACCACAGCGATTTTTCAGATTCGGCACTCTCCAGATCTTCTTTTGTATATAAACCAACACCTGTATGAAAAGTTTTCATCATTTCGCAAACATGATTATGCACTTCTTCCATCCTTACACCGGGTTTCATCATTTCTCTTGCCTTATAAAAAATCTCAAGCAGGCCATCATAAAGTTCAGCTTGCCGTTCGGAGAACTTTCCGTTCACCGGGATTGTCCGGGAAATATCTGCCGCATAATTAGTGTATTCAGCTCCGAAATCCATCAGTAAAAGCTCTCCGTCTTCCAGCATTTTATTATTGTCTGTATAATGAAGAAAACAGGCATTTTTTCCGGAAGCAACAATCGGAGGAAATGCAAAACCGGATGCTCCCTTAAGGAGAAACTCATAATTCAGAATTGCTTCGATTTCTTTTTCATTCATCCCGGGAATGATTTTGGATAAAACTCTTTGAAACCCTTTATGAGTGATCCGAATTGCATCGCTGATAAAGCCCACCTCCATAGGTTCTTTCACTGACCGGAGATCGCGGAGCAGAGGTGCCAGTCTTTTATAATTATGGTACGGAAACTTTTTCATGATCTGCTTTCCAAGTCTTTCATCTCTCGATGCAACATCAGGCAAAAATTTGGGAAGTTCAGGTTTATTGAGATATATATTTTCCACTCCTGATAATAGATCGGAAAGGGTGGAATCAAAGGATTCTTCATAGATCACATGTTTAATCCCTGAAATATCTTTTGCTTCCGACATGCTTAGTTTATGCCCGTTCCATATCTCAAGTTCAGGGCTGGGTTTAAGGATCACGAGGATTTCCTGCATTTTATGATCCCTGTGTCCGGGAGTCAAAATCAGAGCTGTTTTCTCCTGTTGAATGCCGGTCAGGTAGAAAAGATCAGAGTTTTGTCGAAATGGAAAGAACTGGTCGCCGTTCCTTGGCATTTCATCAGCTCCGAAAAGGATGGCAGCACTGTTGGACTCAAGAAAGGAAGATAATTTAAAACGGTTCTTTATAAAGAGCTTAGCAGGATCATCATTATTTTTCATATCGACAATTTTATAATATTGTAATGATTTTTATAACACAATTCTTTGATATTATCATCAAAGATAATTTAGTAAATTAGTCCAATCTAATAATTTAGAGATAAATCGAATAAAAACCACCCTTATGGCTAACTTTTTCGCCTCTTCCATTGGTCAAAAGATAATGATGGCAGCTGCAGGACTATTTCTCGTTGTTTTTTTGCTGGTTCACCTCGGCATTAATTCCCTTCTTATTCTGTTTGAAGAAACGGATACTTTTAATGTAGCAGCTCACTTTATGGGAACGAATGTTGTCATCAAAGTATTTGAAGTAGTTCTATTTGCAGGATTTCTGTTGCACATCATCTATGGTCTGGTGCTACAGGTACAAAACTGGATTGCAAGACCAAAGAATTATAAAGTGACGAATTATTCCCAGACTTCCTTTTTTTCAAAATTCATGATCCATACTGCGATCATCATCTTTGTTTTCCTTGCAATCCACCTGTCCGACTTTTATTTTAAAGCAAAGTTTTTCGGCGAGGTTCCCGATGTAATGATCAACGGGAAAGAATATCATGACCTTGGATCGCTTGTCATTGCAAAATTTCAGCGCCCCGGCTTCATTCTCTTTTATGTTGCCAGCTTTATTTTCCTGGGGTTTCACCTGGTACATGGTTTTCAATCTGCCTTTAAAACAATCGGGCTGGAAAACAAAAGTTATGCATCCACAATAAACAAGATCGGAATTGTTTACACAATTTTTGTTGTTGCAGGTTTTACTGCCATACCCCTTGTCATTTATTTTATCAGATAATTAAAAATTTTTATCCTCAATATGGTCAAACTTAATTCAAAAGTTCCGGAAGGCCCCCTGGCAGAGAAATGGACCCGTTTTAAAGCCGAACAAAAACTGGTTAACCCTAATAATAAGAAAAAACTCGATGTTATTGTAGTGGGGACAGGTCTGGCAGGAGCTTCATCTGCCGCTTCCCTGGGTGAAATGGGATTTAATGTGAAAGCCTTTTGTTATCAGGATAGTCCCAGGAGAGCTCATAGTATTGCCGCACAGGGAGGAATAAATGCTGCTAAAAATTACCAGAACGATGGAGACAGTGTCTATCGCCTGTTTTTTGATACCATAAAAGGAGGTGATTACCGTTCACGTGAGTCCAATGTTTACAGGCTTGCAGAAGTGAGTAATGACATCATCGATCAATGCGTTGCCCAGGGAGTACCTTTCGCAAGAGATTATGGGGGGTATCTTGTGAATCGTTCTTTTGGAGGAGCGCAGGTTTCAAGAACATTTTATGCGAGAGGTCAAACCGGACAGCAACTTTTGCTTGGCGCCTACGGAGCTCTCATGCGCCAGGTCAAACTGGGGAAAGTTAAACTATATCCCAGGACTGAAATGCATGATCTTGTCCTTGTTGACGGCAAAGCCAGGGGCATTGTCACACGAAATATGATAAACGGTAAAATTGAGAAGCATTTTGCTCATGCCGTTGTTCTTGCATCCGGCGGCTACGGAAACACCTACTTCCTTTCCACCATGGCCATGGGTGCAAATGTGAGTGCCGCATGGCAAAGCTATAAGAAGGGAGCATTTTTTGGAAATCCTTCCTTTGTGCAAATCCATCCCACCTGTATTCCGGTTCACGGCGAATACCAGTCGAAACTCACCTTAATGAGTGAAAGTTTGCGTAATGATGGCAGAATATGGGTACCGAAGAATAAAGAAGATGCTAAAAAGATCAGGGAAGGAAACTTGAAGCCGAACGATATACCCGAAGAAGACAGAGATTATTACCTGGAAAGAAGATACCCTGCTTTCGGAAACCTTGTTCCGCGCGATGTTGCTTCCAGAGCAGCGAAAGAGCGTTGTGACGCTGGATATGGTGTAGGAACAGGACTGGCTGTATATCTCGATTTCAAAGATGCTATAGAAAAACAGGGAAAAGACACCATTGAAGCCAAGTATGGGAACCTTTTCCAGATGTATGAAAAAATAGTGGATGATAATCCTTATGAAACGCCGATGATGATCTACCCGGCTATCCATTACACCATGGGAGGCATATGGGTAGACTATAATCTAATGACCACCATTCCGGGGCTTTTTGCTATTGGGGAAGCTAACTTCTCTGATCATGGAGCAAACCGATTAGGAGCAAGCGCTCTGATGCAAGGGTTATCCGATGGTTATTTTGTTCTTCCCTATACCATACAGGATTATCTCTCGGAAGATATCAGCACGCCGAGAATGGATACCGACTCCAAAGAATTTAACGAGGCAGCCAAAAATGTGAATGAGAAAATGAAAAAGCTCCTTTCGGTAAATGGGAATACAACCGTGGATACCTTCCATAAAAAACTCGGCCATATCATGTGGGATTACGTGGGAATGGCAAGAAATGCGGAAGGACTGAAGAAAGCCGGCAAACTGATTCGCGAATTAAGGGAGGAGTTCTGGAAAGATGTTAAAGTACCCGGGGAATTGAATGATCTGAATCCCGAACTCGAAAAAGCTGCACGAGTAGCTGATTATCTGGAGTTAAGTGAACTTATGGCACTCGATGCCCTGCAGCGCGAAGAATCCTGTGGCGGACACTTCCGTGAAGAATACCAGACAGAAGAAGGAGAGGCGGTTAGAAATGACAAGGATTATGCATTTGTTGCAGCATGGGAATACCAGGGGGATAAAGAACCGGTGATGCACAAGGAAGACCTGAAATTTGAAGAGGTCGAACTGAAGACAAGAAATTATAAATAGACAAAACATTAATTAAAATACTATGGATCTTACGCTGAAAATATGGAGGCAAAAAAACTCGAAGTCCAAAGGTAGGTTCGTTACATATAAAATCAGTGATATTTCACCCGACAGCTCTTTTTTAGAAATGTTGGATGTGTTAAATGAAAGCCTTATCAAAAAAAATGAAGAACCGGTGGCTTTTGACCACGATTGCAGGGAAGGAATCTGCGGTACTTGCAGCCTTTATATTAATGGTCGTCCTCATGGTCCCGACGAAAAAATTACCGTATGTCAGATGCATATGCGGAATTTCAAAGACGGAGACACCCTTATCATTGAGCCCTGGAGAGCAAAACCATTTCCGGTAATCAAAGATCTTATTGTTGACAGATCATCATTCGATAAAATAATTATTGAAGGGGGGTATATCTCTGTAAATACGGGTAATGCACCGGATGCAAACGCCATACCCATCCCGAAAGAAAAAGCGGACCTGTCTTTTGATGCTGCGACCTGCATTGGTTGCGGAGCCTGTGTTGCAGCATGTAAAAATGCTTCAGCAATGTTATTTGTTGGTGCGAAGATCTCCCAGTTTGCCCTCCTGCCCCAGGGCAAAGTGGAAGCAAAAAACCGCGTTAAAAAACTGGTGGCAATCATGGATGACCTTGGATTCGGAAACTGTACAAACACCGGAGCCTGCGAAGCAGAATGCCCCAAAGGCATCAGCTTGTCAAATATTGTGAGAATGAACAGGGAGTATATTAAGGCTGGAGCTGAGTAAAAAAACACTTCTAATCAGACCCCGAGGGTTTTGAAAACCCTCGGGGTCTGATTAGAAGTGTTTTTTTATTCACTCATCATTTCCTCAATCTCTTCAATGGTCTTTGGTATAGGTTTTCCCAGAACCTTTTTTGAATCTTCTGTTACAAGTATATCATCTTCTACCCTTATTCCTCCGAATTCTTTATACGAGTCAAGTTTATTGTAATCAATGAATTCTTCATATTTCTTCTCACTCTTCCAGAGGTCGATGAGCGCAGGGATGAAATAAATACCAGGTTCAATGGTAAACACAAATCCGGGCTTCAGCTCTTTTCCCAGCCGGAGATTTCCAAGACCAAATTGATCACTCCTCCTGATATTTTCATCGTAACCCACATAATTTTCTCCCAGTCCCTCCATATCATGAACATCCAGTCCCATCATATGGCCCAGACCATGAGGGAAGAAAAGTGCATGAGCCCCTTTCGAAACCGCTTCTTTCACATCACCTTTCATTAATCCGAGATCTTTAAGTCCACCGGTTATTATTTCAGCGGCCATTAAATGCAATTCCTTATTACTTATTCCCGGACGCGTAGCTTCAATGGTTTCCTGGTTAGCTTTTAATACGAGTTCGTAGATCTCTTTTTGCCTGAGACTGAATTTTCCTCCTACCGGAACTGTCCTGGTAATATCACTTGCATAATGCAAAGGGGACTCAGAACCTGCATCAGTTACCATTAAACGCCCTTCTTTTAAAAGATTGCTGTGACTGTGATTATGCAGTGTCTGGCCGTCCATACTTAGTATAACCGGGAATGATACAGGTTTGCCATTTGCCAGGGATACACCTTCTACCATACCTGCGACTTCTCTTTCCCATGTGCCGGGATGCGCCATTTTCATGGCTGTAGTATGCATTTTATACGCAATATCGACAGCGAACTCAATCTGCTGAACTTCGAGCTCATCCTTTATCTCTCTAAGTGAGACGACAGCTTTAATAAAATCTTCCGAAACAAAATTCAGCAAATTTCCTGCTGAAGTGTTCAAAAGATCTGCAAGAAATATCTTGGTTTCTCCCCTGTATGAAGGCAGCAAATGAATTTTTCTACCTTCACTTATGG
This sequence comes from uncultured Bacteroidaceae bacterium, assembly GCA_964528675.1. Lineage (GTDB taxonomy): Bacteria > Bacteroidota > Bacteroidia > Bacteroidales > CAYRTD01. The sequence goes on from CAZGTU010000026.1 coordinate 25,964, forward strand.
CTTTCGAAATATCCTTTTCAAGTTTAGCACTTCCTCTCACCTCTATAATACCGGCATTTTCAGCACGCTCTTTTAGCGACGGCTGATCGCCCATCCAGATTATATCATCAATGGTTAAATCATCTCCATAGATAATTTCAAGGTCATTATCAAGATCAATTAAGGCATTCAAGCCAGGGGAATCAAGTCCGAAAAAATATAAAAAACTACTGTCCTGACGATAGTGAAATGTATTGGAAGGATAATTCATCGGACTCTCATCATTTCCCGGAAATAATAATATGCCATTATTCAGTTTTTCCTTTAATGATTTTCTTCGTTGAGAATAAACTTCTGGATCAAACATATTTACGATTTTTACAGATTTGAAAAATAATCCTCTAATTTATAATGATTCTTTATAATCTCAAATTTTCTTATATGTCTTATGCTGCCTAACATAATGAACATTGTCATATATAATTCATAATCAATAATTAAAAAAACTTGCTGCATTTTAGTCAAAGAATTGCGAATACTATTGTTGTTTCTATTATAATTAATATATTCGCATTTGTATTTGACATTATTAACAATCTGTTAACATTTTTTCAACATGCCTTATCGTCGACTTCCCAACACTGACAATGCCAGACTAAAATCATTAAGAAAGGCTCGCGACAAAGGTAAGGAGATTCCACCTTTTAAACTAGCGTTTACCCAGGGTACTTTAACAAAGGTCCAATCTCTTCTTCCAGCATACGAGAATGCATTATCAGAACACAAAGCGGCCTACAATTTACAGATTGAGAAAAACAAAGATTACCATAAATCGATGAAAAAGGCAAAGACTTATATTTCCCATTTCATCCAGGTAATTAATATGTCTATTCAGAGAGGAGAAATGAACCAGGATCTTCGCACTTTTTTTGGTCTTCCTGAAGGAGAAAAAAAATTACCTTCACTAAATACCGAAAAAGATATCCTTTTCTGGAGCGAAAAGCTTATGGAAGGAGAGCAAAAAAGGATGATGAAAGGAATGAGCCCCATTACCAATCCTACCATTGCCGTAGTGAAAGTACATTGCGACAAATTCAAAGACAGTTGTATTTTCCAGTCTAATCTCGTGAAAAGAGTGAAACGGGCACAGGAAGACCTTGGTGAAAAAAGAAAAGAAGCTGATATGATCATCCAGCAATTATGGAATGAAGTAGAAGACACATTTAAGGATCTTCCTGAGGAATTAAAACGCAATAAAGCCTCAGAATATGGGGTTGTTTATGTTTTTCGCAAGAATGAACTGAATCAGTTCGATGTTTTGAATAAGTTGCATGTCGACATCAGCTAGATCTTTCTATCATTATTCTTCTTATTACGAAAAGTAATACTGCTACTATAGTTATGCTTAAAATGGCATAAACCGGGTCATTTTCAGGTTTACCCACGTTCTCTATTCCTTCACCTATTTTATCATTATACATCAAATGGTAATAGACCACTGCGAGAGAATTATTAACAAAATGAGCTATTATGGGCATCCAGAGAGAGCGCGTCCACACGAAAATATACCCCAGGATCATTCCAAGAATAAATCGTGGGAGCACAGATAAAAATTGAAAATGCAAAATGGCAAATGCAAGTGAAGTTATAAATACACCCAAAAAAATATTGTTTGTCCATTTAATAAATATCTTCTGTAGCACCCCTCTGAAAAGCAACTCTTCACCAATAGCAGGGATAATGCCAATAACCAGGATGTTTATTAGCAATGGCCATATTCCGCTCACATTTAAGAATCTTTCAAAAACCTGCTGAGCCCTGTTTTCTTTATCTTCCATATATTCCTGTACACCTGAAAATGCCCCGGGCAAGTCAAGCAGTCCGTTCAGGTAGGTGAAATAATTGTTCATAGGAAGAGAAAGAATCATTAAAAGTCCAACAAGGAAAGCTACCGAATGACCGGGATAATAATCCAGTCTGAAATATCTGAGACTGTTATTACTGAGGGAATAGGCAATTGCCAGGGGAGCAACCACGAACATCCCGATTGAGATCACCGATTGCAAATATTTTTGATAGGCAATATACACCGGATCTTTATAGTCGTTAAGAGCAGGTTGAATCTCATTAAGACCCACATCAAAAAAAAACGCTCCTGTAAGTATGGCCAGTAGCTGAAAAATCAGCCAGCTTGCAAGAACAATTAACAAACTGAAGAGAAATTGAATAGCGGGTCGACTATCTTTCAGGTAGCTTGGTCTCATTAATTCTTTATTTTAAATTTGTGCCAAATTTAATTATTATTTAAAGAAGTGAAGATAAGAGATATTGAGCTGGGAGAAAAACCATTGTTTCTTGCGCCCATGGAGGACATAACCGATCCCTCCTTCCGGTATATTTGCAAGAAATTCGGAGTAGATGTAGTTTACACTGAATTTATTTCCTCTGACGGACTGATCCGCGATGGAGTCAAAAGCGTCAAAAAACTGGATATTTTCGATTATGAAAGACCTGTAGGCATTCAACTTTATGGTCATTTGATTGAATCTATGACAGAGGCAGCCAGGCTTGCCGATCAGGCAAACCCGGATCTCATTGACATCAATTTCGGTTGTCCGGTAAGAAAAATAGCCCATCGCGGGGCAGGTGCCGGAATGCTCAGGAATATACCCCTGATGATCGAAATGACAAAAGCCATCATTGAGGTGACAGGGAAGCCCGTGACGGTAAAAACAAGGCTTGGCTGGGATGAAAACTCGAAAAACATTGTTGATGTTTCTCTCCAGTTGCAGGATGCAGGAATTGAAGCTCTTACCATACATGGAAGGACCCGGGCACAGCTATATAAAGGAACAGCAGACTGGACCCTGATCGGTGAAGTAAAAAAACACCCTGATATACACATACCTGTAATCGGAAATGGTGATGTTACAGGCCCTGAGGTAGCCAGTGAAATGTTTAAGCAACACGGAGTAGACGGGATCATGATTGGGAGGGCATCCATTGGAAAACCATGGATATTCAGAGATATCAAGCACTATTTGCAAACGGGAGAATTACTGCCTGAACCAGTCCTTGATGAAAAAGTGGAAATCGCAAAGGAACATTTTGAAAAGTCCCTGGAATGGAAAAAAGAACCTGTTGGGATTTATGAAATGAGAAGACATTTTTCAAATTATTTCAAAGGGCTTCCTCATTTTAAAGAAACCCGCCTGAGATTACTGACCTCAATGGATGTTGACGAAATAAGAACAATACTTGGAGAGATTAAAGCAAAATACAGCGGCTTCCGACTGGAAGAAGTCTGATAAGTGGTATTAAACCTCAGTATAGAACCCTGAGCCCTTGTTTTCGGGGTAGAGCTCCGAGGAACCGAGTTTACGAGCTTCGCAACCGCTATCCGCGTGTCGCCGTAGCTTTAGCGGAGGCACAAGCTTTATGCGAACGCGGTCGGCGTAGCCAATTCAACCAAACTTCCCGTCCGCATGCTGCCGCTGAAGCTTTAGCATAAGCGTCTGAAGAGGCTGTCTAAAAAGGGATCATATTTTTTCGCTAACTTACAAATTGAAAGTATAGCTTGTCTTTCCCCTCCCGAACCCTCCCTCCGGGGTTGAAATAACTCAATGTTTAGAGGGCTCAATTTTTTCAGACTTATTTATAAAGAGTAGCCCGGGGTGGGAAGTGCTAATGCGAATAAGTTACAATTTGTAAGAAATATTATTTTTAAGTTGACTTTTTAGACAGCCTCGAAGGAGGATTAAAAAAGACCGTGAAATTCAGCATTGATCTTATCAATCACCTTGCTCATATCATCCGTACTATCCGGGAAATTATAATTATCCGCGTTTATGATAAGCAGTCTGCCCAGATTATAAGTTTCGATCCAGGCCTCATATCTTTCATTCAGCCTGCGGAGATAATCCAGCCTGATATTATTTTCATATTTGCGTCCGCGGTTATTGATCTGATTAACGAGTGTTGGAATGGAAGCTCTCAGATATATGAGGAGGTCGGGAGGCTGGATGAGTGAGGACATGAGGTTAAAAAGAGCAAAATAATTTTCAAAATCCCTGGTACTCATCAATCCCATTGAATGCAAATTGGGAGCAAAAATATATGCATCTTCATAAATCGTCCGGTCCTGTATAACGGTTTTATTTGATTGCCTGATCCCTACAATCTGGCTAAAACGGCTGTTCAAAAAATAAATTTGAAGATTAAAAGACCAACGTTGCATGTCCTCATAGAAATCATTCAGATACGGATTATCATCAACGTCTTCATATTGAGCTTCCCATCCATAGTGTTTTGCTATTAGTCCTGTAAGGGTGGTTTTTCCGGACCCAATATTCCCGGCTACTGCTATGTGCATGTTATTTTTCTTTCCTGAATTAACCATCTTTATTATCAAATAATCATTAAATATAGTTGAAGATAACCGAAAATGATAATTTTTGAAGCTTTCTTTACTGTGATGAATATTTTTTTCTTCTTCTCTGAATCCTATTTAGAGTCTGTTTATAATGTCCGATATCTGTTCCGATAGCTATTGGAACAGACCCCCGACTCTATTGACAGACACTATTTAAGCGAAGCCAAAGAAAATTGAAAAGCATAATAATAAATATCATAAAAACGGAAGTGAATGTCCTAACTTCCGGTTTTCAATATATCATTCATTTCATTGATATATCTTCTGTCATTGCTCAACCTCGGCATCTTATTTTGTCCTCCCAGCTTTCCTTTCCTCTTGAACCATTTATAAAAAGTGCCTTCTGGAACCTTTCTCACAGTTGGAGGCACCAGGGTAATATCCTTATACCGCTTTGCATCATAATCAGAGTTAACCTCACGCAGGGATTTATCAAGAATTTCTGAAAATTTTTCCAGATCATCCGGATCCTTGCGGAATTCAATTATCCATTCATGGGAACCCTGGGCACGGTTATCCATAAAAACAGGACCTGCAGTATATTCGTTGATAATGGCTCCGGTTGCTTCACATGCTTTATCAAGTGCCTTTTCAGCATTGTCAATAATAACTTCTTCACCGAAAGCGTTGATAAAATGCTTTGTTCTGCCGGAAATTTTAATTTTGGGAGGGGACAATGATGTAAAATAGACAGTGTCCCCGATCATATATCGCCAAAGACCGGAATTAGTAGAAATTACAATGGCATAATTCTTATTCAATTCTACATCATTAATTGTATAGGCCGGTGGATCCGGATCCTCAATATTTTCCAGAGGGATGAATTCATAAAACACCCCATAATCAAGCATCAGAAGCATACCATCATCTGAAGGATCATCCTGGATAGCAAAAAAACCTTCGGAAGCATTATAGGTTTCCATATATCTCATCCTTTCCGAAGGAATATAATTCTTGAATTGCTCCCTGTAGGGCGTAAAACTCACTCCCCCATGAGTGAATAGTTCCAGGTTAGGCCAGACTTCGAGGATATTCTTTTTCCCGGTAAAATCAAGAATATGTTTCATAAGTACAAGCACCCAGGAAGGTACACCAGAGATATTCGTAACATTTTCTGATATGGTATGTTGTGTAAGCTTGTCCAGCTTTTCTTCCCACTCCGGTATCAGTGCAATTTTTGCAGAGGGAGTCCTTATGAAATTTGCCCAGAAAGGTAAATTTTCTATCAGGATGGCAGAAAGATCTCCGTAATAGGACTGATTACTGAAATTATTAATTTGATGACTCCCGCCAAGCACCAGTGATTTGCCCTTAAGCACATTTGTTTCAGGATAATTATTATTGTAAATGGCAAGCACATCCTTCCCTCCCCGGAAATGACATTCTTCCAGCGACTCATTACTAACCGGGATAAATTTACTCTTATCGCTGGTGGTGCCGGATGATTTTGCAAACCATTTAATTTCTGTAGGCCAGAGAAGGTTCTGTTTACCTTCTCTGAGTCTGTTCACCCATGGTTTAATATCATCATAAGTTTGGAGCGGAACTGATTTCTGAAAATCTTCAACACTCATATCCTCGTGATATCCGTACTTTAAACCCCACTCCGTTTCGCTGGCAAAAGTTAAAAGTTTAGTAAATGTTTCACTCTGAACATTGAAGGGATACTTTTTAAATAAATCAATATCGTGTATCCTTTTAATATTCAGCCAGTTGACGATTGAATTTATTACAGGCATTACTAAATGATTAACATGGCATCACCATAGGTTCCAAATCTGTATTTCTCTTTGATAGCCACTTTATAGGCTTTCATAAGGAAATCATATCCTGCAAATGCCGAAACCATCATTAATAATGTAGAATGAGGTAAGTGGAAGTTAGAAATCATACAATTAGGAACAGAAAATTCATAGGGCGGAAAAATAAACTTATTTGTCCAGCCATCATAAGGTTTAACGAATCCTTCTGTAGAAACTGAGCTTTCAAGGGTTCGCATTACAGTTGTTCCCACTGCACATACCCGCTTTTTACCCTGCTTGGCTTTATTTACTATTTTAGTGGCTTCATCTTCAATAATGATACGTTCCGAATCCATTTTATGCTTTGTAAGATCTTCCACATCTACTGTACGGAAATTACCAAGACCAACATGCAAAGTAATAAACGCAAAATTAATTCCTTTAATTTCAAGTCTTTTCAATAATTCCCGGCTAAAATGCATTCCGGCAGTAGGAGCTGCAACAGCACCTTCATGCTTGGCAAAAATGGTTTGATATCTTTCTTTATCTTCCGGTTCGACTTTACGTTTAATAAACTTGGGTAGCGGGGTTTCACCCAGACTGTATAATGTCTTTTTGAATTCTTCATAATCACCATCGAAAAGAAATCGTAAAGTTCGTCCTCTTGAGGTAGTATTATCAATAACCTCCGCCACGAGAACATCATTTTCTCCAAAATATAGTTTATTGCCAATCCTTATCTTTCTTGCGGGATCTACAAGAACATCCCACAATCTCTGTTCCCTGTTTAGTTCCCTCAGAAGAAACACCTCTATTTCAGCCCCGGTTTTTTCTTTATTACCATAAAGCCTTGCAGGAAAAACTCGCGTATTGTTAAACACCATTACGTCCTGATCATCAAAATAATTGATGATATCCTTGAAAACTTTATGCTCAATCTCTCCTGTTTCTCTGTCCAGGATCATTAAACGGGATTCATCCCTGTTCGGTGAAGGATACTTGGCAATAAGATCTACAGGCAAATTATATTTATACTGTGAAAGCTTCATGGGTGATATAAGATTTAGTGAAATATTTTGAGTTACCGTTATACGTAAAAATGTTTATTTTGTTACAATTTTTTTATTTTTTCCTCAAATTCCCTGATGGTCAGGGCTTCATCTGCCCTAAAATCACCTATCCCTGTTCTTCTCAGGGCTGTGAGATGGGCTCCGGAATTTAATTTAAGACCAAGATCCCTTGCAAAAGCGCGAATATATGTTCCCTTACTGCAGACCACCCTAACCTTAACAAACGGAAGATCAAAATGGATCAAATCGAACAGGAAAAAATTAACTTTGCTTGCTTTAAGCTCAACTTCTTTGCCTTTTCTGGCATAAGTATAAGCTCTTTTCCCTCCGATGGATTTAGCCGAAAACAAAGGTGGAATCTGATCCTGTTCACCTTCAAATTCTTTCAGGGCTTTTATTACATCCTTCTCACAAATATGATCATAAGGATACTCATTATCTACCTCCGTTTCCAGGTCAAATGATGGTGTGGTGGCGCCAAGCTTTATGGTGGCAATATATTCTTTTTCCTGCGCCTGGTATTTTTCAATATTCTTTGTCTGTTTTCCTGTACAAATAATTACCAGCCCCGTTGCCAGAGGATCAAGAGTGCCTGCATGTCCAACCTTCAATTTGTTTAACCCAAACTTATTTAAAAGAACAACTTTGACTTTCTTAACAACATTGAATGATGTCCATTCAAGATCTTTATCTATAAGAATGACTTCTCCACTTTCAGGATAGTACAATGTATTTATATTATCAGCTACCAAATCAACCAAATATTATAGCACTCAATCCAATTAAAAGACAGTAGATAGCGAAATATATCAATTTGCCTTTTTTAACAATTTCTACCATCCACTTACACGCAATCAATCCTGAGATAAATGCAGCCAAAAATCCACCAATAAGTGGCGCAAAATTCTCCGAGGCCTTTAGATTTGCTTCCACATCCATAATGGATAAAAGATTTGCTCCAATTATGGGGATCAAAACCATTAAAAAAGAAAATTTGGCGACTTCCTCTCTCTTGTTTCCCAGGATTACACCGGTGGCTATAGTTGCCCCTGACCGGGATATTCCGGGCAAAACAGCCATTGCCTGGGCAATTCCAATAATCAATGCATCTAAAAAGGGTATCTTTTTCTTCCCTTCTTTTTTTACTGTATTGCTCAAAAAAAGCAAAAATGAAGTGATCAACAGCATGCTGCCAACGAATACCAGGTTACCGGAAAAAAAAGATTCCACCTCGTCTTCAAGAAAGATACCTACCAGCATCACCGGCAACATTGAAAGCAGGATCTTGAAAATATAACGAGTGGATTCGTTCATTTTAAAAGACAAACTCTCACGAAATATTTTAATAATCTCATGGAAAAAAACTACGATTGTGCTAAGAACCGTAGCTCCGTGAACAACCACTGTGAAAATTAAACTTTCTTCAACATCAGTTCCAAGTAAAACCTTGCCTATTTCAAGATGACCACTGCTGCTAACCGGAAGAAACTCGGTTAATCCCTGGATAATACCCAGGATAATCGCTTCAAACAAATTCATCTACTCTTCTGCTTCTTCTTTAGGCTTTTTCATAATTGCATATATTTCAAAAATAAAGCCAAACAGCACAAGCATTGGGGCCAGTGTCGTCCTTCTGAAACTAAATAATTCCTCAGCTTTAAACACATTGGGATCATCAGAGCCTCCTCCTATCATGAGAATGAAACCGAGAACAATAATCCCAAATCCTATGCTTAAAAGAATATAGTTTTCTTTAGAAAGTGGGAAACCTGAATTTTTCTGTGATCTGGATTTATTCATAATTATCGATAATATAATTCGTCTTTGTTTAAATTTAAATATTTATTGACAGCAAAAAACGTGGATATCAAACTGATAATAATTCCCAAAAATATGACACCAAGGAATAAAAAACCAAGTATATTGATTTCCATGAGAAAAATAATTTCACTTATTTGCTTCTGAGCTATATAAAGCACAGCTAATAAAAGAGCAATTGCAATCAGAGAAGCAAGGGTTCCATGTGCTATCCCGGTCCATAAAAACGGTTTTCGAATAAACCCCCGTGAAGCTCCGACAAGCTGCATGGTATGTATGAGAAACCGTTTGGAATACACTCTCAGCCTGATAGTGTTGTTTATCAATGCCAGTGCCACAAGTAATAAAAGAACTGAAAATGAAATAATGACCAGGCTTATTTTCTTAACATTATCATTAATTTCATGTATCAATGTCTTTTTATAATAAATGTCACTTACCTGCTCATATTCAGTCAATTCCTGTTCAATATAAAAAATACTGTCAGGATTGGCATAAGGAGCTTTCAATTTCAATTTTATTGTAGCCGGTAAAGGGTTATAGCCCAGAAATTCAATAAAATCTTCACCAAGAGCTTTCTCGGTTTCCATTGCAGCTTCTTCTTTTGAAACAAAATCAGTATTACGGGTAAATTCCTTTGCATCAATGATCTTCCGGAATTGCTGAATATCTGCATCTCTTAACCCTTCTTTTAATTCAATATTCACAGCAATATTTTCCTTGACAAATTTTTGGATACTCCTGGCATTTAAAACCAGAAAACCCACAATTCCCAGCAGGAATAACACCAGTGCTATACTTAATACCGAAGTAACAAAGGAACTTCTGAACCTGCGTCTTGCTGAAATATTTTCCTTTACGGCCATGGCTTCGGAATATCAAGCGGCAAAGTTAGTAATAATTGGAATGAATAAAAAGACAATAATTTATCCTGCGACCAGATTAGGGTCAGTTATTCACGTTAACCCGAACGATTATGATAATAAAAGTATTGTTATTCTACGATTTCTACCCAGTTAAACTTATCCTCTTCATCTCCGTACTGGATGGCGATTAACCTTTCGTAAAGTTTGGTGGATATGGGTCCGGGTTGGTCATCTTCGCTGATGATATAAACTTTATCATTTTCCGGATCTGCGACTTTCCCAATGGGGCTGATCACAGCAGCCGTACCACATGCACCGGCCTCATCAAGTTCGGCAAGTTCTTCCACGGGAACTTTCCTTCTCTCCACCTTCATTCCCATATCCTCAGCAAGGGTCATAAGAGATTTATTGGTAATGGAGGGCAAAATAGAACTTGAATCGGGAGTGATATAAGTATTCCCTTTAATTCCGAAGAAATTTGCAGGTCCGCATTCATCAATGTATTTCTTTTCTTTTGCATCCAGATAAAGGGCTGTGGCATAACCGTTATTATGTGCCTGCTCAACTGAAAGCATACTTGCAGCATAGTTTCCTCCCACTTTAATACTGCCGGTACCTAATGGCGCAGCACGGTCAAAACCCCGGCAAATCATGATATTCACAGGCTTAAATCCTTCCTTGAAATATGGGCCTACGGGCATGACAAATACCATAAACATATATTCATTCGCGGGTTTCACTCCAATTTCTGGACCCGTTCCCAATAAGAGAGGTCGTATATAGAGAGCAGCTCCCGTACCATAAGGAGGTACATAATCACGATTCAGATTAATAGCTTTGACAACAGCTTTATGAAATAAATCTTCAGGTACTTCAGCAAGTTTTATTCCCTGCGCTGATGATTTCATTCTTGCAGCATTGTCTCTCCACCGGAATATCCTGATCTTACCATCCTTACCCATATAAGCTTTCATCCCTTCAAAAGATTCCTGACCATAATGAAGACAGGTTGCAGATATATGAATATTCACGGTTTCAGAAGAAGAAACTTCCAGCTCTCCCCATTTCCCGTCACGGTAATAAGATCTCACATTATAATCGGTTTTTCGATAACCAAAACCCAGATTTTTCCAGTCGAGTAGCATATCATTATTAATTTTTGATTTGGATTCCAAAAATAAGAAAATAGGCGTATTGCTACAACGGAGAAAAAGATGTTATACAATTACTGACCCCAATCCTCATTCCGCAGTTGTTCGATCTGTTTCTCAAAAGAGATCTCAGAGAGCCTGCGGGCCCCATGAGTAAAATAGTTAAAACTCTCAAGCAATTCGATTTGCTGTTCCTTCCAGTCCGAAGCTTCTCTTTTTTCTATATTCTCATTCCTTTCCTCAAAAAGTAATTTATAATTTTTCAGGTAATCTACCCGGCCAAGATATTCAAAACGGATATCCACCATAATCTTTTCAAGAAGATTTTCCGGTTCCGGAGGATATTTTGAAGCGAGAATAAGATTGCTTATATACTGGATCTGCTTCTCTGAATAATGAAATTCATTAAGAAGTCTGTGACAAAGCAGAGAAGATTCAAGCTCCGGACTCATATAGTTGGAAAGATAGCCCAGGGGAATCATTAATATGGCTGTGCGAATGAGCAAAGTTTCTTCTGTATCCAGATTTTCAGCCTTGGAAATCAGCTCCGAATAATTATACATTTGACGAGCGTATTCAGGGGTGTGAAATTTGAAAGAATCAGGAGTTTCATCTTCCAGTCTTTGAAAAACATAATCCTCAAGATCAAGCAACCTTAAAAGTTGGAGTTTCAGGAAAAACTTTCTGTTGGGCAAATCTTCCAGATCTACGGAAAGCTCCGGACGCAGACCCTTCACAAAATACATGTCCAGGTTCCCTTTGTATTTAACCGGGAGCTTTCCACGGTATTCACACAAAAAATACTCTCTTACCAGTTGATAAGTTTCTCCCGATATATTGACCTTGCCGGCCTCTCCTGAGGATTCCATACGACTGGCTGTATTCACAGTATCGCCCCAGATATCATAAGAGCGCTTTTTATGCCCAACCACACCTGCGATTACCGGTCCTGTATGTATGCCTATCCGTAAGTCCCAGAAATCAACCTTCGTTTGTTTTAAATAAGACATGTGATGTTGCATTTCCAGTGCTGCGAGAACTACCTCTACAGGATTGGAACGATTCTTCATGGGTATGCCACCGGCAGCCATATAAGCATCTCCAATGGTTTTGATCTTTTCTATATGGTACTTTTCAACAACTGAATCAAAATGAAAGAAAAAACGATCCAGTTCATCAATAAGTTTTTCTGGATTCATCTGCTCGGCAATCCGGGTGAATCCCTGAATGTCGCTAAACAAAACAGTAACCATCTGGTACTTATCCCATTTCGCCCGACGTTTTTTGATTTCCGGAGAAGCTTCTGCTTTTTGGCCTTTTGTTCCTGCCGGCTCCTCCCGGTGAAAAGCTTTAACCTGTGTCTTTCCGTCATTGCTTTCCAGTGTCCTGTGTCTCGACAAAACAAATTTTTTGTAAAAAATAAATAATAGAATTAAAACTATAATCCCGTAAATGATCAGAGCTAACCGGCTAAAATATAAAGGCCTCTCAATATTAAAAGTGAGCTTTGAAATTCTTGAAACCTTCCTATCATTGCCCATAAAACGTATAGAAAGATCGTAACTGTCTGTTTTTAAACCTCTAAGGGCAATTTCATTTCCCTCAAACCAATCACTCCAGGGAGAAGTTTCCCCCAGACGATACTGAAAAACAGTTGGTGAATTTGAAAAATCCGGACGGCTAAATCCAATTACCACATCCCGATTAGAAAAAGAAATATTCATTAAGCTTTCTTCGGTCTCTTCGATGGCATATTTTAAGCTTATGCCATTGAGCAGGGTATCATTACCGGCAATAATTCTTGTAATTTCTGGTGAATGAATTTTACCTGCATTTTTAAAACTTTTCTTAACCAGAAAAAGCTCGGAAGAAGTGCCAAGAATGAATCTGTCCTTGTCAATATCTTCTGCGAAATAATGGGAATAATAGGCCGGGATAGAAGGAATGGTAAAATAATCCAATTCCTTACGCTCAAGATCAATAATAAAAAAGTCGCCCGGAGAATTCCTGGATTTTCTTTTACCCAGAAGGTAACGATCACCTATAGCTTTCATACTCTCAATCTCGAGGAAAGCAGGTAACTCTGTTTCAACTTCATTGAATACAGAATCCTTCATATTTTTATAATAAAGGGACTCAGAGCTATGTATCCATAAGCATTTATCAGAAGAAAAAACATCCTGTATCCCTTCTCCTACCAGGTTTAAAGGAAGAGGAACTGAATTTAGATCACCTGTGTTTACATTGAATACTTCAATAAAGTCACCGGCAAGATTATACAAAAAAGGATAAATGAAAGTGTATTTCTCATTCAACTTTTTCCTAAAAACCTTTTCAAATTTATTTTTTGGAAAATCATATTTTGAAAAGAGATATACGGAATCATCCTTACTATAAAGAAATTCTTCCTCAATGCCGCTAAGGATGATCTCATCTCCGGAAAAAATATTTTTAATTTTTTCAGCTTCATTCTTGTATACAGAAATTCCTTTTTCATCATGAAAAAACAACAGATCTGAAAAAGAAAATAGCTTGAAAACTTTCCGGTTAATATTAAAAGGTTCTTTGCCCTCTAGAGTTACAATTCCTTCGGATGTTGCAAAATATAGATCCTCGTTAAATACGGAAATATCATACAAGGGCAATTTAAAGCTTAATTCGATTCTCCGGAAACGGGAAGGGTAATTAATTAACCAGATGAAATTTTCATTGAACTGCCAGAGTTTGTTATCCGGTGATATCAGGATGTCTGATTTCTCATTTCCATTCAACTTATTATTTGAAATAAGATCAATCTTATCCCCATTTTTATCCGTAAGTAATATACTATTGTCATTCAAAAGAACGACCATTTCTTTGTTATTGAAAATTTGAATATCCCTGAATCTATCAGCAGCTATCCGGTAACTTCCAAGAGGTTTAAAATCTCTGGTAAAAATTTCCGGATAAAACTGATCGTCTCTTATTATCAGATATCCATCAGGATTGTCTGTTATGCCGGATATTTCATAATCAATCTCCGGCACATTCAACTGATTGAGCATAGGTGTTATTCTCCTGGTAGTCTCTCTATTATTGAGAAAAATATATTTCTCTGTCAAAAACATCCGGCTTTCGCCTGAAATTCCGGTAATAATTTTTTCTTTATTATTCTTTATATAAGATATCCTGTCTCTGAATTTTAGGATAAGATGATCCTGAAAAAAGAATATATCCTGTATAGGATTATCAGTTTGGGGACTATGAAAGATTTTTTCGAGAATAAATTTATTGTCAGGATCATAATCAAGCATAAATACCTCCCTTCCATTGGAGGCATATAATCCCAGCGTGTCGGAGCAGGTAATATCCAATGCATCATCAGTGTAAATTTTATGCCATGTATTTCCAACATGTATCCAGAGGAAGCCTGGGGTACTGATAAAAAGAGAACCGGCTCCATCGAAAACAATATCTCGGATCCGATTCTCCCGGACATCAGACGGAAGAGGTATTTCGGCGATTAAATAATTGGTTCTTAATTCATAAGAAGCAAGGATATTTTCCTGACAGCTAATAGTGAAAATAATGATCGGTAAAAAAAAGATCCTTATTTTGAATAATAATTTAATAAAAATCATAACTTGTACGTTCACTTATACGTAGATCAGGAAATATCGGTCGCAATGAGACCAAATTTAACAAGAATAATCGATAATTATTATAATAACAAAATCTTCTGTTCATGGAAAATGTGCATAAACCCATAATAGTTCCCTGGGATTTCACTCATGTTGCCGAATTTGCCTTCGATCACGCTTTAAATGTTTCCAGACTCCTTAACAGAGAAATCATTCTTTTACATATTGTTGAAAGTCCGAATTCAGCAAAACCCTCTATGGAGAAATTGCAAAAAAAGGCTGGAGAACTCGCGCAGCAGCATAATGTAAAGATAAAATCCATTGTTAAAGCAGGAAATATTTTTGATACTATCAGGGAAACAGCGCATGAGCATAAAGCAGAAATGGCGGTAATGGGCACCCATGGAAGAAAAGGAATGCAGAAATTATTTGGCAGTTGGGCTTTAAAAGTCATGGCTCATTCAAAAGTACCTTTCCTTGTGGTGCAGAAAAAACCTGAAAAAACAAATTTCGATAAAATTGTTATCCCGATCGATTTCAGATCAGAAAATAAAGAGCAGGTAAAATGGCTCAGTTATTTGTCAGATAAATACAAATCAGAATTCCTGATTTACAGAAGAAGGGTCTCAGATAGGGGATTCAAAAGAAAAATTGCATCCAATATCCATTATGTTGAAAGCTTTTTGAAAAATAACGATGTTACTTATGGCATTTATGCCTCACAAGGAAAAAAATCTTTTGAAAAGGAAACCGTTAAATTTGCAAAAGAACAAAATGCAGATCTCATTCTGGTTATGGTTACAAGAGGCATCGGCTTTTTTGATTACATAATGGCCGCACGAGAACAATACATTATTGCAAATCCGGAAAGGATACCGGTTATGTGTTTGAATCCAAAACCGGTTAAATTATCATCAGGTTTCAGAGCTTCAGGAGGATAAAACGTGAAATTAATATTTGCCACTAATAATACCCACAAATTAAAGGAAATTCGAAGTCTTGTAAGTGATAACATCACCATTCTAAGCCTCAATGATGCGGGCATTAATACCGAGATACCGGAAGATTTCGAAACACTTGAAGAGAATGCACATCAAAAAGCCAGGTTCATTTATGATATCACAGCAAACAATTGCTTTGCAGATGATACCGGCCTTGAAGTTGATGCGCTAAATGGAGAACCCGGAGTGTATTCAGCAAGATATTCACGGATGGGGGATTTACAATTTCCGGATATGGAAGTATCGAAAGGAAATATTCACAAACTTCTCCTGAAACTTCGTAATATAACTGAAAGAAAAGCAAGATTCCGAACCGTAATCTCACTCATCCTCGACAAACAAGAATTTTTATTCGAAGGAGTTGCTAAAGGCACCATTCTAAGAACTCCCCGTGGTGAAGAAGGATTTGGCTATGACCCTGTATTTCAGCCTGAAGGATCCAGTTTAAGTTTTGCGGAAATGTCGCTTCTTGAAAAGAACCGTTTAAGTCACAGAGGCAAAGCTGTTGAAAAATTAGTTAATTTTCTTAACCGGCTTGAATAATATCTTTTCATTTATTACGTATTGTTAAATACTAATATCAAAGCTCTTGATAATGAAAAGGGTCTTTTTCTCCTTTTTTCTTTTATTTCTGGTTAAAAGCTTATCAGCACAGGAATATCTCGGCACCTGGACCAGTCACCTCCCCTATAACAATTCAATTGGTGTGGCTATTGCTCAAAACAGAATTTTTTGTGCAACGGAGGGAGGATTGTTCTATTACAACAAGGAAGACAAAAGCATCAATAAACTCTCCAAGGAAGATGGTCTTTCTGATACAGAAATTTCAACACTTGCCTATAATGAAAGCAGCTCATCACTGCTAATAGCCTACAAAAATGCCAACATCGATATTCTAACAGGCAATACTGTATTCAATATTCCGGATATTAAAAGAAAACAGATCCTCGGCGATAAAAACATTTATCATATCTATTTCAGAGATAAGCTGGCTTATCTTTCCTGTGGATTCGGAATTGTAGTGCTTGATACCGAAAGAAAGGAAATAAGGGAAACCTATTATATCGGTGAGGAGGGTTCACGTCTTAAAATTAATGCCGTAACCGGCTTCAATGATTATTTATATGCAGCAAGCGATGAGGGATTGTATTACGCGGATTTAAATGTATCAAATCTTGCTGATTTCAATAACTGGCAGAAGTTAACCCGCTTTAACAGAAACACTCAAAGTATAACATCAATTGTTTCCGGTCCGGAGGCAATATACCTGATTTTGGATCATCTAAATTCAGAAACAGACAGCCTTTATCAGTTTAAAAATAACCAATGGGAACTATATCCTTATTTTCAGGATAAAAATCTTATCTCCTTAAATTATGATAATGATCAGCTAATTGTTTGTTCCAGGTTCAATATTGATATTTTAAGCCGGGAAGGAGAGCTGAATAAGCATCTTTATGTGGGCAGACCAGTTTTTGGAGAAATTGATGATAAAAATACCTTATGGATAGCAGACAGGGACAATGGATTAATTGAAAATCCCAATTCCTGGGAAAAAAAAATTATAACACCCGAGGGTCCAGCAGGAATTAACACGGCAGATCTGGAATATAAAAATGGCTTAATGCTTGGGGCTGCAGGTGGAACCTCACTCGGACTGGGGAATCTTTACAGGAATGCCCAGGTATACCTGTATAATAATCAACGCTGGTCAGGGATCAAAACAGATTCATTGAAAGACCTCATTACCCTGGCAATAGATCCCATCGATACTTCTCACTTTTTTGCAGGCTCATGGGGATATGGTTTACTCGAATACCGGGAAGGAAAACTGGTAAATCATTACACTGACAAAAACAGTACGCTCCAGACGATTATCCCCAATGATTTTTTCTTTCGTCTCGGAGGAATAACTTTCGACAACAATCGAAACCTATGGGTTACCAACAGTGGGGTGGCCGAACCTCTTTCTGTATTGACACCTGAAGGAGATTGGATTTCTTTTCCAATAGCCTCACAGGTCAGTGCACCTCATATGGGTAAAATCATCATAACACAGCAAAATCATAAATGGATTATTCTCCCGGGAGGAAACGGATTGTTCGTATTTGATCATAATGGTACTCTTGAGAATCATGACGATGACGAAATGAAAAAAGTCTCTGTGATTGATGAAAACAATAAAGTTATTACCAATGAAGTCTTCGCCATAGCGGAAGACAGAAAAGGAAACATCTGGTTAGGTACCAACCTGGGTATTCTTGTTTTTTACAGCCCTTCAAGAGTATTCAGTGGAGAGAATTTTTATGCACAGAAGGTTATAGTTCCCCGGAATGACGGATCAGGACTGGGAGATCCTCTTCTTGGAACAGAAACAGTAACATGCATTGAGGTTGACGGAGCAAACCGCAAATGGATTGGCACACGAAATGGAGGAGTGTTTTTGGTATCGGAAGATGGTTTGGAAGAGATACACGCTTTTAATACTAATAACAGCCCGCTGCTTTCAAACAGCATTACTGATATCGCTATAAATGAGGATAATGGAGAAGTATTTATAGCAACCAACAATGGAATTATCTCATTCATAAGCGACGCAACAGAACCGGATGAGTTTTTCAAAGATGTTTATGTATACCCCAATCCGGTTCGGCAGGATTACACGGGAAATATTATTGTTTCGGGAATGGTGGAAGATACATACGTCAAAATTACCGATCTGAATGGAAATCTCGTGCATGAAACAAAATCTTTGGGAGGACAAGCCGTATGGGATGGTCGAAATCATTCCGGCGAAAGAGTGGCCACCGGAGTTTACCTGGTCTTTTGCACAAATGATGACGGCTCTAAAACCCATGTTACCAAGCTGTTATTTATTCATTAAATAACTTTAGCCTTTCATTTCAGCCCTAATTTCAAAAAGAAAAATGCTTGTAAAGACAAAAGGTATCGTATTACAACATCTGAAATATGGTGATTCAAGTATTATAAGCCATATTTTCACAAAAGAATACGGGAAAAAGTCATTTATCATAAAAGGTGCAAGAGCTAAAAAGGCAAAAATCAAATCCAACTTATTCCAGATTTTGAATATTTTAAACCTGGAATTCCATCACAAAGAAACCCGGGAATTACGCACCATAAGGGACGTTAACAGGGCAAAGATCTTCAACAGTTTTCCCTACGATGTAACTAAAAGCACACAGGCGATGTTCATAGCCGAGGTTTTGGAAAATTGTATTGCAGAAGATGATCCCGATAGTTTGCTTTTTGAATACCTGGAAAATGCACTGGAATATTTTGATCTAATTGAAGATGACCATGCTAATTTTCATCTTGCTTTTTTGATGAAATTAACCCTTTACCTGGGCATTCTTCCTTCTCTGGATAAGAATGACCAGGCGAGTTTCCTGGCAAGGCCCGGATCAGTACCTTCAGGGATTCGCCAGATGAGCCGGAAAAACCCGGAAGTAATTCATAAATTATATACATACAATTTCGATGAAAGTCTGGCAATATCACTCTCAAGAGAAAAAAGAAATTCAATATTGCATGATATTATCAATTTTTACACTTCGAACGGGTACTATTTAAACAGGTTAAAATCACTTCCCGTTCTAAAAGAACTGTTTTTGTGATATTTATCTTAAAAGTTTATAACTCTCGGGGATTAAACCCGTATAAATTTAACAATTAACTATAATTTAGAACCGTTAAAAAAACCTATTCTACTCTGCAACCGATATTCGATTTATTTGGTCATTGAAGAAAAGGTGTATATTTTCGGATTGAGGTAGATTTAATTAATGATCCTGTCGCAGGGAAATAAACATTCAGGTCCTGAGTTAATCAGTTACTTCAGGTGGCTTATCACTCTATTGAAGCAACTCATTAAAGCTTTGCTGTCGTTTACAAGCATTTCGATAAAAAGTAAATACGGTAAAAGGGTCTTTTTATGTTTATTTCTGTCATCCGGACTCTTCTTTTCTCAATTTCTGAACGCCCAATTATTCAACGATTATGGCTATCGCAAAACCATAACTATTCCGGAGGCTCAAATAAGCGGCAGCTCACCTCATGATGACTTCCCATTACTCATCAACATACCGGCCGATGCCGATAACAACTTAAAAAGCACTGCCAATGGTGGGCATGTTGAAAATATAAACGGATATGATATCACCTTTTCTTTGGATGGAACAGCTATTCTGGATCATGAAATTGAAAAATATGATCCCGTAAGCGGCGAATATATAGCCTGGGTAAGAATTCCTTCCCTTGATCCAAGTGCAGATTTCACTTTCTACATGTATTTCGGAAATCCTGATGTTATAGACGATCCTTCAACTACATTAACCTGGAATGCTACTTATGAAGGAATCTGGCATTTGCACAACGATTTTGATGATGCAACAGATAATGCAATAATAGGCACAAACAACAACAGTACTAATGCAGGCGGGATTATTGGTGATGCTCAGAATTTCGATGCTTCCACCTCATATATCGATCTGGGAAATCCCAGCAACCTGAATTTTGGGGAAAATGACTGGACGGTTTCTGCCTGGGTTAAAACCAGCGAATCAAATAATCAAATTAATATCTTCAGCAACGGGGGTGATAATGGTAACGGAGAAAGATATGTCATAACAATGAACGAGTTGACCACCGGGGGAACAGAATTGATAACAGATGACAATGCTATAAAAGGTCAGGCCATTAGCACTACCAATTATGCAGATAACATCTGGCATTACGTTGTAGGTGTTAGATATGGCAATCAATTGAGAATTTATGTGAATGATGGTGCATCTGAAGGAGAATTTAATCTGCCAGATCCGTATAACCTGTCAGGAGTTAGCCAGCACGGAGCATTGATTGGAGCAGGAATAAGTAATAATGATGGATCAATAATAAAGTACTTTGATGGATTAATCGACGAAGTAAGGGTCCAAAGCACAGCAAGAGATGAACACTGGATTACCACGGAATATAATAACCAGTCAAATCCTTCTGCTTTTCATAATATAGGAGTGCTGGAATGTCAGCCGATGACTGCTCCTACTGCGGCAACCAGTGATATTCAGGATAATGAATTTTGCGAGGAGGAAGAGATTGCCGATAATGTTAGCCTTAGTTACACCGGTTCTCCGCCCTCTATGGCAACAGTAGAATGGTATAGAGATGCTTTATGTACAGACCAAGTAGGAACTGCAAATGAGAGCGGTGTGCTAACTATCACAGCTCCCGCAACAACAACTACTTACTATGTCAGGTTTGAAAATGGATGCACCCAAACAGCAACAGCTAATTTTACCCTTACCATACTTGAACCTGCAACAATTACCGGTCAACCCATAGATGAAGAAGTCTGCGAAGGAGAAACAGCAGAATTTTCAGTTTCAGCCACAGGAGACAACTTAAGTTATCAATGGCAATCGGACATCTCTGGCGGTTGGAGTAATCTTATTAACGGAGAAGACATAAGCGGAGCACAGACAAATACCTTAATCATAGCAAATTCTGAAACAGCCAATGCAGGAAACTACCGCTGCATTGTCTCTGGATGCGGCAATGAAACAAGCAATTCCGTTAGCCTTTCGGTAAATCCAAACCCGAGCCCTTCAATTACAGGAGATTTTTCGCCCTTGTGTCCGGGCTCGGAAGGCGAAGCCTATTCTACCGCTCCAAATGCAGGAAATAGCTACTCATGGACGGTAACAGGCGGGGTTATAGATGGAGCCAGCACGGGGAATTCAATTATGGTGGATTGGGACCCGGTTACCTCGGGAGTTGTAGAAGTGACTGAAACAGTTACCACTACCGGCTGTAACACTACTGTCAGCCAAAACATGAATGTGAATGATAGTGAACCTCCTTCTATAACCTGTGCTACACCTCAAGCTTCATATGATGCGGATAACGGTGAATGTTTTTATACGGTCCCCGACAACAGCCTGGATCCAGTTTCAACGTCAGATAATTGCGGGGTAGCATCGGTTATTAATGATTTTAATTCCACAAACTCCCTTAATGGCGCCCAGATTCCTGTGGGAATAACAACCATCAAATGGATTGTTACCGATGTTAGTGGGAATAAAGACTCCTGCTGGTATGATGTTGTAGTGGCTGACAACCAGGCGCCTGTAATTAATTGCATTGCCGATCAAGTCGTGGATACCGACACGGATCAGTGCTCATATACCCACAGTGGAACTGCATGGGATGCCACCGGTAGTGACAACTGCTCCGATTTTACCTTCTCCTATACCCTTTCAGGAGCAACCACCGGGACCGGAACTTCGCTTGACGGGGTGACATTTAACCGTGGAGTGACTACCGTGGAGTGGACCATCAATGATAACCACGGGCAGACTGCCACCTGTTCTTATACCGTTACTGTGGAAGATAACCAGGCGCCTGTAATTAATTGCATTGCCGATCAAGTCGTGGATACCGACACGG
>CAZGTU010000027.1:0-8065 GCA_964528675.1 uncultured Bacteroidaceae bacterium
ATTACCGATTACCGATTACCGATTACCGATTACCGATTACCGATTACCGATTACCCTTCACTCCACGCCGGCAAAAAAAAAGGCCGCCCTCAGGCAGCCTTTCTCTTTAAAAAAATTTCTGTTTTCTTACTTCATCACTTTGAATGCTTGTTTTTCACCGTCAACTTTTACGAGGTAGATTCCTCTGTCAAGTTCGGATACATTCAGAGTAGAAACGTTTTTAGCAGCCATTACCTTCTGACCAACGATTGAATAAACCTCAACATCTACAGGATTATCAAATCCTTTAAATCTGAGGATGTTGTCATAGATATAAGCCAGCTTTTCGCTCTTCTCGAATTTCTCTGTTGAAACAGGGAAGAATGTTTCATCGCTGAACTCAAGGTATCCGTTCCAGTAAACGGACTGATAAGCATTGTTATCATCTGCACTCCACCAGTACTCCATTTTTTCTTCAGCTACGGCTGCGTTGGATTTAACCTCAAAGGAGATTTTCCGTGTGACTGTCGGGTCAAGTGATTCAATGTTATCTGCAGTTGCTTCACCCCATTCGTCAACAAGATAAACCAGGTAGTCGTCAAAAGCCATTTGCAATACTGCCCAGATGGTATTGTCCTGGTCAACTGTCCAATTATACTCCCAAGTACCACCGGCACCGATGGATGATCCCCAAGCACCTTCCTGGCCGATAGGTCTTACAGTTTCAGTTACACCTGCATCAGTAAACAGAGCTTTACCTCCACCTAATTCAACAAAACTGCAATACTGCATGTTTTGCCATCTGAGGCTGGAGTCACCGTCAACTGCAGCCTGGTAACCGGCTTCATACCTGTCGATGTCTCTTGTCTGGAATCCAATCTCAAATGAACGGGAACCTTCATCAGCTACACTGTTCACGTCTTTGTACATAAGCACAACATAGAGATTCTGATCATCCCAGAATGTTTTGAAGGCAGCTCCAAAAGTTTCATCACCATCAAGATCATAAGAGTCACCTCCTGCATCATTGGTGAGATTTTCAACATACTGAACGTCTCCAAGTCTGTCCCAGATATCGGAAATGCCGATGTCATCAAGAAACTCAAGCTGAACTTCAAATTCGGCTTTCTTGGCAACTACAGTTTTTCCGTCATAAGGAACATCGGCCATAGCCTGTGGGTCATCCTCGCTTGGCCAGTTTCCGGGGTTCCACCAAACGGTTTCAAAGGGCTGTGCAGATACTGCATAAGCCAAAGTAAGTAAAAGAACTAGAATGTTAAATTTTTTCATAAATAAAAAATTTTAGTTGGTTGTTAATAAAAAATTGACATATCGAATGCCAAAATAGGACATTTTTCCGAAACGAGCAAATTCTTACTAGTAAAAACTTTTAACAATATTTCTTAAGCGATAAATTCAATTACTCGTTTTTTTTTTATAAACTTGTTTTGTTTGCGTAGGATTTCTTAATATATATATTGTATCAACTATGATTTTTCTTGTTAATCCATAAAATCAAAGATGATGTTTGGATTGTATTCAAAGAAAATTTTATTAAATTTCGCAGAATTAATCAACTCATAAACTAACTGGCATGAAAAAATTCTTAACTAGGCTAAAATTGCTTTTGCTTGTTTCCTGTGGATTTTTTGTAACTTTCAATGTATATGCTCAACGAACAGTGAGTGGTACGGTTACTGATGCAGGTACAGGCGAAGCCTTAATTGGAGCTACCGTTCAGGTCAAGGGAACCTCTCAGGGAACTGTAACCGATCTGGAAGGTAATTACACAATTGAAGTAAACAATTCGGAAGATGTACTGGTGTTTTCCTACATTGGTTATGAAACCATAGAGCAGCCTGTTGGAGATAGAAATACAATTAATGTATCTCTTCAGGAATCTGCTACTCAACTTGAAGATGTGGTTGTGATCGGTTATGGTACCGTGAAAAAAAGCGACCTGACCGGGTCAGTTTCTGTGGTAAGTTCAGAAGATCTGAACCGTACACCGGCTGCAAATTTTCAGAAAGCATTACAGGGAAGGGCAGCAGGTGTGATCGTTTCGTCAAATTCCGGAGCCCCAGGTTCAGGAGCCAATGTAAGCATTCGTGGTATTGGATCAATAAATAGATCGGGTAATCCGATTTACGTAATTGATGGTATTATCACGGGCAATCTGAATTCAATCAATCCTGCTGACATTGAAAGCATGCAGGTGCTGAAAGATGCTTCTGCAGCAGCCATTTACGGAGCTGACGGAGCCAATGGAGTTATCATCATTACCACCAAAAGGGGACAATCCGGAAAAACATCGGTAACCTATAATTCATTCTACAGTATAAATCGTATTCCCAAAAAACTGGACCTGATGAATGCTGATCAATATGCAGATTTTTACCAGACCCTTAATGAAGGGGCGGGTATATTCGAACCTGCATATACCGATGAGTTCAGGCAATGGTATTATGGTGAGGGATGGGAAGAAGGAACCGATTGGCAGGAAGAAATAACACAACCGGGTTATCGTCATAATCAATATATCAGGATTTCCGGTGGTGGAGAAAATAACAATTATGCAATTTCGGGTAATTTCTTTGACGAAGGAGGCATTGTTCTAAATACCGGAGCACAGCGATATAATTTCAGGGCTAATTCAGACTTTAATATTGGTGAACGATTAAGAGTAGGTGAAACATTCAATGTTAGTCGAAATGTCTATGAAAGGGGTGGATTTGTTTTCAATGCCGCAAATATTGTATCACCTTTAATGAAAGTCTATAATCCCGATAATAAAGAAGGTTTTGAAGGTCCTCAGATTCCATTCGAATTTGATTATGATAATGATGATACCCTGGAGGTAGTGAATAATACAGGTGGAAATGATAAAACCAATCCTGTTGCAGCAGCCTCCCTTACAGATGAATTTGATTATGTGAATAATATTCTTGGTAATGTTTACCTGGAATATGATC
This sequence comes from uncultured Bacteroidaceae bacterium, assembly GCA_964528675.1. Taxonomy (GTDB): domain Bacteria; phylum Bacteroidota; class Bacteroidia; order Bacteroidales; genus CAYRTD01. Next base: position 2,952 of record CAZGTU010000027.1, read on the forward strand.
TTTTTGACTGGTTAGAATACAGGGTATCAGGTTCTATGACCATGACAAACAGCCGGGGACGAGAATGGACTCCGGCGTATGATCTGGGTGTCAGAAGTTCGGGCCAGGCAGTGCTGGATGAAAATTATAATGAAAGTATTGAGTTACAGCTTGAAAACCAGTTGAATTTCAACAAACAATTTGGCGACCACAATATTACAGCAACTGCAGTCCATCAGGTGCGAAAAAGAGACGGTCGCGGCATCTCCGGTGTTGGACGTGGATTCGCCTACGAGAATTTAACTGTGCTTACACAGGCAAATGAAGATGGAAAAACCTTGAACGGATACTATAGTCCTTTTCGTATGGAATCTTATCTCGGACGTATTATTTACGGTTTTAGAAATAAAATTCTTTTCACCGGATCCCTCAGGCGGGACGGAGTTTCAAGATTTGGTCCTAAAAATCGCTGGGGAACGTTCCCTTCGGCATCATTCGCCTATAAGATCAATGAGGATTTTATGCGAAATGTTGAACAGATAAACATGTTAAAATTAAGATTTGGATGGGGTGCAACCGGAAATTCTGCCATCGGCAGTTTCCAGTATGATGATTTTCTTACACCATCCAACGCGTTTTCACCTGTATTTGGTACACCGAATCAGTTAGCCACGGGTACCTATATTTTCTATTCTTTTGCCAATCCTGTTATTAAGTGGGAGGCCGCTGAAATGATCAATATTGGTTTTGACCTTAATGCATTTGATAACAGGATTCAGGCGAGCGCTGAATATTATGTTAAAAATCAGAATGATCTACTCGTACAAAAAGAAGTTTCCAGAGCATTCGGACGTGCAACTTCCGGTTCAGCTCCTTTTGCGAATGTGGGGCAAAATCAAAATCGCGGAGTCGAGGCACAAATTATGTATAAAGACTTTCAGGGAGCTTTTAAGTATTCCACTTCATTGAATTTTACTTCTGTGAAGAACGAAGTGATCTCTTTACCTGTACCATCCATCATAACAGATAATAATATCACCCTTGAAGGACATACCATCGGAAGTTTATATGGTTATGTTGCCGAAAGGATAATAAATGTGGATGATTTCACGGGGATTGATGATGAGACCGGACTTTATACAGGATATAAATGGGCTGAGCCCTCGGAGGGAGTTCCTCAACCCGGAGATATTAAATTTAAAGATTTGAATCGTGACGGGCAAATTACAGATGAGGACAGAACTATTATTGGTAAAGCTTTACCAGATTATATTATCGGTTTCACTTTCGAAGCAAATTGGAAAAATTTTGATTTTTCCCTCTTTCTTAATGGCGTGTTCGGATGGGAAGTTTTCAACGCGCAGCGATCAGGACTTGAGAGTTTTGTAAATCAGGATATTAATCATAATAAACTGGTGGATTTTGCTGAAAATTATTACACTGTTGAAGATCCCAGTGATAAATATTTACGTGCGGATCTGTCAAATTCTAATTTCAATAACAGGATTTCAACCTGGTGGGTAGAAGATGCGAGTTATGTAAGAGTAAGAGATATCCAATTAGGATATAATCTACCGGCAAATATTCTTAACCCTGTTGGAATAAAAAGTACAAGAATTTATGTTAGTGCTGAAAATCCTTTATTATTAACATCTTACCAGGGGCGTGATCCGGAGAACGGAGCTTTTAATAATCCCACGACCTCTGGTGTCGATGGCGGAGGGTTCCCTAATCCTCGTGTAATTACTTTTGGGCTCCAGGTTGAATTTTAATTATTAAAAATGAAAAGTAAAATGAAAAAGTTATTCAAATCTAAATATATTCCGGCTTTACTGGTTCTTTTGCTTATCAGCAATTCCTGCTCAGAAGAGTATTTGGAAGTTGAGAATAAGAACCAACTGGCAGTCAGTTCCTTTTTCAAAACACAGCAAGATGCGTTGTTTGCTATAAACACTTGTTATTATGGTCTCGCAGGAAGAGGTATGCATGGATTAGACTGGTATTTCATGTTTAATTCATTTGAAGACAGAATTCTTTTTGAAACACCCAATATGGATGAAATAACCATAAATTCAACCACAGGACAGGTTGACAGGATATTTCAAGACCTATGCATAGGTTTGTTCCGGACATCCTCAGTGATCGACAATTTACTTGAGAGAGAGATCCCTGATTTGGATGAAGATCTCAAGCAACGTTATCTTGGTGAAGCTTATGCTCTTAAGGCAGCTTATTATTTTCATCTTGTTACACTTTTTAACAAACCCTTCTATTATGACGAATATTCGGTTCCTGAAGATCCTAACCGTGTATTCCCAAATGCCGATCCTGTTCAGTTCTGGGACAAGATTTTGGAAGATCTCGAATTCGCCATTGATGCATTGCCGGATACTTATCCTCCTTCAGAGACCGGAAGGGTTACAAAGGGAATGGCCAATGCTTTGCTGGGAAAAGCATTATTGTATAAACACTATCACTATTATGTAAGATTTGGGAATAAAGGTTCTTCGAGTGATATTGCGGATCTTGAAAGAGCTAAAGAGGCTTTTCTTGATGTAATGAACAGTGGGATCTATTCCCTTGTTCAGCCCCAGGAACCCAAAACTCGACTGGATTACATTTATGCCCATCTTTCCAATTTCAGTTATGTGGACCTTCCTTCTGAAAATAATGTATATACAGGGGAAAATACCACTGAATCGGTATGGATGATACAATACAGCGACGACCGTTTTCAAAATGGATGGCTACCGGCATGGCAATGGACAGGCCATTTAAATTCTCATTATTTTGGAGCTCATTTTTCCAGTTTTAGAAATCATGAAATCCATCCGGCTCTCTGGCAGGAGTTTGAAACTGCAGGTGCCCCGGCAGGTTTTGACAGGGATCCAAGAGCTTATTCAACCTGCTATCTTGATGGCGATATTCTGGATTTCAGGCCCGATAATGAAGAATACTATAATGTAGCTTACAAAAGTGGTGTAAATAACAAATCCATTGCTAATAACCGGGGACTGAATTTTCCCGGACAACCTTCGGTTGGATTTGGATTGAAAAAATACTATTTCCCTGTTTATTATGAGAATAATGCACCTGGTAATTCTCCAACCAATCGTAACTATATTCGTTATGCAGATGTACTGCTAATGTATGCAGAGGTTATGTATTTACTGGGAGATGACGGAAGCGGCCTCGAGGCCTTGAATGAGGTGAGGAGAAGGGTTGACATGCCAGATATAGAGGCACTTACTACAGATGCGATCATTCACGAAAGAGATGTTGAACTCGCAACCGAAGGGCATCGCTGGCTGGATCTTATACGCTGGAGTTTTGATCCTGAATGGGGAATTAACTGGGATGAACTCGAGTGGGGGATTAATTCAGCAAACTCAGTTAACCCATTTGTAGTAGGAAAACATGAATATCTGCCTCTTCCTTTACGTGAGATAAACCTCGGTAGAGGAGCTCTTGAGCAAAATCCAGGCTGGTAGAAATAATTAATTAATGATAAAACAACTAAAAACAACTAAAATAATGAAAAAGTTATTATTCGTATTATTCGCGGGCCTTTTAATTCTGGCATCCTGTAACGAGGAACCCGCCATAGAGCCTAATGCAGAGTTTACAATTGATTTGGTGGATAACACTGCATTTGCAGGTGAGACTTTCTATATTTACCTCGACAATTGCCGGGGGGATTTTTTCGCCCTCTACAGGGGGCTCACTCCCAGCACAACCTATACCGATACCGCCACCACCCAGGGGCAGGCAATAGATACCGATACAGATTCGGTAGCCATTACCTATAATAATAAAGGGGAATACAAACTGACCTTTATTGCCTCGAGTTCGGGCAACTGGGCAGAAGAATACAAGACGGATGTATACACCCAGATGATTACGGTAATTGATTCCCGCACCGGATTTTCCTCCGTTGAAGCAGGAGGCAGGGTAGGACAGATCACCTCAGAGAATGAGATATTGTTTTATGCTCACAAAAATGAGGACATCAGCAGCGAGCGGATAAGGTTTATCACCATGTCACCTGAGGCGAATGTTACGGTTAATGGAGAGGAAGTTTCTTCAGGCCGTTTCAATCTTGATTTTTCTGCGGTTAATCCTGGAGATGATGAAGGTCGGTCACATACCTTCAGGGTAGAGGCGCCAAATGGTGAAACCGCAGAATATACAGCCAAGTTTATTTTGCGTGATCCAAATTCTGACAAGAGACTCTTTGCTTTGAGTTCAAGCGATCTTTCAGCGGAATTCACTATTGATGAGGAGAACAAAGAGGTTCTGGTGAGTTATTATGAGGGTGAGAGCCTCGATGGTGGACTTCTCGCAGATGCTTCAGCGGGAGCCACCGTAATTGCCGGTGAAGAAGAGATACAGGAAGATGAAGAAGATGTGAATCTTGCGGAAACAGATGTCATAACAGTTATAGCAGAAGATCTTTCTGAGCAGGATTACAACATTGTGCTCTATGAAAAAGAAAGGATTACTGGTCTTAGTTTCATTCAGTTTGAGGATGAGGGTGTTGAAACGTCAATTTCTCCTGTTTTAAAGGCAGATGTAAACTTTGAAGCCCGCACCATTGATATGGAGGTGCCCAATACCCTTCCGCTGAACAGTATAGTGGCAGAAGTGGAAGGCATTACCGATTTCACAGTTGAGATTGAAGGCACCACCCTGGTAAGCGGAACCACACAGTTCGATTATTCATTTGATGGCGAAGAAACATCAAAAGATTTTGAAGTGAAAGTGTTTGATGGTTCTGAACTTGTCGATACCTATATATTAACGGTGCATTACTAGAAACAACCAGCCATATAGTAGAAAAAAGGTGATCTTGAAAAGGGTCACCTTTTTTTTCTCCCCAAAAAACGCAAATTATTATCATCATCGCCTTAGCGCTCAAGTCACTCTACTCCCTCTACTCCCTCTACTCCCTCCATTCCCCATAATTAATTCATCCTCAGGCCTGCCAACCCGCCTCCATGGTCTATGGTCCATGGTCTACTATTGTCCATCCCTTCATCGCCTTAACGCCAAAGTCGCTCACGTCGCTAAAGTCGCTCACGTCGCTAAAGTCGCTCCCCTCCCCATAATTAAATCATCCTCAAGCCAGCCAACCC
>CAZGTU010000027.1:8165-47754 GCA_964528675.1 uncultured Bacteroidaceae bacterium
GTCGCTAAAGTCGCTCCCCTCCCCATAATTAAATCATCCTCAAGCCAGCCAACCCACCTCCATGGTCTATGGTCCATGGTCCATGGTCTACTATTGTCCATCCCTTCATCGCCTTAACGCCAAAGTCGCTCACGTCGCTAAAGTCGCTCACGTCGCTAAAGTCGCTCCCCTCCCCATAATTAAATCATCCTCAAGCCAGCCAACCCGCCTCCATGGTCTATGGTCCATGGTCCATGGTCTCTACTGTCCACCCCCCCAGCTCCATCGCCACAATCCTATGCCCCGCCTCATTCCAATGATTGTCATTCGGTATGAAAAATCCTCCGCTTGCTATGATGCTTATTTTAGGATTTATAAATGCCGGATAAAGATTCAGAAAGTCAATATCATTTTTTTTGCAAAATTCTTCCCAGAATTGAACATATTCATCTGATGGTTTTGCTTTGACTATTTGTTCCTTCCAGGGATGTACACTTAGCTTAAGCTTAATGCTGTACTTATCACATAATCCTTTTAATTTGCGGATATTTTCAGCTCCACTTTCAAGTCCCCTGTAAAGTAGTTTCCTGTATTTTTCATTATATATCCAGCTACCGACATTATGAAAGGCCGGATCGGAAACCAATAATTTATCATCAAAACTGTCAAAAAAATCAGCATAAAGTGAGAAGGTTTCATCAAAATTGCTTTCCTCAATATACTCTTCAAATAATTCACTTTCTCTTGCAAATGTTTTCTGCTTTATTCCGGATATCAATGTTTTTATCCTGAAATAAACAAACGAGTTTCGATGCAGAAACTCATATATGCCCTGTTGTATTTTTTCCTTTCGATCCCACTCCGGTCGATAGTTTTCATAAATAATCTCATTCTGAATGTCAGAAATATCTATCATTACGATGATTTCATCAGGAATGAGTTTTTCTTCTTCCAGGATATGCTTGACTTTTAAATAATAAAGTTTCGGACTGTAACTGACAGCTGAGGCATTAAATATTTGAATATCATTTCTTTCTTTTTGTATCAATGATGGAAAACAATTTTCATATAGAATACCTACACCTTCTGTATGAGAATCTCCGATAAAAAGGATCTGTCGTTTGCTTTCATCAATCTGGATATTTGTTTTTGCGGTGTCCCTGAATCCATAGTCGTTTGTGTACACAGGATATTGATACCCCGCCCAGATCCCCAGGCTGGCCTGTGAGGGAAGTAATCCATGATGATAATGATTGTGCTTGATCCGGAAAAAATTAACCGACCGTTTATTAAAAAAATTACCCAGACCGAAATCCACGGCTATGACAAAAATGAGTATTCCACAACTTATTAACAGGTAGTAAATTAAGTTTCTCTTCATATCCTTGGTGTTAAAAGAATGATTTGGACGGGTGGGATATTTTGCTATTTTAAAACCTCGAAGGTTTTACAAAAACCCCGCCAACTGTCGTAAAATACGGGAAACAAAATAATTAATCTCACTCGATAAGCTTATTTATAAACTCAAAAATGGCTTTATAAGCTTTTTTGTCAGAAATAATTTGTTCATAAAATCCAAAATAAAAGCTGTTCTTAGAGTTCATAAGTGGTTTTGTATCCTTACTTCTTCCAAATCCGAAAACCACCATTCCATCCTCTGCTTTCAAAGCTTCATGGCTGGCGCCCATGAAGCCCATAATATCCGGAAGATGATCGGGGTGTCTCTGGGCTGCAAAGAAAACACGTTGCTGTTCCTTATCCCCTAAGTAAATCCATTGCCATTCCTCTTCAAGAGTTTCACCGGCCAGATAATCAGGGATTTTCGACCGCATGCCTTTATCTGTACCCCAATAAGCCCTGGAAGGTCTGTATTGACCTCCAACGGGACCTTCATAAAGAATCCAGTATAGCTGGTCTTCTCCCAGTTTTTCGATATCCAGCCGGGCATAATTTTCGAAAAAATGCCAGGACCAGATCAATTTTCCTGATTCGGAAGTAAACTGAATGGTGTTTTCATCGAGGACTTCAATTTTTTGAACAACATCAAAACCCGGATGTCCAGCTCCGTTATCAATTTCAACTGAATGGATCATATTGGGGATGCCCCTGTAATCTGCACCGGCCGATTCCGGAAATTCATCCTCACCTGAATCTGACCAGTCGACCCAATCATTCCCTTTTCTGTCAATTACCGATGAAAATCCACCGGATGCTTTTTCAAGATACCATGTGACGTAATCCGTTGAAACTTTATAATGCTCCCCACCTTTGTAGTACATTTCTTCTATTACTATATCACCGGTCTGAGCATTACTATCCTTTTTAGAGCCATCTGTATACCCATAGGATTGAAAAATCAAAAAAACAGAAAGTAGGAGGAGTAATGATGTTTTCTTTTTCATATTCTGTTATTCAGGCCACCCTCTTTTTTTGTTCTAAATCAAAGTTTTTAGTTCACCGTTAATAATATTTCACTGTCCTCGCTGTGATGGTATCCATACCTTATAGCTTTTGCCCTGATATAATTCACTCCGGCTTTTAATTCTATTGGTCCTTTATAAAGCTTCCATTCAGGATTTTCTCCTTCATCGCTTGTCCAGGCTATTGATGCACCCTGTGTCGCACAATAGAGTTGCAGGCTTGCAGGACCCTTTATATCTCCCCCGGTGATAATTTCACTGCCCCTGTTGCCTTCAGTATTTGGTATAAAATGAACCGGGTTTGTGGTTGGGCGAATGCCATCAGGGTACCACATAGCAAGCATTTGTTCTTCCGACATATCCCCCATATCTCCGGTTTCATCTCTCCATTCATTCATAACATTTCTCATTCTGACAAGTATGCTGTCGTACTGGGGATCACCTGCCAGGTTATTTAACTGATGTGGGTCTTCAATACAGTCGAATAATTCTTCCGGAGCCCTGCTATCTTCAAACCAGATGGCCTGCTCAGGACTTAATTTTCCTTCCGCATGAAGTCTGCAGAGTTCTTTCATGATAGGGGAATTGTTCCGGTAGGGTACCCAGATTATTTTCGGTTTATTGGGATAATAATTTCTTACATAACGGTATCTTTTATCTCTGATACTTCTAACCATATCATAGGATTCATCAAACCGGTCACGTGCAGTGAATGCGTATTCTCTCGGTTCAGACATTTGTTTTCCAAGAAAGGCTTTTCCCTGCATATGGGCAGGGATAGGTACATTTGCCATTGAAAGTACCGTGGGACCAAAATCGATGGAAGAAATTACCTGTTCATTTACTGAACCGGGTTCAATGTATCCGGGCCAGCGGATAATAAACGGAACTTTGGTGCCGGAGTCATATACCCAGCGTTTCCCCCTGGGAAGTCCATCGCCATGGTCACTCCAGAAGAAAACGATGGTATTGGCAGCCAGTCCTTCTTCTTCCAAAGCTTTTAAATGCTCCCCTACTAATGTGTCAAGTATGGCTATATTGTCATACAGGCGCGCAAGACTTTTTCTGACAGGCTCCGTATCCGGATAATAAGGTGGGACCTTTACATCTGCAGGGTCTGTCCGGACGGGCTCACCCCATGTTTTACTCTCGTGGGTAATAGTATAGTTAAACACGGCAAAGAATGGCTGATCCTTTTCTTTACGGTTTTTATAGTGTGCCTGCGGACTTGATTCATCCCAAATTGTAACAGGAAGGTCACTCCATCCTGAGAATTGATAGTCTGTTTTTGAGTTATTTGTGCAATAATATCCGGCGGATCTCAAATATTCAGGAAAAGCCTTTACATAATGAGGAGGAACTGCTGCGTAAGGAGTAGGTAATTCTCCTGTCCTTCCTGAATGTGAGGTACGCATATGGTGTGTTCCTATTGATGTCTGATACATACCGGTAATAATCCCGGAACGACAGGGTGCACATACCGGAGCGGAGGTGTAGACATTTGTGTATTTCATTCCCTCCTCGGCAAGTCGGTCAATATTAGGAGTTTGAGCGACATTATCTCCATAACATCCGATTCGCGGACTAATATCTTCGCAGGATATCCATAATATGTTAGGCTGTTCGGGAAATGATTTGGATCCTTTTTTTTCTTCCTGCTGAGCACAACCAACAATGAGGGTCAGGGCAGCAAGTGATAAATAATTGCAGTTCATAGCTTAGAGTGATTATTTGGAATAATAAATTCTTCAAAAACTTAAAAGTATTAAATATGATTTAATCATTTGCAAATATTGAAGATAAAATTCAAATTTGCCTTACGGGGTCGAACATAAGTCAGCTATCGGCGTTTTCTTGCAAACGCCAATAAAAACCGCATCGATTCAAAAAAAGACTATACTATGGAATATAACTGGAAAAAACTGCAAAATGGATCGGATATCAGGGGGATAGCTCTTAAGGGGATTGAAGGAGAGGAGGTAAATCTGACTCCTGAAGTAATAAATATCCTGGGAAAGGCTTTTATACAATGGTTACAAAAGTCAGAACGGAATCAACCTGTCACAGTTTCCGTAGGAACCGATTCCCGGATATCAGGGCCTTCTTTGAAAGAAGCTTTTATTAGCGGGATGAGAGAAGCAGGAGCAAAAGTTTTTGATTGCGGAATGGCTTCAACTCCTGCCATGTTTATGACTACCGTATCCGGGGAAAACCCGGCTGATGCCGGAGTGATGTTAACAGCCAGCCATTTGCCGTTTAACCGTAATGGCTTGAAATTTTTTACAGATAAAGGCGGGCTTAACAAAGAAGATATTTCTGATATCCTGAAAATTGCTGAACAGGGAAGTTTTCAACCTGTTGATAATTCTAACAGCCTGGAAAGAATTCAATTTATTGATAATTATGCAGAATTTCTTGTTAAATACATCAGGAAAAACGCCGGTATTGAATCTCAATATGAAGAACCCCTTAATAGCTTAAAAATCATTGTTGATGCCGGTAACGGGGCTGGTGGATTTTTCACTACAAAAGTGCTTCAACCTCTGGGTGCCAATACACAAGGTAGTCAGTTTCTCGACCCGGATGGCAAATTTCCCAATCATGTACCAAATCCGGAAGATCCAAAAGCTATGCAGTCCATCTGTGATGCAGTGATCAGGGAAAAAGCGGATCTGGGAATCATTTTTGATACGGATGTTGATCGTGCAGCCGTTGTGGATGCAGAAGGGAACCCGATCAACCGGAATTCGCTTATAGCTCTCATATCAGCAATTATCCTGAAAGAGCATCCCGGAAGCACAATCGTAACAGATTCGATAACATCTGAAGGACTGACCCGGTTTATTGAAAAGGACCTTAAAGGAAAACATCATCGTTTTAAACGCGGATATAAAAATGTGATCAATGAAGCAATTCGTTTGAATAATTCGGGTGAAGAAAGCTGGCTGGCTATTGAAACCTCAGGGCATGCGGCACTTAAAGAGAATTATTTTCTGGATGACGGAGCCTACCTGGTTGCAAAACTCCTGGTTGAAATGGCAAAACTACACCATGAAGGTAAGACTCTTCCAGGTCTTATTTCCAGCCTGAAACAGCCTGTTGAAAGTATCGAAATTCGTTTCCCGATAGTTAAAGAGGATTTTCAGAGCTATGGCTCCGGAGTAATCGAAAAACTGGAAGAAAAAGTAAAAGAAAAAGAAGGATGGGAGATCGATAGTCCTAATTTTGAAGGCTTGAGGGTGAGATGTACCAATCCTGCAGAAAAGGGATGGTTTTTACTTCGATTGTCACTTCATGATCCGGTAATGCCGTTAAATATTGAATCGGAGGTAGAAGGAGGAGTAGAAAAAATCAAAGAAACACTTGCTGGGATGTTTTTGATTTTTGAGGGCCTTGATTTAACCCCACTCAATTTTAATCAAAATCAATCATCGCCTTCATTACCCCATCCTTATATTCAGTAACAAGATCAAAAGCCTCCTTCGTATCCTCAAATTTATAGCGGTGGGTGGGCATCAGGCTCACATCGATTGTGCCGTTTTCCATCATTTCCAGGGAGGGCTCTACACAGTCTACCTGCCTTCTTACATTGGTAATGGTGATCTCTTTGTGTCTCAGTTTATCGACAGGGAATGACCAGCGGTCGAATTCGGGTATACCAATGATCATCAGTTTGCCTCCGGGTTTAAGAAGATCGATTGCATTTTCTATAGCATCCTGCTGCCCGCAGCATTCAAAAACAACATCAAGCATCTCGGATTCTTTCCCGATAATTTCTCCTACAACATCTTCCTTGTCAGGATTTCCGGCCCATTCTGCTCCTGCTTTTCTGGCGAGCTTAAGCCTTTCTGGAATCTTATCTGTTACATAAACTTTCTCTGCACCCTGTGCAAGAGCAGGAAGCAGAACACTCATGCCAATGGGGCCAAATCCCAGTACTCCAATTTTTTTTCCTTTCATAGGAACAGATTGCTTAACGGCATATAGTCCGATTGCAAGGGGTTCGGAAATGGCGGCCTCGTCATAACTCAAGTTTTCCGATATGGGAATGCATGATGTTTCGGGCATTACAATATATTCACTAAGACAACCCTCGGCCTGTCCGGGGCAACCCAGGAACCGGAGATTTCTGCAGGTATGAATGCGGCCTTCAAGGCACTGGTCACATTCAAAACAGGGCATGGCGGGCTCAATGGCAATCCGGTCGCCGGGTTTGACTCTTGTAACTGCATTTCCTACTTCAACCACTTCTCCGGCACCTTCATGGCCTACAGGGAATGGGTATTTTACCACCTGGCTCCCGATCTTTCCCGTTGTATAATAGTGCACATCGGATCCGCAAACCCCGATGGTTTTCATTTTGATCAGCACATCCTTATCATTCACGACCATGGGTTTTGGAACTTCTCTCATTTCCATTTCTTTGATACCGGTTAACACCATTGTTTTCATATCATTAATCTTTTTTTGACACAAAGACACCAAAACACAAAGACATACAAGGAATTCTTCTTGCTTTCTACGAGCTCTTGGAGCATTTATGGCTGTAATTCCCGGTAAATATAAACGATAACAATAAGAATCCCTTCTTCTGTTCTTAAAAATATGCTTAAATTTGGCCTTTATTAAAATAGATTAATACCCTTAACGAAACATATATGAACCTCCTTCAACAATTAAGACAACACACCCAGGTGGTAGCCGATACTGGTGATTTTGAAAGCATAAGAAAATATGAACCCATCGACGCTACCACAAATCCTTCACTTATACTTGCAGCCGCTCAAAAAGAAAATTACCAGCATCTAATTGATGATGCCATAGAATTTGGGAAGGGCCGCGGTAATTCAACTGAGGCCAAACTTGAAGAAGCTCTGGACAAAATTGCCATCAACTTCGGACTTGAGATCCTTAAGATCGTTCCCCGCAGGGTTTCCACCGAGGTGGACGCAAGACTTTCTTTTGATAAGACTGCTTCACTGGAAAAAGCAAGGCAACTGATTGAGCTCTATGAGGAAACCGGTGTGAACAGGGAAAAGATCCTGATTAAGCTTGCCAGCACATGGGAGGGCATAAAAGCTGCAGAGGAGCTGGAAAAAGAAGGGATTCACTGTAACCTGACCCTGCTATTCAGCCGTGCCCAGGGGATAGCATGTGCAGAGGCTGGAGTGCAGCTTATTTCTCCCTTTGTGGGAAGGATTTACGACTGGTATAAAAAAGACCGTGGCGTTGATTATATTCCGGGAAATGAGGATCCGGGTGTTGAGTCGGTTCAGTTTATTTACAACTACTATAAGAAATTCGGTTATGAAACCGAGGTTATGGGTGCGAGCTTCAGGAATATTGAGCAAATTCAGGAACTGGCAGGATGTGATCTGCTGACAATTTCTCCCGATCTTTTAAAGCAATTGGAAGAAACTGAAGGAAGACTTGAAAAGAAACTGGATCCGGAATCTTCAAAAAACAGCGATATTGAAAAAATTACGCTCACTGAAAAGGATTTTCGATGGATGCATAATGAAGATCCTATGGCTGTTGAAAAATTAGCTGAAGGTATTCGTCGTTTTAATGCAGATATGATAAAATTAAAGCAACTTATAAAGAAAAGAATCTAAATATAATGATAAAAGATCAGGTAAGAGAGCTTCTCCAGAGAGAGGCCGATGCTATAAGGAATATTCCCATAGTTGACGGCTTTGAACAAGCAGTCGAATTAATATACACCTGTGTACATAAGAACGGTGGAAGGGTTATAGCCAGCGGAATGGGGAAAGCAGGACAGGTAGCCAACAATATTGCTACTACATTTAGCAGTACCGGCACTCCGGCAACATTTCTTCATCCCGCAGAAGCGCAGCATGGGGACCTGGGGCTTATACGCGAAAATGATATCTTGCTAGTGCTTTCGAACTCGGGCAAGACACGTGAGATACTCGAACTTGTGGAACTTACTCATAATCTTTATCCGGATATCCCTGTCATTGTAATCACAGGGAATCCTCAGGGGGAGCTTCCTAAAACCTGTGAAGTTTTTATATATACCGGTAATCCGGAAGAAATATGTGTCCTCGGCATAACCCCAACCACTTCAACTACTGCAATGACTGTAATTGGCGATGTGCTTGTAGTATTGCTGATGAAAAAGATAAAGTTTTCAGCAGCCGATTATGCCAAAAGACATCATGGAGGTTACCTGGGACATAAATCAAGATACAAAGCAAATAATCATGAGAATTCTTAAGAAAGAAACGGCAGGACTTATTGTTGATATGCAGGAACGATTGTTTCCGCACATATTTGAGCATGAAAATATTGAGAAGAATACGCAGATTCTCATAATGGGTCTTAAAATACTGGAAGTACCCATAATTATTACCGAGCAATACAGGAAAGGGCTTGGTCTGACTATTCCTATTATAGCTAATGCATTGGAAAATTATGAATCAATTGAGAAGATGAGTTTTTCCTGCTGTGATAGTGATAATTTCGAGGCTGAATTGGAAAGAGTAAATAAAAAGAATGTGATAATAGCAGGTATTGAAACTCATGTATGTGTACTTCAGACCGTGGTGGATCTGATAGAAGCCGGTTATCAACCGGTTGTGGTAGAGGATTGTGTTTCTTCGCGAAATGAAAATGATAAAAGACTTGCTATTGAAAGAATGAGGCAGGAGGGTGCGATCATTAGCAGTTATGAATCCATATTGTTTGAACTGGCGAGGGTGAGTGGGACAGATAGTTTTAAGGCTATTTCGAAATTGGTGAAGTAGGGGGGAGGTAGTTGTGCAGTTATGCAGTTATGCAGTTGTGCAGTTATGCAGTTGTGCAGTTGTGCAGTTATTGTGCAGCCCGCCTGCCGAAGCGCTGGGCCAGCACGTTGGCGGGCAGGTTATGCAGTTATGCAGTTATGGAGGCCCGAAAAATTATACAAATCAAAGCTTTGGTATTTTTCGGGATGAGCGATGGTTGGTGAGCGATGGTTGGTGAGCGAAGTCGAACCAAGTCGAACCAAGTCGAACCAGGTCGAACCAGGTCCAGGTATTTATGTTTAATCACTTAATTGTTTAATCGTTTATGAGGGTATTTACAATTGGAGAGACGGTTTTGGACATTATTTTTAAGGATAATCATCCTGTGTCTGCAAAGGCGGGAGGATCAGTATTGAATTCTTCTGTAAGCCTTGGCCGGCTTGGGGTTGATGTGAATTTTATCAGCGATTATGGTAAAGACCAGGTTGGTGATTTGATCGATAATTTTCTCAGGGAGAACAATGTGAATACCGATTCGGTTGTCAGATTTGAAAACAATAAGTCAGCCCTTGCCCTTGCATTTCTGGATGAAAAGAATGATGCCTCCTACACTTTTTATAAGGATTTTCCTGAAAAAAGACTCCAGGGATTATCTGTTGAATTTACAACTGATGATTATCTTTTATTTGGAAGTTTTTTCGCGATAACAGAATCTGTGAGAGAGAGTCTTATCAGTTTAATAAATAAAGCCAGGGCTGTGGGCACCACAATTATTTACGATCCGAATTTCAGGAGACCTCATTTGCATGAACTGGATAAGGTTAAGCCCTGGATCATTGAAAATATACAGTTTGCTGATATTGTAAAAGGATCGGATGAGGATTTCGATCTAATTTTTAATGCCGGTAATCCCGACGAAGCATACATAAAGGTAAAACAAGCCGGTTGTGATACTATGATTTACACCTCAGGGCCGGATGAAGTATATATTCATTCTCCTGAAGTCAGTTTCGGAGTGGATGTGCCTTCCATAGAAGCCCTGAGTACCATTGGTGCAGGTGATAATTTCAATGCCGGAATTGTATATTCTTTATTGAAGAAGAAATATCATGCACCAGATCTTAAATACCTTTCATCATCATCGTGGAATGAGATTATCGAAAATGGTATAGCTTTCGCTGCAGATGTATGTATGCAGTATGATAATTATATTACAAAGGAATTTGCTTCAAAGCTATTAGCGGGGTGATGAAATTAAACACCCGTCGAAGGCAAGAATCCGGTCAGCCTGCTCAACAACCTGTTTAACCAGCGCAAAGACGATAACATTGTCAAATCCTGTCCCCCCGGATATTTCTCTCAATTCCTCTTTCGCATTATTTGTTTTACTTGTGTTTACATAATTTCAGTTCAATACCTGCTTTCTTCGCTTCTTCCGGACTATGAAGGCATGCAGCTCTTGCAAGACTTTCTTCATCTATATCAGTTACCACCAGCATGGAAGGTTTTCGGTCGCATTGGAGAGCATAATCGATCGCAGTAAGGCCCATGGGGCCAACACCTGCAAGAATGGCAGCTTTCCCTTTTCCCTTAATTCCCACTTAGTATGGAAGGCACAAAACAGCTAAATGAATCTTATTTTAACATTTCCTGGCCTCCGGTAACAGGGATAGCCTGTCCTGTTTCATATTTTTGATCGATCACGTACAAAAGTGCTTTCATTACATCTTCAACCCTGCAACCTCTACCCATGGGTACTTTATTTTCATAAGAACGCTTAACGTCCTCTATTGTTTTAGCTCCTTCAACTTTGCCGGTTTGCAGGTATTGAACGAATAATCCTTTATCGGGATCTGCCCAGAGGGGACCTTCGAAGAAATTCCCCGGACAAATGGAGTTTACTTTAATTTTATATTCTGCAAGTTCCATGGCAAAAGACTGTGTTAATCCTATGCCACCGAATTTTGCACCGGCATAAGCAAAATTCTTATTGCTCCCTTTAAGACCGGATTTCGAATTGATCTGTATGATATCGGTAAAATATTCCGGGTTATATTGATTTTGAATCTTAAAAACTCTTGATGAGTACTTGACACCCAGAAAATAGGCTTCATAATTTACCCTTGTCATCAAATTGAAAGTGACGGGGTCCATTTCATCCAGGTCACCTGCTCTCAATATACCTGCATTTGAAATAAAAAGATCCAGTCCGCCAAAATTTTCCACTGTTCTTTTAATCAAATTTTCAAGAGAGATTGAATCGGTAACATCTGTCTGATGAAACAAAACCTCGTTTTTGCATGTGTTTTTACTGAGACTGGATTGTGTTTCAATCCCTTTATTTTCATTTACATCGGCAATGATTACATTGGCATTTTTACTCACCAGTTCTGATGCAATGCCTTCTCCAAAGCCCTGTGCACCGCCGGTGATAATGGCAATTTTCTGATCAACAATCGACTTTCCGGTATGGCCTTTTGATATCTTTCGGCGGTAATTTTCCACTTCCCAGTTATCTATGAATTTGATATCTTTTTCTCCAAGAAATTTCGGGCCTCCGAAGCCTTCTGAATAATAACTGATCTTCAATAAATCTTCATATACATCGAGGGCTATTTCTGCTGCTGCAGGGCTATCCTCAACAGCAATGATCCCGTAGTTTTTAATCATAAGGATCTTTGGATAATAGCCATGTTTTTTTTCGAATTTAGGCAGTTGATCTTCAACAGCCTTTATGATTTTTTCCGGGCTCTCGGTATCTTCAATGTACATGTATTTCCCTTTGCAGTATACAATGATATCAGGAGTGAAAGGGAGAGAAGCTTTTTTGAAGCTGTTTTTAGTTTTATAGAAGTGAGCATGAAGCTCAGAGTGTCGGATCCTCAGGATTTTTGTTTCATCTCTTGAAAAAAGCATACGCAATGCCGGCATGAAGGAAACAATTTGTTCGGAAACCGTAAGATTTTTAAATTGTTTTTGTCCCCCTACAGCATCTGATATCGTCTGGGTAATATGACGGTAAATGTCCCTGATTTTTACCGTGTTTTCAGCACTTACAAAAACACCGTGATTTTCAAGAAAAATGATATTGGGGTCCTGTCCGAATTTTTCACGGTAGGGAAGGATTTCTTTTTCCACTTTTTTGAAGAGATCATACCCTGGAGCGTAAGTAATATAGAGCGCTTTTTCTCCAAAAAGTTTCTTTGTTTTTTCTCTTGCATTGATAGAGCACATCAGTGCATTTGTAAGGGTCGGATGCATATGCACTACAAAAGGATATTCAATCAGTTCGTGAAAAGAAGTTTCCACCGAAGGCCGCTTTTTATTCAGAGGATCCGAATTCGCAGCAATGAGGTCTTCTTTAACCTGAACTTCCCGTAGCTGAGGATCTTCACTGTATTTTTTTTTTGCAATTTGTTTTACTTTTTCCCTGTCGAGCTGAGCGAAGCCTTCTTCATCAATACTTGCAAGGGATGAACCGCTTGCTTTGACCCAGATATGCTTATCGTTCTTGAATGATGTATTTCCTCCGCCTGCAAGAGTATAATCTTTATCCGAACCAAAATAGCGTGATACATCAATTAATTCCTGAATTTCATTTTTCATTGTGATCGTTTTATGGGTAAAAGTGGATTCGGGCCCGAAAATAATAAAATTAGTTTTCAAACCGGTTTATGAATCATCTTTTAATGGAAGCTAAAGGCAAATTTAATTTTGCAGATAATATTCAATTATTGCATTACCAAGTTCAATAAATTCTTCTTTGTATTGCAGCCTGGGTTTTCCATTTTTTTCCAGGTAACCTTCTTCATCTTTCATTCTCATATATTGATGAGCGGCGATTAAACAAGCTCCTTCAAAGTTAATGCGTTTCATATCATCACCAGGTTCCTTTCCTCCGCGTGCGCTAATCTTAAGCGGTATAAGAGAAGGAGTGTTATGTTCGGTTCCGAAGGTTATCATAAAACCACGATCGTGAAAGAAATGTACAAATTCTTCCAGTCTGTTAAGATCATTTCTTCCGGGTATGAGTTCTAAAGAATAAATATTTCTTGAAGTAAGCTCATTGAAGAGCTTTTCAAAATTCCTCTCATAATCTGTGTAATTTCCTTCGTTATCATCAAGGAGCACCGGGTATGTGGGTATACCACCGGCATCAAGAATGATTTTAATAACTTCATCAATTTCCAGAAAAGCTTTGGGATCTTCTTTGACATAGGCTACACCTCCTGATTTTAAAAGCCTGGATCTGATTTCACCTTCAAGAGCAGCAGGACTTTCAATATTTACGGATGTGTCCTTTCCTCCATATATTTTTTTCAGGACCTCGTTTCTTTTTGAGCCGGTATCATAGTTCTCAAATATTTTATCTCTGATGATTTTCGCAATATGCCGTTCCCGCAACATTCCACGTGTGTATCTTTCCATCGCAGTTTTATAATCCAATTCCAGGGCAGGATCTATGGAGGCCAGGTGTTCTGATGCAAGATTAAACATTTCCTTTGTTTGTTTCTCACTTTCAGCCATGACGGTCTCAAGTTTTTTCAGACTTGTACCTTCAAGGGAGACCGGATAATCGAGTCCTTTACCACTGAAATATGTTCTTCCGGGATTATTGGGATCGTTCACTCTTATATCATTTTTTTGCTCTTCTTTGAGCAATCCCATAAACTCGATATTAAAAAGGGGAAACTTATTATATTCCATGCTTAAATCATGAAATTCTTCATAACCCGCTGTGGTATAGAAATCATTAATCCCCAGTATATCTACATTTTCCGCAGTAGCCATTTCGAAAACCTGCCGTAATTCCTGAAACGCGCTAAAAGAAAATGGGGTATGAAAGTGAGAGTTTACTTCATGAACAACATTTGTTCCATGTGTTTTATACCATTCGATTAATTCCGCCCTGGAGGGGAATTCAGAAAGAAAATTTTTTGCCATCAGATATCTAAGCTTAAGTTATCAAGTTTTGAATTAATAAAGTCAATTTCTTCTTTTTCCAGCCTGAAATTTGCTGCACCGATGTTGTCTTTTACCTGCTGAGCATTTCTTGCTCCCGCAAGCACGGCGGTGATACCGGGTTGCTCCATTGTCCATCGGAGAACCAGTTGAGCAAGGCTTATGTTTTTATTATCTGCGATCTCTTTTATCTCTTCGAGGAAAGCATTTGTTTTTTTGATATTTTCAGGCTTAAAATGAGGTGCATCCGCTCTTGAATCTCCTTTATTGAATTTATGATCTGGTGAAAATTTGCCTGTCAGAAGTCCTCTCTGCATTGGTGAATAAGCGAGTATGCCCAGTTCATTGGCCCTGCAGTATGGCACAACATCATCTTCAATATTTCGTTTTACCATGCTGTAAGGAACCTGATCAGAAACAATGGGAGTATATTGTCCGGCCTCAGCAAGTTGGTCGGCATCAAAATTACATACAGCTGCATATCTGATCTTACCCTGCTTTATCAAAACATTGAATGCCTCCATGGTTTCTTCCATCGGATCGGAAGGAGTTGGCCAGTGAAGCTGGTAAAGATCAATATAATCTGTGCCTAAACGTCGCAGGCTGTCTTCGCATTCACGGATAATAGATTTCTTTGTGCCATTTTTGTAAATATCAATGGATTTTCCTTTTGGATCGTCAGTACTGAAGAAAAATTCCCTTTCTTTTTCGTCCCATTTTAATCCGCATTTTGTCAGGATCTCAACCTGATCTCTTTTTCCCTTTATCGCTTCTCCTACCAGTAACTCGCTGGCTCCCATGCCGTAAACGGGAGCTGTGTCAATGCTTGTCATTCCGTTATCAATGGCAGTGTTTATAGCTTCCAGTGCGTCATCTCTTTCAGCACCTCCCCACATGAAGCCACCTATTGCCCAGGCTCCAAATGTTACAGGGGTAATAAATAAATCTGTGTTTTTGATCTTTCTTTTATCCATAGTATATATAATTTTACCATTCAAGACATTCTTTCGGGGCATCGGCAAGGGTTTTTGAAACCCAGTCAGCTTCAGGGAAATCCCCGGCATTAAAACTGGTTGTCAATGCAAGGCATTTGCAACCTGCTGCTTTTGCTGCTTTCACACCGCTGACAGCATCTTCTGCTACCAGGCATGAATCTGCATTCACACCGAGTTTTTCCGCAGCTCTGATAAAGATTTCAGGATCCGGTTTTTTATGTTCTACTTCGAGGCCGTTAATGGTCGCATCGAAATCGGATTCAGAAAATCCTATCTCATTAAGGTTCAGGTCCATCTTAATTTTATCGGCCGAAGTCGCCACAGCTATCTTTAATCCTCTTTTTTTACATTTTGATATAAAATCATTAACACCGGGGAGAGGATTTAAATTTCCTTTTATAAGGTTTGCATAAATTTCATAAGCGCGGGCTTTATCTTTTTCCAGGTCAAAAGGAATTCCACGCTTTTCTGCAACTCCACCCAGAAATTGGTTTTCGCCCATTCCTGTAAATTCCTTAAAATCTTCATATTGTACCTTATATCCTTTTTCCCGGAACATTTCCATCCCGGCGCGGGTTATAAAATCCTCAGAATCGAGCAGTACCCCATCCATGTCAAACAAAACGGCTCTTATTTTCTTCGGGGTATTTTCATTTCTTGACATATATCGAATCAATTATATTTTGATATTCTGGTTTGGTCTATTCCCTGGAGTTCTACTCCGAAAACAAGGGTTCAGGGTTCTAGACTGAGGTTTTAGACCATTTATTTCTACCAACCAATAATTAAACGGCTTGTTTTTTTAAAGTGCTGATTTTTCGCATTAGCTTCTTTCTCCGACAATATCGCCCACTCCCTTTAACACGTAATGAGGACGATAAGCAAAATCTTCCACGGTCCGCTCATTGGTAATTCCGCTTAACACAAGGCAAGTATCTATTTCGGATTCAATTCCTGCAATGATATCCGTATCCATACGATCACCGATAATTACACTGTCCTCTCTCCGTAAGCCCAGTTTTTTTAATGCAATCCTCATCATCAGTGGATTGGGTTTGCCAACAAAATATGCATTTTTTCCGGTAGCAAGTTCGATAGGGGAAATAAGAGCTTTTGTTGCAGGAGCAATTCCGTTTTCAATAGGCCCGGTAACATCAGGATTGGTTCCAATTAATTTTGCACCGGTTATGACCAGATTCACTGCATGTTCAATTCTTTCGTATGAATAAGATTTTGATTCGCCAATCACCACGTAATCAGGATCCACATTATTCATAGTATACCCCACATTATACAGGGCATTGATAAGTCCTGCTTCTCCAATAATATAAGCACTGCCTTTGGGTCTTTGGCTGGCAAGAAATGATGCGGTGGCAAGAGCACTGGTATAAAAATGGCTTCTGTCGACGGAGATGCCGAGCCGGGACAATTTTTCCTGTAATTCTTTTGGGGTTCGTTCACTGCTGTTGGTAAGAAAAACGAACTGCTTGTTGTTTTTCTTCAGCCAGTCTACAAATTCTTTAACTCCCGGCAAAAGGCGGTTGCCATGATAAATCACTCCATCCATATCACAGATAAAGCCTTTTTTATTTCTTAATTCTTTAAGAGTAGTGGGTTTTGTCATTTTATAAGGTTTTCTTTTATACGTTCATTCATGTTCATTCCAAGAAAAATCAGATCACTTTCCGTTTTCGGATCAAATTTACAATGATCTGTCATGATGCGTGATAAATCACGATTGAATTTTCTTGAAAAAACCAGGTCGGATTCGTGCATCTGGTTATTTTCATCACGGGCGTCAAAATAAATTCCTGAAATCAGTACTTTCATAATATTCTTGCATGGCAAATTGTTTTTATATGCATATTTTATAACCGGAACCAGTCTGTCATCCGGGCTTAATTTCCGATCTATTTCGCAACCCACCCTGAATATGGTATCATTTAGCGCCCGGTTGGAAAATCGACCGAGCAGGTCATTGATATGCATGGTTAATTCGGTTCGGTTAAATTCCCCGGGATGCATATGCATTAAAATGTAAGCCGATTCCTGCATTGCTCTGAAAACTGCATTTTTAATTTCCTTATCATCAAGAGCTTCCCATGTATATTGCCATTCCGGATTTTTTATGTGTGCAAGATAGGCCAGGGCTGCATGTCCCAGGTTGTGAATGAATAATTTCCGGTCCACCCAGGCTTTCATGTTATCTTTTGGAGCAAGACCATCTATATCAGGCACGGAATTGATAAATCCTTTTTTATCCAGTATGAGAGTGTTGTATGATTCCGCATAAATTTGAAGAGGATCTTGTTCAAGATCTTCTCTGGTCATTATCGGAACCATTTTCCCAATACTTGTTTCAACGAGTCCTGCATAATTGTCCAGGGGAAAATCAGATGCCAGATGTCTTTTTAAGTACGATCGCATTAATTTAGCTGCATCCCTGAGGTTTTCAGCCAGTATGATATCCAGGGGTATTTGTGGCTTTTGCTCGAATCTTCTTTTCAGGGCGCTGGCAATCAGCCCCGATACTTCTTTGAAACCTCTTTTCCCCACTGAAACAGATGCCAGATCAGCTTCCAATATTTTTCTCCCGATAATATCGGTTTCATTAATATGAAGAGCGTTGAAATCTTTTACTTCTATAATTTGGTCTTCATTTTCTTTTACAACAATTCTGTAAGCTCTTTTTTTATTAAGCAGGTCTATCAGTCTTTTATCACTGTCAATAAAGGTAACTTCATAACCGGCATCATAGAATATCCTCGCAATGAGGGATCGGCCTATTCTGCCAGCACCAAATACTATCAACTTTTTTTTCGAGGTGTTTATCATTTCAACTTTTGGCTGATAGCAAAAATAGGAAAAAAAGGAATGAGTAGAAAGAAAGTAATAAAGTGATATTACTAAAACATATTTGCAGGACTAATCCCAGTATATTTTAACAGAAATAATCATAACCAGTATCTGTCCAGAATGTCCGATATATGCGCCCCGTAAAAGAACGGGGCAGGCTTTGATCTCGAACATTCTGTTACGATAGCTATCGGAACAGACACTCGACTCTATTGACAGACTAATTAAGATGTTCAGTATTATTGAAAGTAATTTTTTCACAGTGCCCGTTTTCATGTACCTGGTAAATGCTTATACTTGCGTTCAATAATCTCGGTAAACTTGTGTAACCCTTGTGGCCTGAGTTTTCCAGTAAAGAGATCACTGCCTTGCCGGTTCCTCCGTGAATAACAAGCAGCACTGTATCATCGGGATGAGCTGAGATCATTAGTTCCAGTAATTTTTCAGCACGTTTTATCAGTTCCTTAACAGATTCTCCTTCTTCAGTATGCAGGACAAGAGGTTTTTTTTCATTTTCAGGATGTTGAAGTTCTTCTTTCTTTTTTCCTTCTAACTCTCCAAGATTTCTTTCCCGCATTATTTCAAGATAACGTACCGGAACGCCGGGATGATATTTAACGATTTCGGCTGTTGTGTCCACAGCCCTTGCCAGGTCACTGGAATAAATATTTCTTATTCTTTCAGATCTCAATGTCCTGGCTAATTTTTTTGCCTGCTCTATTCCTTCAGGAGATAATTTTCCCGGCCGGTGGCCCTGAATAATACCATTGCTGTTTTCAATAGTTTCCGCGTGTCTGACAATTATTAGTTTCATTTTCCTGTATTTGTACTTTTCATATAAAAATACTAAAAACATGAATTTGGTTAGAATTTAAAGGATAAATTTATGAACAGATACATTTATCCGTCTTTTGTTGGAATCTCCTGATAAACCTGACTCTGGTCCAATTTCGATGTGAGACGCGATTTGAGATGCAAGAATCGAGTCTCTACATCTGTCATGAAACCCTGAAGCCTTTGAAATCTTCTCCTGAAACTTCTACCAACACCTTCCTTCGACTCACTAAGGCAAAGCAGTAACCGCCGCTCAGCAACCGATACTTTAACCCGGCACTTCCTCCAACCCGGAACTTCCTCCAACCCGGCACCTTCCCCCACTCCCCACTCCCCACTCCAAACTCCAAACTCCCCACTCCCTACCTAACTCTCACCCTCACATAAACCGGTAAATGGTCACTGGGATAGCGTTTATTCCTTGAATCACTCAAAACCGCATATTTTAACACAGAAATTGCTTCTTTGTCGGTGAAAATGTAATCAATTCTGCGTTTGACAGGTTCGCAGAAGTCAAAGGCATTGAATGTACCCTGGGGACCGAATACAAAATCAGATACTTTTTTCGTATCACTCAGGTATTTATGCAGGTAATTATATACTTTGGTTTCGGGTTCAAAATTCATATCGCCGAGTAATATGACAGGATAACTTTCTTTATTGATTTCAGCCGATTTATCTATGATTAATTTAGCACTCTCCTTTCTCGATTTTTCTCCTGAATTATCCAAATGACCATTGAAAACAAGAACTTTTTTTCCTGATTCAAGGATCTCAAAAACAGCATAAGTGCAAATTCGCATGTAAGCAGCATCCCAGCCCATTGAAGGTTCTCCTGGAGTTTCGGATAGCCAGAAAGTGGATCCGGAAATCATTTTGACTCTATTGTTATTATAAAATATGGCACAGTATTCACCCTCTTCTTTACCATTTTTTCTACCCACCCCGGTATAACTATATTCAGAAAGGAAGCTGTCTATGAATTCCACCTGATGGTGCAATCCTTCCTGAATTCCGAAAATATCGGGTTCATGATATTTCAGTTGTTTTGCCAGGAAATGCTTGCGGTTATCCCATTTATTTTCTTTATCGGACTCAATATCCAGCCTGATATTATAAGAAATAAGGTCTACACACTGCGCAGAAAGATTCGAACTAAACATATAAAAAATGACGATAAGAGTATACCTGAATAACATGTCAATTTTGTTTTTGATTTATCTTGATGAATTTATCAGGGATTAAATTTATGCAATGAATTAATAAAAATTAGTAAGATCCAGGAAAATTCTGATTACTTAAAAACTGATTCTTTCAATCCTCCTCCGCTCCGATAGCTATCTAGAACTGCGGATGCTTATGTTAGCGTCTCCGCAGAGCTGCTAAGCTCGCGGAAAGCTATAGCGATTGCGAAGTTCGTAAACCCGTTTCCCCGGAGTTCTACTCCGAAAACAAGGGTTCAGGGATCTACCCTGAGGTTTAATACCATTTATTTGTTTTATTTTGCAACAGAAATATTTATATTTAAAATCACTAGTGTCCGGTTAATTTTCAGCTAATCTGCTGTAAGCCTTTATTAATAGCCACTACAAGTGATCTAATGTTTTTTCGACTTGAATTTATTTTAAAGAATAAAACATAGTATTTAAAGATCTGATTAATGTATGTTTCATTTATTGAGCAGTTTACGAAATATATATAATTTAAAATATTGCAAATTGAGTTTAACCAGACAGTAGTGATTTAAAATATTTTAAATAATCCAGGTAAAATGAAAAGTCATACGGCCGGTTTTCTGGCGCTACCGCTTGTTCTCTCTGTTTCCTGTAAACCGGATGAAAAACCCGCTAAGCCAAATATAATCTTAATTAATATAGATGATATGGGCTGGCGGGATACAGGTTTTACCGGTAGTGATTTTTATGAAACCCCAAACCTTGATAAGCTGGCAGCAAGGGGAATGATCTTCACAAATGGCTATGCCACTGCTGCCAATTGTGCCCCTAGCCGCGCCTGTATGATGACAGGTATGTGGACACCAAGACATGAAATTTATACTGTTGGTACCTCCGAAAGAGGAAAGACTGAACATAGAAAACTTATCCCAAATGAGAATACTACTGTTTTAGACACTTCATTTACCATTTTGCCTGAAGTTTTAAAAGCAAAGGGTTATGTCACCTGCCACGCCGGGAAATGGCATTTAAGCGAAGATCCGCTTGATCACGGATTTGACATAAATATCGGAGGAGGACATAACGGACATCCGCGTAGCTATTACCCTCCTTACAAAAATGTGGATCTTCAACCGATTAATGGTAAAGAATATCTTACGGATGTAATCATGGAAAAGACCATTGAGTTTCTGGATTCGACCGATGAACCTTTTTTTCTTAATTATTCACCTTATGCAGTTCATACCCCAATACAGGGAGTGGACAGTTTAGAAAAGGAATACGAAAACAAAGCTCACTGGAAAGGTCAGTATAATGTAGAATATGCGACTATGATTGAGAATCTGGACAGGAATATCGGTGACCTTCTTTCAAAGCTTAAGGAAAAAGATCATTATGAAAATACACTGATTATTTTTACGTCCGACAATGGAGGGTTATATGGAATTACCTACCAGCCTCCTCTCAGAGCAGGAAAAGGAAGCTATTACGAAGGTGGAATCCGTGTACCTTTCTTTTTTGTCTGGGAAGGAAGAATAAGACCAAATACTTTAAATGAAACTCCAATCACCAATCTGGATTTGTTTCCAACCATCATGAATTGTGCAGGGATAGACAGCATAGATTTGGAACTTGACGGGATGAATCTTTTACCCGTCCTGGAAGAAACTGAAACCCCTCCTGATAGAGTGCTTTACTGGCATTTTCCGGTTTACCTTCAGGCCTATGATGTAAGTCATAATGAAACCCGTGATTCACTATTCAGGACACGACCCGGTTCAGTAGTAAGGCATGGCAAATGGAAGCTCCATTATTATTTCGAAGATCAGGGGACCGAACTCTACAATCTTGAAGAGGATCCGGGTGAAAGAAATGATCTCTCGGAGAAGAACCTTGCAAAAACTGAGCAGCTCATGGAATTCCTGCAGAACTGGTGGCTTAGAACTTCCGCTCCGATTCCCGATGAGAGGAATCCCGAATTCAGAACTACAACTCAGCCCTGACTGCTTTCCATCCCCTGTCCATAATAATCGAAAGGGAATCTACAAGTTCAGGATTTTGCTCTGAGATATCATTCATGTTTTCAGGATCATTTATCCTGTCAAACAGCATTGGAGAATGTCCTTCTCTAAGAATCAGGTTAAAGTCTTTTGTTTTCAATCCCCTATCATTTATATGATAAGCCCTGTGAGTGAATACTGCTTTTTTCCATTCTTTATCAGGATTATGTAACAATTCCCGGAGGCTATATCCCTCAAGTTCCTGCGGAGGATCCGGAAGACTGCACAAGTCAGTAAGGGTAGGGTAAATGTCTACTAACTCAACTAATTCTTTTGTTTTCTTACCGTTCGCCTTATTTCCCGGAATTCTGATGAAGAGAGGCACCCTGGTTTCAAGATCATAATTGTTGCCTTTTTGAGGGACGTATGCCGGTAAGAATACTGGTTCTTGAAGGAGTACAAAGTGCTACCTGGCAATGAGCATCAAGAAATGTGACTGATTTGTCAGCGAAAGCATCCAGATTGGGAGTATGCATAAACTCATAACCATAGCAGTTAAGATAAGGATACATATCCTCCATGCTAATATACAGCACATTGTATTTTTTAGTATCATTGGTATCAGACTGACAGCCGGATAGAACACCCAACCCAAGTACAGATAAAATGGCAAGGTCAATTTTCATTTATGAAAATAAGATGTTTCTTGTAAACAATAATTGTAATCCCCATACGTAATATTTTCTATGGTCTATTGTCCCCGCCTGCCATTATGCTGGCCTTCGCGTCGGCGGGCAGGCATGGTCTATGGTCCATCGTCCCCCTCACTCTCACTCTCACACTCACTCTCACTCTCACACTCACACTCACTCTCACTCTCACTCTGATTCCCTCCTACCACGTCCTATCCTTCAAATACTCATCCAGCTCCTCTCTTGTCATGGGTAATCCCTCCGGATTATTTTCAACCCATTCAAGGAAAGCCTCTTTGATCTCATCGGACCATCTTCCATCGATCTGCCCAGGAGTATAAACCCCCTGCTGAAGCATTTTGTGTCCGAACATATCCCTTAGCATTATAAACTCTGCTCTTTGCACTACACCTTCAGCAAGATGGGCGGGTATAAAAAGCACACCTGTCTTCTTGGCAAGAACGACATCACCGGGAAATACAACAGCATTTCCGATTCTTATCGGAACATTTATTCCCATTAACATTACTTCTTTCAGATAGGAGGGATCCCAGCCTCTGACAAATGCATTGAAACCTTCTATTTCTGAAAGACCTTCAAGGTCTCTGGAGCCTCCGTCGAAGACCACTCCATTGCCTGAATTTGAGTAAATCGCATTCCCCAGGTTATCCCCGATAAGTGTTCCGTCAACAACTTTTCCGAAGCAGTCGGCTACGTATACATCGCCCTGTTGAAGTGCATCAATAGGCCATGAGTTCATAGCTCCGATTCGTCCCTGTTCATGTCCGTCCTCGGTTAAACGTTCCATAATTTCAGGACGTTTTGGCATATAATAGGCTGTCAATGCTCTGCCTACTATGGGTTCAGACTCATCCAGAATTTCCCAGTTACCTTCAAACTGGTTGTGATAGCCCCTGGAACGCAAAATTCCCCAGGCTTCCTCGATGGATATTTTTTTCATACGTTCCAATATATCATCCGATACCATGGGTCGGCCATCTTCAAATCTATCACCTTTCCATTCTTTGGTGTAATAGATTAATTCTTCTTCTGAGTCAAAAAATTGGGCAAAGCTAATGCCCCAAAACATTAATAAAACAATAAGTGTAAGGAATGTTTTTTTCATGGTTTTGTATTTTAGAGTTATGTATTTTTTTAGTTGTTATGTTTATCATTTTATAATTAATAGCTCGTTTAAAGATGCTTATCCAATCATTGTATATCAGCGTCCACATCTTCCTTCCATGGTCCCCGCCTGCCGACGCGCTGGCCAATGTTCGGCGGGCAGGCCCGCCTGCCATTGCGCTAGCCCTTGCGTCGGCGGGCAGGTATGGTCCATCGTCCACTCCACCGTTTACCGTTTACCGTTTACTGCTCACCGATTACCCTTCACCTTTCTCCTCCTTCGGCTGTCTTCCCCTCCAGAAAGTAGCAAGCGAGGAACCGGTAATGTTCATCATCGGACCAAAAACAGCCGGAGCAAGTCCTATTGTTGCCACTTTACCCATTTCCAATGCTATTCCAGATGCCAGTCCGCCATTCTGCATTCCTACTTCCAGGGCAATAGTCCTGCAGGACTTTTCATCCATCCTGGCCAGCTTACAGATCCAGTATCCGAGTAAATAACCTGCCGAGTTATGCATAAGGGTAGCCAGGATGAGTAAAAATCCTATTTCCAGCAGGCTATCTCTTCCCGCTGCAGTAATAACGGTAATAATAATGGCAATTCCTGCCATAGAAATGAACGCCAGTGCCTTATCGAGATATTCCTTACTTCCTTTTGCGATGGCTTTAAAGAAATATCCTCCAACCAGGGGAAGAATGAGGAACCATGAGATGTTTTTCACAAACTGAAGAAGTGCCTCATTCAATTCTGTATCACTTGTCTGGTAAAGGATAATATTTTTTCCGGTGATTATCAGGAAATAAACCAGTAGCTGGTACAATATGCTTTTTCTTTTTTCAGAACCATATGCAATGGCATTGAACATGAGCCCGGCAACAATTGGAAGGATCACAATGTTAATAATGCTTAGCATCATACTCCAGAAATCGATGGGAACAAACTGTCCTGCGAGATATTTCATAAGAGTTGGAGTAACCAGGGGTGCAAGCATTGTTGCAAAAGCTGTGAGAGTAACCGAAAGTGCAAGATTTGCTTTGGCTATGAATGACATCACATTTGAGGCTAGCCCACTTGGAGAAGAACCGACTAGTACGATGCCGGCAGCTATTTCAGGTGGGAAACCAAATGAGGTAGCTATAGTAAAACCTATGACAGGCATGATGGTAAACTGGCAAAGCAAACCGAGTAAAACTCCTTTAGGCATTTTAATGACCCCTGCAAAGTCCCGGAAACTCATTTGAGAGCCCATGCCGAACATAATAACCTGGAGTAGTGGAACGATGGTGGTTTTTACTTCAAAATCCCCCCATTTTATGAATAATGAGGGATAAAACATGGATAATGCGACAGCTGCAAATATCATAATGGTGTAGGAAAATCCTCTGAAAAAAGAGTTAATCCTGATACCAAAGGCAAGACTTATAAAAAATAATACCAGTGAGGGGCCTGTTAAATTATTGTAATCTGTAAAAAGGGAGTAAAGAAAAATTGCAAAGAAAATAAGTGCGCCTATAAGCAAGATTCTGTACAGGTTTTTATTTCTCATAAACAAGGTTTTTTACTTATTTCTACATACTCCAAAGAGCTCCCGGGTGAAAAAATTAAATTTTTTTAATAATTTGTAAGCAAAAAAAGTATTTCAAATAAGCCTATATTGCATTAAATACCTGAAATACAAATATTTATTAAACCATCTTCCAGTCTGCTCAATTGTACGAGGCAATAAAGATAATAAACAAGTCCAAATATGAATAAAAACAAATAACATCATCACATGAAAAAAACAGTTAACAGAAGATCATTTTTTAAAAAAGCCGGTCTTGGTGGTCTGGGGCTGGGACTAGTGTTAAAATCCCCTGTGGAGGAACAAATTGAACATTTAACTTCAGGAGTGAACCGATTTTCATCTCCTTCTGAGCTTAAGATCACCGATATGAGAATAGCCCAGGTGGGTAATGTACCCATAGTTAAAATCTATACTAACCAGGGAGTGCACGGATTGGGAGATGTCAGGGATGGTGCGGATAAACGTTATGCCCTGATGCTCAAAAGCAGGATACTTGGAGAAAATCCCTGTAATGTTGAAAAAATATTCAAAGTCATTAAGCAATTTGGAGGTCATGGCAGATTAGGGGGAGGTGTTTCAGGAGTGGAAATGGCACTTTGGGATCTTACGGGTAAAGCTTATAATGTCCCTTTATATCAACTGCTTGGTGGAAAGTACAGGGATAAGGTCAGAATATATGTTGATACACCTACCGTAAGAGATCCACAGGAATTTGCAAAAAAAATGAAAGGCAGAGTGGATCAGGGGTTTACCATTATGAAAATGGATATTGGTATCGGACTAATTAAAGATATACCCGGAACCCTTACAAATACAAGTCCCTGGGGAGAGCTAAGAGGCTGGAGTCAGAAAAGGGGGGAGTATGGAAGTACCATGCATCCTTTTACCATGGTTCAGATAACCGAAAAAGGCATTGATGAGTTAGTCAAATATGTCAAAGCCATGCGAGAAGAGATTGGATACGAGATCCCGGTAGGAATTGACCATCTCGGTCATATGGGAGTGAACAGTATGATAAGGCTGGGGAAAGCCTTTGAGCCCTATAATATTGCATGGTTGGAGGACCTCATTCCATGGCAATATACTGACCAGTGGAAAGAAATTACCAGGAGCATAGATGTGCCAACACTCACCGGAGAAGATATTTATCTCCTCGATGGTTTTAAAGATCTGATAGATAAAAGAGCGGTTGATATTGTGCATCCTGATCCGGTTTCTGCGGGTGGTTATCTCGAGACTAAAAAAATCGGGGACTATGCGCAACAACATGGAATTCCTATGGCTCTTCACCATGCTTCATCACCCGTCACTTTCATTGGTTGTGTTCATGCAGCTGCTGCCACTGAAAATTTCATTGGTCTCGAACATCATTCTGTTGATAAAGAATGGTGGGAAGGTCTGGTTACAGGTTTAGAAAAGCCAATGGTAAAGGATGGTTATGTAAAAGTTCCTGAAAAGCCGGGTGTGGGAGTTGAGTTGAATGAAGATGCGGTAAAAGAGCATTTGAAAAAAGGCGAGGAATTATTTGCTCCTACCGAGGAATGGAATGAAAGGAGAAGCTGGGACAGGACCTGGAGTTAGAGTTTCTTCCAGGATACATAGAGTTCAATGATTTCAGTAATGATCTCATATTCTGTACAGTTTATGTCACAGGATATATGTTCATTCAGATAGATTTTAGAGTAAACATCCTTTCATTTCTTTTTTTATCTTTATGACATAAAAACCATAAAAAACTATGAGAAAACTGACACAAATTTTACTGTTCCTTTCTTTTATTATAGGAGTAATTGCATATTCCTGTAAAAATCAAACTACCACCAGTACTGATGAACAGGAAGAAACTTATTCAGCCGATACACTGGCTATGTTAAATCGCATTGATAGCCTCAAGAAACTGGGATTTCCCATGGAAGATCTTCATGTTCACCTTAAAGGGGGGTTGACTATTGAAGAAGCTGTGGAAAAGTCGAAGTGGACTGGAATTAAATACGGAATTGCAGCCAATTGTGGTATTGGATTTCCGATTACCAATGATACTGCATTGATGGAATTTTATCATTCTCTGGAGGGTTACCCGGTTTACAAGGCAATTCAAGCTGAAGGAAGGGAATGGATTAATCTGTTTACAATAGATTCCGTGAAGAAATTTGATTATGCTTTCACCGACGCTATGACTTTTACCGATGATAAAGGAAGAAGAACAAGATTATGGATGAAAGATGAAGTATGGGTTGATGATGAACAACAGTTTATGGATGTGCTGGTCGATAGAATTGTAGGCATAATGGAAAATGAGCCTGTGCAGATATATGTTAATTCCACTTACCTTCCCGAGGTAATTAGTCATAAGTATGACGAATTATGGACGGAGGAGCGAATGGACAGGGTTATTAACGCTGCTGTTGAAAATAATATTCCCATCGAGATAAGTGCCCGCCTAAAGATTCCTTCTGCAACTTTCATAAAAAGAGCAAAAGACGCAGGGGTTAAATTTACCATGGGTACCAATAATACCGGTCCGGAACTGGGTTTTCTGGAATATTGCATGGATATGATTGATGAATGTGGTTTGGAGCCGGAAGATTTCTATCGTGTTAACTGATTAGTTTCAGGTAGTAATCTTTTAAATAGCAATGTAATGAAAAGGTCGGAGATAAATGAGCAAATAAGAGCAGCCATAATTTTTTTCAAAAAAATGAATTTTTTGTTGCCGGAATGGGCAACATGGAAGCCGGAGGAATGGAAAGGAAACTCAACTGAGGCATCAGAAATCATTGAAAATATGCTTGGCTGGGATCTGACAGATTTTGGCAGTGGGAAATTTCATGATAGAGGACTGTTGCTTTTTACACTCAGGAATGGAAATCCTCAAAGGGATAATAAGACCTATGCAGAGAAAGTAATGATTGTTGAAGAAAACCAGGAAACACCCATGCATTTTCACTGGAGCAAGATGGAGGATATCATTAACAGGGGAGGGGGTAACCTGGTGGTTGAACTTTTCAATAGTGATGAAAATGAAAAACCAGATGATACAAATGTGGAGGTAAGCATTGACGGTCTGCGAAAAAAGTTCAATGCCGGATCGAGGGTAGTTTTGAATCCCGGACAAAGTATTTGTCTTGAGCCGGGAATGTACCACAGGTTTTACGGTGAAGAGGGAAAAGGAAAAGTGCTTGTAGGCGAAGTAAGTGCGGTAAATGATGATAAAAGTGACAATCGTTTTCTTGAAGCACTGGGTAGATTTCCTGAAATAGTTGAGGATGAACCTCCTTTGCATCTCCTGGTATCGGAATATCAGAATTTTGTATAATGGAGAAATTAAAGATATCAGGAATTGGCTGTACATTAATAGATTATCTGTATAATAATATCTCTTTTACCGCACCGGAAATTCAGCCCTATCTTTCCCGTACGGATGGGGATGGAGGTATAAGTCCTGGAAAATTAGTATTCAGCGATGAACTCGAAAACTTTGCCGGTGAGACTTATGAAGAAATCCTGGCCATAATTACAGGTGGCAAAAAACCTGACGCTAAGAACATCGGTGGACCCGCAATTGTATCTATGATCCATCTGGCACAAATGCTTGAACAAAAGGCCGATATTCATTTTATCGGGGCTCTTGGGAAAGATAAAACGGGAAACGATCTTCTGGATTTCATAAAAAAAACACCTCTTCAACCGGATTACCTTCAATTTTTTGATGCTCCCACACCTTTTACACATGTTCTTTCCGATCCTGTTTTTAATAAAGGAGAGGGTGAACGAACCTTTATCAATAATATTGGTGCTGCATATGCACTGAAATCACCAGGAAATGATTTTTATAATGCTGATATATGTGTATTTGGAGGTACAGCCCTGGTCCCTCATATACATGATAGCCTTGATGAACATCTTCATAAAGCCAGATCAAAAGGAGCTATTACAGTCGTAAACACCGTTTATGATTTCAGAAATCAGAAAATAGCTCCGGATAGTCAATGGCCGCTGGGTAAAGGTCATTCTTCAATTCCTTTGATTGATCTTCTGATCATGGACCTGGAAGAAGCCCTAAAGATCAGTGGTAAAAATGATGGTGATTCTGCAATGGAATATTTTATCCGGCAAGGAAGTAAAGCTATTGTTATCACTCAAGGAGCTGATGATATAAGAGTTTATGCTTCAGAGCAGATATATTCCAATTCTATTAAACAATCTTTTCCAGTTTCCCAAAAAGCAAAATCAGATATTAAATGCCCGGGTGTCAGAGGAGACACAACAGGGTGTGGTGATAATTTTGCAGGAGGGATGATAACTTCACTTGCTGAACAATTGATTAATTCACCAGGATCAAAGCCTGATATGGTTGAAATGATTCGCTGGGGCAGAGCCTCAGGTGGTTTTGCATGTTTATACCTGGGAGGTACTTATTTTGAAGAAAAAGCAGGTGAAAAGAGAGAGAAAGTAAAGCGTTATCTTGACTGAATTATTTTTGAAAGCAGGTGC
The DNA here is from genome assembly GCA_964528675.1 of uncultured Bacteroidaceae bacterium. Taxonomy (GTDB): domain Bacteria; phylum Bacteroidota; class Bacteroidia; order Bacteroidales; genus CAYRTD01. Next base: position 38,015 of record CAZGTU010000027.1, read on the forward strand.
CTATAATTTGCAGATAAACAAAAAAAGCCCTGACAGGGACTTTTAACTTTTTAACCAGGATAATTTTATGATCGTGTATTATTCAAATTATCAGATGAATATATACTATGATCTAATCCCTGTCAGGGTATTTTTTATTCGCTCCATTTGATTGTACAGCCAATAGCTTTTGTTTTTGCCTGCGCAATGTCTTTACCGGCCATTAAGGACTCAACTGCATCCTGAACATAATGCACATCAGCTTTTGAAGGATCGTCAACGTTATTGTCGATTGTCCCTGTGTAAACAAGATAAAGTCCATTGCTTCTTTTGTCCAGGAGAAATATTTCAGGAGTTCTCTCTGCTCCATATTTTTTAGCTACCTTTTGACCGTCATCTCTAAGGTATGCAAAAGTATATCCTTTATCTCTTGAGCGTTCTTTCATGGATTCCATTGAATCACCAGGCTTTTTGTTAACGCAATTCGGATTGAGGGCAACCACCGGATAACCTTTTTTGGCATATTTTTTATCCAGATCGATGATCCTTTGTTCATACTTCTCGGCAAAAGGACATGTATTGCAGGTAAATACAACAATGAAACCCTCAGCATCTTTATAATCCGATAAAGAGACATATTCACCATCAGTGTTCTTTAGCTTAAAATCTTTTACTTTATCACCTACCTCATATTGGGCAGATAGTGAGAAGGAAAAGAAAAGCGCAAGCAGTGCTGAAAATAGAAATTTTTGTGTTTTCATAATTATTGAATTTTAATTTAAATTTTTTTCTATGAGTTCAATTAATTCGTGTTTCTCAATTGCTCCTGAAACAAATGTTCTTTTATCTTTTGCATTGTTGAACACAAGTGTCGCGGGTAAGTTGCCTTTCCATCCCGGATCCACTTTAGATACCCATTTGTTATAATCCAGATCTTCCATTAAGACCACCGGAAGACCTATATCTTTATCTTCAAGGAAAGGTTTTAATCTTGAATCAATCTGGCTGGGAAAATCCAGGCTTATGAGAAGGAAAGAAATGTTTTTATCTTCATAAATTTTAGAGACTTCCTGAAAATATGGAAGTTCAGTAACGCAAGGTCCACACCATGTAGCCCAGAAATTTATAACATGTAATTGATTGTCTTCACTATGCAATATCCTGTCAAGATCTTTTGTTTCAATTCTTTCCAATTCCTGTGCACTTGTGTAGGTGAGTGGGAATACAAGGAAAAAAATTATATATTTAATCATTTTATCCTGATTTAATACCTAGCAAACAATATGCTTGATAAATGGTTTGGAATTATAAGTTGCATTCATGTTAAAAAGATGTTATTTTTCAGCATATATTTACCTCTTTAAAATATTAATTATGAAGAAAATACTTACATTTTTATTATTGGGTTTAAGTTTTCATATCTATTCACAAATACCTGAAGAACTGCCTGAAATTCTTATCTCTGAAGAGGGAAAAGAAATATCTGAAAGAGAGTTCTGGGAAAATAATCGTAAACCGGAAATACTGGAATTATTCAGGAGTGAAGTTTATGGGCAGTTCCCCGCTGACTTTAGCCCTGATGTCAGCTTCGAAGAAATAAGCACGAATCACAATGTCTTGAATGGAAAAGGCATAAGAAAACAGATCATCATCCATTTGAGAGATCCTGATACGGATGAAAAATTGGATATCAATCTTTTAATTTACTTACCTTCCGGAGAGATCCGTGATGTGCCGCTTTTCCTGGGGCTCAACTTTTATGGTAACCATACCATTCATCCTGACCCCGGAATATTAATTTCTGACAGTTGGGTTCGTAACAATGAAGCCTTTAATATAGATCAGAATAAAGCAGATGAACGTTCCAGGGGAGTCCGGATTAACAGGTGGCCCGTTGAATACATAGTTTCACGGGGATATGGTCTTGCTACAATGTATTACGGAGACATAGACCCTGATTACGATGATAATTTTCAGAATGGCTTGCATAAGTTATTCAGAGAAAACGGGACATACCCGGATGATGGTGCGGGATCGATTGCCGCCTGGGCATATGGTCTGTCTCTGGCGATGGACTACCTGGAAACTGATGATTATGTAGATGAAGACCGGGTAGCGGTTTTCGGTCATTCCCGTCTTGGTAAAGCTTCATTATGGGCGGGTGCCGGAGATGAACGTTTCGCCCTGGTTATATCCAATAATTCCGGTTGCGGTGGTGCTTCACTGAGCATGCGTAAACACGGTGAAACTGTGAAAGCCATTAATGACAGATTCCCTCACTGGTTCAGTGATAATTTCACTTTTTATAATGAGAATGAAGAGGAATTACCGGTGGATCAACATATGCTGCTGGCTACGATTGCTCCGAGATTTTTATACGTTGCCAGTGCAAAAGAAGATGACTGGGCAGACCCTTACGGTGAGCAGTTGAGCGCTTTTCTTGCCGGAAAAGTTTATAAAAAAATCTATAACAGTGAGGTCTATGTTCCAAAAGAACCCCTGGAGGTGAATAATCCTGTAAAGCGCGGTTATGTCGGTTATCACATAAGATCCGGGAAACATGATATCACACCATACGACTGGGAGCAATATCTGGATTTTGCGGATTTGAATATGAGGTAGGGTGGGGAAGAGGGGAGTTTGGAGTTGGAAGACTCCTTGCTTGAGGAACTTCGGGACCAGTATAAGTTTCAGAGGAAGAGGTTTCAGGAGGTTTAAGAATTTTTTCTGCCTGCCTCTTCCTTCATATTCCATCCTCTATGGTCTATGGTCTATGGTCCATGGTCCATGGTCCATGGTCTAATACCTAACTCTCCTACACTCCTCTTCGGCTTCTCTCCTTGAGTATTTCTTCGCTAAAATCATTCTTAACATTATGTCCTTTTAAAGGAATAATTTTCTGATGTATTGCATCAACCATCCATTCTGCCTGGGGAAAGAAAAAGTCTTCAAGCTCATGTGCAGGAGTGATCCAGTTGCGCGATCCTACCACTACCGGGGGAGCATCCAGGTAATCAAAAGCAAACTCGGTGATGTTTTCTGCAAGGTCCTTAAGGAAAGATCCTCTGGCAGTGGCATCTCCAGTAATCAGGATCCTGCCGGTTTTTTTAACGGATTCAATGACCAGATCGTAATTGAAAGGAACCAGGGATCTGGCATCAATAATCTCCGTGCTCATGTTATAATTATCCTTCAGAATATCTGCTGCATCAAGGGCTCTGTAAAGTGTTGCACCTATGGAAAGAATAGTGATATCATCTCCTTTTCGCTTGATATCAGGTTCTCCAAGGGGGATTTCATAATAACCTTCCGGTACCCCTCCTTCATGGAAATATTCTCCTACATCGTAAATTCGCTGGCTTTCGAAAAAGATCACCGGATCAGTACCCTGTAATGCACTGTTCATTAATCCTTTTGCATCGTATGGTGTAGCCGGGAATACCACTTTTAGTCCGGGAATATGAGCTACCAGGGAGGTCCAGTCCTGTGAGTGCTGGGCTCCATATTTTGACCCGACTGATACTCTGATCACGACCGGCATTTTAATGATATTTCCACTCATGGATTGCCACTTAGGAAGCTGGTTGAACACCTCATCACCTGATCTGCCCAGGAAGTCGCAATACATGATCTCGGCAATTACCCTTCCGCCGCACATTCCATAGCCGATGGCAGTTCCGACGATGGCCCCTTCGGAGATCGGGGCATTGAAAAGTCTGTTATAGGGTAAAGCTTCCGTCAGTCCACGATAGACAGCAAAGGCCCCGCCCCAGTCACGGTTTTCTTCACCATAGGCAACAAGAGTCGGATCTTTATAGAAGCGATCTATTATTGCTTCAAAAATGCCATCACGTAATTGATAGGTTTTTATTTTGGAATAAGGTTTTCCATTTTCATCAAGACCGAAGCGTTGTTTTTTGGCGATTTGCCGAACTCTTGGGTTATCCTTAAATGGCATCAGGGTTTCGGGTTCTCCTTCCTCCATTTTATCAAGGGATTCATTGGAGAACATCATATCTCCAATTAATTCCGGTTTTGAAACCAGGTCCATTCTCGGAGATACTTCATCATCGATGGAAAGCTGCATTGTCCTTTTAACAAGCTTCATTACTTTATCTTTCATCTGATTCAGATCGTTCTCATTCAAAACTCCTTCTTTTACCAGATCATTGCCAAATGAGGCAATGGAGTCGACCTCCTGCCAGGCTTCCATTTCTTCTTTGGTTCGGTAAGAAGAAGCATCGGATGGAGAATGTCCTGAAAAACGATAGGTGAGTGTATCCAGCAATACAGGGCCTTTCTTATTTTTAAGAACTTCAATTTTACGTTTGTAAGCATCAATAACGGCCAGCGGGTTGTATCCATCAATCCTTTCTGCATGCATCATTTCAGGATTAACACCTGCGCCCACCCTGGCAAGAATGTCGTATCCCATGGTCTCCCCCTGTGTTTGTCCACCCATGCCATACTGGTTATTCATAAAGTTGAAAATAATGGGTAATCCACCCTGAAATTCACCTTTCCATAGTTTTCTGAACTGGTCCATGGAAGCAAAAGTTATTCCTTCCCATACCGGACCGCAGCCCATGGAGGCATCACCAATATTTGCAACGACAACTCCGGGCTTACGGTTTACCTTTTTGTACAGTGCCGCACCCACCGAAATGTCACCTGAGCCTCCGACAATGGCATTATTGGGATATACACCAAAAGGCGTAAAGAATGCGTGCATGCTCCCTCCAAGACCTTTATTAAAGCCTGTTTCCCTCGCAAAAATCTCAGCAAGCGTACCATAAAGCAGAAATTCAACCGCGAGATCATTTTCATCTCCTTTGAAGCCATTCTCGACAACTCTCAGTGCTGCACCCTCAAAATGGTTTTTCATTATTTTCATCAGGGAGTCTGGATCGAGCTTTTTAATGGCGCTTAATCCCTTTGCAAGTATCTCACCGTGAGAGCGATGAGATCCGAAAATATAGTCTTCGACTCCCAGATTATATGCCATCCCTACCGCTGAAGCTTCCTGGCCAATGGATAGGTGAGCCGGTCCGGGATGATTATATGCAATTCCCTGGTACTCGCCGGTTGTTTTGATCAGATTCAACATGGTTTCGAATTCCCTGATCAACAACATGTCAAAATAGATGTTTTTCAGGTCTTCATCATTGAAATTTTTTTTCTCTTCCTTGAGAGTTTTGCTATATTGATTTACGGGGATGGAATTAAAGGTAATTTCTCCTTTTTTTCGTGCTTCTTTCGGGTCAATAAATTGTGCTTTAGGCATTTTCTATAGATTAAGTTATTTGCGAATATTCATATTTAATAATTGAAAATATATCTTCGTAATCAGCCGAGATTAACTTCAACAGGAAACAGGGAAATAAACTCTGCAAGGTCCTTCAAAAAAGCTGATGCCGGAGCACCGTCAATTGCTCTGTGGTCGTAGGTCAGGGATAATCCTATAACCGGAATAAAACTAATTGTTCCTCCTGTTTCACGGGCTTCATATTTTATGGTATTTATCCCGAGGATACCGGATTGCGGTATATTCAAAACTGGAGTAAACATTTCAATTCCATAAGCTCCAAGGTTGGAAACGGTAAAACTTCCTTCATGTGCCTGCAGCAATTCCGGATCAATGCTTCCATTCCTGCAATCTCCTGCAAGTGTTTTTAGTTTTGAGGATAAACCACTGAGATTATAATCATCCGCATTTTTAAGAACAGGTACCATAAGACCCCTCTCTGTATCCACGGCCATGCCCAGGTGTATTTTTTGAAATTCTCTGATTTTATCACCCAGGAAATGACTGTTTATACCGGGATGTTTGCGAAGTGTCTGGACTACGGCATAACAAACCATATCGTTCAATGAGATATTTTCAATATTCTCTTTCTCGAGCCTGGTTTTGATCTCTTTCCTGGTCTGTAATATTTTTCGGGCATCTGCACTTAAGTGATGAGTTAATTGAGCAGAATTTTGCAGAGAAGCCTGCATATTCTGAGCGATGATTTTACGGATATTACTCAATGGTTTTTCTACTGTACCGGGATATTCCCCTTCGAAAGCCGAATAATCGGTTTCCGGAATTTCCGGTTTGGTTGCAGCAGTTTTTGAATCCTTTTTAAATGCTTCAATATCTCTGACGATTATTCTGCCATTGGGACCACTTCCCTCCAGGTTTTTTATATCAAAACCCTTATCTTCTGCCATTGCCCGTGCTCTGGGTGAGATCTTGATCCTTTTTTGATCAGGTTTCGCTCTGTCAGGATCAGAAATACTTACTTCTTCTTCAGAAGAAGTGGATTTTTCCTCTTTTATTAACTCTTCTTCTTTTTTTTCTTTTGCTTCGCCTTCCGGGGCAAAGGAGGATATATCTTCCCCTTCATCTCCAATTACGGCTACATTCGAAAGTACAGGGACCTCATCTCCTTCATCAAAAAATATTTCAAGAATAGTTCCGGATTGTTTTGCTTCCTCATCAAATGCTGCTTTATCTGTTTCATAGGCAAATAATAGGTCTCCTTCATTTACCTTATCACCCTTCTTTTTATACCACTGGGTGATTATGCAGGTTTCGACGGATTGACCCTGTTTGGGCATAAATACTGCTTCAGCCATAATCTTGATTTCTAAATTGTTATCTCAAATATATTTTACTTGTAATAATATGTTTATTTCTTTATTTCTCTAAAGATCACTTAAAATAAAGGAAAGTATTATTTTGCTGGTAAAAATATAACAATAAACTTGTAAATACAAGTAATAAATAATATTTTTGTTGTATATTTATTTCTACTAAAATTTACAATCCCTGGCTACATGGCAGAAAAAGAAAATAAAATTCCTCAGTACCGGCAACTTTATGAATTATTACGCAGGCAGATAGTTGATGGGGTATATAAAGAAGGAGATATTCTGCCATCGGAAAATGAATTGTGTTCGGTGCATAATCTGACACGCCCCACTGTGCGCCATGCACTGGATGCTCTTGTTAATGAGGGATTTATTAAGAAGCATCAGGGGAAAGGAAGCATCGTGCATAAACTGCCAAAGGGAATAGGGATCTTATCCATCGCCGGCACAACTTCAGCACTTGGCAGTAAAAACTTGAAAACGAAATTATTACAAAAACCGCTGGTTATTCCGTGGCCGGATGATTTCATGTTCCGCCCCACTGAGCTTGAAAGTGAATCGGGATGTATTTATATCGAAAGGATAAGGTTTTTCAATGATCTCCCCATTTTTTATGATATTAATTATATCCCCAATGTGAATCTGCCCAGGTTTACCAGCAGAAACCTGGAAGACCAGTCTCTTTTTGATATTCTGAGATCGGCCTACCAGGTGGTAATAAAAGGAGGGGAGCAGAAACTCAGGGCAATCAATGCTGACGAACGTTTAGCCAATTATTTGGATCTTCAGAGAAATACTCCTGTACTTCACCTGGAAAGGAAGTTTGATACCAATCGACCGGATTTTCATGTTTATTCATCAATATATTGCAATACAAATCAGCAGGCGGTTTATGGTATTTTCTGAGTACTTCTCCTTTTAAAATGCTTTGAAATTACTATTTTTGAAAGCGGTTCATTCGAATCAAAATCACTATTAGGTATTATACCAGGACCTGGATGATGGAAGAAGCAATATTTAAAAATCCTAAAATACAGAAAAAGATCCTTGAGGTAGCCGAATTGGCGCAATATCTCTGGCAAAAGTGATGGTCCGAAAGAAATGCCGGAAACATTTCGGTTAATTTAACCGATCTTGTAACCGATCTTGTTAAGGAAGAAATTAAGGATATGAAAAGATATCCCGAGTTTGAGGTCGGCGAAACACATCCGGGACCGGGGAAAGGGGTATTTTTTTGTTACGGGAACCCTTAAGTGGATGTGTGATTTTGTAAGGAACCCGAAGAAGAGCAAGTGTATTATTAAAATTATATTATGGCAGTTAATCATTTATTAGCAATCGATCTTGGTGCTGAAAGCGGAAGAGGAGTTGCAGGGATTCTTGAAAACAAAAGAATCTTCCTGGATGAAGTCCATCGTTTTCCCACCGGGATGATCCAGCTAAACGGACATTATTACTGGAATATTTATCGGTTTTATGAAGAGATCATAAATGCAATAAGAGTTTGTAAGAATAAAGAACAAATAAAACCAGAATCAATTGCCATTGATACCTGGGGTGTGGATTTTGGTTTTTTAGGTAAAGACAATAGTCTTTTGAGGATTCCCTATGCCTATCGGGATCCCCAGACCACAAATGGCCAAAAACATTTTACTGAGAATGTTATGGATGCCAGGGAGATATATGATCTCACCGGGGTTGCCATTCAACCTTTTAATTCCCTTTTTCATTTGCATGAGCTAATCTCCAGGAAGGATTTTGTAACCCTTCATGCCGGTAAAATGTTATTTATTCCTGATATCCTCAATTATTTTCTTACCGGAAAATTAAAAACTGAGTTTACTTTCGCCACTACATCTCAGTTGTACAATCCGAAAAAAGGGGATTGGGAAGATCAGCTTTTCGAGAAACTGGGTATTGATAGTAGCATAATGAACGAAATTATTAAGCCTGGCCAAAACATTGGAATGTTAAAGTCCGAGGTGGCAAAGCAAGCTGTTGTGGATCCCTTTCCTGTTACAGCTACCTGTTCACATGATACAGGATCTGCTATTGTTGCTGTACCTGCCGAGGGAGATGATTGGGCCTTTATCAGTTCGGGCACCTGGTCCCTGATGGGCGTTGAAAACCGGGTACCGGTGATAAATAATAAGAGTTTCGAATATAATTTTACCAATGAAGGAGGGGCAGAAGGTACATTCAGATTTTTAAAAAATATCATGGGTCTGTGGCTTCTCCAGGAATGCAGGAGATCCTGGTCGGTTACAGGTTACCAGGTAAGCTATCCGGACCTGGTTGAGACCGCAAAAACCGCTAATCCTTTTAAGACTTTTATTGATCCTGATTTCCAGGGATTCTATAATCCGGAGGATATGCCGGCTGAGATCGATAATTATTGTGCTGCCACCATGCAGGATTCTCCGGAGACTGTCGGAGAATATGTGCGAACCATTCTCGAAGGGCTTGCTTTTAAATATCGTCTGGTCCTGGATCAACTCAGGGAAATTAGCGGTAAGAAAATAAATAAAATTCATATTATCGGGGGAGGAGCAAAAAATAAATTGCTCTGTCAATTTACAGCAAATGTTACCGGACTGAAAATTATCACCGGTCCTTATGAAGGCACCGCTGCCGGAAATCTGCTTATCCAGGCCAAAGCACTCGGAATTCTTGATTCACTTGATCAGATCAGGGAGGTGGTTATGAATTCCTTCGAACTGGAAGTCTATAAACCTGGGAAAACCGAAGAGTGGAATACGGCCTATTTAAAATGGAAAAAGGCTACCGGGCAGAAATGATATCAACTTTTTTCTAGCTAAATACTGTAAAGGGCTGATTTATTGCAGTATAAAAATTCAATAACCTCCTGCCTCCCATCTGCCATAATTCATGAAAAAAACCTATGGTATCGTGAAGACCCACTGATTACCGGTTTAGTGATTACCGCTTACTTTGAACACTGCCAATAACAGTTAGATACCCGGATACGCGGATCCGCCGCTTAGGGACTGCTAACTATTCACTGTCTTCATCATAAATAACCTCCGCCTCCTTCCTTACTTCATCCAGTAGTCTCATGAGTTGTGAGGTAAATGATAACGGCAGTTTCGGGGATTCGGTTAATC
>CAZGTU010000028.1:0-1635 GCA_964528675.1 uncultured Bacteroidaceae bacterium
TTAATAATGATTTTATTTGCCAAACGCTGGGGGTGAGAAACCTCTCTCTTGTTAGGGAATTAATAAAGTAAAAGTGGGCAAATTGCTCCGAAGCACTGAAAAAAATGATCTAGCTCTCCAATTTCCAGTATGAATGTCCATAAATGAATTTCAATTTTAGCATGGTGCGATTAAAAGAATTGTGCCGATTTCATTCATCTGAACCGGTCAAAACTTTTCCGATCTGTCTGTTTTCCGTTTACCGTTTACTGATTACCTTTCCAATGTTTGACGGGTAGGCATGGTCCACTATATCCGGCAGAAACCACCCAGGTTTCAACGGGATGGTTACCGGGAGCGGAAAAAAGCTTACCATCAAGACTGAATCCATTCAGGAAGATGCCTGCGCCAAAAGTATTGTAATACCTGTTGCTCTGTGAATAATGCTGCATTATCTTTCCGAGTCTGAGGGCTAAATAATTATTCTTATAATTGCTTAAACGTAATTCTCCTCCGACCTTATGAATAAATTCATGCATTTCACCATTAAGGCCATCAGGGTCATCATACCATGACCTATAAAGAGCTTTGAATATTGAAATATTCGGATCCATTCCTTTTAATATTTTTCCCTCATCATAAACGGGTATGGATGGAACAAGATATCTTTCTGTCTGATAAACCAGGTTTGTAATTAAAAAACTTTTTTCGGATATGCGGAAATTATGATTCACAAGCATCCCGAGTCCAAAAATTGTGGGGAGGAATTGATTTTTTTCATCAGGGTCATCGCTATATTTTGTTTTTGGACCAAAATTCCTTATTGAACTTCCAAATTGCAAATGTACTTCTCTCGTTTTGCTGACCGGAATATTTTTTTCATAGTTTAGTCCAACATCGAAAGCAAATGAATTTATAGGTTTGAACTGGTATCCGTTTAATAATTCGAATTCGCCGAGATTACTTTGAAAATATTTAAATGATATTCCTGCTGACAGGCTTTTCATGAATTTTTCGGCATAACTTAGCTGATGCAGGTATTCATAAGCGTCTACAACTAGTAAACCGGGTGTGGTGAATGTAGGAGTGAAATTAGCCATGGAAAAATAGCGGAAACGGTATCCCAGCCTTCTTTTCGGAGAAATTGAATAAAAAGAATTCAGATCAAAAATATTCAGTCCAGGCATCAGCAGTTTCATCCATGGAGAATACTTATATTGAATCCTCCCTGATCTTGATTTCTTGCCAGCAAAGCCGGGTTCTGCAATAACCCTGCATGCTGGTAATGTTGGTCTGCAACAACTGCAGCTTCCCCTATTGCACCAACAGACGGGTCTGTACAAAAGTCTAGAAAACCTATACCGTATTCAACACCAGACCTGATTGGGTCCGGGTATCTGATTTGAGATTGAAGAATAGTTCCCGGGAATAATAATAAAAAGAAAAGGGAGAACCTGCGCATAGGTTTAGTTTTTAGGTAGTTATTAACTATAACTCCCTGTAAGATGTTTTTATTGTAGGATTTTTGTTTTATTTATACAGCATGGTCCATTCCTTCCTTCGCCTTCCTGAACGCTGAGATCCTAAAAAAACACAAAGCATTGTCATCTTAGCCTCTATCGTCCATTGTCCATGGTCTATGGTCCATCATCCTTC
>CAZGTU010000028.1:1735-46973 GCA_964528675.1 uncultured Bacteroidaceae bacterium
TCACTCTCACTCTCACTCTCACTCTCACTCTCACTCTCACTCTCACTCTCACTCTCACTCTGATTATCTACTCCCTCCCCGGATAATTATTCAACCCCTCTTCTAAACATTTCATCGCTTTTTCCAGATCATCCTTCTTCAGCACATAGGCTATTCTTACCTGTTTTCTGCCTTTTTCGGGATCAAAATAAAAGCCGGAAGCCGGGGCAAGCATCACGGTTTTATTTTCATATTCAAATTCGCTGAGCATCCATTCCGAGAATTTATCAGCATCGTCAACAGGAAGTTGGGCAATGGTATAAAAAGCTCCACCGGGTACAGGACACTGAACGCCATCCATTTTATTCAGGGCATCTACCATGTAATTCCTTCTCTCGATGTATTCATTGTAGACCTCATTGAAATAGGATACCGGCGTGTCAAGTGCAGCCTCTCCTATGATCTGACCGAGAGCAGGAGGACTCAATCTGGCCTGGGCAAATTTTAATGCGGTTTGTATAACATCCTTGTTCTTGCTAACAAGGGCTCCAATCCTTACACCGCATGCACTGTAGCGTTTAGATACACTGTCGAACATGATCACATTGTTTTCAAGGCCTTTGAGATGCATAACAGAGAAATGTTTATGATCATCATAACAAAATTCCCGGTATACCTCATCAGAATAAAGATATAGATCATGTTTTTTAACGATTTCACCAAGGGTGCTGATCTCTTCTTCCGAATACAGATATCCGGTAGGATTATTCGGATTACAAATCATAATACCCCGTGTCTTCGGTCCGATAAGCTTCTCCAGATCCTCAATAGGGGGAAGGGCAAAATTCCCTTCAATATAGGAAGTTACGGGGACAATTTTCACCCCTGCTGTGGTGGCAAAACCATTGTAATTTGCATAGAAAGGCTCGGGTACGATAATTTCCTCACCCGGATTAAGGGTAGACATAAGGGCAAATGAGATCGCTTCGGAACCTCCGGTTGTAATTAACATTTCCGTATGGTCAACATTTATCCCAAGTTTAACGTAAAATGTAGCCAATTTTCTCCTGTAACTTTCGTTTCCGGCAGAATGGCTGTATTCTATTACCGTCTCCTTCATGTTCTTCAACGCTTCAATGGCAACTTCCGGAGTTTTAATATCAGGTTGACCAATGTTAAGATGATAAACTTTTCTTCCTTTACGTTTGGCTTCTTCTGCAAAGGGTACCAGCCGTCTGATGGGAGATGCCGGCATTTGCTTTCCTTTTTCTGATAATTCAGGCATTGTAAATTAAATTATTCTGTTATTTCTTTTTAACATTTCCTTTGATAAATAGCTTCACCGGTGAGTTCTCTGCATTGGAATAAACTGTTATACTCTTCTGGAATCTTCCCTCGATTTTTGTGTTGTAGCTAATTCCAATTCTGCTTTTTTCTCCGGGTTTAACAGGTTCTTCCGGCCATTCAGGGCGCGTGCATCCACAGGTAGTCCTCACTGTATTAACGATAAGCTCTTCTTCAGAATCATTGGTAAATTCAAAATAGCACCGACCGTCACCTTGGTATGGAATGGTGCCAAAATCGTGCATCGTACTTTCAAAATCGATCCTGGGTTTTGTTGCTTCATCTTCTTCTGCTGTATTTTGATTATTGCATGAAAACGCCAATATTATTGTGAATGCTGTAAGTACTACCAAAATTCTTTTCATTCTCAAATCCATAAAAATCTACCCTATATGAGTTTTTCATCTCTAACCTTCACAAAAATAAGCTTAATAATGAAATTTCTTTATGCTGAAGAAAACAATTTGTATCTGCTTTCTAAAGCCTTTGGCGACAGCTCGAAACTGCAGGATCATCAAATCAAAGCTGAAAGCTGAAAGCTCGGGCAAATTGCTCCACAGGGCAGAAAAAAAATAATTTAGCTCTCCAATTTCCAGTATGAATGTCCATAAATGGATTTCAATTTTAGCATCTGGGCGGACCGGGGGGTATTAAAGACGAAATGCCTTAATAATCACTTTTCGGAGTAGGCTCAACCTTTAAACCTTAAACCCTTAAACTCCCCACTCCCCACTCCACACTCCAAACTCCACACTCCAAACTCCCCACTCCAAACTCCAAACTCCCCACTCCAAACTCCAAACTCCCCACTCCCCACTCCCTAATATTTCACAAAAAATTCCTCTTCAAAATTATTTAGACCGGGTTTTCTTTCACCTTTTTCAATTTCTTTTACCATTTCGGTAACTTTTTGATTCAGGGGGGCATCGATATTATGTTTTGCAGCTTGTCTTGTAATGAAGCCATTGAAGTAATCAATCTCTGTTTTTTTTCCCCTTTCAATAGATTGGAGGCTGGAGGATTTTAATCTCCTGTATTTAAACCCCATTAAGGTGACAATAAGCTGTCTTCTCGCTGAGGCCACCAACCCGGGATCAAGGAATTTATAATAGTCAATTGTATTTGCGTAGGGTTCTATTTTGATCTCCATGGCATTCGCTACTTCAACGGCTTCTTCAAGGATCTGATAAAACATCTTGCGTAATTTTTTTCTCTTGAGCATTTGCCCGAGGGTTAGACCTGAAATTGCTCCAAGAGCACTGATACAGGAGTTAATGATCAATTTAGAATAGAGATCACCGTAGATGTTATTTGAAATATAAGTGGGTGCCAGATGGTTCAGAATTTTTTTCAGCTTTGTAATTCTTTCGGCTGAAATGCCATTTAATGACCCGACAACATTAATACCTCCGCTGGTCATATCATAATTACCCGGCTCAATCATTGTAGCTCCCCAGCCTACAATGCAGCCAACCGTGCGATGAGTTCCCACTATATTGGCCAGTTCATCTTCGCAGATCCCGTTTTGCATTGAAACGACCAGGGAATCTTTTTCCAGGAATGGAAGGATATGCATGGCAGCTTCTCTCATATCGTTTGCCTTTGTCGCGATCAGAACAATATCAAAAGTTTCAGATAAGAGATCTGAAGGCAAATAGGCATTAACTTTCCGCGTGAAATTACCATGATGTCCGGTTACCCGCAATCCACGAGTCTTGGCAAGTTTTTTTAAATCAGGATATTTGACAAGGAGATCAACATCAATATTTTTTTGTGCCAGTCGAGCTGCAGTGATTCCTCCGATAGCGCCGGCTCCGATTACCAGGATGTTTCTTTTCATACTAAATGTTTAATTCCCTGTTTAAATGAAAATAAAGGTTTGAAAAAAGAAAAAACTATTTGAATAGAATTAAAATGACTTTTCATAATTCTTCAAAAGATTATTTAAGATAAATCTATAAATTAAAAACCGAATTAAAAAAAGAAATTATTAAAACACGGGGTTTCCATAATATGAAATCATGTCAGTTTTGTTATTTTTGCACTTTATTTTACTAAAACTGAGAATCAAAAGAAAATGGACATTCCCACTAAATATGATCCTTCCAAAACCGAGGATAAATGGTATAGTTACTGGATGGAGAAAGGCTTTTTTTATTCTGATCCGGATGAACGTGAGCCTTATACTATTGTTATTCCTCCTCCCAATGTAACCGGTGTTCTTCACATGGGCCATATGCTCAATAATACCATTCAGGACGTTCTTGTACGAAGAGCCCGGATGATGGGGAAAAATGCTTTATGGTTGCCCGGTACTGATCATGCATCAATTGCAACTGAAGCAAGAGTGGTGGCCAAGCTTGCAAAGGAAGGAATTAAAAAGTCGGATCTGAGCCGTGAAGAATTCCTGAAGCATGCATGGGAATGGAAAGAAAAGCATGGAGGAATCATACTTGAGCAATTAAAGAAGCTCGGAGCATCATGCGATTGGAGAAGGACCAAATTTACCATGGATGATGAAATGTCAGAAAGTGTGCTACGTGTTTTTATCGATCTTTACAACAAAGGCCTGATATATCGCGGTGTGAGAATGGTGAATTGGGATCCAAGTGCGAAAACGGCTGTTTCGGATGAAGAGGTGGTCTATCGTGAAGTACAGTCAAAATTATATTATGTAAGATACTTTATTGAGGGAGAAGAGGATTTTCTTACCATTGCAACTACTCGTCCCGAGACTATTCTGGGCGATACTGCAGTCTGTATAAATCCGAATGATGAGCGGTTTAAAAAATTTAAAAACAAGAAGGCTGTCATTCCCATTGTAAACCGGGTTGTTCCCATAATTGAAGATGAATATGTAGACATGGAGTTTGGTACCGGGGCACTGAAAATAACTCCGGCACATGATGAAAATGACTATCATCTGGGCATTAAACATAACCTGGAAAGCATCGATATTTTCAATGACGATGGTACGCTGAATGAAAATGCCACTGTCTTTATCGGAGAAGACCGTTTCGTGGTGAGGGACAAAATAACAGGGCTGCTGAAAGATAAAGGCCATCTGGTAAAAGTGGAAGATTATGTAAACAAGGTTGGATTCTCTGAAAGGACTGATGTAGTAATTGAGCCCAAGCTTTCTCTCCAATGGTTCCTGAAGATGAAAGAAATATCCCGGCCGGCCCTGGAAAGTGTAATGAAAGATAAGGTAAAGCTTTATCCTCCCAAATTTAAAAACACCTATCGCCACTGGATGGAGAATGTTAAGGACTGGTGTATTTCGCGGCAGCTATGGTGGGGACAGCGGATTCCTGCATGGTATTACGGACCTGGTCCCAATGATTATGTTGTCACAGCAGACAATAAGAAAGCCATTGAGATGGCCCGTGAGAAAACCGGAAATCCTGACTTGCAGGAAAATGATCTTAAACAGGATGAAGATGTTCTGGATACCTGGTTCTCTTCATGGCTGTGGCCAATCTCGGTGTTTGATGGAATACGGAATCCGGATAATGAGGAAATAAAGTATTACTATCCCACCAATGACCTGGTTACCGCTCCCGAGATACTTTTCTTCTGGGTGGCAAGAATGATCATTGCAGGATATGAATATAGGGATGAGAAACCTTTTCAAAATGTTTATCTTACCGGGATTGTAAGGGATAGCCAGAGAAGAAAAATGTCAAAATCCCTGGGAAATTCTCCTGATCCCATCGAGTTGATGAAAAAGTATTCTGCCGATGGAGTAAGGATTGGAATGCTCTTTGCCTCACCTGCCGGGAATGATCTTTTGTTCGATGAAAGCCTGACAGAACAGGGCCGGAATTTTGGCAATAAGATATGGAATGTCTTCCGTTTGATTAAAACAATGAAAGTGGATGATTCCCTCGATCAGCCTGAAGAAACAAGAATTGCCATTGAATGGTTTGAAAATAAACTGGACCAGGCCATTATTCAAATGGAGAAGCATTTTTCAAGTTTCCGTCTTTCGGATGCACTCATAAGTATATACCGTCTATTCTGGGAAGAGGCTTCTTCCTGGTTCCTGGAGATTATCAAACCTGGTTTTGGCAAAGCCATAGATGCAAAAAGTTATCACAGGATCCTTGAATTTATTGAGAAACTTCTGAAACTACTGCATCCCTTTATGCCATTTATTACAGAGGAAATCTGGTATTATTTGAAAGATCGCAAAGACGGAGAAAGCATTATGATTTCTTCAATGCCGGTTGCAGGTGTTGTAAATGAAGATTACATTGAACAGTTTGAAAGAATAAAGCAGGTAGTGACTTCAGTTCGAAATATAAGGAATGAAAAACAGATCCCGGTGAAAGAGCCTCTGGTTCTCGGATATAATGTTAATGAGGGTAGCTATAACCAAGATTTTACTCCGGTAATTAAAAAACTTGCCAGCATTTCCGAGATCCGGGAATTAGACGAAAAACCTGTGGGGGCAGTGGCGTTTATTGTAAAGAATGTTGAATATTACCTGGAAATCGGAGCTAAAATTGATACGGAAGAAGAGATCAAAAAACTTACAGAAGAACTTGAATATACCCGTGGCTTTTTGAATTCAGTTATGAAAAAGTTGAATAATGAACGATTCGTTCAGAATGCTCCCGAAGCAGTGGTTCAGAAAGAAAAAGATAAAAAAGCAGACGCGGAAGGAAAGATATCCGTTCTTGAAAAGCAGATAGAAATTTTGGAAAAGCAGGGATCTTGATGCAAAACAGGGCACTTATAAAGAAAAAAGCAGGAACAATAAGAAAGATCAGGAAAATTCATCGTTTCACAGGGATTTATTTTTTATTTTTTATTCTGATTATTACCATTACCGGATTGCTCCTGGCATGGAAAAAAAATGCCGATGATGTATTATCCATCCCCACTCATCGGGGAACTACCACGGATCTTTCCATTTGGATACCTCTCGATGAACTAAAAGAGATAGGTTTAACCTATTATTATGATGAATTTGGAGAAGATAAGGAGGTGAAAATTGACCGGATAGATGTAAGACCGGAAAAAGGAAGTTTGAAGATACGTTTTAAAGGAAGCTATTATGAAATTCAGATTGATGGTGGAACAGGGGAGGTCCTTCATTCGGGTTACAGGGTATCGGATATCATTGAAAATATTCACGATGGTTCTATCATTGACAGATTATTGGGCAGCGAAAAACAGTTAGGAAAGCTGCTTTATTCCACAATCCTCGGACTGGTTGCCCTGACCTATGCCATCACCGGTTTCCTCCTCTGGTATGAACGCAGAAAAATACGGAAATTGAATACCAGCTAACAGGCATTATTTTCGCATGTCTTCACGGGAAATTATTCTCTCTCTTTGTTATTAAACATATATTGAGCCTGCTTTATATCATATCAGGACTATGCTACCCCTGCTATCTTTGTGTTTTAAAAAAAGATGATATGAAGGGAAAAAATGTTAATTTGAATCCTAACGAACTCGTTAAGTTTCTGGATAAACCGGCTTCACAATTTCAGCGTGATGATATTATAAGATATATTGAAGAGCATGATATTGAAATGTTGAATTTCCGTTATGTTGCTCAAGACGGTAAATTAAAAGCTTTAAATTTTATTATACAAAGCCGGGAACATCTGGAGCAGATATTGACTTTTGGAGAAAGGGTGGATGGTTCCAGTTTGTTTTCTTTTATATCGGCAGGATCAAGCGACCTTTATGTGATTCCACGATACAGGACGGCTTTTGTCAATCCTTTCTCGGAGGTCCCTGCCCTGGACATTCTTTGCTCATTTTATACCAGTGCCGGGGAACCTCTGGAAAACTCCCCCGAATATGTGTTGAAAAAAGCACAGAAAGCTTTCAGGGAAAATACGGGAATGACTTTCAAAGCATTTGGCGAGCTCGAATATTATATCAATAGCCCGAGAGAAGAACTTTTCCGGGTTGAAGATCAAAAAGGATATCATTCGGCTGCCCCATTCTCCAAATGGGAGCATCTGAGGATTGAGGCCATGTCCTTAATCGCAAAAGCCGGTGGAAGGATTAAGTATTCCCATAATGAAGTGGGTAATTTCAGTAATGAGCTGGAAGATTTTGAACAACATGAAATTGAATTTCTACCTGCTGACGTTGAGGAAGCAGCCGATTCGCTGGTAATTGCCAAGTGGATACTCAGAATGCTGGCCGAACGTTACGGCATTGAACTTAGTTTCGCCCCCAAAATCACTGTTGGTAAAGCAGGAAGCGGTTTACACATTCACCTGCTTGCCGAAAAAGACGGTAAGAACGTTATGGAGGAAAAGGGTCAACTTGGTGACACCGCCAAAAAAATGATAGCCGGAATTCTTGATATTTCAGATGCACTTACGGCTTTTGGCAATACCATACCTACTTCCTATCTCCGCCTGGTCCCGAACCAGGAAGCTCCCACCAATATTTGCTGGGGAGACCGGAACAGAAGTGTATTGATTCGTGTGCCACTTGGATGGCTGGGAAACAA
This sequence comes from uncultured Bacteroidaceae bacterium, assembly GCA_964528675.1. GTDB lineage: Bacteria > Bacteroidota > Bacteroidia > Bacteroidales > CAYRTD01. The sequence goes on from CAZGTU010000028.1 coordinate 9,546, forward strand.
TTCAATGATTTACGATGCAAATCCTGATGAGGCAAGAAGGGAACTGAACAGGCCCGGCAAACAAACAGTTGAGTTCAGAGCTCCCGACGGATCAGCAAATGTTCATAACCTGCTGGCCGGACTTGTTATCGGTGCAATGAAAGGACTTCAGGATGAAAATAGCCTGAAGAGAGCAGAAGAGCTTTATGTTGATGTTGACATTCATAAAGACACAGAAAAGAAGAAAAAACTAAATCAACTTCCTGATTCATGTCACGACTCTGCAATTGCATTGAAGGAAAAGAGGAAAGTTTTTGAAGAGGATGGGATATTTCCAGAGGGCATGATCGATAGCATTGTTAATACACTTCTTTCATATAATGATGAGGATCTGTCAGAGAAACTTTATGGCAAAGAGGAAGAGATCAGGCAATTGGTGGTTAAATATATTCATGTAATGTGATCAGGGAGCAAGTCTTTCTTTTCTCCATCTCTGGCTTTCACGAATGTAAACGATCCGGTCGTTCATCCGGCCGGGCCGGCCCTGCCAGAATTCAAAGTATGCAGGTTTTATCCTGTAACCTCCCCAGTGAGGCGGGCGGGGTATATCTTTTCCCTGGTATTTTTCCTCTATTTGAAGGTAATGCTTCTCCAGTTCCTCCCTGGATTTAATAATCTCACTCTGTGGAGATGCCCATGCTCCGATCTGGCTGGCACGAGGTCTCCCGGAAAAATATTCATCCGATTCTTCAGGCTTTGTTTTTTCTGCAAATCCTTCGATTCTTAACTGCCGCTCCAGATCAGGCCAGAAAAGTAATGCACTTATGAATGGATTTTCTTCCAGGTCTTTTGCTTTCCTTGAATTATAATTGGTATAGAAAACCAACCCCCCGGAATTTAACTCCTTCAATAAAACTGTTCTTATGGATGTCCTCTTTTCATTGTTCACAGTGGATATTGCCATGGCATTAGGCTCAGGCAGGTCCTTCTTAAGTGCCTCATCCATCCATTGCCTGGTAAGGACAACAGGATCTTCAGGCAGGTCTTTTTTATTGATCTCGCGATCCTGGTAATCTTTCTGAAGCTTTTCCAATTCTTTTCTCATCACTTCTCAAACATAATGACAGAAAGAATTGTTCAGACTGCAAAAATCAATTCCTGCTAATAAATTGCTTTCAGGCTGAGGTCAAGGCTTCGTATCTGATGGGTGAGCGCACCGACAGAAATGTAATCCACACCGCATTCAGCATAATCTCTCAAAGTTTGAAGATTGATACCGCCCGATGATTCCGTTTCTGCCATTCCATCAATCATCTTTACTGCCTGAAGGGTAAGCTTGGGAGTGAAATTATCAAGAAGTATGCGATCAACTCCTCCTTCTTTTAGGATCCTTTCAACGTCTGCCAGGTTCCTCGCCTCTACTTCTATCTTTAATTCCAGCTTATTCTTCTCCAAATAAGTTTTTGCTTTTTGAATAGCACTTTCGATGCCCCCGGAAAAATCAATATGATTGTCTTTTATGAGAATCATATCAAAAAGCCCTGTACGGTGATTCACTCCACCTCCCAGTCTTACCGCTTCTTTTTCCAGGAATCTGAGTCCGGGAGTTGTTTTCCGGGTGTCCAGAATCCGGGTTTTTGTTCCCTTGAGTTTACGTGCATATTTATTAGTCTGGGTTGCAATACCGGAAAGCCTCTGAAGAAGATTAAGAACCAGTCTTTCAACCTGTAGAATGGATTGAACAGGCCCATGCATTTCAAACACTATATCCCCGTGATGGATTTTTGATCCATCCTCAAGGAATACTACCAATATAAGATTTTTATCAAATTTTTTAATTAATTTTTCTACCACGAAAATACCGGCGATAATGCCTTCATCCTTGACAAGGAGTTTTGCCTTCCCTTGTGAATCAACCGGTATGGTAGATAAGGTAGTGTGATCGCCATCACCGATATCTTCTGAAAGCCATATTTCCATAGAGTTTTGCAGGAGTGCATTAAAATTCGGATCCATGCTCTTTATCGATTCTTAGTAAATGAATATAATTTTTTCCTTCAGATTTTCTAAAGAATAAATTTACCCTGTAAGTTCCTTTGCCTGTGTAAAGCGTTCCGATTAGAAAATTTGAATTATTTTTGCCCCCTTTAAACTTTATCTCAAAATTTTTCACCCGATGATCAGTGAAAAACTTATTCATCTTATCCCTGGCTTCTTCCCTGGTGCACTGAGTATCGGTTCCCGGAATGTTAAGTGTAAGTGTATTCCCGAAATGACTGCTCAATTTGTCGGCATTTGCTGCTTGAAAAGCTTTCTTAACTTCTTCTGAAACGGTTTGCCCAAAAGTTAGAGATGCTTTGAAAAGAAGCAATGAAAGAATTAAAATACTTAATAATATTGTATTCTTTCGGAGATTCATAAATTTGAGCTATTTTGATGCAAGATAGTAAAATTCTCACAACATAATGAGAAATGAAATTTAGCTTTGTTTTTACAGGTAAGACCAAAATTTCTTACATAGAAGAAGGAATTCTTGATTATTTCAAGCGTTTGAAGCATTACGTGAAGTCTGAAATTATTATTGTCCCCGACATTAAGAATACCAGGAATATGTCACAGGAGGAACAGGTGAGGAAAGAAGGTGAGACACTGTTAAAACTATTTCCTGAAAATTCTTTCTTGATTTTACTGGATGAAAAAGGAAAAAAGTACGACTCCGTATCCTTTGCTTCATTTCTTAACAAAAAAATGGTTGAAGGGCGTGATATTTGTATGGCAATCGGAGGGCCTTACGGTTTTGCCCCCGAGGTCAGGGAAAAGTCGGGTGCCAGCATATCATTATCATCAATGACATTTTCTCATCAAATGGTAAGAATGATATTGCTGGAGCAGGTGTACAGGGCTTTTACCATCATGAAAAATGAGCCCTATCATCATTCCTGAAAACAGTGTTTATAAATGTTTGAAATATGCATTTGTTTTTTCTTTAGCTTTAATGGGATTAAAATTATTTTTTAAAATATGTGGATTGAAAAACTTCGAAATCACTAACTGTTGATGGCTATAAAAATGGATTATGAATCTACCGAAACCAGATAAAAGAAAAATTCACAATATAAAATGGTATTTACCGACTCTTGTTATTGTTTTTCTTCTTGCAGTTTTCTTTGAAAGAAAATATGATAATGCTGAATATGACAGGAATGACGCAAAAGTATTCCAGGAAACCCTCCTGGAAAAAGAAAGAATCCTGAATTCTTACCTTGAAAAAACCCGGAACCTGATCGATAGCGTGGAAAGGGAGTCTAAAATGTTTGTGGGCTTTGATCAGGAGTTTTTAGACTTATATCAGGAAGAGGGTATTTCATTGTTTTATTTCTCGGATGATCAGTTGAAATTCTGGACAGATAACCAGATTCCCTTACCTTCCAGCCCCGATCATTTGCCATCGGGAAATACGGTAAGCCTTGGGAATTCAATTTACCTTATGAAGATGATCTCTGATGATGGGAATTCTATTCTTGGACTTTTGTTGATCAAAACAGAGCATCCTTATGAAAACCGTTTCCTGCAGAATGGTTTCCAGGAAGATTTTAATCTTGGTGAGGAAGTTGAAATTGAGTTTTCCACCCCTGAAAGTCCGTTCCGAATTGAAAATTCTGAAGGAGAGTACATTTTTTCCCTTAATTTTAGTGAAGCAGAACATAAACCTGCATTTTTCAGGTCTTTATCACTGGGACTGTATTTTCTGTTTTTTCTTATTTTGATGATCGTAATCCGGACCATTGTTCATGGTTGGATGGGAAAAGGAAAAAACCTGGTGATCTTTCTTTCCATTATTTTCATTATTCTTTTAATGAAAATAGTTAGTTTCTACAGGGTACCTTCTGTTTTATACGATTCTGACCTTTTTTCAGCAGTGAAATATTCCAGCACTTTTTTCTTTTTCTCATCAATAGGAGATCTTTTTACGGGAATTTTCATTTTCTTTTTTATAGCCTATAATTTTTATGCCGATTATCAATTTCCATACAGGCGGTTAAAATACAGGTCATTTTCCAGGATTTTGCTTCTTTTTGTATTCCTTCTCGTAACCATAACGCTTTATATTTTCGATACCTACGTGTTTAAATCCCTTATGCTGGATTCTTCTATTTCATTTGAAACATATAAGGTATTGGATCTAAGCCTTTTCACCTTCATTGGCTTCTTCATGCTTGCTCTGTTATATATGGCTTATGCTCTTCTAACTGATAAGGTGTTATTAATATTTGCTAACCTTGGGATGAAGAAGCACGCCCTGGGATTTATCATTTTACAACTGGTGTTTTTTCTTATTCTTTTTATAATCCCCATTTTTCCCTATGTGAATTTTGAATCGATCCTTCTGTTTGCTATTACTTCCGGCTTATTGTTTTATTTTCGCTTTCTTAGCAGGATTGATTACCCCTTTTCTAATTTCGTGGTTTTTGTAATTCTTTTTTCAATATTTAGTCTTGCACAGGTAATCAGGTATTCTGAGACCAGGGATCGTTCGGAAATGAAGATGCTTGCTGTAAGTTTATCTGCCGAACATGATCCCATCGCTGAATTATTATTCATTGATATGGACAAGAAGATCCAGCAGGATCAGGAATTAGAGACCATTATTTACAGTCCGGTTTTTGATTTTGAATATCTTTACTCCACGCTCGAAAGAAAATATTTCAGTGGTTACTGGGATAAATATGATCTGCAGGTAACCATTTGCGAACCTGAAGACAGCGTATATGTTTCTCCTCCCGATGATGCATGGTATCCCTGTTATCCATTTTTCTACGAAGGAATTTTGTCTGATGGGATGCAGGTACCGGGAACAGACTTTTATTACCTTGACAATCTGAACGGACGGATATCTTATTTCCTTCAAGTCACTTATAACGAAGGAGAAGCCGATGAGGTAACCATGTTCATTGAGCTTGATTCTCGCTTATTTGCCGAAGGATTGGGCTACCCAGGGCTCCTGCTGGAAGATTCTTTTGAAGATCCGGCTGCAGAATATTCCTATGCAAAATACAATAACGGCAACCTGATTACCAGCAATGGAGAGTTTGCATATTCAACAAATTCGGATGTTTATACGAGTAAAAAGGATGGTTTTGAGTCATTTGAGTTTGATAATTATGATCATCTGGCATACCATCTGGATGAAAACAATACCATTATCGTAAGTAAGCCTTCTGTATTCTGGGTAGATATTTTGATTTCTTTTTCTTATATCTTCAGTTTTTATTTTATTGCACTGATTGTATTGCTTTCAATCAGTTGGATAAGTCCGGTTTCAATGAAATTAAAGCCCAGTTTTAAGAACAGGATTCAATTATCCATAACTTCTGTTTTACTCATTTCTTTTATTCTTTTCGGAGCAGGGACAGTATATTTCAGCATCCATGAATACAAAGACAGGCAGCATGAGACCCTGGAAGAAAAAGTGCAGTCGGTTTATATAGAATTGATCCATAAACTTGAGTTTGAAACAGATTTAAGTGGATGGTCATCCGATAGTTATTATAATCTTGATGAATTACTGCAGAAGTTCTCCAATGTTTTTTATACCGACATAAATCTTTTTTCCTGGGATGGGCAACTCCTGGCTACTTCACGGAGCGAATTATATGATATGGGTTTATTGAGCAGGAGGATGAATGCTGAAGCCTACAAGGAGATGACAGTGAACAAAAGATCGGAATTCATCCATACCGAAACCATTGGCTCTCTTGATTATTTATCAGTTTATGTTCCTTTTGTGAATGCCAATAACGAGATGCTGGCTTACCTGAATTTACCTTATTTTACCAAGCAGGATGAACTTACCAGGGAAATTGCGAACCTTGTTGTTGCTATAATCAATATTGTTGTTCTTCTTTCCCTCCTAAGTTTTACCATAGCAGTTTTTGTTTCTAACACCGTGACTTCACCGCTCAGGTTGATCCAGCAAAAGATAGCAAAGATCAGTCTCAGTGAGAAAAACGAGAAGATCAGTTATTCTGCAAAAGATGAGATCGGAAGTCTGGTGAATGAATATAATCATATGGTAGACCAGATACAGGAGAGTGCTGAATTACTTGCCAGATCAGAACGTGAATCGGCATGGCGTGAAATGGCCAAACAGATCGCTCATGAGATAAAAAATCCGCTTACACCTATGAAGTTGAGTGTGCAGCACCTGAAGCGCACTTACAAAGAGCCGGGTGAAAAAAAGGACGAACAGGTGGACAAAATAACAAAGATGCTTATAGATCAAATCGATGATCTATCCACAATTGCAACCGAGTTTTCCAATTTTGCTAAAATGCCGCTGGCAAAGAATGAAAGACTTAACCTTGTAAAAAAACTTGAAAACGCAATCGATTTGTTTAAGGATTATGATCGTTGCCTGATTTCACTCCATATCAATACAGAAGAACCATTATATATTTATGCCGACAGAGAACAGATCTCACGTGTATTTATTAACCTGATCAATAATGCCATTCAATCTGTTCCTGAGTCCAAAACAGGCAAAATTGAAGTTATACTCGACAGGAAAGATCATACTGCCCTTGTGACCGTAAAAGACAATGGCAAAGGAATACCCGAGGAAATCAGGGATAAGTTATTTCAACCGAACTTTACAACCAAGAGCGGTGGTATGGGTCTGGGGCTTTCCATTGTAAGAAATATTGTAAGAAACGCCGGAGGCAGAATTTATTATGAAACCGAACCCGGTAAGGGAAGTTCCTTTTTTGTTGAGCTACCCATAATGGAAGAAAACGGGAATGATCAGGTTTAAACAATAAGGTTACAAGTGGATAAAAAAACTTTAATATATTTTATAATTTTATAACTTTAAACACAGAAAATCGTAGCAATATTTTGATGCGTACTAACCTTAATACCTGATTTTGAAGCAAAAGTTCCAGCATATTTGCCTGATTTTGCCAATTCTGATATTTGGATTCCTGCCTTTATCAAGTCATGGTCAGAATGGCCCCGAAGTTGACCCCAGGGAAGCTGTTTTTACAAAAGTTAACGATTATAACTCCAGGATTGTTGGTGACGAGGATTCAGTCATAGTTGAGGATGCCAGTGGATTTTCCGTTGACGATACCGTGCTTTTTTTTCAGACCATCGGGGGATTGCCAAATGAAAAAGGGGACATGCCAAACTTTTATTATACCGGGAAATACGGGATCATGAAGATCCAGGAAATAAACGGGAATATTATAGTTTTCAACAGCACGCTTCCCTCTATGGCTGCAAACCCCAGGCAACCGGGAGAGATTGCCCAGTTGGTCAAAATACCTGTTTATAAGAATGCCCGGATAACAGAAAATTTTGCCAACGACTCTGCTTACTGGGAATGGAATTCTGCTACCAAAACCGGTGGAGTATTCCCCCTTATTGTTGGCAGGCTTACTCTTGAGACCGATTTTTCAGCCAATGGTCAGGGATTCAAAGGAGGAATACCAGACGGGGAATATGGAGGCCTGTGTTCTGCTGCTTCGGGGGATACAATATATTCTTCTGTTGGCATGTTTACTGATGCTGCCGATAGCTCCGGTAGAAAGGGTGAATCGTATGATAAAGAAGGCTACATTTTTACCAAAGGTTTTGAAAATGTAGGTTCGGGAGGTGGAGGAGGTAACGGAAAGTATGCCGGAGGTGGTGGTGGAGCCAATTCCGGTTATGGCGCAAATGGGGGGTATGAAAGTGAAAGTTGTTCGCCGGCCCAGGATATAGGGGGTAAACGCGGTGAGGGCTTTGGATACAGCAATTCGAGCGGTGACTTTTCTTTTAACAGGATCTTTCTCGGTGGTGGGGGGGGCACCGGAACTCAGAATCCTTCCCTGAACCGTTTTGCAACCCCCGGAGGAGATGGTGGGGGTATTATCATTTTACTTGCCGATACAGTAATCGGGAATGGTTATAAAATTACAGCCAACGGAGAATCGGTCGTGGAACCGGCAACCGCCGGAGCCGGCGGTGGAGGCGGAGGTGGTGTAATTGTTATTGATGCCGGATTTATTCAGGATGTCACTTTTGAAACAAGAGGAGGAGACGGGGGAGATGTGAGTACCAGCTTTGAAAAAAGCGGTCCGGGAGGAGCAGGTGGTGGAGGTGTCGTCTGGTACAATGATAATTTAATCCCGTTAAGTGATTTTGATGTTTCAGCAGGAAAAAGCGGAACTGTAGGCGGGGACAAATATGGCGCTGACGGTGAGGCCCTTTTCGGCGAGGGCATACCGGATCTGAAACTGCCGATCAGAGGATTTATCATAAACCCACTCCCCGATGACCAGAATATTTGTGAAAATGAAGTTCCTGAAGAATTCCTGGCTGCCAAGCCTAAAGGAGGTAATGGCACATACACCTATCAGTGGTTAAAATCGGAATATGTAGATCCCGACTCTTTTAAGGTTATTGACGGTGCAACGACCATGACCTACCAGTATCCTGATCCCCTTACAACCACAACATATTTTAAACGCAGGGTGACTTCGGGAGCAGTTTCTGATGAGACCTTTTATATCACAGTGAATGTAACTCCTGCTATTCAAAACAATACTATCGGTGCTAATGATACTATTTGCCAGGGATTGATCCCCAACAATCTGAACGGTACCGATGAGCCCACACTTTCAGGGGGGCTCGGCAGTGGAACATATACCTTCCAGTGGCAGTTTAAAGAAGACAATACCGACTGGGCGGATATCAACGAGGCCTTTTCCCCCGATTACAGCCCCGGATCACTCAACGATACGACGTTCTACAGACGAGTTGTCCAATCCGGTGTCTGCACAGATTTCAGTGATACTGTCAACATTATTGTTTTGCCGTCAATCACCGGAAATGACCTTTCAACACCTCAGCAGGTATATTGCAATAATCAGGAGATAGAACCTATTACCGGCGAAGAACTAAGGGGAGGAGACGGCTCCTATTCTTATCAGTGGGAGACAAGCATTGGCGGGGGAGATTGGACGGATGATCTGATATCTGAGGATTACTCCGGTGTTATTTTAACCTCCAACGGGGAAGCATCGCGGGTATACGAGTTTAGAAGAACGGTTTATTCAGGCCCCGGTAATACATGTGTGGATACCAGTTCTTCTGTTGCATTGACGGTATTGCCCGATATTACAGCTAATTCCATTTCTGTTGAACAGGATACCCTCTGCAGCGGAATCCCAAGCATTACCATCGAAGGCTCTGATCCTGAAGGCGGGGATGGATCTCCCTATAACTATCATTGGGAAACCAGCCCTGATGGAAGTGGTTCATGGGCTTCCGGACCAGGAGATTCAGATCAGAACAATTACCAACCGGGATCCCTTAACTCAACGACTTATTTTCGAAGAGTTGTAACCGATGGTGCCGGCCAGGTATGCTCAAGCACCAGCAACGTACAGAAAATAACTGTTCTTCCGTCTATTTCCGGAAATACGATTACAGATGATCAGGCACAATGTGTCGGTGAAGTACCTGATGAATTGCAGGGAAGCGCTCCCGCAGGCGGAGACGGAGAATATAATTATCTCTGGCAGCAAAAAATTAACGAGGGTAACTGGAACAATCTTGATGGTTTTGATCAGAATTATGCTCCATCAATTATTGATAATGCCGGGGAATATAATTACAGGAGGATTGTATTGTCGGGAGAAAATAATACCTGTACTGACACATCGGATCAAAGAACAGTCAGTGTGGAAGCTCAGATTACAGGCAATGAGGCAGACCAATCTTTAGTGGAAGCATGTTTTAATTCTGAGACGACCATATCTGCAGAAGCAGCATTGGGAGGAGACGGACTGGTTCCGGTATATACCTGGCAGGATAGTCTGGACGGAGGATCATGGGGAATTGTTCCGGGAGATTTTGCAACAGAGGATTATATTAATCCGGCCTTAACTCAACGGATCTGGTACCGTCGCGTAGCAGAATCCCAGAGCGGTTTGTGCAGTAATACTTCCGGAGTGGTCATGGCCGATACACTTACTTTGCCCGTATTGTTAAGTGCCACAGGAAGTGAGGATACCATCTGTGATGATGAACCTTTTACCCTTTATCTCGATTTTCAAAGTAATTATTATGGGCCTTTTGATATTGAGTATACCAACGGGAAGGAATTATTGTCAGAGACTTCTGTGAGTGATAGCATATACTTCACAAGTTATAACCGGCCTTTTGAGGCATTTAATTTTACCATTTTAGGTGTTGAAGATGAGAATGGCTGCCTTGCTACAGGCGATTTCTCCGATGTTGTGCCATTATGGGTTAATGATGCTCCTTCACCTTCAATTATAAAACCTGCCCGGCCCTTCGAAATATGTGGTCCTGAGTTTAGCCTGGAATCGGATCCGGATACTAACCCGGGAGTATCTTCAGGCTGGTGGGAGACAGGAGCTTCTTCCCAATTGACAATTGAAAACCCGGATGCCGCTACAGGAGAATTTCAGATCGCACTTCCTTTTGATAGCTATGCAGATACAGTATTCTTTAAGCAATCAACTGCCAGTTGCGGCATGAGAGCAGATACCCTGCTGGTAAATCTGTTTGAGCAGCCTGAAGAACCCTTTATTTACAGGGGAGAGCAAACCACACTGTATATTATAGATTATGACACCATAACAGCCAGTCCGCCGAGTGCTGGTAATTTTGAATGGAGTCTTGTTACCGATGGTGCTGTTATTAATAATCCGAATGAAAATCCTGTCCTCGTGGAAAACATCCCCCTCGAGAATGAAACAGTGCTCAGATTTACCATTACCAACGGAGTTTGTAATCCTGTATCAGATCAGATTGAGATTGACAGGAGAGAGGTGAATGTTTACGATGGCATTTCTCCTGAGAACCAGGATGGACTTAACGATTTCCTGGTAGCAGAAGGTTTGGACGTGGAAGGTGCAAGTTTTACCTTCCAACTGTTTTCTACTACCGGAATGCTTGTGAGAGAAATAAAAACGGAAGACCTCGGTGAGATGGGATACCGAACAGGTTTGCCCAATAACGGTCTGGAATTATGGGATGGCAGAGACAGAAATGGGAATAATTTTGTTCCCAAAGGCACTTATTATTTTGTCTTAACAATTGATTATAAAGGAGCTGAATTTATCCATAAAGATTTTGTACTGGTAAGATAGAATGAGAAGATTTTTACATATCGTCTTAATACTGGGTATTTCACTACCGGCTTTTGGCCAGTTTACTGTACCGCGTCTAAGCCAGTATCTGAATAATGGACTATCTGCAAATCCAGCTTATGCCGGGAGCAGGGAAGCCCGAAGCATTGCCGGTGTATACCGCTCGGTATATTCTGGTTTTGAGGGTAACCCCGACGGTGCTTTTATTGGATATCATACCCCTTCAAAAAAAGGAAATGTAGCCTGGGGTGCCAGTTATGAAAGATCGAGCAATCCCGGAATTACAAATAATGGTTTGTATGCTCATTATGCTTACAGAATATGGTTAGGAAAATTAAGACTCAGCATGGGTTTGAAGGCTGGACTCTATAATTACTCCATGAATATGGATGATTTAAATCTTTTGCATCCTAATGATAATGCTTTCAACAGCAGAAGTGGTTTTGCTCCGAATTTTGGAGCGGGATTTTATTTATATAACCCTGATTTTTTTGTCGGTTTTTCTATACCTTATTTCTTAAATCTTCCTGACAGTACCGGGTTGACCGGTGAATTTGATACAAGAAGCTACAGATATTTATTAATGACTGGATATTTATTGAATATTACCGAGAATCTAAAGATCAAACCCACTGCCATGGTGGAATATTCAATTGGCTCTTTCGATATACAGGGCGGAGTCAATTTCATAACATTTAATGATCAATTGTGGCTGGGAGCTCTTTATCGAACAACCTCCCGCACATTGACATCCATCCTGGAGATTCAGGTTTCCAGTCCTTTAAGGATTGGTATTGCATACGATTATTCCTTTACAAATATAAGCCGTGTATCCAATGGATCTTTTGAGGTTATGTTTCGATACGAATGGAATTATAAGACAAACGTGAAAAGTCCTATTTATTTCTGAGATGAGTAGAAAAGGATATATAATATTAACCGTGTTTATTTTACAGTTTGCAGCTATCAGCATGCAAGCTCAAAGCCCATATTTACCCAAGCTTCATCCGGTTTCTACTCCTGTTTATGATGAACTTGCCCCGGTATTGACAAGAGAAGGATTAATTTATACAACCAATAAGCCATCGGACGCCAATACAAGCATAACTGATGCTCAGGGAGAATACCCGACAGATATTTATATTTCCGTCAAAAATGAAAATGAAAAATGGAGCGATGGAGAAATTTATTCAGAAAGATTGGCATTTCCTCAGCATGATGCAGTTGCTACATTAAATTTGAATGAGGATCTGATATTTTTTTCCAGAACAATGGAGGACCTGCCTCCTAAAGGCATAAGAGGTTTTTTTACCGGAAGAATTAACACCTCTAACCCTAATTCAGGTTTGTTTTATTCGATCAGAGAAGGAGAAGATTGGGGTGAGGTTTATGAGTTTCCCCATAACGATGAGATGACAATTCATCCCAGTTTGAATCTCTTTGGTGATGAACTTTATTTTTCTTCAAATCGTGAAGGAGGCTTTGGTGGTTATGATCTTTATAAATCGCAGTTCATTAACGGTGAATGGAGCGAACCGGAAAACCTTGGACCCGTTGTGAATTCATCCGATGATGAAATATATCCCTACATTCATAGTTCAGGAAGACTATATTTTTCTACAGATGGACATGATAACAGGACCGGAGGATTTGATATTTTTTACACGGATTTTTTTAATAACCGATGGTTTCCTCCAGTTAAAATGGGAACACCCTTCAATTCAGGTTTTAATGATTATACATTTTTTGCAGACGAAAATCTTGAGTCGGGCTTTTTTACCACCAATAGACGGGGAACCATGGATATTTTCAGTTTTGAGCTAACATATCCCAGCTTTGAGTATTGTAAGCAGCAGGTAATGGACAATTTCTGTTATATATTTTATGAAGAAAATACCGTAAGCCTCGATTCGAGCTTATATATGTATGAATGGAACCTGGGGGATGGCACGAAAATAAGGGCAACCGAAGCAGAACATTGCTATAAGGGACCCGGGGATTACCTTGTACAACTTAACGTGGTTGATAAATTAACCGGTTTAGTAGCATTCAATCAGGCAGAATACCTTGTTGAAGTGAGAAAAGTGATACAGCCTTTTATTGCCGGTCCTGATACTGTTGAAGTTAATGAGGAGGTCCAGCTTCATGCCCTGGAATCCTACCTCGGGGAAGCTGAACCTGGGGAATATTACTGGGATTTTGGAGACGGACAAAAAGAAACCGGAGCAACGGTGAGGCATACTTTCTTAACCCCTGGTGAATACAAAGTTAGGCTTGGAATTATAGAAGAAACTGATAATCCTGAAACAGCAGAGCGTTTTTGTTCGTATACCACAATTGTTGTTGAGGAATAATAAAAAAAATAAAATCTGGTTAATTAATTGATAGAATTTTACAACCGGGAAACAGGAAGCAACATATGAAGATCGCATTTCATTTTTTACTGACCGCCTTGATACTTTTGCCTTTTTCGGTAAGATCTCAACCTGTTCCCAACGTTGAGGAAAATATACCCTACCTGATGGTATTCGGAAATGAAGCTGAAACGAGCTGGGGAGACGATGATTTTAGTCAGACATTCTTCTTTTTATTACCAAAAGATTACGACAAATCCCTGTTTATCTGGGTGTATGATCCGGATGTAGGTGGAGATGTGGATGAAATAAACGGAGAATGGGACACAAGGGTCCGCTATAGTATTTATGGAGGAAAAGGCTGCTGGTCTCATGAAGATGCACAGGGAACCGACCCAGTTGGAAATTATAAAAGCGGCACCCTCCTGGCAACAAAATCCTTCGGTGAAGATCCACGTTATGACAAAAATTGGTATGTTTTTGGCCCTTTTAATCCCCAGGAAGGAGAATACGTTGAAAGATGGGATGGAAATGTGCTGAAATGCATAATAGAAGGGGAAAGTGGCGATGACGGGAACCTATATCAGTTCTTTATGAGTAATTCACCCACCGAAAGAGTCCCAATTGAGGGAGCCAACGCTTTTGCTTATGAATATTCTTTCAGAATGCATGATGATACAGAGGAGGTTTCTCACATCTATCCCTTTGTTGACGAAGATACATATTCTATTAAACTTTCAAATTTTGACTGGGATAATGATGGTTTCATAAGAATTGTTTCCGTATCCAGAAGAGGACAACTAAGCAGTGTGTCGGGTGAGGACAACTGGGTGGAATCTGAATTCAGGATATACGATGAAGAGAAAACAACCTCCCTGGATATCCAGTTTATCAAGAAAAAAGTAGATCCACCCGTGCGGAATAATAATGTGGTAATATATGTGAAAAACCAGTATGACCGGAACCTGGAGTTTTTTACAAGCCCGATTGGTGGTGTGCCAACTTATAAGTACAGTATTGGAGTAAGAAAGAAACAATAGATGAATTTGGAAAAAGAAAAGGATTTGAAAAACATTTATATCAAAATAGTACTTTTCAATCTATTCCTGGCAGGGACGGTTTACATCTCGAATGCTCAGAATTATCATTTTACCGAATACACTGCAAAAGACGGTCTTTGCGATAATTTTGTTTATAATATCACACAGGGGGAAAATGGTTATCTGTGGCTTGGCACCGGCGAAGGTATCTGCAGATTTGATGGTTTCGATTTTTTCTCCGAATTTCAGGGAGATACTTTGCCGGAAACTCCTGTAAAAAACAGTTTCAGAGATAGTCAGGATAGATTGTGGTTTGGTTATGATAACGGACAGATTGCTGTGCTTGAGGGTTATTCCTTCCGCCTGATAAGCCCTCCTGAAGAACAATTCAGTGTCATAAACGGCTTTGCTGAAGACCTCGAGGGAAATATTCTCATTGCCACTCAGGATAAGGGAATAATTAAACTGGATGATGACTTCAATTTCAAATATTTAAAAAAAGGCATTGAAAATCAATTAATTTCATCCATAAAGCTTATCAATGACACAGATATACTTATCGGTACCTTTTCAGGTCTTTTTCTGTATACATTTATGGATGATACAACGGGCCTCGAACTGGTCGGAAGATTCGAGGAAATACCTTATACCAATGTTCAGAATATCATTGCTTCTTCTCACAGAACAAATGAATATTATATAGCAACAGCCGATGAAGGTCTTTTTCGTCTTCAAATGGATGGTGCTGATATTCAGATATATTCCATCAGCCGGATTGGAGAAGCATTCGATCTGCAATACTCGAATATTCAAAGCGTTTATGAGGATGAAGAAAAGAATCTATGGATCGGGACCTGGGGTGAAGGTATGATAAAGCTGAATTTTTCAGAGCAGTCCGGAAATTATATTTCTGTTTCTAAATACAATGAAGAAAATGGAATTGCCGGAAATTATGTTCAGTCATTGTTCCAGGACCTTGAGGGTAATTTGTGGATAGGAACCTATGGTGAAGGAATGTCCTCTCTGAAGGATCGCTCATTTTCCTTTTACTCTTCTTCCAATGAGAATTTTAATAATGATATACATTCCCTGATCCAGATTGACGATCAGTACTATCTCGGAAGTGAAAATGGTATCCTTGTAACCAATCTTTCCGGAGAAAACGAAGATATTATTGGGGTTAAAGATGGCTTGCCTGCCGACAGGATTACAAGTTTATACCAGGATACTCATGGAACCATCTGGGTAGGAACATTAAAAAGCGGGATTTATAAATTGAACGCTGACCGTTCAAGGGCAAACTTGTTTTTTAGTTCTCAGAATTCATTGGAAAATATGATCAACCGGATAACAGGTGAAGGGGAAGATATCTGGGTGGCTACCAATGGAGGTGTTTTTCACTTTAATCTGGTAACGGGTGAAAGAGAACATTTTACCACCAGGAATCAATTGCCTCACAATAAAATAAAAGATATTTTTATCGATTCAGAAGGAGAAGTATGGATAGCCAGTCCGAGTAACGGGATTTACAACCTTACACGCGGAGAAGCTTTGAAAATAGATACCCCCGCTGAACTTGATTTTGTATCAATAACCCAGGATTCACAGGGTATACTCTGGGCTGTGACCAATGGTGACGGTGTATTTGAATTCGAAAGAGACAGCCTTGGATATTATTCTTCTGCTGATGGATTGAGAAATAATTATTGCTATAGCATTGCAGAAGATGCAGAAGGAAATATATGGATTGGACATCGTTTGGGAATGAGCAGGATTAATAAAGACAGGAGTATCATTAATACATATAGTGTAGAAGCAGGGATAACTGCCGATTGCAATCCCAATGCCGTGATTAATAACCGTGAAGATAAACTCGTTTTTGGTACTTCTGAAGGCCTTATATTTTACGATCCCGTAGCAGAAAAAAAAGACAGCATTCCTCCTGTTTTGAATATCACAGGGCTTACAATATCCGATCAAACATATGATTTTACTGAACCGGTTCATTTACCGTATGATATATACAAGATCCGGATAGATTTCAGGGGAATTAATTTCAGTAATCCCGATAAAGTACTTTACCAGTATAAACTGGATGGATATGACGATTGGTCTGAACCCACCGATATTCCATACGTAATATACAGCAGGGTGGAAGATGGTGATTATACTTTTATGCTGAGAGCCTGCGATGAGAACGGGGTATGTACGGAAGATCCGCTTGAGCTGGATATCACTGTGAAGATTCCTATCTGGAAGGCCTGGTGGTTTATCGTAAGTCTTATCATAGTACTTTTACTTACCGTTTATCTTATTATTGTTATTCGTGAGCGTAAGCAGAAACAACTGCAGGAATTCCTTCAAAGATCACTCGATGAAAGGACCAAAGAAGTGAGGGAGCAGGCTCAGGAAATCGAAAACAAAAACAGGGATATTACCGACAGTATAAATTATGCCCAGCGGATACAGGCAAGTATTCTTCCTCCTATTAAGCGATTGCAGGATACTTTTGCCGGGAGTTTTGTTTTTTATCAGCCCCGTGATATAGTAAGTGGAGATTTTTACTGGTATGATAAAGTGTGGGGAAATAAGTTCGTTATTGTATGTGCAGATTCAACCGGACATGGTGTGCCTGGTGCATTTATGTCAATGATAGGGACGACATTGATTAAAGACATCTGCTCAAGGCCTGCTGTTGATTCACCATCGAAAATTCTGAAAACACTTGACAAAGAAGTCCAGGAGGCACTGAACCAGAATAAAGAGGCCGAAAAGTCCAATGACGGAATGGACATAATTGTCGCAGAAATTAATCTGGATACCAATTACCTCAGGGTAGCTTCTGCTATGCGACCTCTCATTCTCTATATAAACGGCGAGCAGATTTATGTTAAAGGTTCACGAAATTCTGTCGGGGGACGTTTTGATGAGGAGATCGAAAATAAAAGCTTCCGTGATGAAGGTTTTCAGTTAACCAAAGGCGATCTGATCTATATGTTCTCTGATGGATATCCCGATCAGTTCGGAGGACCTCTGGGTAAGAAATTCAAGATGGTGAGACTTAAGAACCTCCTCAGAGATATTCATACCAAAGCCCTCGATGAACAATATAACTATGTTAAGAGTAATTTCATGCTCTGGAAAGAAGACCTCGAACAGGTGGATGATGTGCTGTTTATGGGAATTAAGATTTGATGGTTTTGGGGAGAGTGGACTTTGGAGTGTGGAGTGTGGAGTGTGGAGTTTGGAGGTTCCAGGAAGAGGTTTCAGGAAGTTTCAGGAGGAGGTTTGAGGAAGAGCTGGGTTGAAGATAACCGGTCCCTGAGCGTAGTCGAAGGGCCGGGTTGGAAGAGGTTGAAGGGTTGATGGGTTCCCGCCTGCCATTGCACTGGCTTTCGCGTTGGCGGGCAGGTAATCGTTTAATTGTTGAGCCTACTCCGAAAACTAGTTTTCGGCAATTTGTGAAAATTTATTATTCATTTATGTGATTATATTTCAACATTTTAATTTGTGTAAATTTGTGTTCCCATTTGTGTAAATTTGTGGATAATTGACTTTTCGGAGTGGGCTCATTGTTTAAGGGTTTAAGTGATAGCCCAACTGTTTACTGTTTACCCGCCTGCCGAACCGTTTACTCTTTACCGCTCACCCCTCACCGTTTACCGTTTACCTATTCCTTCCATGGTCCATGGTCAACTATCCCACTTCATTCTCCCAACTCAATCCCCGTAAAGATCAAAACCTCAGTACTGTCAACGTTACTCTGGTTGTAATCCCTGTCGGTAATATAAAAAGTGTAGAAAATGGTATCGTATTTCAGGGTCTTGTATTCAAGATCCACGGTTATAGTACCTTTCAGGGTTTTGTTCTGACCCTCGCGTTCAATGTAGGGAATTCTGAAATAAAGGGAGGAGAGATCCTCAACTTTTTCAAAATCTGCCCCCTGTTTATCATATAGAGAAAGGAAAAGATTATATTTCAGACTATCTGGTATGGTGGTGGTAGAATCTTGCTTCAGTCCAATATTTCCATCTCCGTCGGTGAACTCAAACTCGAGCTGGCCTATGAGGATTTCATTTCCAAGGGGATCAACAGAACTGAAAATACCAAATGATTTGTATTCAATTTGGGGAGTCTCCGGATAAGATTGGATATCTTCGCATGAACTGAGGATCAGCAAAGCAGAAAAGAAAGTAAATATGGATCTTAGAATGGTTCTCATACCAATTTATTTACGTCAGATAAACACAAAAATTATGCTAAAGTTTTATTTTTTTCTAAAAAAGATCTGAATGGGGACTCCTTTAAAATTAAAGTTTTTCCTGATATTATTTTCCAGGTATCTTTTGTATGGCTCACGAATGTATTGAGGAAGATTACAAAAAAAGGCGAATGCAGGAGCATGAGATCTCAACTGGGTAACATATTTTATTTTAACATATTTCCCTTTTATGGCTGGAGGATGTTGTTTTTCAATCACTTCCTGCATTACAGCGTTTAGCTTTGATGTAGGTATCTTCTGTGTTCGGTTTCTGTACACTTCCATGGCAGTGTCCAGTACTTTTTTTATCCTGAGTTTAGTGATCGCAGAAATGAAAATGACCGGTACATCAACGAAAGGCTCAATTTTTTCCCTGATCTTTTCTTCAAATTTCCGGGTGGTGTTATGATCTTTCTGAATAAGATCCCATTTGTTTACAAGTATCACAATGCCTTTATGATTTCTTTCGACCAGGCGAAATATGTTAACATCCTGCCCTTCAATGCCTCGTGTGGCATCAATCAATAGCAGGCACACATCTGAGTTTTCCACCACCCGTACAGATCTCATCACAGAATAAAACTCGAGATTATCCCGCACTTTCGTCTTTTTTCTGAGTCCGGCCGTATCGATTAAAATAAAATCATGACCATATTTTTTATACCGGGCATTTATTGAGTCTCGTGTTGTTCCTGCTACCGGGGTTACAATATTCCTGTTTTCTTCAAGCAGGGTATTGGATAATGAGGATTTTCCAACATTCGGTCTGCCTATAATGGCAAATCTGGGTATCTCCTCTTCTTCTTCCGAAGACTCTTCTTTTGGAAAGCTTTCAACAATCTTATCCAGCAGATCACCTGTTCCGCTTCCATTTGTAGATGATATGGCATAAATATCTCCCAGTCCAAGGGTGTGGAATTCATGAATGTAAGGCATTCTGTCACCTGTATCGACCTTGTTCACAGCAACAATTACCGGTTTTTTTGATTTCCGCAGCATTTCAGCAATGGACTGATCCAGATCGGTTATTCCGCCTTCAACATCCACCATAAAAACAATAATGTCGGCTTCTTCGATGGAAATAAGGACCTGTCGGTTGATTTCTTCTTCAAATACATCATCCGAACTATCAACATAACCTCCGGTGTCAATAACCGAAAATTCTACCCCGTTCCAGAGCGATTTTCCATATATCCGGTCACGGGTAACTCCGCTGGTTTCATGTACTATGGAAGTTCTGGATTCTGTCAGTCTGTTAAATAAAGTAGATTTTCCGACATTGGGCCGACCTACTATGGCAACAATCTTTGGCATACTTTCATTTTTATCGATATCCGAAATCTTTCAGGCTCCTTTCGCTGTTTCTCCAATCTTTTTTCACTTTTACAAAAAGTTCCAAAAAGATTTTTTTTCCGAAAAAATCCTCAAGATCCTTTCTGGCGTCCGTGCCTACTTTTTTAATGGCTTTTCCACCTTCCCCGATAATTATTCCTTTCTGGGATTCCCGCTCAACATAAATAACCGCCCTGATGCGAATGATCTTTTTATCTTCTTTGAATTCCTCAACTTCTACTTCAACAGCATAGGGCACTTCCTGTTTATAGTTCAGCAGGATTTTTTCCCTGATAATTTCCCCGGTGAGAAAACGTTCTGATTTGTCGGTAAGGTCTTCTTTAGAAAAGTATGGTGGACTTTTGGGAAGAGTATCCAGAATTCTGGAAAATAAATTATCCAGGTTGAACTTCATTAGTGCAGAGACCGGGAAAAATTCACTTTCCGGCAGTATTTCTTTCCATTTATCATGCAGCTCATTTAACTGGTTATTATTGGATAGATCAATTTTATTCATGACCAGAAAAACAGGCACTTCAGATTTTTTAATTCTCTCGATAAATGGAATATTTACTGATGGTTCTTCATTTACTTCTGTTACGAGAACAATAATATCCGCATCAATCAAAGCACTCCTGGCGGCTTTGAGCATATTCTCCTGAAGTTTATATTTCGGATTCAAGATCCCGGGTGTGTCAGAGTAAACAATTTGAAAGTCATCTCCGTTAACAATGCCGTGTATTCGATGCCGTGTAGTCTGTGCTTTTGATGTTATAATGGATAATTTTTCACCAACCAGGGCATTCATTAATGTAGATTTTCCCACATTCGGACTTCCCAGGATGTTCACAAATCCAGCCTTATGATCTCCTTTTTTTTCTTTCATTTAAGGTTTTTTGGTCATTTTTAGATAGGAGATCTCTTTCTCATTCAGATAGCGCCATTTGCCCCGGGGTAGATTTTTTTTGGTCAGACCGGCAAAATATACCCTGTCAAGTTTCACAATTTTGTAATTAAGAGCTTCAAACATTCTTCTTACGATCCTGTTCCTGCCCGAGTGTATCTCAATTCCGACTTCGGTTTTTGAACCATGACTTACATAACTTATACCGTCAGGTTTGATAAAACCATCACTCAACTCGATCCCGGAAGCAAGTTTTTTAAAATCCACCAGATCAAGGTCCCTATCAAGAAAAACATGATAGATCTTCTTCTGGTCATACTTTGGATGTGTCAGACGAGAGGCCAGTTCACCATCATTGGTAAACAACAGAACTCCGGTTGTATTCCGGTCAAGTCTTCCCACAGGGTATATTCTTTCTCTTCCTGCATCTTTTACCAGATCCATGACTGTTTTTCGGTCTTCCGGATCATCAAGCGTTGTTACATAATCTTTGGGTTTATTCAATAGAATATAAACTTTTTTTTCTGCCCGGATTCGTTTCCCCTTGTATCTCACAATGTCATCCGGATTTATTTTTACACCCATTTCGGTAACAATCTCATCATTTACCGATACCAGTCCGGCTTTGATATACTCATCTGCTTCTCTCCGACTGCACAATCCGCTGCTGGCAATATATTTATTCAGTCTAATGCTATTATCTTTTTTTGAGGGATTTTCCTCGCTTTTTCTGAAAGGATCCTTATTCTGTGATGCATCCATATCTGGAGTGCTGAAGGGTGATTTCCGAACTTTTCCCTCAGCTTTTGACATTTTTTTCTCCTCCCCGGGAGAATTATTTTCATGCTCCCGTGTACGCTTGTCATCATACTTTTTTGAACTATAAATTGGACCGTTTTTCTTTATTCCCTTGGTGCGCGGTCTCTTTTTTTTCTTGCCTGAATCCATAAAAAGATCTGATTTTGCTTTAAAAGTAGTATAAGGCCCGCAAAAATAAGCATTTAGCTTTTATTTCAAGCTGATTTGAGTTAATTTTCTAAAAAAATTCTGTATTTGCAAGTTATTCTTTTTTATAGCATGCAGCAAAAGATTTTAGAAATTAAGTACTAATTTTAGATTTTGCTGTGTTATCTATTTGTATTAATTAATTAAATACGAAATTGTTTTATCCATGACACTAATTAAATCCATATCCGGAATCAGGGGAACCATCGGGGGAGCTCCGGGAGAGGGATTAACCCCGGTTGATATTGTGAATTTCACTTCTGCTTTTGCAAGTTTCATTAAATCGCAGGCAAAGAAAGAAAAAGTCAAAGTTGTTGTGGGAAGAGATGCGAGAATTTCCGGTCCTGTTGTTGAATCGCTTGTAACGGGCACCTTGAATTCCATGGGAATTGATGTGATTCTGCTTGGACATGCCACTACGCCTACCTTAGAAATCACTGTGACAAAAGAAGATGCTGACGGAGGGATCATTCTTACCGCAAGTCATAATCCTGCGCAATGGAATGCACTCAAACTGTTGAACCATAGGGGAGAATTCCTTTCTGCCTCAGATGGTGAACAATTGATAAAAATGGTAGAATCCGGTGAGTTTATATATACCGATATAGAAAATCTCGGAAGCACGGAAGAAAAGTCTTATCATCAGGTACATATCAATGAAATCCTCGAGCTCGAGCTGGTTAAGCCTGAATTGATATCAGAAGCCGGGTTCAGGATTGTGATCGATTGCGTAAATTCAGTAGGCGGGATCATTATCCCCGATCTTCTTTATGCTCTGGGTGTTAAAGAGGTTATTGAATTATACACCGAACCTGATGGTAATTTTCCGCATAATCCGGAACCATTGCCGGAAAACCTGGCTGATATCTCTGAAAAGATCAAGGAGAAACAAGCTGATCTCGGTTTTGTGGTTGATCCTGATGTTGACAGGCTGGCAATAGTGAATGAAGATGGTACGATGTTTGGAGAAGAATACACCCTGGTTGCTGTGGCTGATTATATATTATCACATCAGCCGGGTAATACGGCTTCCAACCTTTCTTCTTCCCGTGCCCTCAAGGATATTACAGAGAAATACGGGATGAATTATTACAGTTCTGCTGTTGGTGAAGTGAATGTGGTTGAAACAATGAAGAAACATGATTGTGTAATCGGAGGAGAAGGGAATGGAGGAGTGATTTATCCTGAATTGCACTATGGCAGGGATGCTCTTGTAGGTATAGCTCTTTTTCTGAGTCACCTTGCTGAGAAACAGCTTAATTGCTCTGAGTTGAAAGCCCAATATCCTCATTATGTGATATCAAAAAATAAAATTTCTCTTGATGAGGGAATGAATGTAGATTTGATTTTGTCAAAACTTATAGAGGAATTTTCGGATGAGAAGATAAATACGGTGGATGGAGTAAAAATTGAATTCGATGAAGGCTGGGTACATCTCAGAAAATCAAATACCGAACCCATAATCAGAATATATGCCGAGCATAAATCCAGGGAAGAAGCTGATCTGCTGGCAGGAAAAATAAAACATATAGTAGAAAAATTAAGCAGTTCTATAAAATGAAAAAGAAAGTATTAATACCATTAATAATAATAGGTATTGTAATTACCGCACTGATTGTTTATTCAGCTGCCTCAGAGAGTGATTCTTCTGTTGATCTGATGACCGGAGTTGAAAGCGGAGATTTTGAAATAGTTGTTGCTGTTACCGGTGAGTTGCAGGCCGAAAGTTCGGTTGAAATACGCGCCCCCTCCGAACTTCGAAGCAGGGGACACAGGTTGCGTTCCATTAAGATCCAGAATTTGGTTGATGAAGGGACTGTTGTGGATTCCGGTGACTGGGTTGCCACACTCGACCGCTCAGAAGCTGCGAATACGCTTAAAGATAAGATGGATGAGCTTGAAATGGATGAATCAGATTACCTGAAAACCAAACTGGATACTACTATTCAGCTCAGGCAGTTAAGGGATGAGTTGATTAACTTGAAATTTAATATGGAAGAGCAGGAGATTTTGCTCGAGCAATCACAGTATGAACCACCTGCAACCATTCGACAGGCCAGGATCAATCTTGATAAGGCCAAACGTGCTTATGAACAGGCCCTTCAAAATTATCAGCTCAAAGTTCAACAGGCCGAGGCCGATATGAGGGAGGTCACTATAGAACTGGCACAGGAGAGAAGGGAAACCGAAGAAATGAAAACCCTTCTGGAGAAATTTGAAATTTATGCACCGGCATCCGGAATGGTCATTTATAAAAAAGAATGGGGAGGACAGAAAAGAACAGTGGGGTCAGAGATTAATCCCTGGGACCTTACCGTGGCAACACTTCCCGATCTTTCAACACTGGTCTCAAAAACATATGTGAATGAGATTGATATCTCAAAAGTAGCAAGGGGGCAAAAAGTAAGAATCGGTGTCGACGCTTTCCCTGAAAAATCCTTTACCGGTGAAGTCACCGAGGTTGCAAATATTGGCGAACAATTGCCAAATACAGATGCAAAGGTCTTTGAAGTGGCGATTCGCCTGAATGAACGCGATCCCATTCTGAGACCCTCGATGACCACAAGCAATCAGATTATCACCAGAACTTATGATGATGTTTTGTACATTCCTCTTGAAGCTGTTCATACCGATGATAGTATCTCTTTTGTTTATACCGCAAATAAAAATAAACAGATCGTGCTTCTCGGCCAATCCAATGAAAATTCCATAATCGTTGAGGAAGGACTGGAACCCGGTCAGGAAATCTATTTGTCGCTTCCTGGAGAACCTGAAAGTTTTAAATTAGCAGGAAAAGAATTTATCGACAGGATCGAAGAAAAAAGAGAAGCAGATAAAGAAAAGGTTATGGATTCACAGGATGAAGAATCAACTATGAAAAGAGAAAGAGGTGAAAGATCAGGCCGCCAGGGGAGAACAGGAAAAAGGAAAAATAATTCATGAAAAGCAGGTATCTTCACGACATAGTAATCGCTTTTGAGTCTATCCTGGCCAACAAACTCAGGAGTTTTTTAACCGGACTGGGGATCGTTTTTGGAGTTGCTGCAGTGATTACTATGCTGG
Source organism: uncultured Bacteroidaceae bacterium (assembly GCA_964528675.1). GTDB lineage: Bacteria > Bacteroidota > Bacteroidia > Bacteroidales > CAYRTD01. The sequence continues at coordinate 34,646 of CAZGTU010000028.1, forward strand.
CTATAGGGAAAGGGGCACAACAGGAGATCCTCGAGCAAATTAAAATGGTAGGGGTGAATAATATAATGATTACTCCTATAGTGGAACCTAAATCGGCAGAAGAGGACTCAGATGGGGGTTCTTCTAAACAAAAATCAAGATTCTCCCCCGGACTTCACCTTAAAGATGTAGATGCCATCAAAAAAGTTCTGCCTACGGTGAATAGGATCAGCCCGGAAATAGCTTTGAATTCATACGTAGTCCAGAGTGGTAAGAGAAGAACTGCCAAACTGCTTGGCGTGTCTCGTGAGTATTATGACATTTTCAACCTGAATCTCTCCTCCGGGGTGGTTTTCAATGATTACCAGGAAGAGAACGGTATACCGGTTTGCGTCATCGGGGCGAATATTGCCCAGACATTTTTTAGCGGAGAAAATCCAGTCGGAAAATATATAAAATTTGATAAGGTATGGCTGAGGATCACCGGTGTTCTGGAAAGGAATGATGTCAAAATTACAGGATTTGAAAACACCGGCATAAATGTTATGAATGACAATATTTATGTACCCGTAAAAACAATGCTTTTGCGATTCCAGAACCGTGCACTCGTATCTTCACGGATGAACACACAAAGCACCGGACGGGCAAGATGGTTTTACTTTGCCACAAGTACTAATCCCTCGCAGAATACCGAATCAAATTATCACCAGCTCGACAGGATCATCGTTCAGGTAAGGGATTCAAAAGAACTCGATCCGTCAACGAAACTTTTGAGCCGCCTGTTGTTCAGAAGACATCAGGAAGTGGATGATTTTGAGATCACTGTTCCGGAGCTGCTTCTGAAACAGGAACAAAGAACCAAAGATATTTTTAATATTGTCCTCGGAGCAATTGCCAGCATTTCTTTGCTGGTTGGAGGAATTGGCATTATGAATATTATGTTTGCCTCTGTTATGGAAAGAATCAGGGAAATCGGCACAAGGCTCGCAATAGGGGCCAGAAAGAAAGATATTGTAGTACAGTTTCTTTCTGAAGCTGTTCTGATCAGTGTTACAGGTGGATTAATAGGTGTGGCACTGGGCATTCTTGCATCCAAACTAATAACTGAATTTTCCGGTATACTCACCATAGTATCACCTTTTTCTGTTCTTGTAGCATTTGCGGTATCAGCTTCCGTGGGGATTGTTTTTGGTTATTCCCCTGCGAAAAGAGCTTCCGAAAAAGATCCTATAGAATCATTACGTTATGAATAAGCGATTTTTACCCCTTTGTCTGTTGTTTCTTGTTCTTTTTAGTTTTTCAAGTGCACAGGAAACGAAAAAATATACCTTCGAAGAAATTATTCTTATTGCCCGGCAGCAATCTCCTCCTGCTGTGCTTGCCCGACACAGGTTCAGGCAGAGCTACTGGGAGTATCGAACCTACAGAGCAAGGTTGTTGCCCCGGCTTACCATGAATGCCACTGTTCCCGATCTTAACCGCTCAATTGAAAGAATCACCCAGGATGATGGTTCCGATGCTTTCAGGGAAAGGGCTTTATTGAACTCTTCTGCAAGCTTCGAATTGAGTCAAAATATCGGCTTAACCGGCGGTAGTATTTTTCTTAGCTCAGATATTGACAGGATACAATTTTTAAATGATTCCACTCCTACATCCTATTCTACCACCCCTATCAGCATTGGTATAAGACAGCCAATTAACGGTTATAATGAATACAGATGGGAAAGGCAGATTGAACCATTGAAATATGATAAAGCCCAGTTTGAATATATTCAGGATCTTGAACAGGTAACCATAAGAACCGTAAACTTCTTCTTCGATCTTTTATTGGCCCAGAAAAATATTGAAATTGCCGAAACAAATTATTCAAATGCCGACACCCTTTATCAAATTGCCCAGGGCCGTTATCAGCTTGGTACAATTGCTGAAAATGAATTATTACAAATGGAGCTGGCCTTTCTTAATGCCGGAACTGCTATGAATGAGGCATATATAGATCTCGAAATAAAGCAATTTCAGTTAAATTCTTATCTTGGATTGCCACAGGATGTGGATATTGAGTTGGTTATACCGGAGGAGATTCCTGATCTTGAAGTTGAATTGGGTCTGGCTCTTGATAAAGCCTGGGAGAATAACCCCGAGGTGCTGAATCGACAGCAACAATTATTGCAAGCCGAACAGGAGGTGGAACGGACAAAATCGGAAAAAGGCCTTGATGCTTCCTTGTTTGCACGTTATGGACTTTCACGACAGGCTTTTGATATTCAGAATGCCTATTCCGATCTTGTAAATGAGCAACGAGCCGTGCTGGGAATCGAAATTCCCATAATGGATTGGGGACTTGGTCGAGGAAGATACCGGATGGCCCGGTCGGCTATGGAAGTGATCCGCACCAATGTGCAACAGGCTGAGATTGATTTTCAGCAGGAGGTACTCCTTGAAGTAATGCAATTTAACCTTCAGGATGAACAGCTCGAAATCGCACAAAAGGCTGATACAATCGGATTGAAAAGATTTGAAGTAGCCAAACAAAGATTTCTGATCGGTAAGATCAGTGTTCTGGATCTTAATGTCGCCCAGACTGAGAAAGATCAGGCTGCACGAGCTTATCTTTCTGCTTTGAGAAATTACTGGACCTATTATTATAACTTAAGATCACTTACTCTCTATGATTGGTTGAGAAACGAGCCACTTACCCAGGATTTTAAAGAGCTGTTAAATTAATACAAAGACATTATTTTTTTTGTAAATTAGTCCGTGATAAGATGATTAGGAATTAATCAGGAGACAGGAGGTTATGCGTAAGGTTTTATTATTCACGGGTTTTTTGTTTTTATTCATTGTTCCTGCCTATCCGCAGGAACCAGAGAATATTGTCACATTCGAAGATTTAAAGTTTTATTCTTACTTCGAAGAAATGGCATTTTATAATTTTATGCAGGGGTCTGAAGATGTGTTAATGTTATTCGCTGCCATTGATCCTGACGTTAATACAAATATCTATGAGGGATTTAAAAAGGATATGGTTCGTGAAATGGAAAGATTAGATAACAGGAAGTTCCAAAGGGTCAGGGAAGAAAAGAAAATCAGTATAATTTATGATCATGTGAATACCCAGGTATTGACACATTACAGAGAAAAGATTCTTTTCCCCCATATTTTTGTGAATGGAACCTTCAATTGCCTTACAGCTTCAGCCTACTATGGGTTCCTTATGGATTCTCTGGGCATTGAGTATGATTTCAGAGAAACTTATAACCATGTTTATCCTGTTGCTTTTCCCCGTACAATGCAGATAAAAATTGAGACCACAGATCCTATTGCAGGGGTAGAGTATTATAACCAAAAATTGAAAAGAAAATTTGTGGATTATCTCCTGGAAAAGAAAAATATGACCCGGGATGAATATTATTCCAATAGCATCGAAGAACTGTTTAACCGTTACTTTCTTCCTGAATCCGGCGTAGGCCTTCTGGAATTGGCAGGATTGCAATATATGAATGATGCCCTCTATAATTATGATTCAGAAGAATATTATACAGCTTTTGAACAGATAAAGAAAGCCTACTTTCTCTATCCATCGGATCGCATGAGGATGCTTTTTCAATTTATCCTTAGCGGCGCCCTGGGAGAAGCAGAATTTCTTAGAATAGAAGAGGCAGAATTACTTGTATATCTTTCAAGATTGCCTGATGATGAAATAAATGTTGATGAGATCAGCCTGGGTTACCTTTATCTTACAGAAAGATTACTATTTAATTCATCCCGAACCGATTATTATGATGAACTTTTTCGTTATCTGTATAATCATATGAGGAATGGCCTGGTAAAGGATGAAATATCATTTCAATACTACTTTCATCGTGGGAAATCAAAATTAATTCATTATAAATTCAGGGAAGCCCTCGATCTGTTTTTAAAGGCTTATGAATTAAATGCTCACAATCTGGAACTTCAGTCTCTTATTGTCACTTCCCTGGCAAATACTTTCGATAATACACCTGCCCCTCAACTGGTGGAAAACATTGAACTTTATGCCGCAGAAATGCCGGTGCTTTCAGAAAATGGCATGTTCATAAGCCTTCAGATGATGTCCTACCTGATACTTATTGAGCAGCTATTCGACTTTGAAGAGATTGACTCTGCTCTTATGTATCTTGATAAATTTGAGACTCTTTTTAAGCGGAATCCTGAAATCGATATTGATTATGAGCACGTAGGGGATGCTTATTCTGCTGCTGCAGTTTACTATTTTAAGAATTATCAGAAACACAAAGCTGTCGAATTTCTTGAAAGAGGACTTGAAATTGCTCCTGAAAATTATGAGTTACAATACAGGCTGAAATCCGTCCGGAACCCCTGACCTGAAATTTCCTTAATTATTTATTATCTATCGCCAGGTTGTATTTCCTGCTGACCACTCCATAATTGCTTTTATTGGTTTTGTATTGTGCTGATATGGTAAGGGTCTCCATCCTGAACTCACCTTTTTCCAGCTTCATAGTAAATGTTCCCTTTCCATTTTCAGGTTCAATAGGAAATAACCCCCTGTGAATGTATTTTTCATCTTTGAGATCTCCAATATAAAAGATTGTTCCACCTTGAGGAGGACTCAGCCGAAGTTCAAGAATATATTTATTTTCAAAAGCAAGGCGATTCACAGGATTTATTATTATCCGGGGTTTATTATTCAGAAGTTCTCCCGAAGAATTATATTCTTTTAGTCCTAATCCGGGAAGTCCCCCTTTAAAAGGAGCGCTGGCCATCAGAGTTCCATCTTTGTAATAGCTTTTTCTGATTCCTTCGAGTTTTCCCATAGTGAAAGGTGATTCCCTGTAAAGCTCACCGCTGCGATAATACATCTCTGAAATTCCGTTTCGATAACCTTCTTTGTAGTATCTCTTTTCACGCAGCACTCCATTGGGATAGTAAATTACTGCCGGCCCATCCTTTTTGCCTGTGTTATAAGTATAAACACTTTTGAGAGTCCCCTGTGGAGAATAATGCTTCATTAAACCATGTGCTTTACCGTCTTTTACTTCAGTCTCAGTCTTTATTTTGCCATCTTTATAATAATCATAGGCGAGATTCTCTTTTGATTTTTTCTCACCATCACCGGAAGAATCACACGAGGTTAAGAGCGTGATCAGTATTATGGAAAGAATACAATGGATATATATTTTATTTCTCATGCTAAGTTATATTTGAATTTATGAAGAAATTCATTTCCATTATTTCTTTAATAGTAAAGATAATATTTTTTTTAAGAGGGGTAAATAGTTTTGAGGACGTGCGACTCGGGATGCAATGTTCTTATGAATAAATTTGAACTCATTTTATGGCTTATTGTTATTTATAATTACACTGTGTCTTGAAACATAGTTATTAATATATATAATTAAATATTTTCATTAACTTTACCAATCGTCTGCTGATAAACCTAAAATTCTAACTTGTATGAATAAAATTACCGTAATTGGTGCAGGAAACGTAGGCGCTACATGCGCGAATGTCATTGCACACAAAGATCTGGCAAAAGAAGTGGTACTTGTCGATATCAAAGAGGGTGTTGCTGAAGGAAAAGCCCTGGATATCTGGCAGGCCTCTTCCATCAACAATTTCAACACAAGACCCATCGGATCTACGAATGACTATCTGAAGACAAAAGGATCGGGAGTAGTGGTTATTACATCCGGTTTACCCCGTAAACCCGGAATGTCGAGGGATGATCTGATTAAAACCAATGCTGTTATCGTCAAGGATGTAACAGAAAAAGTGATCAAGTATTCACCGGAAGCCATAATTATAGTTGTTTCCAATCCGCTCGATGTTATGACCTATGCTGCCTACCTGGCTGCCAATAAACCATCGAACAAAGTGTTTGGAATGGCTGGAACTCTTGATACAGGGCGTTATAAGGCCTTCATTGCAGAAGCGCTGGATGTTTCTCCCAAGGATATCCATGCTATGTTACTTGGAGGACACGGGGATACTATGGTTCCCTTACCCCGCTATACTTCTATCAATGGAATACCCATAACAGAGCTTTTACATCAGGATGTGATTGATAAGATTGTTGAAAGGACCCGAAAAGGCGGGGGTGAATTTGTGAATCTCATGGGAACCTCAGCATGGTATGCTCCCGGAGCCGCTGCGGCCCAGATGGTCGAGGCTATCGTTGATGATCAAAAAAGAGTGTTCCCGGTTTGTGCGTACCTTGGCGGAGAATATGGATTAAAGGATATTTACCTTGGTGTTCCGGTAAAACTTGGTCGTCATGGAGTGGAAGAGGTAATTGAGATCGGATTGAATAAAGATGAGAAGAAATTGTTACTCGATTCAGCTAATTCTGTTCAAAAGGTGATGAAAATTCTTGAAGAAATGAAATTATTTTAGAAAAGAATAACAGCCTCCTTAATTAGAGGTTGTCTAAAAAGCCCATGGCTTTAATTATGAACTTACAAATTATGCGACCAAGTTACAATTTGTAAGTAATATCATTTTTAAGTTGTCTTTTTTGACACCCGGTTCTTCCCCCCCAATGAGAATATTACCATCTAATCAAAAGCTTATTTTTGCCTGTTGCTAAAAAGCATATTTATCATTAACCGTTTCTCCTCAGATTAACATATATCCTTTCATTTAAAATCCCTTTAAATATTTAAGCTTTTACAAGTATTCACATCAATATGATTTCTTAAAAATATATATTATATTTGCCCGTCAATTTTGAACCTGAATAAATAGTAAAATTCATTAAATCATAATAAAAAATGCAAAATAAAGGAGCCATCCGCTTTTTCGCCATAGTACTGGCCCTGGTTGTTGTGTATCAGTTATCATTCACTTTTGTTGCCAGGATGGTTGAACGGGATGCAGAGGAATATGCTCAGGGAGAACCGACTAGAGAGCGAAGATATCTTGATTCTATAGCCAATGAAGAAGTATATAACTTTTTCTTCCTGAAGCAATACACCTACATGGAATGCAAGGAAAAGGAAATTAACCTCGGACTTGATCTTAAAGGAGGTATGAACGTAGTTCTGGAGGTATCTGTTGAAGATGTTATCAGATCCAATGCGGCACCTCATTATCTCAGTGATCCATTGTTTACACAAACCATTACCCTGGCCAGGGAAATGAAAAGAAACAGTCAGGCCGATTTTGTTGATCTTTTTTATGAAGCCTACCAGGAAGTTAATCCTGGTGGCCAGATGGCCCAGTTTTTTATGACTCCGGAAACACGCGGACAAATAGACCTTAATACTACGAATGAGGAGGTTGTCGATTTTCTCCATGAGGAAGCTGAAAGCGCGATTGAGAATTCGTTTAATGTCCTTAGAAACAGGATTGACCGTTTCGGGGTTACCCAGCCTAATATTCAACGCCTTGAGAGACAGGGGAGGATCCTGATCGAGCTTCCCGGGGTGAAAGATCCTGAAAGGGTGACCAAATTGCTCACCGGAACTGCTAACCTTGAATTCTGGACTACATATAGTAACTCTGAAGTAGTAGCCTATTTGCAGGAAGCAAATGAGATTTTAAGTGATGTTCTATATGAAGGAGAAGACATTCTTCCGGCAGATGAAGAAGAAACAGAAGATCAGGACCAGGAACCAACTGAGGAGGCAGTTGAGGAGGATGCAGAAGATCAGGAAATATCGCTGTTTGATGAGGATGAAGATACCACCGGTGAAATCGGACTATTCGATGAAGCCGATACCACAGAAACGATGCTTGATCAGCAGGAAGATATGGCAAGGGAAAATCCTTTGTTTGCTGTTCTTACACCTTATGTTGATAATGAAATGCAACCGATCCCCGGGTCGGTTGTTGGTGTTGCACAGATAAAAGATACAGCTAGGGTTAATTCCTATCTGAACCGTCCCCAGATTCAGTCAATTTTCCCTGCCGATCTTGAACTGAAGTGGCATCACAAACCCCTGGAAGATAATGAAGGCTTTATCCAATTGCATGCACTTCAGGCTTCAAGGGACAGGGGACCTTCTCTAAGCGGCAAGTACATTACCAATGCAAATATGGCCTATGGTCAGTTCAGGAATGAAGCAGAGGTTCATTTTTCAATGAATGCCGAAGGAGCAAAAAGATGGGCGAATCTCACCCGGGAGAATGCCGGTAAACAAATTGCCATCGTTCTTGATGATTATGTGGTTTCTTCCCCGAATGTTTCCGGTGAGATCAAAGGAGGTTCATCAACCATCTCAGGTAATTTCTCCCAGGCAGAAGCCACTGACCTTGCTAATATTCTCAAATCCGGTAAAATGGATGCCAAGGCAAGAGTTGAATCCAGCGAAGTTATTGGCCCCTCATTGGGTCAGGCTTCTATTACCAGTGGATTGAACTCATTCCTGATTGCTTTTGTGGTTATCCTGCTTTATATGTTATTCTATTACAGTCGCAGAGCAGGTCTTGTAGCCGATTTCGCATTGATAGCCAACATGTTCTTCCTGATAGGTGTGCTGGCTTCACTTCAGGCCGTTCTTACCCTTCCGGGTATCGCCGGTATTGTTTTGACAATAGGTATGTCGGTCGATGCCAATGTGCTTATATATGAACGTATACGTGAAGAATTGAACGCCGGAAAGGGCATTAAACTGGCTATAGCTGATGGTTATAAAAATGCATACAGTGCCATTATCGATGCCAACCTTACCACCCTGCTGACCGGTGTGATACTTTATCTCTTCGGTACCGGGCCAATCAAAGGTTTTGCCACAACGCTGGTGATCGGTATTCTTACCTCATTATTCTCAGCGATCTTTATTACCCGTTTGATCTATGAGAGAATGTTAAGTAAAAACCGTAAACTCACTTTTGATACAAAGCTCACTCGCAATGCATTTAAAAACCTTAACATCGATTTTATTAACCTCAGGAAAACAGCATATGTAATTTCCGGGACCATCGTTCTGATCGGGATAGCATCTCTTTTCGTAAGGGGTTTGAACATGGGGGTGGATTTCACAGGTGGCCGGAACTTCGTTGTTGAATTCCCCAAGGAAGTAGTTGTTGAGGATATTCGTTCTGATCTGAATGCAGAATTCGGGGAGATGCCTACTGTGATCACCTTTGGCCAAAAAAACAGGGTCAGGGTAACTACCAAGTTTATGATCGAACAGGAAACACCGGAAGTGGATTCGATCATTAAGGCAAAAATGTTCAACGGTTTGCAGAATTACATCGATGATGACGTGACGCTTGAGCAGTTTATTTCAACAGATGATTATATCAAGAGTTCTCAAAAAGTAGGACCAACCATTGCGGATGATATTAAATTTGATGCTGTTCTGGCGATCTTTTTCTCCCTGGTCATCATCTTCCTTTATATTATCATTCGTTTCCGTACATGGCATTATGGTTTAGGTGCACTTGCGGCCCTTGTGCACGATGTTTTAATTGTACTGGGCCTCTTCTCAATTTTCCATGATGTTCTTCCTTTCTCTATGGAAATTGACCAGGCTTTCATTGCGGCAATCCTGACCGTTGTCGGGTACTCCATTAACGATACGGTGGTTGTTTTTGACCGGATCAGGGAGTATACCGGCCTGTTCAGAAAGCGTGATCGCAAGGAGACTGTGAATCTTGCACTTAACAGTACAATCAGTCGTACCTTCAGTACATCTCTGAGTACCTTCTTTGTACTTCTTTCTATATTTATTTTTGGGGGAGAAGTGATACGAGGATTTACTTTTGCACTCCTTATGGGCGTTATTGTAGGTACCTATTCCTCACTGTTTGTGGCAACTCCGGTTGCATACATGCTCAGTAAAAATAAAAAGACATCCAAATAAGTTATTGTCTTTATTTTACTTCTTAAACCGCAAAGCTAACTTTTAATTCAGAAGTGAGCTTTGCGGTTAATTTTTTGCAAATATTCTTTTATCTTTGCAAAAAAAGAATAAATGAACGGGAGTTTATTATTTATAAGCGGGCAGGAGATAGTTATTATCTTCGTAGTCATTCTTTTGCTTTTCGGGTCAAAAAGGATACCTGAATTTGCAAAGGGACTGGGGAAAGGAATGCGAGAGTTCAGAAAAGCCACAGACGATATAAAAAGAGAATTTGAAGATGGAACGGGTGATGTTGTCAATGATTTTAAGGATATTAAGAAAGATATCGACAGTGAGACCCGTGACATTGTAAGAAATGTGAAGAAAAATATTGACACAGATTAACTTTCCATCTCCTTGATAATTTATATGGAGTATTTTCTTACACTTCTCGGTTTTTTCATCTTAATAGGCAGCGGCAATTTCCTCGTAAGAGCAAGCATATCCCTGGCTAAATATTTTGGCCTTTCTTCTCTTGTTATTGGAGTGACTGTGGTTGCCTTTGGTACATCTGCCCCGGAACTGCTCGTTAGTCTGCAAGCTGCCATTGCCAATCATCCTGAAATAGCCCTGGGTAATGTAATCGGATCCAATATTTCTAATATTGCCCTTGTTCTTGCTATGACAGCAATTATTTTTCCTATTCCTGTAAATCGGAACTCCATAGTGATTGATTGGCCGGTAATGATGGTTGCAGGGATCTTACTGGCAGTATTTGCTTTGGATCGGCAGTTACAATTTTATGAAGGACTGATCTTAAATGTCATCTTAATTGGATTTGTCTGGTTTTCAATTAAAAAATCCCGTAAATCGGATATCCTTAGTTCTGAAGTTGTAAAAACCGGGAAAATGAGTCTGACGGCTTCAGTTTTGGTGATTATCGCATCATCTGTGGGCCTTGCGCTGGGAGCAAAATTACTGGTTGATAATGCCTCTTCCATTGCTCAAGACCTTGGAGTATCCGAAAGGGCAATTGCCATATCCATGCTGGCGGTGGGAACCAGTCTTCCCGAACTTGTCACCTCGGTAATTGCCGCTTTTCAAAAAGAGACCGATATTTCAGTAGGCAATATCATTGGAAGCAATATATTTAATATACTTTCTGTACTGGGTATTACTGCACTTGTGAAGACTGTTGAAGTGAATCCTGTAATCATGGTCGATATTGCAGTAATGCTGGTAATTTCCCTTATTCTTTTCCTGATGATGGTTCCGTCGAGAAGAGGAAAGATCACCCGATGGGAAGGAGTGCTACTCTTGCTTTCATATATAATTTACCTGATTTATGTCTTTCAATAAAAAATAGTGTATTTTTAGGGTATGATCCTGACCGAAAAAATTGAAAAAAGCTTTGGCGATTTAAAAGTTCTAAAAGGCATCGACCTCGAAATAAAATCCAGAGAGATCGTAAGCATAGTGGGGAAAAGTGGTGCCGGTAAAACCACTCTTCTACAGATACTGGGTACTTTGTTGCCGTTTGAGAAAGGAAAAGTCATCATAAATGATAAGGATATTACCCGATTGAACCAAAGGCAACTGGCTCGTTTCAGAAATATAAACATTGGATTTGTTTTCCAGTTTCATCATCTCTTACCTGAATTCAATGCACTTGAGAACATCTGTATTCCCGGTTACATTAGCGGTAAAAGCAGAGGAGCGGTAGAAAAACAGGCTAAGGAGTTGATCGGGCTAATGGGGCTTTCGCACAGGTTAGAACATAAACCTTCAGAACTCTCGGGAGGTGAACAACAAAGAGTTGCTGTTGCCAGGGCATTGATCAACAATCCTGCAGTAATACTCGCTGATGAACCTTCCGGAAATCTTGATACACAAAATAAGGAAGAATTACATTCCATGTTTTTTCGCCTGCGGGAGGAACTGGAACAAACCATTGTGATCGTTACCCACGATCCTCAGCTTGCAGAAATGTCCGACCGTAAGCTAACCATTACCGACGGAATAATTGAACAATAATTTCTATCAATGTGGACAGGGAAGAAATATATCAACTTCTTGAGGAGTATCATGATTATTTCAACAGGAAAGGATTTATAAAAGATGATCCCATCCAGGTTCCCCATCAGTTTTCAAAACCTGAGGATGTAGAGATCGCCGGCTTTATTACAGCTATACTGGCATGGGGACAGCGAGCCGTAATTATTAGGAATGCTAATTCACTCGTGGAGAGTATGCCTGACGGACCTTATGAATTCCTGATGACCGCCGGGGATTATCAACTTGAGTCATTCGATTTCTTTAAGCATCGTACCTTTAACGGAACTGATTGTATCTTTTTTCTTAAATCTTTAAAGAATATTTACCTTCATCATGGTGGATTGAGTGGTGTTTTTGCTGATGGTTATAAACTGTATGGAAATATTCCAGACTCCATCCGGCACTTCAGAAATATTTTTTTCAGCATTCCTTTTCCTGATAGGACCCTGAAACATATTCCGGATCTGGATAAGGGAGCTGCCGGAAAACGAATTAACATGTTT
>CAZGTU010000029.1:0-45251 GCA_964528675.1 uncultured Bacteroidaceae bacterium
ATAACAGGCGATGATGCAGGGAATTACACCCTGTCTCAACCTTCAGGACTCAGTGGGGATATAACACCAAAAGAAATCACGATTTCAGGAAGTTTCACTGTTAATGATAAAGAATATGATGGTACAAATGAAGCCGTATTAGTTGATAATCAGCTTAGCCTCGAAGGTGTTAATGAAAATGATAAGGTTTATCTAATCAATATTGAGGTTGAGTTTGAATCAGTTGAAACCGGTTCTGCTATTCCAGTTTTTATCAGTAAGGCAGATTTAGGAGGAGATGACAGTAATAATTACCATCTCTCACTAAAAGGATCTCCTGAAACAGTTGCTTCCATCTCATCCACTACTGGGATAAAAAATGATAAGCCTTTGAATATAAAAACTTATCCTAATCCCTTTATTGACAGAATCTGGTTCGACAATGTAAAACTTATAGAACGGGTGGTCATTTTTGATTCCTCAGGGAAGCAATTAATGAATGTTAAATTAAAAGGAAAGAATTCCATATATACTTATAACTTACCTGATGGATTTTATTATTTAACTTTGATCGACAAAGAAGGAAACCATTTTGTAAGAAAAATGGTGAAACAATCAAATTAGTATTTTGATAAGTTTTATTGTGAAAATCCCCGGTCGTACAGCTTTACCGGGGATTTTTCATATTCAGGGAGCATTATCTGAAGACCGGATTTATTGATTTTTGCCCCCTCTAATGTTATACTTTTTACGCCCCCCATACCCTATGGTCCATGGTCTATGGTCTATGATCTATCATCCATGGTCTATTTCAAACCATTCCTTACAAAATTTGTTTAAACAATAAAAATATGCGCAAGCGCACCATTTCCCTGATCATAATAATTTCTTCCATTTCATTAATTGGACTCATCCTAACACAGACACTATGGGTATCAAATGCTTTGAGGCTGGCAGAAAAGCAACATGCTCACAGAGTAGATCTTGCTCTTGATGATGTACTTGAAGAATTAGTTGACAGAAAAGATTCTCTGCAAATAAAAGCTAAACTTGAAGGAGATTCAATTTTCCGGGCAGATAATCTGTTTGAAGTTCTGGATACTACATTTCTAAAATCTTTAATGAAAAAATATGTAAATTACCATGAGCTAAATGAAAATTATTATTATTCCATTGTAAAAACTTCCAACGATTCAATTTACTATACTACCATTGATAATAATATTAACAGGGAAGAAATGAAGGTCCATAAAGCCTGTCTTTACTGTATCTGGAAAAAGGATTATTTTCATCTTGAAGTTCTTTTTCCTCAAATACGCAAAAATGAACTGACGAACATGTCGGCATGGATGATTTCTTCAGGACTTTTTCTTCTGATCATGATTTTTAGTTTTTATTATACCATTATTACCATTATCAGGCAGAAAAAAATCTCACAGATCAGAGATGATTTTATTAACAACATTACACATGAATTTAAGACACCGATTGCGACCATCTCCCTTGCTTCAGAAGTCTTATTAAAAGCAGGTTCGGATGAAAATAAAAGGATTTCCAATTATGCCAGGGTGATCTATGATGAAAACCGAAGAATGCGCGAACAGGTTGACAGGGTTTTGCAAATGGCTGTACTGGATAAAAATCGGTATAATCTAAATAAAAAACCCACAGATCTGGACGAATTGATCAGAAACAATGTACATAATCTTTGCCTTGAGCACTGCGAACGTGAGGTTAAAGTAAGTGATAAACTAGCTTCTGCAAATCCGGAGGTAAATGTTGACCCTATTCATATGGGAAATATTATCAACAACCTGGTTAGTAATGCGATTAAATATTCCGATGGTACTCCGGAAATCACTATTTTGAGTAAAAATGAGAATGGTCACTATATTTTTTCAATTGAAGATAAAGGTATCGGTATAAAAAAAGAAGACCAAAAGCAGATATTTGATAAATTCTATCGTGTATCCACAGGGAATATCCATAATGTAAAGGGGTTTGGATTAGGACTTTATTATGTAAAAACCATTATTGAAGCTCATGGTGGGGAAATAAATGTTAGCAGTGACTACGGAAAAGGTACGAGATTTGATGTAATTCTACCACAGTAGAAACATTCCTGACTGGATTGTGTTATAGCTATATAGAATTCCCTGGATACTTATACTGATAAGAAAAAATCTACATCAAAAAATGATAAGATGAAAAAAAATAAACCCAAAATACTGCTGGTAGAAGATGATTCAAATTTGGGTTTTGTCCTGAATGACTACCTCAGCATGAGCAATTATGATCCTACCCTTGCCAGAGATGGCAACGAAGGGCTGGACATGTTTAAATCCGGTAATTACGATTTATGCATTCTTGATATAATGCTCCCCTATAAAGATGGATTTACCCTTGCTGAAGATATAAGAAAAATAGAACCCAATGTTCCCATAATATTTCTCACTGCCAAAACCATGGAAAAAGACAAAATACAGGGATTTAAAGCTGGCGGGGACGATTATATAACCAAACCTTTCAGCACTGAAGAATTAAGTTTGCGGGTTGAAGCTATATTACGGAGATCAAAATATTCTATAATAAAACACGATAAATCAACCGAATTTGAAATTGGTAAATATAAATTTGATTATACCAATTATATTTTGTATTCTCCCAGCGGAGAAAGAAGATTGACCAAAAAAGAGGCCGAGGTGCTGCGTCTGCTTTGCCTGAATAAAAACCAAATAGTAAAAAGAGAGGTGGCTTTAAAAAACATCTGGGGTGACGATGATTACTTTATGGGGCGAAGTATGGATGTATATATCACTAAATTGAGGAAATTCCTCAAAGATGATGATAAAGTTTCCATTGTCAATATACCCAGAACCGGTTTTAAGCTTGTAGTGGATGAAGAATAATGTTATATGAAAAAAGAAACTGATCCGAGAGTCGATAAATTTCTTTGGTCTGTCAGAATATTCAAGACACGGGCGAAATCTGTGGAAGCCTGTAAAAAGGGAAGAGTGATTGTTGACGGGATTGATGCCAAGCCTTCAAAAACTGTGAAAGAAGGAGATATAATTATCGTTAAAAAACCGCCTGTAAATTACAGCTATAAAGTCCTTGATTATCCTAAAAGCAGAGTATCTGCCAAGCTGGTGGATAATTTTATTGAAGATCTTACGCCTGATGAAGAAAAGGAAAAACTTAAAATGGTTGATTCATTTTTCATCAAACGCAAACGTGGCGCAGGAAGACCAACCAAAAAAGAAAGAAGAGAAATAGATAAACTCAAAGGAATTTAGATATGCTTATTGCTCAGCAAAAAAGAAAGGAAAACATTGCAGAATATCTGCTTTATATGTTCCAGATAGAAGATCTTGTAAGAGCATTTAAATTTGATATTGAAGCAATAGATAAAAATCTCGTCAGCCAGTACAAAGAGGATTATGCGACAAAACGAGAAATACGTGAATGGTACAAGTCCATCATCTCTATGATGAAAGAAAATAATCTTGAAGAGTCAGGGCATATCCCTCTTCTTCAGGGTCTGACCAAAAGCCTTAACGACATTCATCTCGGATTACTTAAAAAAGAAGATGAAAAAGAATACCGGGAATTAAATGCCGACTGCCGGCCTGCAATTGAAGAGTTAAGAGTGAAATCAGGAGATCCTGAAAAGAATGATATAGAGGTTTGTTTGAACGGGCTCTATGGCCTGCTTATGTTAAAAATCCAGCAAAAAACTATTAATCCGGAAACAGAAAAAGCCTTCGATCAAATTTCAAAATTGATTGCACTGCTAAGCCAGAAGTTTCATGAGATTGAGGAGGGGAAAGAGGAAGTTTAAACCATGGACCATGCCTGCCCGCCGAAGCGAAGGCCAGCGCATCGGCAGGCGGGGACCATGGAGGCATTTTATCGGGCTTGAGAATAACTTAATTATAGCGAGTGGAGCGAGTGAGGCGACTTTAGTAACTGGAGCGAGTGGAGTGACTTTAGCGACTGAAGCGACTGAAACGAATTTAGCGGCTTTAGCGAGTGGAGCGAGTGAGGCGAATTTAGCAGCTTTAGCGACTTTAGCGATTGAAGGGATTTAAGGGATATTAGATTTCTGTATGAAAAAATGAAATTTGAAACCTCATAAACAAGTTGGCAGTTGGCAGTCGATTAGCGACAGCGTCGCATATCCAGGTATCTAACTGTTATTGGCAGTGTTCAAAGTAAGCGGTAATCAGTGATCGGTAAGCTTCCAAACTCTTACCTTTTCCCCTCAAAAATTATAGGATAAGCCCAGTCCAAACACTTCCTTAAGCTGCAAGCTGCCTTCATCCCCGTCGTCTCGTTGAACAACCACGTCTTTATCCCAAATCAGCATGGTATTTATTGTAGCCGTAAGAAATTCATTGATCGTCATTGCAAGCAGGAATTCTGCATTTACATCTATTTGCTCAGGATTTTCGAGATAATTTGAGAAGAAGGTTACATTTGAGCTGAAATCCACATTTTCCATGATTCCCAAATTATAAGCAATTTTCAAAAAACCACCGAACTCTGCACGAAATTTACTCCCCGGATCGACACCAAATTTACCAATATTGGAAAGCGAATCATTCATAACGAAAGTAAATTTTCCGGTAACCGGTGAGATATAGACCTGAAAATTATTCAAAGGTTTATACTCCATCCCGAGCGAAGTTGTGAGGTAAGCCGGAGCAAAGAAATCGGAAATCAGAACAGAATCATTGGGATAATCAAAACCTTTGTAAAACTGTGTCCTGAAATTCAATAAGGCACTGTAAAACCATTTCTTTGATGCCTGCATGCCATACTGGGATGTAAGCTCTATCCTGTCGTTGCTTTTTTTTGTACGGGCATCTTCTCCCCTTCCCTGTCTTATTAGCCCATAACCCAGATCCAGGTTATTTTCCCAGCTAATATTGTCCTTATTATAATTGAGAAAAAGATTTAATAAAGCGGCAGCAGAAATAGAGGGCTCACCTCCTGCGGCCCATTGGTAAAGAGCGACCTGTGAGGTTGCAAAAGTTCCGACACCTCCAAATTGCCAGGTGGTGTCTGCTGGTTCTTCTTCCTGTTCCTGTGAGAACAATGGTGTAACTATAACAAAAAATGCCAAAAAGAAAGATAATTTTTTCATAACAGGGTTTAATAATAATTATTTTATGATATTGATATGCAAAAGAATACAGTTTTATTTCTATATCTCAAAATTCATGTTTAAATCAACAAAAAAGTATCTGAATAGTTTAAAGCTTTTCCATAAACCATAAAAATTAAGCAAGTTAAGTAAGATGGTTTTAATCCAAAAACCTTTTTGAATAGTCAGGCTTGGGAATGTAACAACTATTTTTTTTTCCAAAAATCCCGTAACGATTTCTGGAAACAAAATTGTAAACACTATCCCTTAAGAACCGGGGTACAAAACGAAGATAAGACAGAAAATTAAAAGGGAATTTGAGCCTTTTGCTGATCTTCAAAGCAGCTTCAGACCGATAGTAAATCTTATCATTTTCAATGAGGATCACTGTATCCGGATCCGTTTTTTCACTATATAGTTCAGGATAATTTACCTTAACGAAATCGGATTGAAGGGAGGAAAAATAAAAGACAGGAGACCGCTCATATTTCAGAATAAACTGCACAGATGCAGAACAAAGCTTACAATAACCATCGAAGAGTATGAGAGATTCAATTTTGTTGTTTAAATTCATTACCTAATATGGTGAGTGATATAATATAACAAGAGAATTAGGGATGGGTTTAGGGGTTTAGTTGTTTAATCGTTTAATCGTTTAATCGTTTATGGGTTGATAGTTGAAGGGTTCCCTCCTGCCAAAGCACAAGATTGTTTACCGTTTACTCTTCTCAGGTCCCTGAGCATCAGTCGAAGGACCACTTATCTATTCCTTCCATGGTCCATGGTCCATGGTCCATCGTCCATGGTCCACTCCACCCTCTTCTCCTCGCATCATCGTATTAAAACATTCTCAATCTGGCCTATATAAAAGCGATGAAAGTCTCTCGTCGGGTAATTTTTATTGATGAGTTCTTTAAGAATAAAATTATCGGGGTTAATATCATCCGCGTAGATCTTTTTACATTCAAGAATAAGTCTTGCCTGTTCGAAACCAATATTCCCGAGATCTGTTGAAAAAACTTTCAATCCGGTTTCAACTGCTTTATCGTGATCACGTCCGGATTTTGTGCCGCAGAAATTCAGAATTTGCCTGTACTGATTCTCAAAAAAGGAAAGTGTATAATAGTCTGATCTTTCCGTAAACTCAAAGGTATAACGCTGTGGTCTGATGAAGCAGATAGCAATTGGAAGATTCCACAAAATACCGAGAGTCCCCCAGCTTGCTGTCATGGTATTCCACGATTTTGTGTGCCCTGCGGATATAAGCATCCAGTCCTTTCCAATTGCTTTGAATACATTATCGGGTATATCGTCTGGATTGATGTTTTGAAACAAATTTTTCATGGCTTATTTTTTTCGAGTCGCAAAGTAATGAAATAGCCGCAAAAATTAAAAAATTTATACAGAATAGAAGCTGCTGCAAACTTATTTTACAGACTGCAGAAGTCCTTCCGAAGGCCACGAAACAATCAAGGAAATTATTCCTGTAAATCCACTCTTCGAAACTGTGGCTAACCTGCTAATCTGTGGCTAAATATTTTTTATTATCTTAGCCCGCGAAAAATCTAACCCTGAACTATTTATAAGTCGCATAACAAATTGTTTTTTAGCGTTTATAGCGGATTATAGGGGATATCAAAACAATCAAAATGAGGGAATCACTTGAAGTTCTCGACAGTCTCCAACTCAATTTTTCTCAAGAAGGTCTTTTTACCTTAAACCTCATCCTTGCGTTTATTATGTTTGGGGTTGCTCTTGAAATAAAGATTGATCATTTCAAAAAGATTTTGCTTAATCCAAGAGCAACAATAATAGGTTTTGTCTCCCAGTTCTTTTTTCTCCCTGCAGTGACATTTATCGTGATTCTTCTTTTAAGTAATCTTATTACTCCAACAATTGCCCTGGGAATGATCCTGGTATCCTCCTGTCCTGGTGGTAATATTTCAAATTTCATATCCTCGCTTGCAAAAGGAAATATCGCTCTTTCTGTCAGTCTTACTGCAATAGCTACTATCTCTGCGATTATACTGACTCCTTTGAACTTTGCTATCTGGGGAAAGTTGTACATTATGGCTTATAACGTAAAACAGACACATCTGCTTCAACCCATTACAATAGATCCCGTAGAGATGTTCAAAACTGTTTTTATACTGCTGGGCATCCCGCTCGTACTGGGCATGACGGTTAATCACAAATTCCCAAAATTCACTGCCAAAGTGGTCAAGCCTTTTAAAAATATTTCCATACTACTTTTTGTGACCATTATCACAGTAATGTTTGCTAAAAACTTTGATCATTTTATCCAGCATATCTACTTTGTGTTTATCATTGTCCTATTCCATAATGGAATAGCTTTATCAACAGGTTTTTCTACAGCCTCTTTATTTAAACTTCCCTCACTCGACAGAAGATCCATTACCATTGAAACAGGCATACAGAATTCGGGCCTTGCCCTGGTGCTTCTATTCAATCCCAATATTTTTCCTGAAACGATAACCCTTAATGGGATTGAACGTCCTCTTGAAATTGGAGGAATGGCATATATAGCGGCTTGGTGGGGAATCTGGCATATTATTGCGGGTTTATCTTTAGCCAGTATCTGGTCACGAATCCCATTAGGGGAAGGTGAAAAGTTATTTAGTCGTTTTAAGAAAAAAATATAGAATGACAGAAAGACGAGAAAACATACAAAGGCCCCGGGTTGGGTACTCTATATTGAAAGCTTACGAGAATTTTGGTTTTAAAAGATATTATAAACATTTTCAGGTAATCGGTAAGGAAAACATACCCTACGGAAAGCAATATATTTTCACTCCAAATCACCAGAATGCTCTTATGGATGCTCTCGCAGTGGTGAATGCATCGAAAAAAGACACTGTTTTTTTTGCCCGGGCAGATATTTTCAGGAAAAGAAAGCAAGCAAAATTTCTCAGATTTTTGAAAATTCTGCCTATTTACAGAATAAGGGATGGTGCAGGCGAATTATCCAAAAATGAGGAGATATTCAAATCTGCAATTTCCATTCTTGAAGATCATGTTCCCATATGCATTATGCCAGAGGGAAACCATGGCGAGAAGCGACGGTTGAGAAACCTCGTAAAAGGGGTTTTCCGGATCGCTTTCCGGGCCCAGGAGAGTTTTAAAGGAAATGATGGTGTTAAGCTTGTGCCAGTCGGGCTTGATTATTCCAATTATGTGAAATTTTTCCAGAATTTGTTGATTATTTATGGTCAACCCATTGAAGTCTCGGAATACCAGGATCTTTACAGAGAAAATCCGGCAAAAGGAATCAATGTCCTTAAGAACAGGCTGGCAGAGGAGTTGAAAAAAATAATGATCCACATAGAGACAGAAGAATACTATGATGTATATCAATCACTAAGAATTTATTACAATAACCGGATGCGAAAAAAAACCGGGATTGTCGGAAGGACACATTACGATCGCTTCCGCGCTGATAAGATGATGATCAGAATACTGGATGAAAAACTGGAAGAAGATCCTTCTCATATACAAGAATTGTCTGATATAGTAAGAAAATACAGAGAGGGATTAAAAAAACTAAATCTCAGAAACTGGATTTTCGAAAGAACCGGATTTACAAGCAAAAAGATCTTTTACAAACGAATAGGGCTGGCACTTTCATTTCCCATTTTCTTATATGGATATATTAACAACTGGCTTCCATTTCATTTACCGGTGAGAAGCACAAAAAAGATCAAGGATCAGCAATTTCACAGTTCCTTCAAATTTGTTCTCGCTTTGATTTACTTTCCGGTTTTTTATGCGCTTCAGACCATAATGGTTGGAATACTGACAGGACCTTCCTGGATTCCCTGGGTTTATCTGTTGAGTTTGCCTGCAACAGGATACTTCGCGTTGTTCTGGTCAATTTGGTACAAAAGATGGAAAGCAGGACTTAAGTATAGAAAAATGAAAAAAAACCGCGATAGCAAAATACTCGATTTGGAGGAAAACTATCATAAAATGAACCGGATAATGGATCAAATGGTAGATAAGCACATGGAAAAAATGAAATGAAAAATTTGTCTTTCGGTTTTTTCTATTTTGTAAAACAGTTAATACCTGCTAAGAAATTACACCAATGATTTCATAAATATGAGCAGCATAATGATATTTGCATAAATGAACCAAAATATCAACAAATATTTTAGAAACCGTGTTGTTTGGGTTACAGGCGCATCATCGGGAATAGGGGAATCTCTATCAAAACAGTTAGCAATAGCAGGAGCCAGGCTGGTTATGTCTTCTCACGAGCCGGAAGAGCTGGAGAGGGTTAAACAAGAAATCGGGAAAGTTGAACATGACCCTGTAATGATTCCATTTGATCTTTCAGATCCCAAAAAAGTTGAGGAGGCTGCCGGAAACGTTATTCAAAAAATGGGAGGCGTGGATATCTTTTTCAGTAATGGCGGAGTATCCACCCGGACTACAGCAATGGAAACTTCGCTGGAAGTAGATCGAAAAGTGATGGAAATAAATTATTTTTCAGGTTTGATCATTACAAAAAAGATAATTCCGGGAATGCTTGAAAATGGTTTTGGCCATATTATTGCAACAAGCAGTATATCCGGTAAATTTGGTTTTCCCTTACGATCTGCGTATGCTGCCAGCAAACATGCTTTGCATGGTTTCTACGAATCCTTATGGACAGAACTTCATCAACAGGGAATTCGAACAACCATTGTGATGCCTGGCCGGGTAAAAACAAATATTTCCATGCACGCTCTGGATAAAAACGGGAAAGAATATGGAAAAATGAGTAAAGGCCAGGCTCAAGGAATAAAGCCGGATAGTTGCGCTACACAGATGCTCCGGGCGGCCGCCGGAAATAAAAGAGAAGTTTTGATAGGAGGTAAAGAATTGATAATGCCGAGATTAAAACAGTATTTTCCAAGAATTTTTTATAAACTTGTAATCCGAATTGATCCATCCTGACTATATTATTTTTTAATCAAACAGATTTGTATATATTCTTGAAATTGAAAGCAAGAAAATAAAAAAATGAAGAACAAGATTATAAGCGGAATTCAACAGATTGGAATTGGAGTTGAAAATGTGAAGGTGGCATGGAAGTGGTATAAGGATAATTTCGGTATTGATATTCGGATCTTCGAAGAATCGGCCATGGCGGAATACATGCTTCCCTACACAGGAGGTAAACCCCGCATGAGGCACGCAGCACTTGCTGTGAGCCTGATGGGAGGAGGGGGCTTCGAAATATGGCAATATACAGAACGGAAACCAAAAGCTCCACTTGAAGAACCCAGACTTGGAGATTATGGAATTTTCTGTGCCAAGATCAAAAGCCCTGACGTGAAAGCCACCCTGGAAAATTTTAAAAGAAAAAATCTGAATGTAAACGGTCTTATGAAATGTCCTGACGGGCGGGACCATTTTTTCATCAAAGACCCCTTCGGTAATCTTTTTCAAATTGTGGAAAGCAAATCCTGGTTCCGGCCAGACAGGAAAAAGTTCACCGGTGCTGCAGCAGGGGCTATCATTGGAGTAAGTGATATTGATGAAGCAAGGACAGTATATTCCAAAATCCTTGGGTACGACAAAGTCATTTACGATCAAACCGATAGTTTTCAGGACTTTAAACCACTGAATGAAGGCTCTTCAAGATACAGAAGAGTATTGTTAAAGCATAGTAAGGAAAGGAAAGGCGGATTCTCAAGGCTATTTGGCCCGAGTGAAATAGAACTTGTTCAAAGTATTGATGAATCCCGGCAATCTATTTTTAATGAACGCTATTGGGGTGATCTTGGATTCATTCATCTGTGCTATGATATCATTGGCATGGATTCTTTAAGGAAAGAATGTGACGATCTGGGATATCCCTTTACAGTTGACAGTGATACTCATCCTGAAGGAGATAGTTTTGATATGGGAGAAGCCGCAGGACATTTCTCTTACATTGAGGATCCGGATGGTACATTAATTGAATTTGTAGAAACACATAAGATCCCAATCATTAAAAAGCTCGGATGGTATCTTAATCTTAAAAAGAGGGATCCCGAAAAACCACTCCCCGACTGGATCCTTAAAGCTCTCAAATACAGCAGGGTTAAAGATAAACAACTGTCGAAATAACTATATCATTGACGCTTACGGCCAAGCATTTTGTAAAGCACAGGCACAACTACAAGAGTAAGGAAGGTCGAAACCAGGAGACCTCCTATAATAGTCCAGCCCATCGGAGCCCATAGCGTTCCTCCCTGCAATGTTAAGGGAAGCAAACCTCCTATTGTAGTTAAGGTGGTAAGAATTATGGGAGTAAACCTTGTTTCTCCCGCCTCAATCAATGCTTCATCTGTGGATTTTCCATTTTTCTGAAGAATATTGGCATAATCCACAAGTATGATGGAGTTGTTCACTACAATACCAATCAGGCTGATAAGACCTATAAAAGCAGTAAATGAAAAAGTATAACCTGTAATATAGAGTGCCAGAGTTGAACCAATCAAAGCGAGTGGTATGGCTGAGAAAATTATCAAGGGCTGTCGGAAAGATCCGAACTGAAGGATAAGCACTGCAAAAATCGCAATTATCGCAATCACGCTTGCCCTTGCCATACCCCCAAAACTTTCTTCGCGACTTTCCAATTCCCCGGTATATTTATAATTATAACCCTTGGGCCATTCTATGGCGGAGATTTTTTTATCCAGATCTTCGATGATCTCATCAAGCGAATGTCCTTTCTCAATATCACCGGTTATTGTTGCATCCCTGGCAAGGTTATAATGTGAAACAATTCCCGGTGCTTTCTTAAATTCAATGCTTACAAGTTGCCTTAAAGGGATCATTTCATCTGTCATTGATTTGACATATATCTTGTTAATGTCTTGAAAATCAATTTTACCTTCTACGGGTAACCGGAGAACGATATCATGCTCTTCTCCGGATTCATCTCTGAAGACAGATATCCGGGATCCTGCAATTGCGGTGCGTATGGTCATATCAATGGAATGAACCGGAACACCAAACATATTGGCTTTTTCCCTGTTGATCATGAACCATATATCAGTACTTTTCCTGTCCAGGTTATTTTCCGAATTAACAACCCCTGGTGTATTTTCCACCCAGTTAAAAACCTTTGAAGAAAGCGATCTGAGCGTATCAAGATTGTCTCCAGTGATCTTAATAGTCAAGGGTGCTTCAACCGGAGCCCCCTGTTCAAATTCCTTAACATTTATCCTCGCTCCCGGATAAGTCGAAAAGGTTTTCCGCAGATCTTCGATAAGGGCATCAAATCTGTCAACCTCATATTCATGTAATTCAACAAAAATCTCAGCAAAATTTTTCTCATTCCGTCTTGGAAAAGTATTGTAGTAAATTCGGGGATTGCCATGACCAATATTAGAAGCATATACTTCAACATCAGGAATGGTATCAAGGACAGATTCAACGTAACGTGCTACATCATCAGTTTTCTCAATGGAGTAACTCTCGGGAACTGAGATCCTGACAAGAAATTGCGGTTTTTCAGCCTTTGGAAAAAAACTTACTCCCACCCTTGTGAAAACATAACCCGCAGCGGCAAATGCGAACAAAGAAACCAGGATAATCAACCATCCTCTTTTCAATGAAAATTTCAAAGTATTATGATAAGGCCCCTCAATAATGTAATTTAAAAACGCCCTGAATCCTCTGATATTTCTCTTGTGGCTTTTCGTTCTGAAAAACCTGCTTGCAAGAAAAGGAGTAAGCGTTAATGCTATAAAAAGGGATGCCAGAAGGGTAAGTATAACTGTCACCGGTAAACTTTGAATAAATCTACCTGCCTTGTCAGGCATTGTGATAATGGGGATAAAAGCGAGGATGGTAGTTAGAGTAGCCGTAATAATGGGCCATGCAATCTGAGATGTCGCATCGGATGCTGCTTTTGTCCGATCATTGGATCTTCTCATGAAACGTTCAATATTCTCCGTAATCACAATTGAGTTATCCACCAGTAAACCAAGAGCAATTACCAGGGCAGCAATAGATATTTGTTGTAATCCAAAACCTGCAGTATCTACCCAGCCCAATCCTATTAATATTGAGAAAGGAATAGCGATTATTACAAGAATCGAAGCCCGAAAACCAAGACTCAGGAATATTACAATTCCAACAAGCACAATCCCTTGAATTAAATTCATGAAAAAGCTATTGATCCTTCTGTCTACACTTTCGGTTTGATCAAAGACGGTCTCCAGGCTTATATCCGGATCAAGAGTAGAGCGGAAATTATTAATTACCGGATTTATTTCATCTGCAATACTGAATATATTCAGTCCTTCTTTTTGCTTAACTGTGATAAAAACAGCTCTTTCACCATTATATCTTG
This sequence comes from uncultured Bacteroidaceae bacterium, assembly GCA_964528675.1. Classification (GTDB taxonomy): domain Bacteria; phylum Bacteroidota; class Bacteroidia; order Bacteroidales; genus CAYRTD01. Next base: position 13,482 of record CAZGTU010000029.1, read on the forward strand.
CCCTGTAGTTATAATCCTCATGAGCAAATCTTACCGTAGCAATATCTGAAATGTAAACCAGACTTCCCTGATATGAAGTGACCACAGTTGATCTTATCTCATCCAGATCTTTATAACTGCCACTGGTCTTCACATTAAAACTTTTCATGCCAATATTCAACTCACCACCCGGGATGTTAGCATTATTGCTCTGAATAGCTCTGCTCAAGTCTTCAACAGAAATCCCCATAACTGCCATTTTCTCGAGGTCAAGGGAAATCCTTACCTCCCTTTCAGGACTGGCAAAGATCTCTACACGCCTCACTCCGGGCGATCTTTCAATTTCTTTTTTGAGCTCCTCTGCACGTTTGTCCATCCTGGAAAAGGAAGCACTCCCAGAAACCATAGCCAATTGGAGCATCACAACATCGGTACTGGACCATTGCAAAACCTGCAAATCATAAAGATCTTCTGGAAGTTCTGTTCTTACCGAGTTTACCTGCCTTACAACTTCATCAAATTTATCTTCGGCATTTGTTTCAAAATTGAATTCCACTGAAACTGAAACAATACCATCTCTTATCCAGGTGTTCATTACCTTGATATCATCAAGCTCGTTAATTGCTTCCTCTACAGGACCGGCTATAAGTTCTTCAAGATCGACAGGATTACCCCCCGGATAAATGATAATAACACTTGCCCCCGGGATATCCATCGGTGGATCCTCTGTCCTGGGCATAGTTATAACAGATATCACCCCCATGATGAAAAGCATGATAAACACAACAAGTGTAAAAGGATAATTTTCTATTGCCAGTCGAGGTAATTTCATCATTTCCGGTTTATTTTGTGACAACTTCTACCCTTTCTCCATCCTTTAACCATGCATTTCCATGGGTAATTACCCTGTCACCTGCATCAAGTCCGCTTCTTATGACAATACCCTTTTCAGTTATCGGCCCAAGGAATATCTTCCTGCGTATGGCCTGTCCTTCATCCAAAGTAAATACCACACCTTCATCACCAACTGCTTCAACAAGACCTTCGAATGGAAGAAAAATAAAGGTTTTCCTTTGAGGAAATATCCTGGCCTGACCTATCAAACCGGTAACAAGGCTTGAAGGGAGGTCTATCAGTTTTAGTTCTACCTTATAGGTACCAGACATTAGATTGGCGGCAGTGGCAATCTCGTTTACCATCGCATGATATTTATTCCCTGGATAAGCATCAAAGGAAATGCTTGCAGAATCACCTTTTGAGATCCTGACTATGTCCTTATCAGCAAGGTTTACATTAAGAATCCAGTCAGTTTCAGTTGATGCAAAAACAATGACAGGATGACCGGGAGCCACTATTTCATTGCTTTCTTTGAGTTTTTTGAGAATCTTCCCGTCAGAAGGTGCTGTGACCTCAGAGTTTTTCCTGTTAAATTGAGCAATTCTGTAATTCGTTTCTGCAATTTCAAGGGCTGTTTCTGCATTCTGATACTGCTCAAGGGTAATAACCGTGTCATTATATAGATTCTCGGCTCTTCGGAAATCCCTTTTCGCTTTGTCATAGGCAAGACTAGCCTGCCTTACTTTTGACTCAATTTCTGTCATATCGAGTTTTGCAAGTAAGTCTCCTTCATCTACTATATCTCCTTCTGTAACATAAAAACGTTCAATGATCCCTCCTGTGAGAAAACTTAAATTGGATTGGGTTTTGGATGAAAGTGTTCCAACAGAATAAACAGATAAAGAAATGCTGTCCTTCCGGATAGTGGCAATCTCAACATTCGAATATTGCTGTGAATTATTCGATCCGGCGGGTTCATTTGGTGAACATGAGAATAAAAAACCTGCCAAAATTAATATTAAAGGTATAAACCGCATATACTGTAAATATTTATTCATTTTTTAATTCATAAAGCCCGGCAGCTTTTTCAAATGCTGCATATCGTATCAGGGTGTCATAGGTATTTATAATAGCATTTTGTTTTGCGCGGGTCATATTATTCCGGGCATCCAGAAATTCAAGCAAAGAGGCCTGATGTTGTTTATATTTTTTATTTATCATCCTGAAAATCTCCGAAGCAGTTTCGGCATTGTCTTCTGAAGCCTCAAGCTTTTTTCCGGACGCCAGGTAATCATGCCATGTATTCATTACCTCCAGCCTTATCATTTCCCGAGCTTCCTCCATCTGATAATCCACTTTTTCTTTCATTATCTCTGCTTCCGTGATCCGGGACTTTTCCTGTAATCCCTTAAAAAGGTCCCATTTGAAGACAAGTGAAGCAATCACAAAATCATTTTCTGAAGTTAAATTATAATCTTCTCCCTGGAATCCGTAATCGACAACCGCAAAAAGTTCGGGGAATCGGGCTGCACGGTTTCTGCTCAAATTATTATCGGCGAGTTCAGAGTAATGCTCCAGTTTTTTTAGTTCCTCCCGATTTTCAATTCCTTTGGCCATGTAATTTTCAAGTTCGGGAAGAACCACAGGAACCTCAGGGAAATGGGGCGCTATAGCTTCGTCAAGAGATCGGTTGAGTAAAAAATTAAAATAGGCTCTCGCAACATTTACACTTCCATTTGCTGCCGCAATGTTTTCTTCTAGCCGGGAGATTTCAGATTCAGACCGAAGAACAACATCTCTTGTAACTTTATCATTCTCAAAAAGACGGTTATTAACCCTCAGGTTTTCCTCCAGCACAGCCATAGTGTTCTCAAGCAGATGAAGAAGTTCCACAGCTTTCAAATAGTTATAATAGGCCTGTTTTATCTCAAAAACAAGAGATCGCTTATAAGTCTGCATATCAGAATACTTGATATCCAGATTATTCTCACTGATCTTTTTATTGTAGAAAATATCGGTGTTGAAAAGTGGCTGTACCAGCCTGAGTTTAGTTTCATGTTCCGTTGGGCGCAAAAAAGGAAACTCCTCATTCTCTATCATAGGAAATCTTTCGGTGGAAGTCAGCATATTTAAAGTGGAATATACCGGATTCAGGAGATCTCCAACAGGAAACTCGATGATCCTTCCTCCGTCAGCAACCGAATACCGGGCATTCAGACTTAGATCAGGATAGAATAATCCTTTTGCCTGCTTCAGTCGCATATTAGCCTCCCTCCAGTCTGCCACCTTTTGCTTGAGGCTGAGATTATTTTCAATACCTGTTTGAATATAATTTTCCAGCACATCAATTTCCTGTTGTTGAGAATATGCAATCTGCAGATTAAATCCTAATAGTAATATATAGATCAAACTAAATCTTATGCATGTCTTTTTGTTCATTGATCAAGCTTTATTTCTTATGCCGTTTAAGAGTATCTCAAAATTGGTTTCAAGGATCTTTTCCCTGTCTACATTGAAAATATCATAAATTTCATGATTGAATTGCTGAACAATGAGTAAACCCATTATATTCGACCATAGGGTTGTAGCAGTATCTTTAACCGGCAGATCTTCTCGTAAGCTGCCATCCTTAATTCCTTTTTCTACAAGATCGATCAAAAGTTTAAATGGGGAGCTATGAAGAAAATAATCTTCGATCTTCTCTTTAGGAATCCCTAATTCTTCAATATCAAGATTTTGAAAATACAGGAACAAATTGAAAAAGTCATTCTCTTGTCTTGAGAATTTGATAAAAGCCCAGCCCATTCGCAATAAATTTTCCAATCCCGACAAATTTTCATCAATAACCTCTCTCATTCTTTTGTTAAGCAGTTCGCTTCCACGGACTGAAACTTCATACTGGATGTTTTCTTTACTACTGAAATATAAATAAAGCGTACCTTTTGCCAGTTCTGCTTCTCGGGCAATGTCATCCATAGTGGTATTGACTAGCCCTTTAGAAAAAAACAATTTTTGTGCAGCATTGAGAATCAACTGCTTTCGCTGTTCTTTTTCACGTTCTTTTCTTTCTTTTATTCCCATGAATTAATATTATGACTGATGGTCATTTTATGACAAATGTATTAAATTATTAACCCAAGTCAGTTAAATAATTGTTAAATCAGGGAGAATTTAAGATGAGAATAAAAGTATTTGATGTTGGTAAAAAATATAGAAAGCGTATGCTTTTTTTCGGCGTAAGTTGTGAGGTAAAATGCTGTATGTGAAGGTGTTAATAATAGACCCTCAGGGTCTAAAACCCTAAGGGTCTGCTGCGAGACTGCCAGGCTAAAACCGCAATCCCTTCAAATACTCCGCAGCGGAGCCAAGGCATGCCATGCCATCAACAACCTTGTCCCTCTCAATAAAATAGTGCTGAATATTCTGCTCTCTCGACTCGGCAAGGATTGCAGAGAAATCAACAATTCCGCTTCCCACACATGCAAAATCCTGTTCCTCCCCGGGAGCCATATCTTTCAGATGAAGAATCGGGTATCTGCCCTCATATTTCTTTAACATCTCAACCGGATCTGCACCTCCCTTTTTCACCCAGTAAACATCCATTTCACATTTTACCAATTCCTCATCTGTATTATTCATAAGATAATCAAAAGGCAATCCTTCCTCCATAGCTACAAATTCATTGTCATGATTATGCCAGCATAATTGAAGTCCTCGCTCATTGCATACTTCTCCGGCTTTGTTCAGGAGCTCAACACTTTTCTTACAATCCTCCAGTGAAAAAGGTGCCCCAACAAGCCAGGGCCAGTAAATGACTGCATATTTCAAATCAAGGGCGTTCAGTTGGTCCAGTGAATTATTCAATTCATCCATGTCTTCGTACAGCCGGGTACCACCCGCTATAGGTTTAATGCCGATCTCTGCACAAAATGTTAAAAATTCCTCAACCGATTTTCCGTAATAACTGCCTGTTTCAATCTCGGTATATCCCATTGCTGCAGTTTTTCTTAAAGCCGCCTTCCAGTCTTCTTTCAACTCATCCTTGATAATACCAGAAATATATCCGAAATCTTTTAATTTTCTGTTACCTTCAGTTGCACAACTCAAAAAAGGATTGGAGAGAACAAGTGCTGCTGAACCAAGTGCCAGGTTTGATAAAAATTTTCTGCGTGATTGCATTGTTTTTTAATTCTTTGGGGGGTTAATATTTGTGATTAAACTTACGATCAATTCAATAAAATAATCACCCTATCTTTGGTAGTGTCCAGGGGGCACGGTATACAGGTGTAATAAGATCATTAGCTTTATCTGAATTGCTGAATTTTGTATTCTTATCATCCCAGATAAGTACCGGTCCTCCTACCCTTGCAGCAATATTAGGAATGTGTACATGAATTGCCGCAGCTCTTCCCACTTCCGGCGGGCAAACCGGGATCTCACGGCTTTTTACACAGTCGAGGAAATTTCTCACATGAGGAGAATGAGACTCCTTTCCGGCAGTATATTCCTTTTCTTCAATTTTAAACTCTTTTCTATCATTATCCCACTCCGGATAAAGCTTGTAACCCTGCCTGTCTGTAACTATTGTACCTTTCTCTCCCACAAAAGCCACACCGTATAACTTTTCCCAGGGACCCTGTTGAACACCGGCAGTCATATTGAAATGAATCACAAAATCATCTTTTGGATAATTGACATTCATTGTATCGAATGTTTCTCTTTGCCGAATCGCTGTAGAAGTGTTATCTCCATAGGTTGTCACTATTTTCGGCGTTCCCACCAGGCTACCGGCCCATAATCCCATATCGATAAGATGCACTCCCCAGTCAGACATTAACCCACCACCATAGTCCCAGAAATGACGCCAAGAACCATGGAAACGATTACGATTAAAGGGTCGCTGAGGTGCCGGACCTAACCACATATCATAATCCACTCCCTCAGGAACAGGACTGTCTGGCACCGGGTCAGATCCGAGTCCGTAATTAAAGTTTGCCCAGATATTCACTTTTCTGAGTTTCCCAATATATCCCTCTTTTATAATTCTCATGGTTTCTTTGAATACAAAATTACTTCGCTGCTGCTGACCTACCTGAACCACACGATCATAATAGTTGGCAGCATCAGTCATAATATTGCATTCTGCAATTGTATTGGCCATAGGCTTTTCTACATACACATCCATTCCGGCCTGACAGGAATACACAAGGTTAAGACAATGCCAGTGATCGGGAGTTCCGATGATCACAGCATCAATATCTTTTTGCTCAAGCATCTTTCGGAAATCCTTATAAAGAGTGGGACTGAAATTGTAATTTTCCTTTACTTCAGCAGCTCTCTCTTCAAGTATGTTTTGATCAACATCACACATGGCAACGCAATTAACATCATCGTATTCAAGGCTGTTTTTAAGAATTCCAAAGCCTTTGCTCCTGCATCCAATAAGGGCAATATTGATCTTATCGTTGGCCGATACATGCTTCCGATCCATAGCCAAAGCACTGCTTGCAATGCTGAAACCTGCAGTGGTTAAAGCACTGCTTTTCAAAAATTGTCTTCTGTTTAATGACATAGCTATATTTTTTGGTTAGTTAAAGAAATGTCTTCCAATTTACATAGAGATTTGGAAGTTTCAAAGATTATCCTTTATTCAATTTTGCTTTTAAATAAATCTGCTGAATAATTATTATCTCTTTTTTACTTAAAACGAAAAGCTTCTATACTCCTATATTGCTGAATATGTTACTTTTGCGTAGCCAAATATTTTTTTGCAACACCCTTATTTTATGCCTTTGCCAACGACCTGTATGAAGAGCTTTAGCGGAAAGCTTCGACAAAGATGTAAAAGATCTGGAGGCGTTAAAGGAATTGATCCAAAAAAACTTTTCAGGAGTAGACTCACAAAATGAACAATCTTTCTTAATAATTGCTATATTATGGACAGATTAAAAATTTATAATATGAATTTCATATTTTGAATTTTTCTGAACTTATATTAAATTTAGCATGCTGAATCTGGCAACAGATCAGCCAACAAATTACTTAACTAACCAAATACCAATGAATATGATTTTAACTTTCCACACTGAAGTGCAGGATTTAATTATATACATCTTGCACTTTCATTACCCAAAATGATCTTGTGACAGATTTAGATTATCCCTGTTTTTACAGGGAGTTGAAGGCTATTGTTATCTCTGATCTGTCGAATTAGCGGCTTGATGCATAAATTTTAATTGATCACTTTAAAAAACTATCAAATGACTAAATTTTTACCTGGATTTATAATGATTATGCTCCTGGGTATTGTGCAATATACCAATGCACAAAACACTTCGTATGATGAAGATTTCAGCGGGGAGCTTGACGATGCGGTATGGGTTTCCCAGGAAGGGCATTCCCATTCCATTGTTGATGGACAACTAAAAACCAATATAGAGAAGAAAGATGAATCAGAAAATTTCCGTATTAATTTTGAAGACTCACCAATTGATGTAAGTGCAAACCCGGTACTTAATCTTGAAGTCAAAGCAGATAAATCCATTAAACTGGATTTATATTTCTTTTCCGGTACATTTTACATCAAACAAATATCAATTCCAAAATCAGACATCCTGGTTCCTATCAGTATCAATTTTGAAGGAGCTCCTTCAAAATTTGACCTATCAGCTTTGAAATATATAGATGTATATGTTAACAAAGATGCGGTTGCTTACAATGGAACCCTGACTATCGATAACTTTTTACTTGGGGATGGCGCTGTTGATCATGCTAATATTGGTGGTATCGAATCCCCGGTACTTTACAGTGGAGAAAAATCCCAAAAATTCATCTTTAAAGACATTGTAAACGCCGAATCTGTCAGCATCAGTGGTGTTGACACATACTTTGAGAATATAATGGTGTCACCTATCCTTCAGTCAACATTTTCCGATTATGCATATATAACTTTTGATGTAAAAGAAGGAGTTGAAGGAAGTGGCAATATGGAAGTCACCGCCAATGGTGCAGGCGATTACAGTGATAATACTCTGAGCATTCCGTTTGAGGTAGTCAGCAATATGGCGCCTACCATTAATCCTGTTGAAGATGTAGAGGTAGAAACAGGGAAAACAACTATGATTAAGTTGACGGGGATCAGTGATGGAGACGATAATCTTGAACAAACAGTTTCCATCTCTGCTGCTTCATCCGATCAAAGTGTTGTAAGTGATAGTGATATCAAGATTTCATATAAAGACGGCAGCCCCTATGCATCGCTTTACCTGGAACCATTGATTGCAGGAAGCAGTGAAATAACGGTAAGTGTTGATGACGGACAGGAATCCAATAATCAAAATTCTGTTTCTTTTACGATTAACTCATATGATAATCTGAATCTGCCTCCTACCGTTAATGAAATTCCCGATCAGGTGCCATATTATGATGGAACAGAATCGACAATAATGTTAACAGGCTTGTCAGATGGAAACAACAATACCCAGAACTTAACTTTCTCACTCACAAGCTCTGTTGATACCATAGTTGAAGAAGCATCACTTTCCGTATCAGATTACAATCCGGCAAGCGGAACAGCTATTCTTCATTACACTCCCGTTGGAGAAGGCACAGCTACCATTACCCTCACTGTTTCTGACGATAACGCAGGAACAGACAATGGTGTGAAAGAAACAACCGTAGAATTCCAGGCTAAACCTGTTACTCTTTATCCAAGAGGACTGGACTGGGAAGTTGCCAGGGATGGTGATCGTTGGGGAGGTGATTCCGGCATTACTGCCACCGAGGACAGCTTTGATGGAAGTGATGTAATAAAGGTGAATGCCATAGACAAGTGGATCTGGGGAGCCTTGAATTTCAGCTTCAGTGATACTTCAGTAAATCTCACCGAACACCCTTATGTATCACTTGATGTATATTCAGTGGATACGCGGACCCTTCACTGGCTATGGTTTTATGATGACTATGAATTAACTCATGACGGAGCTCACCGTAATGATTTCCCGGATGTAACTCACGATGAAGGCAAAGCGGTTTGGGTTGAACCCAATCAATGGACAACAATTACTTTTGACTTCAGTGGTGAAAATGAAATGGCTCGTAAAGTAGGAGATGAAGCTGTTGAAATTAACGCAAAAAGAATTGTTAGAATTCTTTATAACTTCCACGATAAAGAAAGTGCATGGCCCAGACCCCCAGAATACACAGGTACATTCTATATCCGTAATTTCAGAGTTGGTAATAAAGCTATCATACCTGATCCTTTCACAACCATCGATCCGGTGCCGGATCAGGTTACATATACCAACCCAGGGCCCCAATCCATCACAATTACGGGTCTCAGTGACGGAAGAGAAGGTGTGCCGGATGTTTCAGTGGAAAGTTTGAATGCTGCCTTTGTAAGTCCGGCTGTTTCTGCTGTCAGTTCCGACGGAACAGCTACACTAAACTATGATCCGGGCGCAATGGAAGGTGAAGCCCAGGTTGTCCTTTCCGTCTCTGCAGTTGATGCACAAACTGTAACTGATACCTTCATGATCAAGACGGTAGCAAAAGAAAGTGGCAGTGCTTCAGGTGTTGAAATAGATATGTCTCAAAAATATCAAACCTGGAGAGGCATGGGAACATTCCAGAACCAGTATTTTGATCTGTATACACAGGAAATGGGTGCAACTGCCATGAGAGTGGGAATCATAGGGAACCAGATTGAACAAACAAATGATAATTCTGATCCTTATGTTCTGAACAGAAGCGGACTGGATTACAGCGCCTTCGACTGGGATGCTCTCAGAAAGATGAAGGAAATGGGTGTTGAAACCTTCATCCTTACCTCCTGGAGTGCCCCCGGTTGGATGAAAGATAATCACGATGAATCCTGGTTCAGAGCCAATGTCGTTAAGTGGGAAAATGCTGAGAACAGAACTTCTCCATTCTATTATGATGAATGGGCTGAATACTTTGTAGCGGCCTACCGAATGTTCGAGGAAGAAGCAGGAATTCAACTGGAAGGAATTGGCATACAGAACGAACCTGCGTTTTACGAACCATATCCATCGGCTATCCTCAGTCCGGAAGAGTTTGCAAAAATAATTGCCGTAGTGGGAAAACGATTTGAGGAAGAAGGCATAGAAACCAAACTATTCATGCCTGAGCAGGTCTTCAGTCAGCCAAATTATTCGATGGCGGAATATATGGATGCCTTACATGCCAATCCGGAAGCAGACAAGTATACCGATGTAATTGGTGTTCATGGATATGCCTCGGATGGTATCGGAGCTGGAACCCCAGATTTCTCGGCCTGGACCAGCATGTATAATAAAGCCCAGGAAGGAGAAGGACATAAAGAACTCTGGATGACTGAAACACAAAAATCCTATAGAAGTCATGATGATGCCATGTGGATTGCCATGGCCATCTATGGAGGTATGGAATACGGTAACATGGGGCTGTGGACTCAATGGGCAATTGGCGGACAGCATATCATCGATGGTAATCCAACTCAAATGTTATATGTCCTTGCAAACTATTCAAGATTCATTAAACCCGGAGCTGTGAGGGTAAAATCAACATCTTCCCATGAAGATCTGTTTACAACAGCCTGGATGGATGACGAAGAAGGCATTTTCGCTACAGTTGCCATTAATGATGGAGATACACCTATTTCCGCTTATCTCACAGGCGATAATGTTCCTGATAATTATGAAATGTATCTCACCACAGCTATTCGTGGTTGTGAATATATGGGTGAAACAGGAGACAGTATGTTCGTAGTTCCACCGCAAAGTGTAATGACACTTGTAGCAAGAGGAAATGCAGCTCCCACCATTGATCCGGTAGAGGATATGATGCTCGAGCTGGATGCACCTCAACAAACTGTAACTCTTACCGGAATAGATGCTGTTGAAGAATTACAGGCTGTTACAGATATAACCGCTGTAAGCAGCAATGCAGCACTCATTAATAATCCAACCGTGGGAACATTGCAGGAAGATGGAACTGCAAGCCTTACTTTCCAGCCGGTTGCCGGACAGAGTGGGGAGACAACCATTAGTGTAACAGTTACGGATGATGGTCCTTCCTTCGTTAGCAATGCTACTACCATGGAATTTAAGGTCATGGTTTATGATGCTTTCAATAATCCACCGGAAGTAGCACGAATTAATGACCAATATCTGCTTGAAGATATGGAAGGAATCCATACAGTTTCGGTTGCTATGAATGATGGTGATAACGGTACCCAGACACTCACAGGCTCTGTGACAACCGATAATCCTAATATGATCACCAATCTGTCTTACAACTCTACTTCACAATCCATTGAATTTGGTGTGGCACCCGAGTATTATGGAGAAGCAACAATAGAACTTACAGTGACCGATGATGGCGGATCGGGTAACAACAATGGCGATCAGTCTGCCGAAAGGGACTTCAAAGTTTTTGTAGCTTCTGTCAATGATGCTCCCGGTATAACTCCTGTTGAGGATATGATTATTGGAATGAATGCTCCTGAGCAAACTGTTGTTGTTGAAGGAATTGATAAAGGCGATACATTTGGTGAAGATCAGTCTATCACTGTAACTGCCGTTGCAGATGATCTGAGTATTATTACTCCCCCGACGGTAGAATATAACCAGGGAACAACAGCAGACATTAAATTCTCTCCAATCCGGAATATGACCGGAACGGTAAATATCACCGTATATGTTCTCGACGATGGCGGTGTAATGAATGGTGGAACTGACCTTACAACAATGACTTTTGCTGTGGAGATCACTCCAACTGATATTAATCAGGCGCCTTATATGGATCCGATAGCAGACATGAACCTCTATCTGTCTGAAGGTGCAGAAACCATTGATCTGCAAGGTGTGGATGATGGAGATCCGGATGAAGATCAAACAATCTCTATTTCTGCCACAAGCTCAGATGAAGGAATTGTTGCTCCTCCGATTGTCAACTGGGTACCATCTCTTGGACTTGGAAGTATAAAACTCACCCCGGTAAGTACCGGTACAAGTACCATTACTGTTGTGCTTGAAGATGATGGCGGTACTGACTTTGGAGGTGTGAATACACAGGAGTACAGCTTTGTGGTAACGGTCAAAGAAGACGTTAGCATTGACCAGAACGCAGCTCAGGGAATTAAAATATATCCGAATCCCGCACAGGATCAAGTGTTTGTATCTATGCCTGAAGGATTCAGTGATTATAACATCTCTGTAACTGACCTTGCCGGCAAAGTGGTGGTTTCAAAAATCAAGGCTTCCGCTTCCGGTGAGCATATGATGAATATTTCTGATCTGGATGCTGGCATGTACGTGATTATCATTGAGGCCAAAGATGAAAATCACAGATCAGTATTTATTAAAAAATAAACTTTAGGAAAATAAACACATCAGGAGCCTTCGGGCTTTTGATGTGTTCTAATAACAAATACTATTACTATTTATTAACCAAAAACCACCTATTATGAAAAAACTTTATCTACTACTTATTGCATTCATTTTTGGGCTCAGCTCTTTCGGACAGGTCCAGATTATGCATGAAACTTTTGGCGATGGAGGATTCTGGGAGGGAGCTATGAATACCAATCCCAACCTCGTATCTCCGGCCATGTTTTCCGATGATCTGGCAAGAACACAAACCTGGAATGCTTCCAAAGGTTACGATATAGCTTCGGGAGGATTCCATGTTATTCTAACCAGCTCGGTACCAACCGATACAGTAAAATTTGGCGTTAACACCCTGAATTTCACAAATGTGACTTTTTCACTGGGTACATTCTCATGGGGATCCTCTTATAATCAGTTCGCTTTTGAATACAGCGAGGACGGAGTTAACTGGATTGCCTTTGATAAGGATAACCTGGTTACAGGCGACCTCAATAATTCGGGCTGGCAATTCGTAACCTTCAGTGAAGATCTCCCATCGATTGAGAATCTTCTTATTAAGGTGTACAGAACTGCAGACCAGGTTCACCTTGACGATATTGTAGTAACAGGAGAACCCACAGTGGAAAATGCATTTTTGAAGAGTGTAAGCCTTGATGTAGGAGAGATCAACTTTATGTATCACACCAGTGGTTATGAAATCTTTGTACCTTACGGAACCACTGACACTCCGGTAATCACGGCTGAAACATTTGATCCGGATGCAACAGTAAGCATTACAGATGCAACGGACATAAGCTCAGATACAGAAGCTGACCGCACATCCACAATTACTGTAACTGCAGAGGATGGTACAACAACAAATGAATACACCATTCTTTTTAATGTTACGCCCCCGAGGACAGATGCAAATCTTGCTGACATTCAATTATCCTATGCTACCCTTGCACCTGAATTCTCATCAGGCAGAACAAAATATCTTGTCGACCTTCCGGATACAGCTACTGTTACACCTGAAATCACCCCGGTTTTATCCGATGCGGATGGAGCAACTTTCGATCTGACAATGCCGGCTGATATTACTGCAGATGATGAAGCCAGCAGAACGGCAACAATTGATGTTACTGCACAGGATGGCCTAACTGCAATGACCTATGAAGTGGTATTCAAAGTTGGTGGAGAAAGCACCGACCTCTTCCTGATCGATTATGAAACATTCGGAGATGAAGGAAACAAATTTGGTATTGTCCTTAGTGATTATGCCGGATTTACCAGTGATTTCATCTGGAGTGATGACACTGTAAACATCAGGACCTCCAATCCATCAACAGGATATGATCTGGCATCAGGAGCAAACCGTGTTGAAGTACAGGCAGGATGGGGTAGTGGTTGGGACACTCTCGTTTTCCAGGCAAATACTTCAGCCTTTGGAAATGTAACCCTGGCAACAGGTATTTACAACAATTCGGGAGCCGATATCGGAGCAAGCACAGCCTTCACTGCCCACTACAGCACAGATTCTGTAAACTGGACATCTATAGGCAATGAAACACAGGGCGGAACTACATTCCCGGTTTCAAATGCCTGGAGCTATGTGATCCTCGATGATGTACTTCCCTCCGATGATACACTGTACATCATGTTCTCCAATACAGATGCAAATTTCGAATATTATCTCGATGATATCTCACTCTGGGGAACACCTCTTAATACCAACAATCAACTTGCAGGCCTTGAAGTGGGTACCGGAACACTCGATCCTGAGTTTGATCCTTCAGTTACTTCCTATGTTGTAGAATTGACTCAGGGCACTTCCGAAACCCCAACAGTAACTCCAACTGTTCTCTCACCGAGTGCTACAATCGACCAGGTTGATGCACCGGATGTACGCTCTCCGGAAGTTGGTGATAACACAACAACAATTACAGTCACTGCTGAAGATGGGTCAACACGCACTTATGAAATTGTATTTGATGTTTTCATGAGTTCCGATGCACGTCTCAAGGAACTTTCGGCAGGTGACTTCCCCTTATCACCGGCATTCAGCAATGATATAATGGGCTATGCAGTTAAATTACCGGCGGGTACAACAGAAGCACCCGAAATTACTGCAGTTGCTGAAGATGAATTTGCAGAAGTAACCGTGACTCCACCTGTGGATATTAATTCTTCAAATGTGGAAGACCGCACTGCTTATGTCGAAGTTGTTGCTGAAGATCAGGTGACCATAATGAATTTTGAGCTCGTGTTTACCTTTGGCAGCCTGGACGATATCAGATTCAACTTCATGCAGGAAAAATTCGGCATGACAGGAACTTTCGATGCTGAGACCTATGAAGGCTATACCAGCGATGCAATGTTTGCAGGAGGTGAACATATATTTGACAATACCAATTCAGACTCTTATCCTCTCGCATCCGGTGGAGCTGCCATAAAATTTGGAGAATGGGGAGATTCAATAAATGTAGAACTTGTGATGAAGAAGATGATAAGCGGCTATACCAATGTTATGTTATCCTTTGGAATAGAACACAACTCCGGAGGATGGGGCGATGGAGGCTGTGGCCTTAGCAATAACTTTATCAAAGTTGAATATACTCTCGATAGCCTTACCTGGGTTGAAATGAATGTTGACTCCCTGAGAGAAGGTTCATCTGACTGGCCATGTGGTGGAGCTCCATTTAACTTTGTCGAACTCGCAGAAGAAATTCCTGTAAGCGATGAAGGATATGTAACTGTCAGGATAAGTCACACCGAAGCAGATATTCATCCTTTCTATATTGATGATATTGTGCTTTCAGGATCCCCAATTAGCACGGATGCTTCATTGTTTGACCTGACCAGTGCTGAAGGAAGTCTCGATCCACTATTTGATCCATTCGTTTATGACTACAGTGTTGAACTTGATATTGGCACAACTGAAACACCTGCAGTTACTGCTACCCCGGCAGAAGAAAATGCCACTGCAGAGGTAGTGGATGCAATTGACGTCACATCAGATAATGCCAGTGATCGTACCACGGTAATCACTGTTACGGCTCCTGATGGAACGACAACAGAAACCTATACGGTTGAATTCAATGTTAAACCCAATAATGATGCAACATTACTGGATCTCACCGTTGAGGACTATGCGCTTGATCCTGATTTCAGTCCTGTTGTATTCGATTATGAAGTGGAATTGCCTGCGGGTACAACTGAAACCCCGACTGTCACTGCGGCACCAAATGATGTAAACGCAACATTTGAGATCAGAGATGCAATAGATGTGACTTCAGATGTGGCAGCAAGCAGAACAACTACCATTGTAGTTACCGCTGAGGATGGCGAAACTAAACTGACTTACAGCATCTTGTTCAACCGTTCCACAATTTCTGTTGATCCTGATAAAGCAGGCCTATTCGAAGTTTATCCCAATCCTGCAACCGATCAGCTTTATATACGGAATGCTGACAGAATTGCAAAAGTCATAGTTTCCAATGTGGCCGGTGAAATAATGATCAATAAAGAAATACACACTGACCATGTTAACCTTAATGTTTCGAAGCTTGATGCAGGGTATTATATCATCCGCATTGAAACCCTTAAAGGTGAAACAGCAACTAAATCCTTTATGAAGAAATAAAGCTTTTTAGTGATAATTAAATAAAAAGTCGCCTCAATTTCCGGGGCGACTTTTTTCTGTTTTATACCTTCAATTTTCAAAAATTAACTATATATTTAACTTTTTACCCTTTTATTCAATTGAGCAAAACCTAGTTTATTATTGAAATAACTAAAAATCAACTGGTTTGGACAAAAGTGATAAAGAAATCATCATCCGTATCGTAGCAAAAGCTTTCTCTGAAAGTCATCGTCTCCTGGCTATAATGAAAAATGGAAAGAAGGAAAAAAGACTCAGGATTATGGCCACCTATGCTTATCATCTTGTGAAAAAATTCGATGGCATTTACCTTTCTGAAGATAAATCAACCGTACTTTTTTATTACAGAAAAAATCAATATCGCCAAAGCTTTTCAGACTACCTCAGATATTTCAGAATGTTCCTCCTCTGCATACGTCCTGAAAAAGCTTTGAGTACTATGAAAAGAGAAAATTATATTAAAAATTTGCGTCCTGATATTCCCGATTATATTTATGTCTGGGTACTGGGGAGCGATCCTGAGAAGCAGGGACTAAAGGGTCTGGCAGACATTCGGGATCATCTTTTTGAAATATCTGAAAGACAGGATTTACCTATTCTTATTGAGACAACCGTTGAAAAGGTATTAAAGCTATACCATTATGTTGGCTTTGAAATTTACAGGGAAATTTTCGACGATACTATCAATATGCCTGTATGGTTTCTAAAGCGAGGAGATATTATAAATGGTAAAGCAAAAGGAAAAGAGAAAGAAAAACCCAAAGTCTAAAACCATGGGTTTAAATAAGTTCTATTATTTTATTGTAAAGTTATCTTGTCATTCCCCAACTGTAAAAATCATACATTTTTTTTTCTTCCTCCTGGCTCAAATCAATATCAGTATTATACTGAGGAGCTTTTTTCAGCTTTTCAGGTGTCATGGAAATCTTTATCTCATTTTCTACATAGCTTATTTCTTCAAGCCACTCAATAGAAATCAAAACCTTTTTGCTCATTGATAGCCAGCCGTTAATTTCCACTACCATATAAACAATCTGCCAGTCTTCATCATCAACGATCATATCGTCCACATGGCCTATTTTTTCCTCTTCTGTTCTTATATCATAGCCTTTTACTTCTTTAAAGCTTCTGAGACTTGTATTCAAATCCTCTTCATTAACACTTTTAGGAGGTACATTGAGGGGGCGTGGTGGGAAAAATAACCCACCTCCGGCCGGAGCTGAATAGGTATAAGGCCAGTAAGGATCGAGATTATAATATTTCATAAGTTCGGCCTCATATTCCCTGGAAACAGGCATATGTTCATCAATACCAGGGCCTTTCTCTATCATATCTTTGGTTATCTCAACCGGGAAATTTTCTTCTTTCCATTTTGGAGTTCCAAGAAATACTCTTGGGAGTAGAATTTTTTTACTTTTTAGCCAGTTACCAAAATCAGCGTGCAGATACCTGATGATCCATGCCTCTTCATCAAATAAGAAATCTTTCACTTTGCCCTCGGTTCCGTCTTTAGCCTTTATAGTGTAATCTTTTAAGTCTTTTATACTGCGCTTCATAGTTTCTTTCTTTTAATAAGGTGAATAATAATGAAATTGAATTAAGGAATTTCTAATTTGTATTTCTAATAAAGATCTTTCTGTATAACTCCCAGTTCATTGAAATAAACCCTCTCAGTTTCATCGTCTTCTTTAACATCTATCCTGATAAAATCTTCACCATAAGGAGTGTCGACCTGGAAAGTCTTCACAATCTCCATATTTCCATATTCACTGTCCTTAAAAGCATTCATCACGACATCCGGAACATCTTCAACAGGAATATGTGCTGCTGTGCTTACCAGCATCATTTCATTTCTCTCAGAATTAAGAACTGCTTCATGATATATTCCATCCTTTTTATAGGCTATCATGGTGTGAATTTCATCAATGCGATTGCCTCCCAGAATATCCAGCTCATCAAATTCATGTTCATACTTTTGTCTTAGCACATCTTTCTGCTGTTCAAGAATATCAACATCCTCAATAGAACTGTATGGTTGAGCAAAAAGCTGGGATACAGATAACATAAAAATAAATACCAATGAAAGCTTAATTGTAATCATAATATTTGGTCTCATTTTAATCCTTCCTGACAACCGGATAGTAAAAGAATCCGGAAGCCATATTTTTTTTTAATTTTCGTCCGATCTTTTTATGGTTAAATAACCTGATTTTAAAGGTTTAATTCAGATTACTCTTTTGTTAATCTAACCAATGAATGGAATAAATGTTTAGTTTGCAGTTCATCCATTCACTCAATAAAATAGAAAAAAATAAAACCATGTGACCTGGCGTTAAACTTCACAAGACCGGGATTTGATGAATGGCAAGATCTGTTCTCTATGTAACCATACCCCAGCTAAAATAATCATAAAGCTCCTTTTCGTGCTCTTCGCTTAGCTTTCCTTCATTTTGAAGCTCAGGGGCTTCATCAAGTTTTTTAGGGCTTACCGAAATATTGATAACATGCTCAATATAGCTGATTTGTTCCATACCTTCAATGGAGATCAGGACTTTTTTTCCGGGTGTGAACCAGTTGGAAATATCAACAAGACCATAGACAATCTGACAATCCTGATCATCAACATAAAGATCACTGATGGATCCGACATCTTTACCTTTTGCGTATACCCTGTAGCCTTCAATCTCACGAAAGCTCCTCAAGTTGGTTTCTACATCGCTTTCTTCAATGTCTATAGTAGGAACTCCCAGGGGACGAGGCGGAAAATACATAGCTCCTGATGAGGGTGAAGAATAGGTAAAAGGCCAGTAAGGCCTGAGGTCATAATGAGATGCCAGGCGACTTTCATATTCCCTGGAAACAGTCATGTGATCCTCGATATGAGGACCGCTTTCAATCATTTCTTTGTTTAACCGAACCGGAAAACATTGATCAACTTCATTGAAATCATCGAGAAAAACCACCGGAATAAGCACCCTGTCGGCGGTAAACCAGTTGCCGAAATCAGCATCGACATACCTGATCATCCAGGCTTCCTGGTCAAAGAGAAAATCCCGGATTTTCCCAAGGGGTCCATCCTCTGCTTTGACTTTGCAATGGAGTAGTTCCTTCAGACTTCTTTTCATGGCGGGCTCCTTTCCTGTTAATTAGAGATTACAACTGTTTTTGATAAGTTAGTTCATTTGGAAGTAAAAGTCAAGGAAACAGATATGCTAGTTATGCAGTTATGCAGTTATGCAGTTGTGCGGTTGTGCAGTTTGATCTCAATTCGTAATGGTTCTTCGCTGCGCTCAGAAAACTTATAATGATAATTGAACATTAAGACCACTGAGCGTAGCGAAATGCATTTATGTATTGAATTCCAACTGCAAAACTGCAAAACTGCATAACTTTTACATGCCTCCGGCTGTAGCATACATCAATCCTGTGATATGGATCACGGGGATGCGTAAAAACCTCTTCATCCTCTTCCAGCCAGGCATCCATTTCATTCCATTTATAAGCAATATACCCCTTTATCTGTTCAGGAGCATTATCTGAAGGATCCTCATGACTGAAAGCCGCATCTCCAACCTCCTAAGCCTCAGTCTTCAAATTATATAATTCAAAAGTTCCCCAGTCTCCTCCTTCATCTTTTCTTCCAGTTTTTTCAAGAAAATCCATTTTTACATCAGATTTCGGAAAATAATAAACCAGTGGATAAGGTCTTTTCAACATTACCTCTTTGCTGTCGGCAATAGTCTCATTGCCGAAACGCACACGCACCCATTTGGCAATCGGGATCCAGTTGGGTTCAGAAACAGGAGGTGACTCGGCATAGAATTTAACATCTTTTATTTTTTCCATAATGGTAAAATTTTAATACCGCATTCAACCCGTCTTTATAAAACCAACATATATCCGGGTTGTGAGTTCTGTGAAAAGAAGGGAAATTAGCATTAATAACCCGAAAGCCCTGAAAAGTTTGGGCCCTCGAGTTATAAACCTCGGGAATTCACAAAAAATTCAGCATTACAATTATGAAATCGGTAAATCAATAATTACCGTTAGTGGAATAATAAAAATTGAGTCTTAAACGAAAAGGTTTTTTTAAGACAAATTCCTTTGGCTCCCGGTCTTATTCTACCATCAGCCTTGCATTGTAATTTCCCTCCCAGGTTTCAATCTTCAAAAGATAGATTCCCGGCATCAATTGAAAATCTAAATCCAGGAAATGAGATGGCATATCCATTTTTTCAAACAGATGAATTTTTCCATTCATATCAATTATTTCAATACTCTTTATCCTTTCGGAACTTCTTACATTTATACCAGAACTTGCAGGATTGGGGTAAACATTGATATAATTATCCGGTAGATTTTCATTCCTGCTGACCGGAATAAGTTGAATATTAAGAATAGTATCCTTTTCGAGGTAAAGCATCCCGGATTGATCATGAAAATTGGCACTTGATATTTCGTAAGTATATTCAGTATCAAAGGGAATATTATAAAATTTACAGTTGCCGTCCTCCGTAAAATTGCAGGTGTCTGTATTGAATATGATCTGTCCTCCACTTATCGGTAAATTCTCAGCAGCAAGCAAAAACTCAACGTTTGCCACGCATTTTTGCATTTGTATCTCGATGGATGTATCTGAACTCACAGAATTACTAGCTGAGGTTTTGAAATAATACTCCCGTTTTGCATAATATTCAAATGAAGTATTTACCGGAACCGACTCAAAAGTACAATATCCAAGTACTGAGGTATATAATGAATCATCATCCAGTACCACCAGGGCATTGGAAAGCGGCTGACTACCGTCCCTGACCATAAATTTCACTTTTGCATGAGATCTCTCCATGGAAACTTCCAGTAATGTATCTGAAAATATCTCGCATTTTTGAGAATAATCATAATAATTCAATTTCTCAATCCTAACTTCCTTTGCTCCGGCATAAAGAATAATTGTAGCATTTCCATCCCAGCCGGTTTGAAGATCAATTCCTCCGATATTAATATCGGCAAAAGTAATCCCCGATTCATCCTGACTATCTCTAACATGAATTGTCAGACTGTATTCCGTTGAGTCAAGCGATAACTCAATTAATGTATCCGACTCAATATAAACATTTTGATCTATCGGATCTAAAAATGTTTTTTCTGCATAAAGATTATAGCTCCCGTCACGAGCCATAAAAACTACTTCTCCATTTTCATCAGTAAAGTAGCTTTCATTATTGAAATTAACCCGGCAACTATCTACAAATAAACCGGATTGCCTGCTTTTTACCCGGAAAGTGATGCTTCTGGGGTCACCCGGTAAAAGATTGGAAACTTCTTTTCCCGTAAAATGTCCAAGTTCAATTCCATCCTGGTTAATAATACCGGTACCGTTGTAGCTGATGGTAAGCTTATCATCATTCAGTACTTCATTTTCAAGATAAAGATGAATGAAACGTCCGTCATCCGGATCAAGAATAATATCATTTATATTCAAAGAAACCGAACCATTAGCCATAATTTCGAATCCCGAGGGATTACCCGGTAAAATAGCTTCCTCGGTCAGCCTTACAGTAATGACACTGGCATTTGTATCCACTCTTGATGTCATATAAGTAATCGGAGGCAAAGAGTCAATCATCATGTATACCACAGATAAAGGGGGAAGCTCAACCTTGATTTCTCCTGCACTTTCAGATGCTTTTGCCTTAATGGATTCATAATTATCAGGTCCACCACCCTCTTCATCTGTTTCTACTCCATTAATCAAAACTTTCCTGGAAAAATCACCATTATCATCGCCCCCGGTGAGTGTGTGATAATAATACTTAAGTCCGAACTCTCCGTTTTCAGAATTCACCCTGACTACTTCAGAATTCCTGCTCTTGTTAACGATAACCATCCCGGTTTCACCTGAGGAATATACTGATACATGTGCAATAACATCGCTGTTTCCGATAACGGTTGCGGGAACCATTTTATCACCAAAGTATTTCTGAAAATAATACATATAAAAGAATACCGGTCGTGGATTGTAAGGATCAACTCCCGGTTCTCCTCCTACGGAAAAGGTTCCGTGATCATCCCCGTTATTCCAGCCATTGGTAAGGTCCCAGCGCGTTGCGAGGCCATAATCATTTTTCACATATTCTCCCAGCGTTAAAGCAGCCAGCATTCCGTTAATATAAGAAACCTGCTGCATGGAACCCATGGCAAATATGTTCCACTCAGTCATTGCCACCGGGATCATAGGCTTACCGGCTTCGTTCATGTCATCCACAACAGCCGACATGATCTCATGGGGAACATCATGAGAATTAAGAATGGTGCTTACCGGGGAATCCTCATTATAAGGAGTGAAATAAGAATGAACAATAAGAAAATCTGCAATGTCTCCAACTTCAGGCATCATCCCCTCATTCCAGTTTTCGGAGATCGGATCATATGATTCTTCAGCATCATAAGCGACAACACCAATTTTAATATCTACTCCAATCTCCGCTGCTGCTGCCCTCATGGAGTCAATAAATACCCTGCAATGTTGTCCATAGAGCTTACCCGATATAAACTGAGGCTGTCCATCCTGATTCTTACTGACATCGATCTCGTATCCTGCCTGCCAGTTCCCGAAGTTCTCGTTGCCTATTTCCCAGAATTTAGAACGACCATTATCATATCTCACCCACTCGGCAGCCATATGTGCTGCTTTAGCTACAGGGTCCGGACCGGTTCCGTACCTCGCATAACTGTAATTGACACAAATCAGGCCTTCACTATTCGTTCTATCCAAAAGATCATAATACTCATCTACAGACATCTGCCAGTCCTGGGTATGCTGTCCATACCACACATTGATATCATCCGGAATATCATCGGGACGCTGACCGAATGAAGCATTCCAGAAATACTCGTTTGACAGATTCCCTCCCGGCCAGCGCAGCACATTTGGCGACAAATTATTGAGATCTTTCATTGCAGTGGCATTGGACCGGATGCCATTATCCCAGGTAACTGCATTATTTCCGTAAATGTATTGGGGAACTTTGTTTACAACCTGCCCAAGATTAACATTAATATGAACCGAGGCTGTATCTGCCGGTTTTTCTGCTATTTCATAATCAGGAACTACAGCAGACTTTTGCTGCCATTCATCAAGGAAGAAACCGGGATCCTGACTTTGCAAATCGGAAATTGGGAATGAACCAAACAAGAATAGGAATATGCAGGGGATGAAACTATTTATGCTCTTCATTTTTCAGTTGTGTATAGTTGGTATATTACGAATATATAAAATGTATTTGTTAATCATTATGAAGGAAGGAGTTTTGGAAAGATGATGGTATTTATTGGATGATTGTATTAGTTATTAATCCCTCCATTGCATTCACGAAACCTCAAAGTAAGAAGCTTCCTGAGAAGCAAAAATTTCATATATTTGATCACAGGCATTGATCTAAAACTTATGCATTATTACCCAAAACATATTATAATGAATACAACACGAAGAAACTTCATCAAAAATTCTGCAGTTGCTGCTGCAGGGATAGGCACTTTTCCAGGGATATTACAAAATTCCTCACCATCAGTTGGCGATAAGCTGGTAGTGGGCGTAATCGGGGTAAACGGCATGGGCTTTAATAACCTGAAGACCTTCCTTGAATTTCCAGAGCTTGAATGTGCTGCTCTATGTGATGTTGATAGCAATGTTTTGCAAAAACGTGCAAAGGAAACTGAAGAGATCACAGGAAAAAAGCCGGCCCTTTACAAAGATTACAGGAAGATGCTTGAACAGAAGGATATTGATGCAGTCATCATTGGCACTCCCGATCACTGGCATGCCTTGCAGATGATCCATGCTTGTGAGGCAGGTAAGGATGTTTATTGCGAAAAGCCATTGGGAAATTCTATCGGGGAATGTAACAGCATGGTGAAAGCTGCTAAGAAATCCGGAAAAATAGTGCAGGTAGGCCAGTGGCAAAGAAGTGATCCACACTGGCAGGATTCGGTGGATTATCTTCGCAAGGGTGAACTCGGAAGAATAAGGACTGTAAAAGTATGGTCGAATGTTGGCTGGAAAGGATCGATTCCTGTTGTGCCCGATAGCCCGGTACCCAAAGGAGTAGATTACGACATGTGGTTAGGTCCCGCACCCGAAAGACCTTTCAATAAAAACCGCTTTCACTTTACCTTCCGCTGGTTTTGGGAATATGCCGGAGGATTGATGACAGACTGGGGTGTACATTTGCTGGATTTCGCTCTTTACGGAATGGACCGTTATGTGCCTGATTCGGTAATGTCGAGCGGCGGGAAATATGCCTTCCCAAATGATGCCATGGTAACTCCGGATACTATGATGGCTATATACGATTTTGGGGATTTCGGATTATTATGGGAACATACTGTTGGCATTTACGGTGCTAATTACGGAAGAGGTCATGGTGTAGCCTTTGTAGGTGAACACGGAACACTGGTGGTTGACAGGGGCGGCTGGGAAGTCATTCCTGAAAGCAGGGGGTTTGGTCACAAAGAAAGCCTTGAAGCAGTAAAATTCGAGAGAAGCGGTCCCGGTGGCCTGCATTACCATGTTGCTAACTTCATCGATTGCATAAAAACCCGAAAAAAACCAAACTGTGATGTTGAAACCGGTGCATATATTGCCAAATTTGCCCATCTTGGAAACATCTCCTATCGTTTAAAGGATAAAGTTTTCTGGGATGAAGCAAATCAGAAGTTTATTGATAATAAGGAAGCGGATGAGATGATATTTCCTGAGTATAGGAAGCCTTGGAGGATTTAGTTGGAAGTCGATTAGCGGTAGATTCGCATGTCCAAGTATCTAACTATTATTGGCCATGTTCCTGGTAAACGGCCCTTCGACTGACGCTCAGGGACCGTAGGGAGGGGAATGGTATACAGTAAACGGTTTGTTCTGTGACCACAACATCACAATGAGGACATATTTTTCACAAATTACGGCAGTTGACTTCCCTGCTAATCGTGATTTTCTGTCCGGTCAAAGTAAAACCGGACATAAATAATACTATAATGATGCCAAATCTAATCACTGTTGCCTAAGGGATAAATTTGAGTTAACCAGAGATTAACATTATGAGGAGGACTTTTGTTTTACTCCCTAATCCCCAATCCCTAATCCCCAATCCCCGATCCCCACCAATCATTTCCCGGATTAAAATCTTTTGAAAGGAACTCAAGGCGTCGTTTTTCCAGGGAGGGCATTAATTCTGTCCTGATCTTTTCCAGGTATTCCATTTCCTTTTCTTTGCTATACTGTGGATCTTTTTCAGGGAATTTTGCTCCAACATCATTTAGGTAAGCAAAAAGCTGATCGCTCAGGCGCTTCATCAGTTCAGGATTCATAAGGGAAACATCTAATCTTTCTTCTGGATCCCTTTCCAGGTTATATAGTTCTTCCCTCCCGTCTTCATAATAGTGAATAAGCTTCCATTCTCCTCTTCGGATAATGGAGGAAGGTTCACCACCCTGATTTCCATAATGAGGATAATGCCAGATAAGATTCCGTTCCGGAATATTCCCTCCTTTGAGAACGGAAACAAGGCTTAAACCATCGTTATGTTCTTCCGGTTTAAGCTTTGCTCCGGTCAATTCAAGCAGCGTCGGATAAAAGTCTGTTCCGGTTACAGGGATATCAGATTGCTTTCCTGCAATATCATACCAGGGTACTTTGATGAAATAGGGTTCCCGTATTCCCCCTTCAAACTGATAACCTTTTCCTCCTCTCAGCGGCAGGTTTGAAGTCGCGAATGCATCACCTGCCGATACACCTCCATTATCTGAAGTAAATATTACAATGGTATTATCCTCCAGTCCAAGTTCATCCAGAGCATTTAGAACTACCCCCACCGCGTCATCCATGGTTTCTACCAGTCCGGCATAGATCGGATTGTCCTGTACCTGCCGTATAGGCAAAAAGTGTCCCATTTTATAAGCCGTGGGTTCAATACCCATTGTATGTGCTTTTTTGCGGTACTTTTTCCATTTTTCCTCTGTTGTTTGCAAGGGAGCATGTACTGCATAAAATGACAGATAAGCAAAAAAAGCCGTGTCCTTATTTTCACGAATAAAATCGGCAGTTTCCCTGGCCAGACGCATAGTGAGACTTTCACCATCCGGACCACTTTCCAGATTGGGATTTTCCCAGGGTGCGTAAAAACCTCCTCTTGGTGATCCCACATGCCATCCTCCCTTATTAATATCAAAACCATGGTCTTCCGGCCATGATCCTTCATTACCAAGATGCCATTTCCCGGCAAAAAAGGTTTTATACCCATTTTCTTTCATGGCTTCAGGCAATACAATTGACTCATGTTCCAGGTGATGCTTGTAATCAGGCGGAAGAAGCTGATTAAACCTTCCTTGCTTTCGCCATTCTTCACCCGTCCTGGCTCCTATCCAATCGGTAATCCCATGACGCGCCGGGAATTTACCTGTCATTATGCTTGCCCGTGACGGACTGCAAACCTGGCAGGCGGCATACCCCTCGGTGAACATCATTCCTTCATGGGCAATACGATCAATATTGGGAGTCTCATAAAAGTCACTTTCCATACAGCTCAGATCATGATAGCCAAGATCATCCGCAAGAATGAAGAGTACATTGGGTTTATTTTCGGAAGATTGAGCGTTTGCATACCTGGGATGAAAAATGAGCAATAAAAAAATCAGATGACTGAAAATTAATGTTTTATTCAACATAATGATTGTTTATTAAAGTGAAGTTACTACGATAATAATAAAACTATCGTACAGACAAAGACTATCTCCTGATTAAATAGTGTCTGTCCATAATGTCCGATATCTGCGTTGTTGCAAAAATTTTAATTCCTCATATACGCCCTGGCGGATACTGCGGATTAAAATTTTTGCACGCCTTGATCTCGAACATTCTGAATCAGACACTCGACTTTATTGACAGACTCTAAATAGCTAATATAACAAAAAAATGAAAATGAGAATTGATTGGCAGTCGATTAGCGGCGGAGTAGCATAATCAAGTATCTAACTATTATTAGCTCAGGGGTTGTAGGCAGTAAGCAGAGGCTTTCAACGGTATTGGAGTTTCTCTCCTTAATAATGGTTGTTATGTAAAAGATGTGTGTTAACATGTAGGAGCCTGTATTTCTTTACTTTACAGAAAGTAGTTATATGATAGATCTTACATCCATGAGACAACCGAATGAAATTGTTTTCCGGTCTTGTGACTTGTTAAAAACTGCTTTTTTATTGTAATTTTCATAAAACATCTGTATTATTCATTTCAGAATTAGATGATTGATGAAAAAGACAGGAATAATAATATCATTGCTTATCTTTCTTTTTTCCTGTCAGGAAGAAGTGGAAAAAAAAGATTTTTTCATTTCCATAGAAAACTTTGGATTAAAAGACACTCTTTTGATTGACCAAGAGGAAGTTCCTGAAATTAAACATGAGTTTGCGGGAGGAGATGTCAGATTTACAGATGGAAAGAAAACACATTTATTTGAAACCAAAAACATTGGAGTTGAAGACTATATGTTCAGTTTACCCAATGGAGAATATTATCTTGAAATAGATATTCCTCCGGCTTCGCTTTATGGGCAACAGAGAGCCTCCTTCAAGTCAAAACCAAAGTATATTGAAATTTCAAACTTTATCGATACGATTTCAATAAATGCAGAACCTTCTTGCGCACTTATTGTTGTTTCCGATAAGAAAAATCATCTGGAAAATGGTGCATATATCATCAAGCGTCATGTTTATTCTCAGGGGTATTTTACACCATATCCCCTTACTCTCGATAGCCTTGAGAGATATTATTATACATACATCACTCCCGACACCGCTTCTGAAGCTCCTTCCGCTTACCTCTGGTTCTATGATGAAAAACCCGGAGAAGAAGCCGGAGGATTACCAACAAAAGATTTTGAGATTGGATACAGATATTTAATTAATGTTCTTGAATGATAAAGGGATTAAGATATCAGTTGTTGGCATTGTTTCTATGTTTCAATTTTTTGAGTTTACTATCTCAAAGTACTGAGACAATAGAATTATCTCCGGAAATGGATAATTTCACTTTTCTTCCTGCCGGTGATGGAAAATATATTATTCAATCCCAAAGTGCTGAATACTTCTACATCGACAATCCTGATCTTCCTGCCATTCCTGTAAAAAAAATATCAATCCTGGTTCCCAATGGTTCAGAATTAGTTAATTATCATTTTTCAATTGAAAAAGAAATAATTGAAAAGGATATCTCGATTGATCATTCTCCGTTAATAATTCCTACAATTCCCATAAAAAAGGATGAAAAGAATGAATTCATCTACACGAATATCTTTCCTGAGAAATCAATCCAATTCTCCTCTAAAACAATTCAGCGTGGATATACACAATTTAACTTTTCATTCATTCCATTCATTTATAATGGACTTACTAAAGAATTAAGTTTTATTAAAAATCTCGATCTCAAAGTTGAATATGATATCAACGAAGAAAAGATTTCATCTATTCATCCGGATGAGGATATTCTCCGTTCCATCAGGAAAAAAGTCGAAAATCCCGGAGTACTTGATGATTTTTATCCTTTTGACCTCACTTTTCAAAATAAAAAATCAGATGGTAAAGTCGATTATCTGATAGTAACAAATGAACATTTAAAAAAGGAATTTATCCCCTTGATTCATTGGAAGATCCGTAAAGGTTTGAATACCGAAATAATTACTATTGAAGAAATTGAGGAGACATATGACGCCTCTAGTATACAGTTGAAAATAAAAAAATGTCTTTTCGATTATTATAAGAATTACGATCTTAAATGGGCCCTTTTTGGAGGTGGTCAGGAAATTATCCCGGTTCAGTACTGTTACAGTAAAATAAGCTTTCAAAAGGGTGATTATGAAGACAATGTACCCACAGACCTTTTTTATGCCTGTTTTGATCACCGGTTTGACTGGAATAGTTTTTATAATGACAAAATAGGGGAAATTAATTTTGATGGACACGATATCACTCCTGAAATATTTCTTACCAGGATCCCGGTGAACACAAAAGAAAGTGTGAAAGCATTTGTTGAAAAGACACTTGAGTATGAAAGAAATCCTCCCGCGACAAATTCAACAGGAAAGATGATTTTTTCAGGCGTTAAGCTCTGGAACTCCTGGGAAGGGAAAAGTGATAGCCATCACAGATCCAATTTGATCTTTGATAAATACATTGACCTGAAATGGAAGGGTGATAGATTTAATTTTTTCGACACAGGAACTGATCTTATTCAAAATTCTGATTATCATGTGACAGCCGGAAACTTATCTGACCAATTAAATAAGGGCTTTGGTTTCTTTCATTTTACAGGACATGGAAATAATCAATACCTGAATATGGAGTCGGGAAAAGTTTTTGATGTGGAAGATGCAATGAATCTGACCAATCAGACTTCAGGTATTGTGATGACCAATGCCTGTAATGTGAATGCTTTTGATTTAGCCGAACCCTCTCTCAGTGAAGCACTGCTGAGAAATCCCCACGGAGGATGTGTAGCTTTTTTTAGCAGTTCAAGATATGGATTCGGAAATCCGGAACCTTCAAATATACTTGGAGCTTCATTGAAGTTTAATGCTAATTTCATGAAATATTTATTTAATGAGAATCAGGCTGATTCGCGATCATTTGGTGAAATTGCCTCATCCGTGAAGAATGATTTCAGCTATAACAGTTCTTCCAATGGTGTATTTTATTACCTCCTGTATGCCATTAACCCAATGGGAGATCCTGAACTGCCTCTATATACCGGTCAACCCAAAAGATTTAACAACATCAGGTTATACAAAATGGGAAATTCCCTGCATGTTAACACAGGTGGGATCGAAAACAGCAAGATATGTATCACCAGTCTGAATTTGGAGGATGGCCATAAAGAAGTTGCCAAAAATGTTACGCACCATATGTTCCAGAATATTCCTGAAAAATTCCAGGTGACAATTACGGCACCGGATTATATTCCTTACACATATGTTTCCGGTACTTTAACTGGCACGAATGCAAATATCCATTCGATGATTAATGTTTACCCGAATCCGGCAAATGAATATATTCGCGTAAACTTCGACTTACCTGAAGGACATTTGCAGATCCATGATATTACAGGCAAGCTTCTGAAAGAGGTAAACATATCTCACGGCTCAAATCATATCGATATTTCAAAGTTGCCGGATGGTTTACTGATTTTGAATTTTACTTCAGGAGATGGGAAGGCAAGATTCAAGGTTGTTAAATATGATAATTAATAATACTGATCTTAAAACGAAAAATATATATCCATATCTTTCCTCCGATAAAGATTTATTGAATAAAAATTATATAAAACCTGTAGGATAAAGAAAATCTACTTCCATATAAAATAAAAATGCAGATATAATCTATTCATACCCCGCCAGCATACAATAAATAGCCATCTGATCTTCAATCAATGAATAGTATTCTGTGTGATATTCCTTGAATGCATCATTTATATAACGGGAAGTTAAGGGATCATCTCTCATCATACCATCCATGGATGGTATCCAGTTTCTTATGATATTTCTATTTACAGTGCCTGTTTTGAAATAGAGTGTTGAATCACCCCTGACAGCGCAGGGAAGAACATTGGATAGCCAGATTAACTCCCTCCCAAAATTATACAGATCGAGACTCCCGGATACAAGGTCATTATATGTCCTTTCATAAACAGCCGGAGTCACCCGGGTCTCAATTCCCAGTTCGTAAATTCTCTTTCTCGCAATTTCATTATCCATAAATGGCTGATAACCTGAAATGAGAAATTTTTTACCTATTACTCTCATACACCTGATAAGATCACTCTTATTATTGAGATCGGGATAATAATCCCTTAACCGGGACACTAGTAAAGGAAAGCTCTGTGATTCATTTATGGGGTTAGCCAAAACATAAATAGTGGCAATTTCTTTTGCAATAGCTTCATTACACGGACATTCCTTTTGCCTCTGGGCCTCTTTCAAGGTAACAAAAATCAAGGAACCCAATATAACTAAGAGGGAATACCCAACAATCACGTGATAAAATGTTTTGTAATTCATAGCATTTCATTTAAAGTGTGTTTAAAGCAACTTTCACTAATGCGGTCAGGAAAAACAAATTAGTAAATCAATATGAAGAGTGATTTTGACCTTACACTTTAGTGATCTGCATTGTAGAGGTTTCAGGTTGTGATACCTTTTGCTTTGTTTTGCAGCGAGCAACTGCATGCCCTGTCTAAATTATTTTTAAATTTCAAATGAAGTCAACAGCTTAAAACAAAGCTAAAAACAGAGGGTTTTGCTATTGCTAATAAATATAAGATAAGAATGGTATATTGTCAATGCTTTATGGTAATTAAAAGATCTGGGAGTATATGTTTTATAATATAATGATAATAAAATATTTATCTCTTTACCTACAATCGTGATTAATAAATGGTATTAAACCTCAGGGTAGAACCCTGAACCCTTGTTTTCGGAGTAGAACTCCGAGGAACCGAGTTTACGAGCTCGGCGAAGCCAATTCAACCAAACTTCTCGTCCGCCGAAGCGAACGCGAAGGAGGATTAAATGATATGGCCAATAAATAGATAGATTAAATCATAAAAATGAATAACAAAGGTTTTGATTGATCCACATGAAAATGATTATTCATAGGTAAAAACTTATGGCCGTACATCTCTGTGTATAACCACCAAGAACAGGATCGTGAACCACTGACTCGCCTCCCGTTTCTATAATCTTGATATATAATTATTTACAATAAAAAACGCTGAGATTTTGCTCCTTTTTACATTAAGAGGTAAAGAAGAACTATTTTTTTAACTCCACAAATTTTATTAATCATGAGTATTCAAAGGTATGTAGAACAGCTTATCGAAGAAAT
>CAZGTU010000030.1:0-43935 GCA_964528675.1 uncultured Bacteroidaceae bacterium
ACCATTTTATCTACCGGTAAATCATTGTTATAGAAAAAGTCGATTTATTCAAAACTATAACTCCGGGCCATTTTATGCAGAATGGAACCCGGATCCCTCCTTCATAGAAAGTTCCTTTTCCTGCATGCAAAGGTTCATTGGAAGTGACGGATGAAAGGCCTCCGTTGTCGGAAGTAAAAATCACCATGGTATTTTCGTCCAAACCAAGTTCATTCAATTTATTTAGAACCCTGGCCACGCTTATATGGGTGAGAATTTTAAAATCCAGGTTGTTGTCTGGGGTTTCGATATTTCCCTCGACCATGGCGTCATACAAATTCATCCTGGCATTCGCAGCTACGGGTTTTTGCCCGGGAACAATAACGAATTTACCGATGGGTAACCTGAATTGCCCATATTGCAAACCAAATTCGGGACGGTGGTCCACCACATCTGTTCTCCCTATGTCTATTCTTATCCCCGAACTGTCCTCGTCGAGATATACCATCGTGCCCAGCAGCCCGTTGCCGGTGAAAGCGCCTTCGTGCCAATTTGGCGTGAGGGGATTGATGATCAGGTCTTGTTCTGCTATAAAGTCTCTCAGTGAATCCTGCTCCTGATTTTCTTCAGAAAATCGTGAACATCCTGTGAAAACAAGAGCAAGAATCGTTATGGTAAACAATATATTCAGAATCGCGGATAATGTCTTATTCATCAGAGTAATTTTATTTGTTGAATGTAAACCAATTTATACCTAAGTTGAGCGATTAATTCATAAAAAATGGGGTATCCAATTACTAAAAAACAACACTAAAAATGTTGCATTTAAAAAACAAGAAAAGCGAGAAAAAGACCGCTGGTCATATCTGTGATCTTTCTTTTGAAATGGTAAATTCATTTTCATAATAATTTATTTTAAAGTTAAGTAATATTGGTGTCCGGTTAAAAATTTAAGATTGCTAAAAAAAAATTTAATTTTTATACTCCTTTACACACTAAACAGATGAGCGTTTTATAAATCTATCATACCCACAGAATTTTACAGCCCGAAGTCCTTTAACAAACTTTCACATAATCCATCTCTAAAAGATAAGCCAGTTTTTCAATGATGGGTGTTACATCTCCTACCCCTACCGCGCAATGGTGAGCCGGGCCATAACTGTTCCACGATTCCACAAACTGCCTTGCCCCTACAGAAAACCTGTACCGACTGTTTGTATTTCCAATTTCCAGGATGGGGCCGGGGACTGATTCTCCGGTAGCTGTCAATAACATTAATTTCCCATCAGCTTGTTGCACCACCGATAATAAAGTTACCGTTCCGTGCTTTACGGACATTTCTACCGAAAGGCCGTTACCCACTTTACCATGATACACTTCCAATGGTTTTACTTTTACTTTTCCTTCGGCAATTTTAGCATGACCGGGTCCATCATGCCCCATCAGTACAATATCATCCTGAAAATCCATGGCATAATACTCGGTAAAAGACCCGCCACAACCCAGGGTGTCGAGTATTTTCATTGCCTGCACGTTTTTAACTTCATATTCGCCTGCCATAGGGATACCATTTGCTGTAAGCAGCGAATTACCAAGAATAATACTGGCAATGGTCTCTTCGTTAACGTTTTCTGATCCCTTGTAAAAATAGGCCATTGACCCCAGTTGGTGCTTTTCCACCAGTTTGTCGAGTGCCAGCGATGTACGTGCGGCCTTTTCAAGGTCGTGGGAGGCGCAATCGTCCTGAATATCAAAAACATTATAAAAATGCTTCACCCTGTCTTTAACAGCTGCATCCGCAACCGTTTTTCGCAGCGCGCTGAGTTCATCCACTTCAAGGATTTCGATATGCCCGCCAAACTGAACCAGTTGCTGGGTAAGATCGGTATAAATATCGAGCATGCCGTTGTAGTAAGTTCCCATTAATCCCATCCGGTTATGAAACATCACGTTCTTCACCCTTGCCGCTTCAATCCATTCATGCACCTCTTTCCATGCCCAGTCATTCAGGTCGTTCAGCACACCGGTAACCTGGAAAAAAGGAATGTCTGCCCTTTTAAAAACGCTTGCAATCTCGGGAACCGGACAAGCAGCACAATGGGCAAGCCATTCTCCGGTCATTTTCTGCCGGTTTTTTATCGAATTAAAAGCTTTATAATCTATAGCCTGTTCGGGCGACAAATTGAGAATAATAACCGGAACACCCGCGCGTTGCACCACCGGCAACACGGTTGATGATACCGCGTAGGTTGTTACATGCAGAAACAGAATGTCAACATCCTGCCGGCGAAAAAAATGACCGGCTTCCATGGCTTTCTCAGGTGTGTCAATCAAACCGGCATCGACAAGTTCAATATCTTCCTTTTTTAATTGCCCGACGGTTTGACTGAGGTAGCCCTTTAAGCGTTCTTCCAGTCCTTCAAATTGCGGCCAGTAAGCGTTCAGGCCAATACCAAAAAGTCCTGCTTTAAGTTTGTAAGTTTGTTTTGTCATGTTGTTGGTTAAAAATTAATTAGTCGATTCTTTTTATCACTACGGGCCCCAGTAGTCCCGATTCTTTTAGCGGAACTTCTGACCAGGGTTTCATCCATGCTGTTGGGCCATTCACGATATTCGTATTTGTAACTCTTTCTGCTTTTGGTAGTTTATCATCTCCTACCAGGCGATTGTTCCATAAATTAGCGACTTCTATGGCCAAATGATTGTTGCCCTGGTGCAGATAATTTGTAACGTCAATTTCAAATGGATCATTCCATACAACACCCAGGCTGTCGCCATTAAGTTTTATGTCGGCAAGGTCTTTTACTTCGCCAAGGCTCAATATGTATCTTTTGTTTTTGTTGATTTCATTTATCTCAAAATCTATTTCGTAACGGGCAATTCCTGAAAAGTATTTAATCCCTGGCACGGAAGACTCCGTCCATGAAATCAACTCTGGAAATTCTGCCGACCCGGGTGCGCCAAAACCTTCGGGAAATGAAAGTTTCCAGGTGCCGGAAATTTCAGACACCTTTGCCGGGTCGATCTTCTTTGACAGGATTTCTTTATTATTGTTTTTAATCACGTAATTTCCCGGTTTGGTAAAGGTATTCATCTTCACATTGTACGTTTTCAATTGACAATATTCCCCTGGCGAAGGGAATATCAAGTCCCCGTTTTTATAAAGCTTTTGCATCGAAATTTTGGATGTTGGTTTTTTAAAAACAATAAAAAAGGCATCGTTTGGCTCAAAGGACAAAGCAACGCGTGTGCTGTCGCCTTCCTGATGAAATATCAGGTTGCTGATTATTTCCCCTGTTTCTGGTATCCATAACTCCGGTTCTTTGTTTTTCACACGAAATACACATTCGGCTGTTGTGGGCAAATTCTTTTGGTTTCTGACAAAATAAATATCCGCCTCTTTTGTGCGACGATGAATGAAGTTCAAATCAGTACTGTCGTCCTGTCCTTTGAACATGAAATCGGGATAGATTCCGCGCGAAAACAGGATTTCACGCTGAGGAACACCGCGATAAAGTTTTCCTTTGCCAACAGGATTGAAACCGGATTCTTCTTTGCTAATGTTGTTCCAGAGTTTTCCGGCCATTTCATTCAGTTTTTTATCATTTTCGATATAATGATGCAGCCCGGGAGTTTTCTCCGGCTTTATTCCGCTGATTATGGCTCCGTTTTGCAACAATTCTTCAATTTTCCCGAGCACATGCAATGGCATGTCTTTTTCGTCGGGTAATACCAGGAGAGCATACTCTTGTCCATGCGAAAGTGACAATTTGCCGTTTTTTACTTCCAATTCCAACAGTTTTTCGGTGTTAATCACATCATAATCGTAACCAAAACCCAAATCTGGTGCTATATGGCGTTGTTTAGCAAAATTGGGAGCCGTGTCGCCATAGTAATACAGGATGTCACCAATAAAATTTCCTTGCTGTAACAAAAAACTGCAGCGTGCCAGGTAATCGTTCCATGCCCGGGCCTTAGGCCACCATGTTTGGCGCACGTTTACGTGACTTCCAAATCCATACAGATAACCTGGTTTCCCAAATTCATCGGGCGAATGCGTTCCGGTGTGGAATACAATTCGGTTAAGGCCTTCGCAAAAAGCCTCATCGGCATAGGGTTTTAAATCGTTCCAACTGGTTTGAAAATGATATAATGTTGTGAAAGATTCAGCCTCCACGTACTTTTGGTTGTACAGATGCGATGCGCTGGCAACTCCCTTGATAAAGAGCAAAGAATTGAAGCCGTCCTTGTCAATATGAGCATAATCGTACCAGAATTCACCCCTTGGAACAGTAAGTGCCCCCAATGCCTTAATGGATTCAACAGGTACATCATGAATGGGAGGTCCGGGCCCGCCACCTTCGGCATAGTATCCAAGTCCGTATTGATTACAAAATTCTTTCCCGAAGCGATAATGATTCTCCACCATCAAATCAGAGAGGGTTTGAGAATAATCGTACAAAAATCGTTTAGTAATTTCTTTACTATCAACGATTTTACCGCTCAAAACAGGCAGGTATTTTGTCATATCGTAGCCCCGGCGTGCCTTAAATTCTGCAAGTATTCGAGGTGTCCAGACAGGCCCCTTTATTTCATAACTGTCATTATATAAATATTTTAATGCTGTGTTCTGAAAATTATCGCCAAAATAAGGCGTTAACTTGTCTATGAAAAATTGCAGGTGGGCATGTTGTGCTTCTCTTGAAAAATGGTCTATCATCAGCCCGTTGGAATTAGGGCTCGGGCGTTTTAGGGGTATTCCAAGTCCGGTGCAGACATATCTTTTTATTTCCCATTTCCCTTTTGGAAGTTGACACGAAAGGACCTGGTCAGAAAAATTTGCAGAGAGATCAATAATTTCCTGATTATCTATATTTTTCCTGCCGTAAGGCATAGCCAGTATCGCAATTTCTTTATAATAAGATGGAATTCCGTTTTTGGTGGTATCAAGGATTGCATTGTTGCCGTAAAGGTCTTCTTTGGGCAAAGCAGGGAAGGGAAGCAAAGTTTCTATTTGCCGGCCACCTTCAAGCACAATGGATGTATCCAGTATCCCCATCACCCCATGTTCGGGATTGATCCAACTACCACCGTTGTTCCAGCTACTGGCGGTAACCAGCCCAAGCTCAAGATTGTGCCTGGTCCCTTCTTTTATGGCATGGACAATGGCCTTGACTGATTCGTCTCCCATAAACGGGGGGCCGGCAGGCACTTTATTTTCTAAATCTGCCAAATTGCCCACATCCCAAATATCAAAACCGCCCATTCCTTTTTCTTTGGCCTCTTTCATTTCTTCTGAAATCTGCTCCATGTCAAAATTCCCGTTAGGCCAGCACCAATAAGCCTTTGGCCTTGCATCAACGGGCGGATCTGCAAATTCATTTTCTAATTGCTGTTGTGCCTTTGTTGAAGAAAGTATCCCTAAAATTAAAATAACCGCCAGGCTAGGCCCAAACCAATTTTTCTTTTTCATTAAAAACAAAATTAAAGAAGTTGCCTAATTTTAAAACTCATAACCACACTTTTGATAAAACCAACAATGTTTTTAAAAAAAGGGACTGGAAAAAATCCAGTCCCTTTCTCCACTTTTCACTAAAACTAACTAAAACTGTTTTACTTTTTAATCACGATAAAACGAGCATTTTTGTTTTCTCCTTTTAGCTCGATAATATAACTTCCTTCTTTTAAGCCGGACATGTTAATTTGTTCTTCATTACCGGTTACCGTGGCTGATAACACCAGGTTCCCCTGCATGTTAAACACATTCACCTGATCGATCGTGCCATCTTTGGATTTGATATTTAAAACATCCGAAACGGGGTTCGGGAATATCTCCAAGTCCTCATCAGCGATGTCATTTATGCTGGTGATTACACTGGTGAATTCCAACTCATCGTAGATTGCAGGATCATCCAGACTGGTACCTCTTACCGTGAATGTACCCTCTTTATCTGTAGATCTAATGCGCATTGATGACCCGTAATCTATGAATTCTACGTTAACGTCATCCTCTGAAGAGACACTCCAGTAAACGTTTTCTCCGAGTGCATCTTCAGGAGTAATATCCGCTTCTACCAGGAGACTTGACATATCACTCGTGAACTCTGTTGAGGGAGCCGATAACGTAACGCCTTCCTGTTTCACGTAATCAACGTAACCAAGGGGCTTGTCAAAACCAAGGTCTTCGCCTTTAAATTGCAGGGCAACAATGGAGTATTTCGGGACTTTAACAAGCATACCATCTTCAAGCATGTTCATTTCCAGGGTATCTACCCGTGAATCCCTGCTGGGAGCTGCATCACCTGTAAATTGATATGAGCCAAGTGTTGATGCCTCGAAGGTAAAACCATCCGGAATATCAATTTGTACGTATTGATCATTTTCATAATCCCTGCTCAGCAATACAATACTGTAGATAGTATCATTGGCAAAAACAGAATGGCCAACCGGATCTAAATCCACTACTTTATCTTCGTGATCGTAAATGATGTCATCGGTTTCATAATGACTCCGAAGCAATTGCCCTCTTGCAAAATTGTTAATAAAATTTCCGCCAATAAACTTAGGTAGTCGTTTGTAATCTTCAGGAACAGAAACCATTGCCCACTGGCCACCAGTTAGAGCAAATAATGCCGGATAAACGGAACCATAAGGTATGGTTGCCAGTCCCATGTCAAAATAACTCACGGCTTGTCCAAGTCTGCCATTATAATCCTGTCGACTGGCATCGCCTTCATAAAAGTATATCTTTTTAACTTCTCCGGTATTATTTATTTGCTCTACCAGGTGATAATCTCTCAGGCCTTCTACTTTAGCATGAACACATTCAGTCAGATTTCTAAAGTATGCATCTCCGGTGGTGTTAATTTCCCCGCCATCACCTACATTATCGTGCAGGTAACCGGAAATGCCCATTACATCCAGGTGAGCTGTATCGGCTTCAGCATAAATTCTTTCATTTACACCAAAACTACGTTCCCGTTCCGCGTTACGGCCGCTGTAGACAA
Source organism: uncultured Bacteroidaceae bacterium (assembly GCA_964528675.1). Lineage (GTDB taxonomy): Bacteria > Bacteroidota > Bacteroidia > Bacteroidales > CAYRTD01. The sequence goes on from CAZGTU010000030.1 coordinate 6,987, forward strand.
AATCTATTTTATCTGCATTTTCCTGGTAATAGGGTGAAGTCTTAATCAAATCCTCCATCTCCATTGCCCATTGGGCATATTTTGCTTCTGAGTCCAGTTCAGGTGTCACACCATGATCTGTCTTTCCCCATGTTTCATTACCAAACTCCAGCATTAAATATTTAAGCCGTGGCAAAAAGGGCTCGGTGTAACCTTCGGCAATCCTTATGGCACCACCCGTTGTTGTTTCGTCCCCACCAATATATTCCATAAAAGTGAGGAAAGTATTCGGGTCTTTTATCCAGTCAGTCTCTTCATTTACGCCAAAAGTAAATGACACTTGCGCCTCAAGTGTATCTACTGCAAAACTAAAGAAATCGGCAATGGTATAAGTGGAAGTACCCGAATATTCATCAAATCCCCAGTAATTTACTGTTATTGTTCCCCAGCGTAGCAAGGTAGGATTTAATTCTTTGAGAAGGTCTCTGGTAATCTGGCCACTAACATCAGATTGATTCATACCAAACCCGTCAAAAGCACCAATGGATTCAAGATCGATACTTAAGCGACCAGTTTTTACCCCCAGGTTTTCGGCCAAAGGATCAAAAACGGATGTGGTGAATGGTACAGGGGCACTTTTTGTTACATTTTCCCCGGCATCAATCGCTTCCACCTCAATATCATACGATGTTTCCGGATCAAGTACTGATATCACCAAAGAATTATCCAGAACAACAGCATCGGTATTGAATAAAACACCATCCACATAGACGTTATACCCATAAATGCCGGTTTCGTCCACGGCCTTGTCCCAGGCAATTTCCAGAGCCATAGGAGCAGTGGTAACAGCGGTTATATTTTCCGGGGCATTTGGTGGTGTATTGTCTTCCGGGTAGGTGGTAACATTCAGTACATCGCTAAGAGACGACTCGTTTCCGGCTTCGTCCTGTGCAGTTACAGTTAACGAATATCGTGTATCCGGGTCTAAATCTTCCAGGATCAGGCTGGTATCCTGCAAGAGTTCGGCATTCCACAATTCGCCATTAACATACAAATTATACCCGGCAAGGGTTTCATTATCGGTGCTTTGCGACCAGTTAAAAATGATCTTAGATGAAGAATAACTCTCCAAATTCAAAGCCTGTGGTGCAGTGGGTTTTTCTGTATCGTACAGATAATAACCGTTGGCCGCCGGAATAATTTCCTTTGTACCCGAAGGGGTTTCCCACTCAATCGTTAACCCGGGTGAGAATACATAATACGTCATGCCATAAAAAGCATATATTTCTCCGGCTTCCAGATGAATATAATCAGATAAGGTTGTTTTGTCTACCTGAGTACCCACATTACTGAATTTACTGTCTGCTTTGGCTGTAATAATCTCTGCATTTTCATACGTTGCATCACTACTAAGAAAGAGCACGTGGTCACCCCCGGGAGTGGTGGATGAAAAGATGTAATTTCCGGTTTCGGGTGCCTGTATATAGCCTTTAACCATTGCTGTTCCAAAGGTGTATGTACGATTATCATCGGGATCACCCAAAGTTGAAGTTTGCATAACCACATCATCCCAGTTGTATTCATCTTTTAAAGGCACCTCTGCTTTATTCCAAATTTCTTTTACTACATAGGGTGAATTCAGCACGTTATATTCCTGCCAAAAAGCCACATCGTGTATCGTAAAATTAAAACCATGGGTGGTGTAGGGAACAACAGTTACATCAAATGTGCTTTCGACACTTCCGTCCGCATCGCTTACCGTAATGGTAATGGTGGCGGTGCCCTGTACTCCTTTTTCCTGGATGTTTAGTTCGGCGAAGGTATTATTACTGTTATAGTCCGTTCCTGTTACTTCAACGATACTATTATCGGACGATGTAGCAGTAATTGAAATATCGGTACTGGCATTTGAGCCCCCGTTTAAACCCGGGATTAATACTGTATTAACACCGGAGTTCACGAATATTGATTTATCCGAAATGACACCAAACTGGGGCAAGGCCGGATCAGTTATAGTAATATCAAAACTTTCGGTTTTGGTATCTACACGGCCATTGGCAGTGCCACCATCATCCTGCAAAGTAAGCGTAATGGTTACTGTACCGTAATCTGTATTGGTTGGCGTAAAAGTGATTTCACCGCCTGTTTGTTCTGCATTCATTGTCACAGTTGGTGCAGCAATGATTGTCTCATCAGAACTTGTTGCGGAAGCACTGAGAATTTGTGTAGCACCGTATCCTATGGAATTGGAGAATGGAACAGATATTTCACCAGCATCACCCGACACATTGCCCTGGTTAGGAATTGGGTCTATAGAAAAGGGAATCGGGGTCACGTCATCCAGGGTTATTCCTAAGCGGATTTCATCCAAGAAACCTCCAATTGGGTATCGAAGATAAGTATCTGTATTGTTCCCGAAATTATGATCACCCAAATCGGCACCATCAACGCTATTCGTGGCATCAGGGGTGCCAAGTGCAGCAGTTGTCGAGAAATCTGAAGGATTGAGCCAAAGGTCTACTGTTGTTGTTTCTCCAGCGGTTGTTCCTCCATATGTGATTCTCCCCACTATTAATGCAGTTTCACCAGGATTGGTGCCATCTCCAACTACTATGGCATTTGTGCTTGTAGCACCAAAATTTCCTGTAATACGGGCACTTATTTGGCCTGAGCTGGAATATTCCACTCCAAATCCGTTATTACTACTCCCGTCTCCGCAGAAAAACAGATGCCTGGTCCCTGCTCCATCTATCCCGTCATCAAAACGGGCTATGACGGAAAACCAGGCAGTACCTCCTGAACTTAGATCAATAGTGCCTCCGGCTGTGGCGTCAAACGCACGGCCGTATAGCCCTTTATTAGAATTCCACTTTAAAGCTCCTCCTTCATTTATCAAGGGGTCATAAGAAAGACCTAGCCTGGTAGGCTCCTTCCGTGGCAGTTATCGCCGAATTCCAGGCTTCTGTCCAGCCGGTACCGCCATTCGCATCAGCAATGGATGCACCATCTGTTAATGCGGGGTAATTAAAGCCTTCATAGGCTATTAATTGCGCTTGAGTTGTTTTTGGTACACTCCATACCAAAAAGATTAATACCAGGAATCTCGTGAATAGTCACGTGTTCCTTTCATTAGTATTCGTAGTCTTATTTTTCATAACATTCATTTTTAGTTAATATTATATTTATATTGGTAACTCACCCTTACGGGGCCTTTTAATCCGGCATTCAGCAAAGGCATTTCATGCCAGGGTTTCCACCACGTAGTGGGACCTTTGGTTATATTAGTGTTAGTAATGCGTTGATCTTTGGGAATTAAGCCATCTCCATGCAAGCGGTTGTGCCAGGTGTTGGCCACTTCTATTTTAAGGTCGTTTGTTCCGGGTTCTAAAAACTCCGAGATATTTACTCTGTAAGGATTATGCCAGGCTACTGCCACTTCTTTGTTGTTGACAAATACTCGTGCTACTTCTTTCACCTGCCCCAGATCGAGTATTACCTCCTTTTCCTTGTTGCTGTATTTAGCAGGCAGTTTTATTTCGTTTTCATAAGTGGCAATGCCCGAAAAATATTTTACACCGGGGTTGTCATGCTTATTCCAAAACAGTAATGAATCAAAAACTATATCTCCGGCACCGCCTTTTTCTTCGGGGAAATGTGCTTTCCATTTGTTCGAAATAAATTGTTCCTGCTTATATGCTGGAATATTAATTTGTTCAGTTTCACCATTGCTGTAAGTTATTACATAGTTCCCGGGTTCGTGAAAAGACAAAGATTGACCGGCTGAATGAACAAAGGTGTTTCTGGATTCATTTTCGACAGGAAAAATGGGTTGCCCATTCATCACCACTTTTTCAATGGCTTTAGCATTATTTTCTCCATTTCGGAAAACAACCACAGCAGAGCCTTTAGGCTCCAAAAGTATGGGCATTTTCACCCCGTTTTCAGTATCAGCAAAAATAAATTGCGGTTGAATCCGGCCATTGTGCGGGTTCCAGATTTCCGGCACTTTATTTTTTATTCTGAATACGCCGTCAATATTTTCGTAACCATCGGACTTGTTGGCAATAAAATAGATGTCTGCTCCGGGCAAACTGCGATGGATAAAATCCAAATTTATCGAATCGCTGCCTCCGGTGAAACTAAAATCAGGAAAAACATTTTTACTCTGCATCACATCTTTTAACAGTGCATTCCAGTACACTTTGCCTTTTCCGTAAGTGTTTTCTTTTGTGGTATTTCCATTGCATTTACCCCATACTTTTTGGCCAATGGCGGCAACTTCTTTGTCATTTTCATTCTGATTGTGCAAACTGTGCGAACGCAAAGGTTTTGGGCCTACTATGGTAGCACCGGCTTTAACAAGTTGCTCAATTTTTCCGGCCACTTCAGGATTCATTTCCTGTTGGTCGGGCAACACCAAAATTTCATATTCCAGTCCGTTGGGCAGAACCAGTTTGCCATTTTCGACAGTTAGTTTTTCAAGCAAAATTTCTGTATTTAACACATCATAATCGTAACCAAATCCCAATCCGGGAATGACATGTTTTTGCTTGACAAAATTAGGTGCCTGATGACCGTAGTAGAATAGCACATCGCCCACGAAATTTCCCTGTTGCATCAGGTAAGAAATGCGGCTGAGGTAGTCGATAAACGATTTTGCCATAGGCCACCATACCCTGTGGGGATTAATTTGTGTACCGAATTGCCAGGCATAACCGGGTTCTCCGGCCGAAAGCGGCGAATGTGAAAAAACATGAAAAACAAAACGGTTCAATCCTTCGCAAAATACCTCATCGGCAATGGGTTTCAATTTATCGGGGCCGAATTGCCACTGATTTAGACCTGTAAAAGCTTCACCTTCAACAATTTTTTGGTCGTAGATATTCGCGGCACAGGCAACTGCTTTTACAACTTGCAATAAATCCAGACCATCCTCATCTAATTTCTTGTGGTCTACCCAAAATTCGCCACGTGGCACGGTTAAGCTGCCCAGTGCTTTTAGTGATTCAAAAGGACAGTTGTGCAATGGTGGCCCCGGTCCCCCGGCTTCGGCAATAGCTCCCAGGCCAATATTTTCAGCATATTCGCGGGTATATTGATAATGATTTTCAATGATTAAGTCGGAAAGTGTGAGACGATAATCGAACCAAAAGCGTTTTTCGGTTTCGGGATTGTTCAATTTCACTCCGGTAAACAATGGCAAAAAGGGTTGGATGTCGTAGCCACGGCGTTTCTTAAATTCATTGGCAAATGCGGGTGTCCAAACCGGATCAAAATTGATTTCATAACTGGGCATGTAGTAATAATCCAGGGCAGTATTGCCCAAACTATCACCCAGTACGGTTTTTAGCCGCTTTGTCATTTCATCTAAATGCACCTTCATGGATTCTTTCCTGAAATGATCAATCACCAGTCCTTTTGAGTTGGGGCTGGGTAATTTTAAACTTACCCATGTATTGGCATAACACGAGCGAATAATTTTCCAGTCACCTTCCGGTACTTTCCAGGTGAGTGTCCCGTTTTCGTACTTTGAAGTAAGTGAAATGATTTCATCGGTATTAATGATGCTGTCTTTGCCATGTTTTATAGCACTCACCGAAATGGTATGATAATTTTGAACAGTGGTGTCGCGATTAATTTTTTTCAGGTTTTTGATTACAAAATCAGGAATTTCAGGGTCGGGTAATATGATTTCCACCTCTTTTGGCCCGGTAACTGTTACTTCCGATTGAAATAAACCTATAGTTCCGAGGCTGTCAGGAATCCATTCCCCACCGGTGTTCCAACTGCTTGAAATAATCAATCCCAGATCGATTCCATATTTTTCACAACTTTGTTCAGCTACCCGAACGCCTTCCAGAAATTCTTTACTCATAAAGCCCGGACCTGCAGGAATTTTATTTTCCATATCTACCGAATTGATGTCAAAAATCTCCAGTCCCCCCATTCCTTTTTCGGCGGCTTGTTTCACATCAAATTTCAGGGATTCTTTATCAAAATGACCTTTTGGCCACACCCAATATCCACGGGGACGTGCTTCAATGGATGGATTTTGAAATCCTTGTTCCAGCCATTCTAAATCATTTTTCGTTTTTTGTTGCGAATTGCAACCAACCAATATCAATAACAATACAACGAGGGCAATATATTTTTTCATTTTTAATATCATAACATTATTATTTTTCAGTAGATACAATTACAGCTTCAATACCGAAAAATCCGGCAATTTCTTTAAGCGTTTTGGCATGATGCCCTACGCCGAGGGCGAAATGATGCGTAGGCGCTTCGGCTACCCAGCGGTGCAAAAAGGTGCGGATGTCGGGCTGAAAAACACCGCGCGTATTGGTATTTCCAATGGGTGTCACCTTTCCGTCTTTTGATTCGCCTTCGGCAATCACAAATTTCAACCTTCCATCATAGGTTTGTGTAATTCCCAGAATGGTAACGGGGCCTTTTTGTATGCTAAATTCCACGCTGGCACCAGAACCGGGCTTACCGTGATATTTGGTAAGGCTTCGCAAAAGGGGCTTTTCGTCAGCAATATTGATATGGTGCGGCCCGTCATGACCTATAATCACAAAATCTTCTTTAAAATCAACCGGGTGTAATTCGGCCAGGCTACCGCCAATTTCCAGCCGGTCCATAATAAACATGGCCATACAGGTTTTCAAATCAAATTCGCCCACCATAGGGAATCCGGCCGAGGTGAGTAATGTATTTCCAACTATCAGGTTAGTCATCAATTCGCGGGTTTGGCTGCCTTCTTCGCCTTCGTAATAATAGGCTAATCCGTCCAGATTTTTTTCTTCTACAAAAGCCTCTAACGCCAAACCTGCTTTGGCGGCAACTGCCAGGTCGTGGTCGGTAAGTTTCAGAGTAATGCTGTCGGATTTGGGTTCGGGGGTATCGAAAAATTCAAGCACCAGTTTTTCGTATTCTTTTTGTTTCTTTGAATCGACTTTTCTGTAATGCTTTAAAATATCAGCCGGTTCGGTCATCACCACATGGCAACCAAAAGCTTCGCTTATCACCACGGGGTCCACCTGCATATCGTACATATTTTCCAGGACATGCCCCATGAGTCCGATGCGGGCAGTCTTTAAATCGTGCAATACTTTGGCAATCTGGCAATAGCGCGCCAGTTCTTTTTCAGCCTCCGGATCATCGTAGAGTGTACCAATGATTGCCGGCGGAACATCGCGTCCCATTCTTTCGGCAACCATTGAAAATTCGGGAACCGAGCAGATGTCATCATTGTAAAGCTGCATATAGGTAGTAGCCCGGTCGTAGTCTAAAGCTGCATCGGGCTGTAATGCCACCAGCACTATGGGAATGTCGAGTTTGTTGAATATGGGTGCAATGGAACTGGATGTGGCATAGGTAAGCATATCCACAAACAATAAATCCAGATTGGCAGCCTGCATTTGCTCTAGTTTGACATAAGCAGAGTCGGCACAATCGCCAATGCCGAAATTCACCACTTCTACATTGTTCTTTTTTACGCGGTCTTCCAAAACCTGCATTTTCTTTTCCAAATCCTGCAAAAGACCGTCAAATTGTTTCCAGTAAGTATAATGGCCAACCCCGTAAATACCAACTTTAGCCGTTAAAGGCTTTAAGCGGGGTATAGATTTTTGAGCTGACATTTGGTCAGAAAGAAATAGCATAATAACAATAAGTATAAAAGATAATTTTTTCATTTTTAAAATCAGTTAACAATGTTTTTTGATATTTATTCATTATCCTATTAACCTGCTTTATTGACTTCGTCGAACTTCGTTTCATAAGTTTTCGTCATGAGATGTTTAAATATCAAAAAACGCGAGTAACCGCGGTCAAATTTGAAGCAGGAAATAGTGAACTATTTTCAAATCAAATTTGATGAGGACGCTCGTGTTTTGCCGATAGTTGAGCATCGTAATAGATAATTTATGAATAATGCAGGTTAAGAAGCATTTTATTTATTAATTACAAATTAAACAAAGGAATAAATAAATTTGTTACAAGATGTGATTTCGTTTTTATATAATCTGCTCAAAATACAGGTGTAATAATTTATCATTTCAGAAAGCCAATACCAATGTGAAATATTATTTTCACACCGATTTGTTTTCAGATGAGTGATTTCAAAAATTTAAATCTAACTGAAAAATAATTCTGATATAAACTTTAAGGGGGAGGTATTATCTGTATATTTTTTTTAAAGCCAGTTTAGCCATTCTCCAACCAAAATCTTTCTTATTATGTGGATGAATATCATAGGGATCGCCCAAATCTATTGTTTTAACCATGAAAGTCTCCGGAAGATTTAGTGCTTTTTTTTGTGATTTTCTAATTTTCTCCCACTTATCCGGCTCATTTTTGAGGTGTGAAAACTTTGTTTTTGACAATTGAAAAAACAAAAACGGTAGTTCATTATCATCCCATTTTTTACGCCAATCAAGAATCAGAGATTGAAACATCTTTTCGTAAAGTAATGGCCGGCCGGCATCGGATTCGCCCTGATACCAAAGAAAACCTTTTATGCCATAAGGGATAACAGGAGCAATCATACCATTAAAAAGGTAAGTCGGATAATGCTGATAACTTCGAGGTTTTGGTGTAATGCTTTCAAGGCTATCATGAAACAACCAATCCTGTGATATTGGGATATGAAATCTATTATCAAGGGTAGATATAAAAAACTGGTGTTGATTTCCATAAATTGTGGTTTGCTTTCCGGGATGTGCCAAACGAATACTAATCATATTGGTTTGTTCTTTTACTAAATAAGGAGGAACATTAAATTTTACCGGTTCGGGGTATTGAAAATAACCTACTTTTTGTCCGTTAAAATAAATATGGCTTTGACGATTAAGAAAACCTAAAGATATGGCGAGTTGTTGATCGCTTATCTTTTGGGGAATTACAATTCTTTTACGTAACCATACTACATTATCGAATTTTGTTTTTTTATTTGCCATATCCACCTTTTGCCATTTACTGTCATCGTAATTATTTGCGGTTATTTTTTGTATAAGCATTTGGGCTGGATAACTTATTTGGTTGCGTCTTATCCGGTTGCTATCTAAAGAGTTTTTCAACTTGTTTTCCCAATCCATGACATTAAAAGCATCCGGTTTTTCAGGAATCCACTGCGAATCTTTAAATTGAACTAAACTTTGGTAACTCATCCAGCTTTTTATGGGTGTTCCACCCCACGAACTATGAATTACTCCAATAGGAATATCCAATTCTTGATGCAGTTTTTTTGCAAAAAACCAGGCAGTAGATGAAAATGGTGCAACAGTTGACGAATCGGCTATTTTCCATGTTCCTTTAGTTAAATCATTCACAGGCAAAGGTGAAGGAAATTTGGGCACATTAAACAAACGAATTTCGGTATAATCAGCATCCTGCAATTCTTCCGTATAGTTATCAATTGCAGAATTCGGAATCCACTCCCAGCCTTGCACCGGATGTTCCATATTTGATTGCCCTGAAGCAAGCCAAACATCACCAATTAAAACATTTTTGAAAATAACACTATCGTTTTCGCCTCTTATAACCATTTGTAAATCTCTACTCACTTTATGAGCCGGAAGTTCTATTTTCCAGTCTCCCTTTTTATTGACATTGCTTTTGCTTACAATTTCGCCCAATTGAATTTCAATATATTCATTGGGTTTAGCTTTTCCCCATACGAGAATAGGTTTGTTGCGCTGCAAAACCATGTTGTTGGAGAATATTTTCGCAGGTACTATTTGGGAATATCCGGAATAGATATTCAAAAACCCCATACAAATTATTAAAAACCATAAATTTATATTTCTCATTATCACTTTTTCTGAGGCATTTGTGCATCAACGCTATTTTGCCAGTTTTTCAATAAATTATACATGTGTTCTGCTTTGTTGGGATATTTTTTACTTACATCTGTGCCTTCCGAAATATCTTCGGCAATATTGAACAGTTCAATTTGTCCGGTTTCAAAGGTTTCTACCAATTTCCAGTCACCTTCGCGTACAGCTCCGGCAGGATAGCCGTTTTGCCCGCTAAAATGCGGAAAATGGAAAAATATGGGGCCTCGCTCAAATTCATTCGCCGGTTTATAAACTGATGAGAGAAAACTTTTCCCATCAATTCCCTGTGGCAAATCCTTGTCGCCGACAATTTCCATGATAGTGGGCAAAAAATCGTTGATAATCATGTAATTTTCATTAACCGTTCCGGCTTGTATTTTATTTTTCCAGTACATGATCATGGGAACCCTGATGCCGCCTTCATATACATGCCCTTTCCATTTTCTGAGTGGTTTCATCGTTGTTGGCCGGTAAGCAATCTGATCCATGCCTACCCCGCCATTGTCCGACATAAATATAATCAGGGTATTGTCGAGTTGCCCGTTTTTTTTCAGCTCTTCTATAATGCGTCCAATCCCCTCGTCCATGCTCTCAATCATAGTGGCATAGTAGGGGTTGTATTTTCCGTTGAATTTTTTGCATTTCCACATATACTTACTCACTTTATCGGCTTTGGGAATAATGAGTAAATGCGGGGCGGAATAAGGCAAATACAAAAAGAAAGGCTTTTCTTTGGATTGATTTTGAACAAATTCAATGCTGTAATCTGTAAGTTTATCCGTCAGATAAACCGAACCGGTATCTTCAAAAACAACTTCATTTCTGCTTGAAATAGAGTAATTATAGTAATCCAGGGCATTTTTACCAATGGTGCGATCATAATCAAAGCCCTGAGCATAAGGAATAGTCGTTTTATTGTGTCCCAAATGCCATTTTCCAACCATGCCTGTATTGTAGCCGTTTCTTTTCAAAATTTCGGCCAGAGTTACCTCTTCTGATGCCAGGGAATCGGGTACATTTGGTGTAACAATACCTGATTCGGATTTTTGACGGTTTACGCCTGCTGCGGTAGTCAACCCCAGCTTTGCCGGATGTTTTCCGGTCATTAAAGCTGCCCGTGACGGGCTACATGCCGGGTGTGCATAAGCTTGAGTAAATAGCATTCCCTCTTTGGCCAATTGATCCAATACCGGGGTTTCATTAAAAGGATTGCCATAACATCCCAAGTCTTTGTATCCCAAATCATCGGCCAGGATAAAAACAATATTGGGCTGCTCCTGCGACAAACAACTAAGTGCAGGCAGGATGGTAAGTGCAAATAAAAATACGGCTTTATTCATTATTTTTTTATATTCTATTAAAGTTTAACAATACATTGTCTCTTTCAATTACAAAGTAATCAATGTAATATCAGATTTATTTTAATAATATGCTATATTTGTTATATATTTTGCTAAAAATATAGTCAACATGGAAAATGTATCAAAATATCTCGCAGTATCGGATTCGGATAAAAAATGGGGTCTGGTGGTAAAAGATGCCGGACATTTGGACAAAACGGTTTCAGAAGCCCAAGCCAAACAGGTTTCGCATCCTATTCCTTACAGGTTTAGCTGGGAACACGGCAGAATTTTGGACGAATTTCAATTGGTGTACATTGTTAAAGGTGGTGGAATGTTCGAGACTGCGGAAACAGGATTGGTGAAAATAGAAACCGGAACATTATTTCTATTATTTCCGGGAATATGGCATCGCTACCAGCCCGATCCCAAAACCGGATGGGAATCGTACTGGGTGGGATTTCAGGGTCAAATTGCCAAAAACATTGTCGAAAACAAGTTTTTAACACCAGCTAATTGCATTTATCCTGTTGGAATTGACGATTCAATTTTTAATTTGTTTACCATTATGCATGAAAATATCATACAGGAAAAACCGGGATTTCAACAATTCTGTACCGGTATTTTAATGCATTTGCTGGGCTTAATTGTACAATATCAAAAACAAAACGCACAGGGTAAAGGCCTGTATTTTAAAGAAGTAAATCAGGCTAAAATTTTATTATACAACAGAATACAACAAGTAACCGATTTAAGAAAAATAGCCAAAGAAGTCAATATGAGTTACTCCAATTTTCGCAGGTACTTTAAGCATTATTTTGGCATATCGCCGGGCACATATATTACCCAAATACGCTACAACATGGCAAAAAAACAACTCAACAGCTTTAAATCAATTGGTAATATAGCATTAGAACTGGGGTTTTCATCAACAGCTCATTTTTCTATTTTCTTTAAAAAACAGTCGGGTATTTCGCCACTACAATACAGAGACAAAGTAAAAAAAGAATTTAAATCCAATAAGGCTTCAAAGTTATAATTTTCATACTCAGTTTTGAACTAAAACGCCAACTACTGCATCAAATATTCGGGGAAAACTGTGATATTCGTGTTTTTTTCTGGCAAAATATTTTGACTGTAGTTTACCCATAGCGCTTATATTAAAGCCCAGGCAAGGGCGACAGTATGGTAATACGACACTTAGGAAATCAACAACCTAAGCCCCGGCAGGGGTGACAGAATTTGATTTATGGAAATTAACAACGCAGAATTAAACTACAGCCAATATTTTCAATAATTAATTGTGCGAAGGCTACGCCATTTCTTGTTTTGGGACAACGAAAAACACGAATTACACGAAATTGAGCGATTCCGCTTCCCGATTTTCATTCGTATAAAATTTATTTAAGTCATTGGCCGAATGGAACTCGCATGATTGAAGCTTATACATGTTCTTTAGTGACAAACCTTTGTCATGCTCGTTTCATCAGGAATTTAGCAGGCATTTGGCCGAGATAAATCATTGTTCCACAGCCTATTCCGGCATAGGAAAATATGCAGATCGCGTATGAGCTTCTGCTGCAATGCCTGCCAGTTCTTTCACCACTTCCGGGAATTCATCAGCAACATTTGTTGTTTCTGATTCATCGGTCTCCAGGTTATACAATTCAAATGGGGCATCAGGATTTTGCTGCAAGTCAGTTCTCACTGCTTTCCAGTTTTCTTTTAATACCGCCTGCTGGTAGCCTTTTTCCGGGAATTCCCAGTAGAGGTAATCATGCACAGGTTGTTCCCGACCGGTAAGCACCGGCAACATAGAAATGCCATCGGTGAACTCAGGTATTGGCAATCCTGCAATATCGCACGCCGTAGGCATAAAATCCCAGAATGCGGAAATATGATCTGTAGAAGTGCCGGCTTCAATTTGTCCGGGCCAAACAGCCACAAATGGAATCCGGATGCCTCCCTCGTAAAGGTCGCGCTTGGCTCCCCGCAAATTTCCATTACTGTTGTGAAACCGGGCAAAAAGATGATTTTCTTCCTGCATGGGGCCATTGTCACTGGTAAAAATAAGTAAAGTGTTCTCTGCAAGGCCGTGTTCATCAAGTTTCTGCATAATCAGGCCAACTGCTTCATCCAGGCGTGTGATCATGGCCGCGTAGGCCTGTGATTCACCAGGCCAGTCTTTGCCGGCATATATTCCCAAATCCGGGACTTCCTGTTTTTCCCCTTCAGGTGCTTCACCATTGTTGTGGGGTATGGTATAGGGAAGATAGAGGAAGAAAGTGGTGTCTTTGTGCTCATCCAGGTATTTCAGGGCGTCCTGAGTAAACAGGTCGTTAGAATATACTTCTTTAACAGTTGAGTAGCTGCCAAGGCCCTTATGCCAGGCTGTTGTATCAAGGTATTTAACCTCGTTAGGGAGTAATTCCGATTCTCCATTCCGGATAAGATATTCGGGATAGTAATTGTGCGCCAGCACCTGATCGAGGTATCCGTAATAATAATCAAATCCTTGTTTATCGGGTTCTCCCTCGGTATGCTGAATTCCCAGCCCCCATTTACCAATCATGCCAGTGGTATACCCGGCTTCTTTTAACAGCTCGGCCACGGTTATTTCTTCGGCTGGGAGGGCTAATTGTCCCGAAGGTTCAACCTGCATATTTCCCCTGATAATGGCATTTCCGGAATGTTTTCCGGTCATGAGCATACACCTGGATGGCGCACAAACAGGACTGCCCGCGTAATGACGGGTAAACATCATGCCCTGCTCAGCCATTTTATCAATATTCGGGGTTTTAATATGCTTGCTGCCATACACGCCTACATCACCATAGCCAAGGTCATCAGCCATTATGTAAATGATATTAGGTTTTGATTCTACTTCATTTTCGGCGGTTTTCTGGTTACCAGCGCAGGAAGAGAAAAGCATTGCAACGCCAACTGTCCCAATTAAATGTATGGTATTGAATAAATTCATGGTGTTTATTATTGGTTAAAAAATTTAGTGTTTCTGTCCGAAAAGTACCATTTGCGTGTATTTTTCAGTTAGAAAAATCTATAATTTTTGGTGCCGTAGCAGTTGTTTTGGTTGAAACGTTTTTAATCTCTTCTTGCCTGTTGGTTTCCGGTTCGCTGAAAATGACGGTATAATTGCCTTCACGAAAAACAGTTGGTTCAAAAGAAAAATCATCCATTCTCACGGTATATATTATTTCATCATTGGCTTCATCAATAACCTGAATTACCGGAGGCTGCTCTAATCCTTTAACCTGAAAAGCAGGTAAAGTGACAGCAGCGCTTGGGGAATAATTATCGTACATACTGATAGTCTTTGGCCAGCCCGGATATTGATTGTCTTTTTCCGGGTCAGCAAAACGAGGCCAGTTTTCCATGGTAATTGTTTTCTCCTTCTTGTTAAAACGGATAATTCCAAAGCCGGGCGCACGGTCATAGAGCGCTGAAGGTTCAATGTCCAGGTCATAAGGGTTTGATACGGCATGGACAGTCATTTTAGCTCCTGCCCTATCTTTGTATTCGCCGGTATAAGGGGGCAAAGAATCAATAGGATTTTTGCCCGGGTAAGGCGGAAACCATACCCTTACATGGCGATTGGCAATGGAGGGAACGCAAAAAGAATAGCCTGCATCGCCCCAGTTATCAACGCCATGATGAATAATACTTCCCAAGTGGGTATCTCCGCCTATCATAAACACATATCCTTTCCTTAATTCTTTCAACGCCTTGTTTCTTTTAGAAAGTGGCCAACTATTGGCATCGGGAGAAAAGGCTATTTTGTGGTTTGGCGGGTAGTAGCCTGGCTCATAACTTAAATTGTCACTGTTTTCAGTGGGTTCGGTGGTTAAGCCTGCAAAAATGGTCTGGGATAACGCGACTTTCATGTCAGCATTCTTCCAGTCGGTGGTCCAGTCCCTGATGAAATTAAGCTGTCTTTCTCCCAGTAGCACGGCCTCCGGAACATCAAGCAGGGTTGGATCTACATTATAGGGGTCTTTTTCTAATTTTTCCTGTACTTTTTCAGGTAATGTGGTATTAGGCCCTGATTTGAATTTGCGGTCTTCCAGTATAGCAAAATCAATGCCTCCCCAGTTCAAACTTCCGTAATATACTTCTATTCCCTGCTCTACAGGGGTAGGATCGTAAGGATCGGGCAAATGATTTACCTGCGTGCGTTGTGCCATGTTCACAAAGTCAGCAGGCATAACATACCCCCCGTCTTGCGGGTTGTCCGTTTTCTTTCCGCCAGCACCCCAAATATTGCCATGGTAAACATCATGGTCATCGAGTAAACAAACGGTGGGGATGTTTCGGGACAATTCGCCATGCGACCAGCACCACAAATACCACTTATACAAATAGTCAAGATTACTGCTCTTGCGCCCGCTTTTATCAGGCTGTACAGGCAGCCATTCATAAACCTGGTCGCCGGTGCAAACTAATAAATCGGGATTTAATTTCGCTACTTTCTGGATTAAGTCGTTATGTGGAAACCATATATTTTGTTGAGAAAAATTATAATCCCCGTGCATTGCCTCGGCAGGGGAATTCCCTGTAAAAGCAGCCACTACAATGTCCTCCCTGTCTTTCGGGTCGGCTTTAATAATGCCATCATAAACAGCCTCACTTTTTTCATTGGTATTGCCTTTGTAATGATATTTTACCCGGTATTCAGTGTCTCTCTCATCATTCCAGTTTTCAACCCTGAAAGTAGCGGTATATCCCGGGATTATCACGTTTGTTTTGGCTATTTCTTCCCATTCTGTTTCATTTGTGCCTTTTGCCAATAACAAAACCTCTCCCGGATTATCTTCCTGAACGGGTGCCAACTGGGCTGTTAACTTAAGTATATTATGATGAACTGTATAAAGGGTAGAAATGATAGGGCCAAAATGCTGATCGTGGTTTGTAGCCAATTTATTGCCTGATAATGTCCAGTGGCTAAACCAGTACATACGGTTATTACCGATGCTTCCATTTGCCACGGCTCCTATGTTTCCGGTTAACTTTTTTAAATAATCAGGGGTCTCTATTTTTGAGATTACATCGCCTGTTTCGAGGTCAATTGCCGCTAACCGGATTATCTGGCTTCCATTATTTTCATGAATATCAACCTGTAATTCCAGCTCTCGTGTGTTTAAGTCAATATTTCCCTTCACAAGTGTTTCAGCAGGTAAGGCTTTTAAACCATCTTCCATATCCAAAAGTGCCAGTTCGTTATTCCTGATTACTGCCAGTAAACCACCGTTTTTGCCATGGGTACGATGGGTCAGTGCCCTGGCCCTGTAATCTGTCGTAAGCTTGCCTGCTCCTATAATAAAACCGGCATAGGTGTCATCACCTGCCATTGCCTCGGGTGTGATAATAAATTCATCAGTATGGTCTACCTGAAGGGATTGATCATCCAACTGAAATGAGCCCAACCGGATACTCATGTTTAGTGTTTCACCTTTATCTTCAAGAAAATGGGGTAACAAATGAACGGTACGCATTTTCCTGTGATTATTCAGGCATTCTATTCTGCCATTACTTACCCGCCAGTCTTGCAAGCGATTGCTCCAATATTCAGGCCCCATCCAATGGCGGTTGATGGACTGGTCAAATTCAAGAAAAGTTTGTTCCTTCTTATCTGCACATGAATTTAAAACAAAGAAAGCGCACAATGAAATTAATGTTATCCGGAAGAAACGGTCTTTTTTGATCATAGTTAAGTTTAATTTACAAATCAGGTATGGATAATCAAATTTTTAAAAATAGAAAATAGCAACCTCAGTAATTAATTCTCATTTTCAATTGTTTTCACTGTTCATTCCGAACAAATATCCATACAGCACAATTTTCTGCCTGAATGTCTGCTGTGGGGTTGCCTCGCTGTTGGGAACGCAATAGCGGCTGTTCCAGAAATGCTCTCCCCAGGGCCATGCTTCTTTGTCTTCCGGGTAATAATATTTCGTATAGAACTCGCAGCGGGAGGTGTGATCGCCGCTTCCCCATCCGTCGCGGCACATAAAAGGAGTCCAGCCGGGAGTTAAACCCGGATAACCGTCTCTCCTGCCCGGTGCAAAAGTTTGCGTTACCGAACGGTCCGAAAGACCGGTCATCTGAACCAGCCCCAGCGGATTCCGGCCCAGTGTCCATTCCGCCTCGGCGTAGAGGCCTTTTTCGAACAAGGCTTTATCAGCGGGATTTTGGCATAATTTATGGGCAATGGCCACCAGCGACATTTCATTCGATGTCTGCACCATTCCTTCCCAGCCGCTTAACCAGCGCGCAGCCTTAGTCGGGCTTTTATCCATTTTTACCAGGTAATCATCCTTCGCCTGCTGAATAACTATTTTTTTCATGTTTGATTGCAAACCGGTATATTTTACCTTTTGCGGGGTGAAAATATATCCCACAGAAGCATACTGCTGTTGACAGGTTCCCGGATTACGGATTTTGGCATCTGCATCTATTGATACACTCTCCTCGTGAATCACCTCCTCGTATTCTTTGTCGCCGGTAAGGTTAAACAAGAAAGCAGCCGCAGTCATTTTCAAATCCCGTCCGCGTAAATCGCTGACCTCAATGTCCAGCATCTTATCGGCTTGTGCCATGGCCCAGTTATATGCCTCCAGTGCAGCCTCGGTATATTTCTTCTGCAATTCTTTGTTGCCGGCCAACCTGAAGCAATCAGCCGCCATTGCTGAACCTGCTGACACACACCATCCCTGCCATGCGCATGGGGCGCCGGCATAATTTAAATTCTCCGGTGGGCGGATATTGGTAAGGCCGGTAAGATACCCTCCTTTTGAATCGCGCATCCGCAGCCACCAATCGATTTCCCAAAGCGCTTCATCGATGATATCGGGAACATCATTTCCCGTTTCAGGGATATAAAGCTGGTTGTCGGTAAAAGCTTCAGGGTTCAGGTAATAAGCCAGTAAAATATCGAATACGCAGATGAAATTTACCGGCCGCTGATCATTGTCGTAGGCATCGCTCCATCCTCCCCATGATTCTTCAACAATTTCTCCAGTCAATTCTTCGCTGTAAAACTTGCGATTATCAGGATTTTTGCCGGTTACCATATTTTTTTTCGAAATATAAACCTTGAAATCTTCAGGATCAACTCCCTGCTTAAACAGTGGCCGGCGTGAGTAAGGAAAATCTCCTGCCGGTTTTTCTTCACATCCCATACGTTGATAAAACATACCCTGCATAGCTACTTTAAATGCTTCATCAAAACGATTTTCATCAATAACAAAAGCTTGGCTGCTGCCAATCCCTTCAATTACAAGCCGGTAATTTCCCGGAGCTGTAAATTCCGAAAAATCACACTCCCACACATCGGCGCCTGTTAAGTCAAAATTAACGCCGGGTTCTGCTCTATTCCGCATTCTGAAGTTCAGTTTTCCGGAATGGACAATTTTTTCTGAATCGACATCGTACAGATGCCAGGGTGCACCGGTAAATCTGCTGAAATCGCGTTCGCCGCCGTTGCCCATCCACAAATACACATCGGCTGATTTATGTACAGCACTGGTTTCGTAACCGATATTGGAAATTTTTATGGCTGGCGATTCTGTGGTAAATTCATTATAATTAAAGATCTTCAGGTTCTCACCGGAGTTTAATTGTTCATCTATTTCAATCCTGTATGATTTTCCCTGCTGCATGGGTGAAGACAATTCCAGGAAAATCCAGTGGTGCATAACAGGTTTTTGCTCATCGTAACCGGCTTCCCATACTTTGGATTTGCGGTACACATTTACAGGATGTTTCCCCGTTTTGCCATAATTTTCATCTCCTTCCGAAAATATACTAAAACGGGAATTCTGCTGTGCCAGGGATGTGTTTAACGGCAATCCGAACGGGATATACTGATCCTGATCCGGGCATAGTCTCTGTTTCTCAGTATAGTAGTAGTCCCATCCATTGCACGAACCGCTGATGGTATCATCCCAGTTGTATTCCACCATGCCGTCCTGAAAGTGAATCACCAGACACTGGTTATCGACCGGCAGAATTTCTACCAACTTTGAAGCGTTGGAATTTCCTGTAAGAAATAATAAAATAAAGAGTAACGAACTAATTTTTTTCATTTTCATAATGTGCTAAATATCAATATCCTAAAATTCTGATAGCTTATAGCGAATCACATAATAACCCTGCAATGCTTCAGGTTTGAAAGAGGGTAATTCAGTAACTGTTCTGCCTGCCGGCAAATCAATATTTTCGTATTGCTTTTGCTCTGCTATTTTACCATTCAAATCTTCAATTGTTAACTTGCCCAAATCTTCCAAAATCGGTTCGGGGATAAACCCTAAATCATTTGTTTCGAATATGGTGGATAAAAGCATATTATTACTTGTAATCAAGTTGACGAATTTCGGAATTGATGGATTTAATTCTTTCAGGTGATTCCGACTGCTCAGCCTTGATTTTGTTTAAATAAATTTCATGCGCATCGTCAAAAACCATTGCCGGACGCACCTCGGTATTTTCGATGGCCATTTCAACATTATCGAAAGTGATATTTTTTGCGTGCCGAACGTAAAAACCGTAAGACGGCAAATTACTTTCAAACATCCGGTTGTAAGGGTAGCCGCCTGCATTTTCCTTTATGTTGGTAGCAGTATCGGCCGGATTATGGCTGCCACGGACACTGATGTAAATATCGGATAGTTGCACATTTTCTACGTAATTCCCGGGATAGCCGGTGATGGCGCTGCTGATGGCGCCGCTTTCCCTCGCTATAATATTACTGATTTTGATGTTGCTGATTCGTCCGGGTGTGGTTTCAGGTTTTCCTTCCCACGTACTGTGACGGTTTCCGAGTTTGATGAAAATGGGCGTCTCCACACTGTCCATTACCACATTGTTGATGACGATGTCTTCCATAATTCCGCCATCCACGCACAGCAAGTCGATACCCGAGAGGCCGCCCCAGGCATTAAGCACATGTTCCATCACTTTTGATTTCGATGGGCGAATAACGATGTTGCTGACGGCAATTCGTTTAAAGCCTCCCAGCGAGCCCGTACCGAATTTTAATGGTGTGGCGTGTGAACTCAAAATACAGTTCGTTATCACAACATCTTCACAGGTGCGCAGCCCTTCGGATTTTAGCACAAGTGCATCATCGCTCGTATCGATAAAACAGTTGTCGACTGTAACATTATGGCACCCGTCCAGATCGATGCCGTCGTTGTTTCTGTTGGAGTGGTTGTAAATGGTGAGGTTGCTCAACTTGATGTTGTTGCAGTTAAAATAACGTTGCATCCAGAAGCCGGAACTTTTCATATAAATTCCTTCCACCATTATATCGCTGCAATCTTCGAGGTAAATTCCAAAAGGCCGGAAGTAGTTTTGGTCTTCGTCGGGATTTTTCTCCCTATCGAAAATGTCGTAATCACCTCCGCCATAAAAAGTGCCTTCGCCATAAATTTTTACCTTTTGCAACTGATAACCGTAAACCATTGTCCGCCGTGGTTTCCGGTTTTCGCGCGACATGATCTTCGGATCGATGTAAGGAAATCCGTCGATATCGTTTACAGCCTGCCATACTGCACCATTTTCAAGATGTATTGAAATGTTGCTTTTCAGGAAAATCGTTCCCGAAAGCCAGGTTCCTGAAGGAAATACAACCGTACCGCCGCCATCCTCCGAACATTTGTCGATTGCCTGCTGGATGGCTTTTGTATCGGCTGCACCATCATTTGGTTGTGCACCAAAATCGGAAATGGAATAATTCTCCGCCTGTACACCGGCAGAATAAATAAATAGAATAAAAAGTAAAGAAAGGGTTTTAATGTATTTCATAATTGTGTTTTTTTTATTCATATCAAATAATTTCTAATTTTTATTCATGCTCCCATTTTATCTTCCACGGATCATCTGTCCGCTCCTGGAAAGCCTTAAGTTTTTCCTGCAATTCTTTCAAAATGCCGGCGTATTTCGGGTCGCCAGCCAGGTTGATTACCTCGTCAGGGTCGTCTTCCAGGTTATACAGTTCAAACCGGTCGCGGTGCAAATAATCTTTAATTTTGCGTTTGCCGAAGAAGGGACTGTTTGTTTCCAGTTGGCCCTGCCAGGTGGCCGAACTCCACAAATCGGAGGCATTTGGATATTCCAGACCATGGGCGATGTTGAAAATGAGTTTGTAGTTGTCTTTACGCACCACGCGCATAGGATAATACATGGTGATTTCATGGAAAGTGTGCGAAGCATACACCTTGTTCCAGCTATCGTCATCTCCGTCGGTTAAAACGGTTTTAAACGAACGGCCGTGAAAGTTGCCGGATTCATAACCGATACCTGCAACATCGAGAAGTGTCGGGGTTAAATCGGCCCAGGAGATAAACGCATTTCTAACGGTATTGCTGTTTTCACCACCGGGCAAACGAATGATGCACGGAAGCTGAATTCCCGGTTCATATACTGTGGTTTTGGCTCCGGGAAACGCCATGCCGTTATCCGAAATATAAATAATCAGCGTATTTTCGTATTTGCCGTTTTCTTTCAGAATTTGCATCAGCCGTTCAACTCCCCTGTCCACACGGGTAACCGATTGGTAATACTGGGCAAGTTCGGCCCGGGTTTCGGGAGAATCCGGGAGGTACGGCGGTACCAGCACCTCGCCGGGGGCATATTCCTGCTCTTTGCACCCGGGGTGCCCGCCGGATATATTGCCGAAAGCATTCGGGCTGTGCGGCCCTTTTACAGTCTTACCGCTTCTGTGCGGATCATGCGTACAGTAATACAGAAAAAACGGCTGCTCTGCTTCTTCAATAAATGCCCTGCAGTTTTCAGACAACTGCACGTTGTTCCGGCCCGCATCTTTCAGTACAACATCAAACCGGAAAACTTCCTCGGGTGCAACATGGTATTTCCCTACGCGCGCTGTTACATAAGCGCCTTTACTCAATAACACAGGCAATGTTTGCAAATCGTCGAAAGCCCTGAAATGGTGATAGCTGTGTTCATGTCCATATAACCCGTTGGCATGGTTGTATATTCCGCTTAAAATAACCGACCGGCTGGCCGTGCAACTCGCTGAAGTGCAGTAAGCATTGTTGAAACGGATGCCCTCTGCTGCCAGCCGGTCCAGCGCCGGGGTTTGTATTACCGGGTTGCCGTAGCACCCCAATGCATCTTTGCCGTGGTCGTCGGAAACCATTAATACAATATTTACCGGTTTATTCCCTGCGGCGTTTGAAACGGATGCAAAGCTGCAGATAAGAAAAACTATCAGCAGCATTGTTAATGATGTTAATTTTCGTAATGACATTTATGATTAACTTAAAAATTTAAATTGATTTTTTTGAGCCGGTTTTAGCACCGGCAATAAGACAAAAGCTATTTTTTCGTGGCCAATTTAACAGGGTGAACCGCAAACTTTGTAGCGCTATGCCACTCGGTTGGAAACAGAGTGCTGACTGATTTTATGATGCCTTGCTTGTTCATGTATTTTGCTACTGTGTTAAGTCCTGAATACCTGTTGATGCTATTGCCTGTAAATGAGGCTTTAACAACTTTTGATTGGCCGTTTAATTTTTTCTTTGTAATTTTCAACCGCCAGCTGGCGGTTGTTTTTTGTTTTGTTTTTTATTTGTAACGACTTGAAGATAAACAACTAACATCACTTTTTCTAATTTTTAATTTACTTTTTTAAGATTAAGTTTTTACCGAACCTTCACAAGTTTACCACAATTTATCATTGTCTGATCCAGGGCCATTCCAATGAACATGGGGTACCTCCAGCTTTTGTAACGACCCCAGACATCGCCTGAATAAAGCGGCATAATCTCATTTTCAATTACCGGCACCAGAGGTGCTGCCTTCTCCCCTGTCCGCCTGAGACTGATGGCCGCCTGAAGTGCCATAGGTTCATCGTCCAGTTTCAGGAATTGCTCAAATTTCTGCAAAGCTTCAGGGTCTCCGCATCTTTTCACCAGTATTTCAGCAGCCATTATAGCCACGCTGTAATCATCTTCCAGCATATTCTTCAGCAACGGTCTTATTGGTTCTATATCGCCGTTAAAAGCATCTGCCGCCATTAGAGCCCAATACCGTATGGCATTGTCAGCGGACTGCAAAAATGGAATGAGTTCTTCACTCTTATTTATTTTGCCAGAGAGTTGAGCTGCCTGCCCAATTTCACTGAATTCCTGCTGCGAATACTGCCGCACGGTTTCGTAAACACTTTTACCTGTATTTTTTGCACGCAGCATGTATTCTCCCTCGTTCAGTAAACCGGAATCATAATACTCAATCATCCATACGTCCAGTTGTTCTTTCAGCTCATTTATTTTGTTTGCATATTCCGGATTGCCAATCAGGTTGTTCTGTTCAAGCGGATCGGTTTTAAGATCGAACAACAATTCCACCGGTTTCGGCCTGAAAAGTTTCTGCGTTTCTTCGGGTAACTGCCCCAGTGACTTCAACCGGTGAATCTCCTGATAACTTCCTCCTTTTTGTGCGCTGAATATAATGGCTTCCTGAAAATAGGGCAATTGCGGCATAAAATGCCTGACATATAAATACCTGCCATCGGTCACTGCACGCGACATATCGTAACAATCATCTGCCCGGTCGCGGTAACCGAATATGTATTTTTTAGGTATGCTTTCTTTGCCCAGAAAATTACGTCCCTCCATCATTTCAGGAACTTCGGCCCCGGCCAGGGAAATTACGGTGGGGGCAAAATCTACAAATCCCACCTTTCTGTCGGTTACCGGCGCTGAAAGATTTTCCACCCAGCTCTTATATTTTTCAGGAACGTGGAGAATAAAAGGCACCCGCAATCCATCGTTGTTCAGCCAGCGCTTATACCCGGGCAAACCGGTACCATGATCAGAAAACACAAAAATGATGGTGTTTTCATATAACCCGTCTTCTTTTAACTGTTTTAGAAGTTTTGCTACTTCCAGATCAAAAACAGAAAGCAAATCGTAACTGTGTGCCCATATTTCCCTCATGCGCGGACTGTCGGGCAAAAAAGGCGGCAATTTTGCTTTATCCGGATTGTGATGAAGGTTAAGTATTTCCGTATCCTCCGGATCGAGCCGGTTGATGGGGCCTTCGTGGGTGATCATGAAATTAAACACACTGAAAAAAGGTTTGCCTTCCGGGCCGTTTCGCCAGTGGGCCTGGTTGCTGCTCTCATCCCACCGTCCGGTATGGTCGAAATTGTAATCGGTTTTAACGTTGTTGGTGGTATAATAACCCGCTTCACGCAAAACCTCGGGTAAAATTTTCATATTTTCAGGCACAGGTATGTCGGACCTCAGGTGTTGCGTGCCCAGCGAAGTGGCGTACATTCCGGTAATGAGCGTGGAACGTGCCGGTGCGCAAATCGGGGCATTGGAATAGGCATTTGTAAACCGTATACCGGCTTCGGCCAGCTTGTCGATATTGGGAGTATGGGCATACTTGTCGCCGTAGCATCCGTAAATGGGGCTTAAGTCCTCATGTGTTATCCATAAAATGTTGGGTTTGTCTTTCGCATGAGCAGGAATGCAAAAAATAACTAAAATAAGAGCAAACAAGATCCTAATGATATGTTGACTTTTCATTGCAATTGATTTTGAATTACGCGAGTGCATTGATTTCATCGAGCTAAGGTTAAATTCAAATTCTTCTCACCAATACTACCCAATCTTTATTTTCATCTTTTGGAGGCAATCCCAGGGATTTTTTACCTCCGCCCTGTATGGTTTTCACTTCACCTTTTTGTAGTTCACCGCCATTCCGGGTATCGTACCATAAAACAGAAAAATTACCACTGTTATTCTTCAAATCCAATGTGCTTTCACCTCCTTTTTTCAGAAACACAACATAAGTATCTCCTTCCAATGCGTAACAATAATCACCCTCTGATGAAACCAGCTCATCTTTGCAAACCATTTTATTTACCGGTAAATCATTGTTATAGAAAAAGTCAATACATATTTTCCCCATGTCCCAAAAAAGATCCCGGCTCCTCCAATCCTCACAGCTTAGATCTGAATGAGGGTGTTGATAGCCGAAATACCATTCGGTGCCCCAGGCGCCGGCCAGCATAGCTCCCCACAAGCCGTTGGTCCGGGCATGAAAATGTTCCGGATTTTCTTCATCAGTGATCAGGGCATGCCGGTGATCACCAGGTTCATCGCAGGCTACTGCCCATACCTTACCTGCGTCTTTCGCTTCATTAATGACCCGCTTAACCATATCATGCACCCGGCTAAAATCTTCCTGGTTGGTTTGGAGTGACGCCCCCGTGAGTTTCGACTGGTCGCCGTACAGGGGAGTAAACCATTCACCATTGTGTATTACCATATGGTGATGATAGGCATCGGTATCGTAAATGTATTCCGATAAAGCCCGGCGCTGGTTTACATCAAGCGGCATAGAAGGGGTTCCATGACCTGCCCAGTCGCCTATCTCTTCGCATAAATTCCAGTTCAATGCCAGGTGGTGACCAAAACGGGCGATTAGTTCTCTGTAGTATAATTTTGTGTTGGCACCAATGGCCCCGTTATCAAGTAATCCCTGATTTTCATGTTCCAGGGTTTTAAAATGCAGAAATATACCGTTTTTCTGAGCATGGGCAAATACAATTTCCCACTGGTCCAGCCGCGAACAATCAAACCGGTCCCATGTATCATAGTCGATATATGGAAAAACATTGCGGTCGTCTCCATGAATGTTGTTGGTAAGAAACGATACTGAATTCATTCCTTTGGATTCAAGGTAATTCAAGGCGCCAATAATTTCTTTTCCTTTTTCGTTCTTCCAGGTAGGATCTCCTTCTTTCCAGTCTTTTAGATGAGGTTCCCATGTTTTCACCAGATTGTCCTTATGGCCATCTTTCATAAAATCACCATCAAAAGCATGGTAAGCTAAAAAATTCTCAGGCGCATCCGGACCACATTTAAAAAAATATTCCTTCGTTTCAGCAAATTTAAGGTAACCCTCGCCTACATACTGTAAACGGCCGTGGGCCCTGAAATCCCTGCCGGTTTTGTCGGTGGGCGAAATGGTAAATTTTCCGGTTTTCCCATCCATATATTCTCCGCTCGGCAAATTTTTTTCTCTCCAGTTTCGAATGGCAGCCCAATCGGCCTTTACAAACTCAACAGAATAATTCCATTCTCCCGTTTCATCAGGAGCAAAATGAGCTTTCCATTTATTCCCTGAAGTGGCGGATGTCTGCCCCGCATTACCGTCGGCAGCAAAGTAGCCCGGTATAACGTACTTCTTTCCCGATGGTTTATGTTCAAATCTAACATTAAGCCGGTAATTGAAAAACGGATTGTACTCGTCTGTTTCCGAACATTCCGGACCGTCGAACACCAGGGTTACTTTATGCCACTTTTTTAGTTCGCCTTCAATTATTTGTGCTTTTACTAAAGTGCATGAGCACAATAATAAGATGAGCAATACATTAAAAATTACTACTTTCATTTTCATATTTTTCGGTCTAGTGATTTGCTATGTCTTTTGTTTTAAATAGAATCTAATTTTCAATTGATTTTACTGGAGGTATCTATTGACTTTTCAGGTATTCTCGAAAAAACGTCTGATCCCCAGCAGTCTTTCACCCTCATCCGCAATCCCCCTCCCGGTAAGCCCATAATATTCGAAAACCTCCCGGGATTTTCCATGAACCGCATTTTCATCCGGTATGCCCAGGATCTTCATTTTAACCGGGTGATGTTGAGAGACGACCTCCGCGGTTGCTCCTCCGAGGCCTCCATAGATGCTGTGTTCTTCTACTGTAAGGATATGACCGGTTTCTTTTGCTGAAACAATCACGGCTTCTTCATCAAAAGGCTTTAAAGTATGCATGTCGAGTACTGTTGCATGAATTCCCTTCTTTCTTAATTCTTTTTCAGCCATCAAAGCATGGTAAACCATTTCTCCTGTGGCAATAAGGGTGATGTCTTTTCCCTCACTCAGCTTAATGCATTTACCGGGAATGAACTCATCATTTTCTGTGTAGATATCAGGTACGGCATTGCGACCTACTCTCACATAAGCTGCTTCATTCGATCTGACCAGATAGTCTATAAGTTTTGCTGCCTGGTGCCTGTCGCAGGGCAGGTAGACTCCTAGCCCGGGGAAGGTTCTCATAACTGCGATATCATGGAGACTGTGATGGCTCGATCCAAGCGCTCCATAACTAACCCCCCCGCTTACGCCGATTATTTTGACTGCTGACCCGGTATAGGCCACATCAACCTTTATTTGTTCAAGGCTTCTGGCAGAATAAAAACAGGCAGGTCCGCAAACAAATGTCTTTTTTCCGGCAAGAGCAAGTCCTGCTCCCAGTCCAACAGCATTCTGCTCGGCAATTCCCACTTCAACAAACTGATCGGGTAATTTCTCAGCGAATTCGTTCAGGGTCACACTGCCACGGGCATCCGAAGTTACAACAAATATATCTCTGTCATTTCTGGCTAACTCCATTAATTTATCAGTGATGGCCTTTCTACATGGAATTTTATTCATTCTTATATTTCCTCCAGGGCTTTATCCAGTTCAGTAATTGCCATGTTAAACTCTTCTTCTGAGGGTACCTTATGATGCCAGCCAGCATTATTTTCAATAAAAGAAACTCCTTTTCCCTTGGTTGTATGAGCAATAAGAAGTGATGGAGCATCTTTTCTGAAAG
Source organism: uncultured Bacteroidaceae bacterium (assembly GCA_964528675.1). Classification (GTDB taxonomy): domain Bacteria; phylum Bacteroidota; class Bacteroidia; order Bacteroidales; genus CAYRTD01. The sequence goes on from CAZGTU010000030.1 coordinate 34,808, forward strand.
GCAGATTTTCAAGTTGACCGGTGATTTCATTGATATTATTTCCATCACATTCCTTTACCTCCCAGTTGCAGGCTCGGTACTTAAGAGAGAGATCTTCAATTGCCATTACTTTTTCAGTCGGACCACTAATTTGCAGACCGTTCCTGTCGATTATCCCCACAAGATTATCGAGTCTGTAATGTCCGGCTGTTGCTGCAGCTTCCATAATGGATCCCTCGGCCTGCTCACCATCTCCCATTAAAACGAAAGTCCTGTAGGTATTTCCTGATCTCTTTGCTGCCAGAGCCATTCCAACTCCCACCGAGAGCCCGTGCCCCAGGGCACCTGAATTAAGCTCTATGCCAGGGATATTCCTTAAAGGATGTCCTGCAAGTGGGGATTGAAACTGACCATAACTGTCCAATATTTCATCCTCAAAAAATCCTTTTCTCGAAAGAACACTAAACAAAGCTTCAACCGAATGACCTTTACTCATAATAAAACGGTCTCTGTCAGGGTCTTCCGAATTTTCGGGGTCGATTTTCATTATTCCGAAATACAGGCTCACCAGAATATCTACCGATGAAAGAGAACCACCGGTATGACCGCTATTTCCCTTGTAGATCATCTCAAGCAACCGCTTTCTGCATGATACGGAGTGTTTCTTCAGAGTATTTAATTCTTTATCATTCATTATCAATTCGACATAGTAATAAGCACGAGCCCCACAAGAAATAATATAAACATGGTTGCCAGCAACTTATTTGTTCCTTTCGGTGCATCCTTGAATTCTTTCCAGATGAACACTCCCCAGATAATGGCCACCACCGGTGCTGCATTACTCAGAGCATAGGAAATAGCCGGATTGGATGCTCCTGCCGACATGAAGCTCACCACCATGCCTACCATCCATATGAACCCGCCAAGAACTCCGGTTAAATGTGTGCTGAATTTACCCTTGAAGTATTCTTTCATCTTTACCGGTTCTCCTTCAACAGGATACCTCATAAATATCGGATTCACAATTGGAGTACTGACAGCAATACCCACGGCAAAGAAAAATACACCTGTATATGGAGTGAGTGTTCCGCTGCCACCGGCCAGGAAGCTGTTATCGAGGGATTTTACCACCAATCCGTAAAAGAATGCGATCAGCAAACCTGCAAAAACAGAAAGCAGGATACCTTTAAGAGGTGCTTTCTTCTGCTCTTTCGCCAGCCGGCTATAAGATCTCATACTCAGATAAATAGCTATAATGATGATAAAGACTCCGCCAAAAAGAAGCGCGGTATTCCCCTGGGGTTCTCCTTTATCAATAATCACCAGGATGAAGTTTACAATTATACCCAGTATCCATGCAATCCCTCCTCCGATCGGAAATCCCACCGACATGCCTGCAACGGCAATTGCAGCTACCAGCAGGAGGTTGCCTATGTTCCAGACAATGCCCCCCAGTGTTGCATTGATTATACTGGAACTGTCTGCCTGGGCAAGATCTTCAAAGAAAGTCCTGCCTTCATCGCCAAGACTACCAAGGGTTAGTGCGGCAATAAGAGCAGTAAAAAGTAGGCCCAGAGTTAAATCCCAGTAAAACAATTCAAATCTCCAGGTCTTTTGAGCCAGTTTCTGTGTGTTGGCCCATGAGCCCCAGCAGATCATGGTAATAACAAAAAAGAAGACTGCGAGACCATAATTATGTACAAGTATCATAGCTTTAGGTTATTAGGTTCTTAAATATTTTACCAGTGAGTGTAAATGTCCCAACCCATATAATTACCAATGGCTTCATCCAGAATTTCGGAAACATTTCCTCTGACCATTCCAACATGATGCTCAAAACCTTCTTTTACCATGAAATTCATTAAAACCTGTAGGTCGGGGATCTCGCAAACCGCAATACCTCCATCCATTTTATAAGGATCATCTGTGATCCTCCCTTCACCAAGGTATGACTTAATAACCCCATGCCTGTCATCAGTTGAGATCCTGAAATAGGTCATATCTCCGGGAGCGACTTTACCCTTTACGGCACCGAAAGTATCTTCCTGACCCAGGACGGTGCCAAGAATATCGAGGCTGCCGATCTCTATATCATTGTTGAAGAATGATTTCGGGTAATTACTACAATGAGTACAGACCACCTTATTACGATCTTTACCGAAGTTATTGTTCCAGTCGAGCAATGCTGAAGGAGTCTGGGCTGCCAGGGCGAGAGCATACATGCTGATTGCGCCGGCTACATCCACTTCACATGCCGATGGCATAAGCTTTTCTCCCATCATACTCATGGTAACACAGGCTGCACATCCGTAATTCTTTTCAATCGATTCCCAGCATTGAATAGCCGAAGTCTGGATGTCATTTTCTTCTATCCATCGCTCTACGGCAAGACCGAACCTGGCCTGACGATTGATCTGGCCCTTATTAAGCATCTTGCAGCTACCATAATTTTTTATGGATTCTATTTTGTCTTTGACATCATTACTGTCTTCTTTAATATTTTCAGCAGCTGCAATTATTTCCGACATGTCTACCGGAACTACTGTAATTCCGGAATCCTGGAGTAGCTTTTCACTAAATCTCATGGTTTGGAATCCTATAGGTCTGGTACCGATTGCACCCACCCTCAAATTCCTGAGCCCTTTAACCACACGACATATACCGGCAAATCTCATCAGGTCTGTAGTAAATTCTGCACTATCTACATCATAGGTATGAAAAAGAGTGTTTGTGAATTTAATTCCGTACTGGTAGAGATTATTGCAAACCGAAAGTTTACCGCAAAAAGCATCACGGCGGTTCTTTACATCTACCTTATCATTGTCATCATCACAGGCCTGTACAAGAACAGGAACATTCAGTCCCGACATAGCTATGCTGTTAACCACTCCCAGTTCATCACCGAAATTTGGAAGCACCACAACTATCCCATCAATGCGGTCGGCCTCTTTTTTGAAAAGTTCAGCACATTTTTTAGCATCCTCATAACCTTCAACATTCCCGGTAGGGGTTTCTGAGGAAGGAAGGATTACATAATCAAAGCCAAGTTCCTCCAGCTTTGCGAGTACCTCTTTCCTGGCTTTAACAGCAAGTTCTGAATTAAAGATATTACGGGTTGCGATAATAACTCCAAAGCTTTGTTTTTGCGTTTCCATAGTTTAGTTGTTTTAGCTGATAAGATTATTTTTAATAGTATTCGTTTTTCATTTTCCATCCATAGCGGCAATTTTTCTTGCAGTTTCAAGCCTGTCTTCATTCACATCCCCGTACATGTCTATCAGCTCATTCTTCATCTGTTCAAAAACCTCCGGTTTAACTTCAGATAATTCATTTTTTTCCTCAATATCATTTACTACATCAAAAAGTACAAACTCTTCCGGCTGCACAAATTTCCCTTTCTGTACACCCCGCATAACATAATTTCCTTTCCGGATCGCCACATTGAATTTTTTCATTTCCGGTAATCTGTCTTCCCCGTGAAATCTGCGGTCATATCCTTCACCATGCATTTCCCAGTTTGATGTGGTCTCAAACTGCCAGTACATGACTTTATCTCTTTTCACCGGTTTATTGTCAAGTAATAATGAAAGTATACTTACACCGTCAATTTCACGGTTTGAAGGCAGATCCTGATCAATCAATTCACAAATAGTTGGCAAAACATCCATGGTGCTGTTGGGTTCATCTGATATTCCTGGTTTGATCTTAACCGGCCATCGCACCATTCCAGGTACGCGTATCCCTCCCTCATACACCTGCCTTTTGTGGCCATACAAAGGATAGGAAGTGCCATAGGAACGATAACAACCAAAATATTCACGCAATACCTCTGGCCCGTTATCGCTGGAGAAGAATACTATTGTGTTCTCAGAAAGTCCCATTTGCTCCAATGCAGTTAGAAATCTGCCTATTTGATGATCGAGGTAGGTAACATTAGAATAATAAACATCTTTATTGGCATCACCGGTATTATACATAGCATCAAAAATATCCGGATTGTAGATGCGTTCATGGACTGCATCGTATGGCAGGTAAAGGAAAAAAGGTCTTGACTTATCTCTTTTGGTTTCCAACCAGGAAACTGCTGAATCGGTGATTATTTCACTGGTATAAGCTTTAATAGTTCCAACAGGTGAGCCGTCGAGCATGAAAAAATCGCCGGGATTCTTCTGAGAATTTGATTCAAGGTGGCGGGTAAGATGCGGATTTTCTTTTGATACCAACCCGTAATCGAATCCCTGCTGATTGGGAAAAGAGCCATGTTCTGCTGTCCAGTTTTCTTCTTGTTCCCAGTCGGCTCCGTTCAGGTGCCATTTCCCGAAGATGGCAGTATGATATCCTGCATCCTTGCAAACTTCAGCTATTGTCACCTCTTCATCCAGCAAAAGCTGACGCGATTTTTCATGTCCCTCATTCACCCCATCATTAATCCATAAGGTAATATTGCACCGGGTGGGTGTTCGTCCGGTAAGCAATCCTGCGCGAGATGGCGAACAAACCGGAGATGAGGCATAATGATGGGTAAAAACTACACTTTCGCCGGCAAGCTTTGCGAGATTGGGTGTTTGGATATGAGGATTATTAAATGCTTGTAAATGTGGTATATTTAGATTCACATCTCCGTAACCCATATCATCAACAAGAATATAAATGATATTTGGATTATCTTCAGCAGAGACATTCATTGCTATAGAACCTACGATAAGGGATAATATCAGATAGGACCTTTTTAAGTTTTTCATTTTAGCTTATTTATGCATTCAATAAAGTTCTCCTGACAGCTTTTTTCCAGCCATCAAAAAGCTTTATTCTTGTAACTTTATCCATTCCGGTTTTTATAATACTTCCTTCTTTTTTAATAGTTGAAAGCTTATGAAGTGATTCCCAGGTGCCTGAATGAATACCTCCCATAAGGGCCACGCCAAGGGCCGAAGCTTCTTCAATATTACTGATCCGTATGGAGGAATCGAGCATGTCGGCCTGGAATTGCATAAGGAACTTATTTTTTGTCGGCCCGCCGTCTACTCTTAATTCCTTCAGTTTGATCCCCGATTTTTCCGCCATCAGATCAATTACATCCTTCACCTGGTAAGCAATTGATTCCAACGCTGCACGTACAATATGCCCTTTCTGAGCCCCTCTGTCCATGCCGGTAATAATTGCTCTTGCTTCATTATTCCAGTAAGGGGCTCCGAGTCCTGCAAATGCAGGCACAAAGTAAACGCCACCGTTATCCTTAACCTTTAATGCCACTTCTTCACTATCAGATGACTTCTTCAGCATCTCTGCATTATCCACCAGCCATTTAATGGTATCGCCTGTACAATGAATATTTCCTTCAAAAACGTAATCGATTTCGTCATTGTAGCTGAATCCTATTGAAGTTACGAGGCCTTCAGGACTTTTAAGACCTTCCTTACCAATATTCATCATTACTGAAGATCCGGTTCCATAGGTCGCTTTTCCCAGTCCTGGTTCAAGACACAGTTGTCCGAACAAAGCAGCATGTGAATCTCCCATTACTCCGGAAATTGGAATTTTAGCCGGAAAGGCCTCCCTGCATTCAACTTCTCCGAAAAGAGCATTTGAAGACTTCACTTCGGGCATCATGGATTCAGGGATCCCGAGAACTTCCAGAATTTCTTTGTCCCACTTCAGCTCATAGATATTGTAGAGCATGGTGCGGCAGGCATTGGAATGATCTGTGGCATGCACTTTTCCGTTGGTAAGGTTAAAGATCAGCCATGAATCAATAGTCCCACAGGCAATTTCTCCTTTTTCAGCTTTTTCCCTGACTCCATCAACATTGTCGAGTATCCATTTAATACCGGAAGCAGAAAAATAAGGATCGATGATCAAACCGGTCTTTGATCTGATCATCTCAGTATGTCCGGCCTTAACAAGATCTCCGCAGATACCTTTACCCCGCTGACACTGCCATACTATTGCATTGTAAACCGGCTTACCGGTTTTCCTGTGCCATACAACAACCGTTTCCCGCTGATTGGTAACCGAGAGAACATTTACTTCCTCATTTTTGATGCCTGCTTTTTCCACGACCTCTTTCATTGCCCTGCAGGTATTTTGATATATTTCTTCCGGATCATGTTCCACCCAGCCGGGTTGAGGATAGAATTGCCTGTGCTCTATGGTTGAACGAGAAACCAGTTCAACATTTTCAGCAAAAATGATGGCTTTGGTTGCTGATGTGCTTTGATCGACAGAAAGGATAAATTTAGCCATAATAGCTGTTTATTCAGGAATGATATTTACTATTACCCGTTGATATCTTGTTAATGCAGGTTCACCTTCATCTGTAACCTGCATTATAATATGGAAGTCCCTCGCTTTGTCGACTTCAGGAGCTGTAAACGATGGCCTGGCAGAATTACTATTCTGTAATTCAATATCACCAACGAAGCTACCCGGTTCCCTGTAATGAAACCAGGAGAATGAGAGCTCATCACCATCCGGATCAATGCTGGGGCTTCCATCCAATGAAACTGATTCACCCGGTTTAACACTTATCATATTTTCATGTGAAAGGGCTGCGACGGGAGGATGGTTTGCTTCTTCATAATCCATTATACACCAATCCATTCTTCCTGCAAGATCATTCTGGTATGCTTCCCTCCACCTCCAGATGGTTGCCTGATCGTTTACGTAGCATTTGTCCTCCACCCAGACCATATCTTTGGTATTGGTCCATATTGGCCGGGTTTCAGGCTCATGAAAAAATTTCTTATAAGGTGGAATATAGAGATCATAACGACCGCCCCAGGATCCCCAGTCGGGATTTTCAGGAGAACCAAGTCCATTATTGATCAGGTAAAGGAAGGAAGGAGTATCTCCCTCCATGGCGTAGGCAATGTCGGGATATTCTTCTCCGAGAGGACCATGGTTATTCTGAATATTCTCATCTACCCAGGGATTAAGTATAAGGTCTTTATCCGCACCACTGGGAAATTTATAGTGACGCTCACCTGAAATACCTATCCAGGTGGCATAAAAATACCCTTTACCACCGTTTTCCTGGTAACCCGGAGAAACGATATAAGAGACATTGGGAAATGTGTTTCTGATCCAGGGTCCCGAATCATCCTGATCGGAAATGGTATATACCCTTAATTTATCAGTAAGTTTTTCAAGTTCCTCAGGGGGGAGACTCATTTGCATTTGCCAGAGAGCCTGTGCAAGAGTATTTGCTCCTCCCCATATAAGCACCCAGAGTGGGCGTTCGTCAGGTTCCTTTAATTTAGTTACTATCCAGTCAGAACCTTCACTTTGTTTTTCTTTCCCCACTGCATCCATTCCGAAACCGGGATAACCTCTCTTTACTAATTTGCGGAGGTCTTCGGCTTCCGGATATCCTTGCTCATGTTTCAGTAAGTTGGGCTGGACTTTTTCATAAGCATCAAGGATTTCATAGATCCTCCAGTCGGCAATCTCATCCCGTTGCCAGCAAGAAGTAGTAGCTACTATGCCTTCAACATCAAACTGGTTTGAATATAAAACGAACCTGACGAGTGATTGTGCATCGTCAGGTTCGTTTTCGATATCTGTCAGGATGAGCACCCTGGGTTTCTCGACCTTTGAAGCCAGGGAAAGAATAGGTGCTAAACAAAGTAATAAAGAAAGAAAAAAGTTAGTTGGTGATTTCATGGATTGTGACAGAATTTATTAAAATTTACGAATACTTTCGTAATATGCCAAATGTAAAAAAATAAATAAATAATCACAAAAAATTATAAAAAAATATAGCTCTTGAGGGAGTGAACATTTTAATAATTCATTCATATATTTTAAAAGATCCGAAAAATTTCTGGAATATTGAAAGAGAAAGGGAATACGCAAAGTAATTCGGGAAAAGATTTTTAACGCAGTTCTCTATTTAGAGTCTGTCCATAATGTCCGATATCGGGGCCCGCCTGCCGTCGCACAGGCCATCCTTAGGCGGGCAGGCTTGATCCCGAACATTTTGTTCCGATAGCTATCGGAACAGACTCTTACTTTATTGACGGACACTATTTAGCTCTTCCTTTTTTTAGAGATGAGTTTCAGCAGCTCAAAAAGACATTTTCATCATTCTGCAATAATAAAACCAATCTCATGATCATAAAAGAGTTTCTTATGTTTTGGGTTAATATCCGGGTCGGTTATAAGATAGTCAATGAGAGAGAGGGCTCCCAGGCTGGCGAATGCACTCTGTCCAATCTTGGTTGAATCGGCTACAAGATAAACTTTGTCTGCCGAATCTATCATAGCTTTCTTAACCACCAGGTCGCTGATGCTGGGATATGTAAGTCCCGATTTCAGTGATATTCCTGCTGTGGCCAGGAAGAGTTTATCTACGTGAATGTCTTCAAAAAAGTCGGCAGCTTTTTGTCCTGTAAGAGATAAAGTAGGAGGCTTGAATTCCCCTCCTGTAATTATAAGTTCAATGCCCGGCCTGCCTCCGAGTAACAATGCAATATTCAATGCATTGGTTATTACAGTAAGATTTTTCTTATGGTTGAGGTTTTTCGCAATCTCTGTTGTTGTTGATCCTGAATCCAGAATTATTACATCTCCGTTTTCGATTAAATCCGCAGCTTTTTTCCCGATGATGGCTTTTTTCTCAAGATTATCCTGGTTGAGCAGGGAAAAATTTCTCACCTGGTCTTCCACCTGTTTCAGAAAGGCGCCTCCATGCTCCCTGACGATCATTTCTTCTTTCTCCAGTTTTTCAAGATCCTGCCTGATAGTAACTTCAGAGACCTTAAAAATCTTTGCCAGTTTCCCTACTTTCGCAGAACCGTCTTCTTTCAATAATTCGATAATCTTGTTTCTTCTTTGATTGGCGAGTAAGCTCATGTTTCAGCAAAACAACGTAAATAAACGAAAGTAAAAGTAAATAAAAATTATAATAAATGGAATGATTTTTTTCATTTTTTAACTATGGACCCAGACCGAGGCTTACTAAAAGTCTAAATCATTAGGTAATAAGATCCTGTCAATTTATGGTTTAATCAAAAAAAGACCCAATACCTCCATCCCTCAATCTTCCCCATAAAGAAACATCAAACTCCTGGTTAATGCTGCAGGGTAGCAGGTTTGATGAATTTCATCCGGAAATATTTTAGTTTTGAACTTCAGATCCGGGTAATTTC
>CAZGTU010000031.1:0-42810 GCA_964528675.1 uncultured Bacteroidaceae bacterium
TGCAATGCAATATGATTGGAGCCAGGAAATGAATCAGTTGAGGTAAAAACCCTTCCGCCTATCTCAGGCGGAGAGCGTGTAGGAGGGGCAAAAAATAGGAATGCTTCCCGTTTAAAAAGAACCTGGAAATTAAGATGACTTTTTAAACACCCCCTTTCTTTTCTTTCCTGGCAAAACTACTATTTACTTACTTTATGTAAAGACACTAAGTAGTATAAACCGAATTAAACACCACATAATCCGTAGTAAGATCGGTGCCCCAGCCTTTCGCGCTTTTTTTGCCCTTATTAAGATCAAGCTTAATGCTGAGATGTGATTCGCGGAGTAATTTTTTCATATAATTCCGGTCAAAATCCTGGGGGATCCCTTTCTCAAGCACTTTTAGCATTTGTCTTTCAGAACCAAGGTAAAGATCTGTCTCCTCATAGTGAAATGGGAGCCCGGAATTACCTGCCGCACTGATAATTCTACCCCAGTTTGGATCTCTACCATACATCGCGGTTTTTACCAGGGTGGAATTTGAAATGGCCCGGATAAAGATACGGGCTGTTTTTTCATCTTTTGCATTCACTACTTCATATTCGATGAATTTTGAGGCTCCTTCACCATCCGAAACAATCAATTTGGCCAGGTGAATCATCATTTCCTCAAGGTTTTCACGAAATGCTTTATAACCGGGATCATTTTTAGTCTTCAATATGTCATTTTGGGCTTTTCCATTGGCCAATACTGCCACCATATCGTTGGTTGATGTATCACCATCCACAGTAATCATATTGAATGATTTGTCAACCACTTCCTTAACAGTTTTTTGCAACAATTCCGGTTCAATAGCCACATCGGTCACAATGAAAGCCAGCATGGTTGCCATATTAGGATGTATCATACCCGAACCTTTGGCTACTCCGGCAAGGTTGACCTCATGTCCATCCACTTCAAATTCCACAAAGCCCTCCTTCGGGAAAGTGTCTGTAGTAAGAATAGCATTGGCAACCAGTGAACCGGCATTCGACCTTTTGGAGAGTTTTTTAACGTTTTCCCTGATCCCATCAACAATTTCCTGTGTTGGAAAAGGTTCTCCGATTAAACCGGTGGAAGAAACAATCACCATTTCCTTCTCAATTCCCAGCTCTTCAGCCAGGGTTTCAGCCATTGCTTCAGCCCCCTCCATTCCCTGCTTGCCGGTGGCGGCATTTGCATTTCCGGCGTTTATCACAATAGCCTGTGCTTTTCCGTCTTTCACATGCTTCCTGGATAATTTTATGGGCTCAGCGACTACTTCGTTTTGTGTGAAAACTGCAGCAGCACTTGCTGGTACATCTGAAAAAATGATTGCCAGGTCCCTGCGCATAGATTTTACTCCGGTATGGGCTCCCCAGCATGTTATTCCTCTTACGTTAGTTAAATTTTTAATCATGACAAATAGAATGTAATTTCAATTTATTACAGTTAATTATTTATGGATTTACAGGAACCTGATCCAGCCCTCTGTTCTCATCCATACCAAACATTAAGTTCATGTTTTGTACCGCCTGTCCGGCAGCGCCTTTCACGAGATTATCGATAACACTTATAATGATAATCATATCGGTACGCTCATCATAAGTTGTATAAAGATCACAATAATTTGTTCCCCTTACATCTTTTATTGCGGGTATCTGACTGCGCATTCTTATAAATGGCGAGTCTTTATAAAACCGTCTGTAAATGCCCCGGAGTGCAACCTCATCAATTCTCCCTGCAGGTTTAACATAAATTGTACTCAATATTCCACGGTCAACCGGCAGCAGATGGGGAGTGAATTGTATAGTAGTGTTTACTTTCGACACCTGATCAAGTATAACCTGCATTTCAATGGTGTGCCGGTGTTTCTTCAGTCCATATGCTTTAAAATTGTCATTAACATTGGAGTATAAATTCACAGGAGTAGACTTGACCCCTGCACCTGTAACTCCTGTTTTGGAATCAACAATAATAACGGATGGGGCAGCAAGGTCGTTTTTTATCAAAGGCGCCGTTCCAAGAATAGCCGTCGTAGGAAAACAGCCTGGATTTGCGATCAACTTTGCATTTTTTATTTCATCCCTGAATAATTCAGGCAGACCGAAAACAGCATCCTTAAAGCCCTCCGGAAATATATGCTGCTTCTTATACCATTCTTCATAAGTTTCTGCCGAGTCCAGGCGGAAATCGCCGGAAAGGTCTATTATTCTGAAGTCCTTATCTTCAAATCGTTTCACAAAATCCATAGAAACCCCATGTGGCAATGCAAGAAAAACAAGCTCAGCTTCATTCCCTTCAATATCATTCAATGACACCAGTTCCTGATCTGCAATGCCCTCCAGAAATGGATGTACATCTGAAAATTTTTCTCCTGCACGACTTTCAGAAGTTATAAGAGAAATTTCCACATCAGGATGATTAATTAGAATTCTCATAAGCTCGGAGCCGGTATAACCGGTAGCTCCAATAATTCCAACTTTTCTTTTTTTCATTTTTTTAAATTTCATGAAGTGACTCTTTTAATGCTTCCATAGCTTTTTCCAGCTCATCAAAACCAATATTAAGAGGAGGAACGATCCTTAAGACATTGCCGGCTGTAGCATTAGCGAGAACTCCCTTTTCGAGCATTCTATTTACCAGGGGCTTGGTCTCGAATTCAAATTCAACACCTATCATTAATCCCAGTCCCCTGATCTCATTGATCCGGGAATCGTTTATGCCTTTAATCTGCTCTCGTATCCACTCGGCTTTTTCATTCACATTTTCCAGGAGATCTTCCTCTTCAATTATCTTCAGGGTTGCCAATGAAGCTGCACATGCCAGGGGATTTCCCCCGAAAGTGGTTCCATGGTCACCATAATCGATGGCTGAACTTATCTTTTCATTGGATAAAATAGCTCCAATGGGAACACCCCCTCCAAGTGCCTTGGCAAGAGTCATAATATCCGGATTAATGCCGTAATGTTCTTTTGCAAACATTCTCCCGGTCCTTCCCATTCCGCACTGAATCTCATCAAATATCAAAACAATATCCTGTTCGTTGCAAAAAGCTTTCAGGCTCTTAACAAAATTCTGATCTGCAACATTTATTCCTCCTTCACCCTGAATGGGCTCAATGATGATAGCAGCAGTGTTATGATTGGTAGCAGCTTTCACTTCTTCAATATCATTAAACCCTACCTGTTTAAATCCTCCGGGCATCGGTTCGAATCCTTCCTGCATTTGTTTTTTACCTGTGGCAATAGTGGCAAGGGTCCGTCCATGAAATGAACCATTGAAAGATATAATATCCCCTCCCCTTCCAATGCTATGTGCATATTTTCGGGCCAGCTTGAATGCTCCCTCATTGGATTCAGCTCCGCTGTTGGCAAAAAATACACGATCAAGGGAAGCAAGCCGTGTAAGTTTCTCTGACAACTTGACCTGCGCTTCACTTACATAAAAATTGGAAATATGTATCAGCTTTGAAACCTGTTGAGTAATGGCTTCTACAAGTACAGGATGATTATGTCCAACGGAATTTACAGCAATGCCGGCCAGTAAATCAATATACTCATTTCCTTCTATATCCCATACTCGCGAGCCATTACCTTTCTCAAGGACAATAGGGTATCGCTTGAAGGTTTGCAGGTAATGCTGTTGATCTGAAGCATGAAATTCTTCATTGGTTTTGTTATGCATGACAAAGATTTATGATTTGTAAATAATTGTTCCAATTTCTTCATTCTTCGTAATTGCATGAATTTGTTCAGGAGCAGTACCATTGATTATACGCGCTGCACTCGCTCCTCCGTATAAAGCGATTTCACAGGACTCAATTTTTGGTATCATTCCACCCTGAATAATTCCATTCTCAAGGAGTTCTTTAATCTGGCCCAGTTCCAACTTTTTAATCAGGGAATCCGGATCATCTTTATCTTTCAGCAAACCATCAACATCAGTTAAAACAACAAATTCAGTAGCTCGCAGCGCTCCCGCTATATGACCCGCAAACATATCGGCATTTATATTATACCGAACAGCTTTCCGATCGGAAGCAATACAGGCTAATACCGGAATATAATTATCTTTTATCAATGATTTAATCAATGAAGGATTAACTGTTTCAACATCCCCCACCTGACCGAGATCTGTTTCAACCATTTGGCCGTCAATCATCTGTTTATGTACACGCCTTGATGCCAGCACTGTTTGGCCGTCAATTCCGGATAGTCCGACAGCCCTGGATCCAATTGAATTGATCCTGTTTACCAGATTGGTGTTCACTTTCCCCTTTAAAGCCATTTCTATGTACTCCATTGCTTCTGAGGTTGTTTTCCGGTGACCCTCAATAAATTCGGTGGTGATATCCACCTTTTTGAGAATATCCTTTATAAAAGGACCACCACCATGGACAATCACCACATGATAGCCCTCGTTTTGCAGATCACAAATGTTATGAAGAACCTCTTTTTCAAGCGATTCATTAACCATAGCATTTCCTCCGTATTTAAACAACAGCAGGGGGGAATCAGAATTATTTTCTTCTTTCATTTGGTGCAATTATTAAAGGAAATTTCATCCCGGATCTAAATAGGTATATCCAGGCTTTCTTAATACCGGTATTGTAGCTTTCGTAATTCAACCCAAAAAGGAACTGTCATATGCCACTGTATATCAATCTTATTAATAATAAGAATCTTTGATAGTACAGGTTTAATTTATAAGTTAACATATAAATATTACGGGTTGTTTTGAGTAATAATTATTATTTTAAAAACAGACTAAAAGAAAATGCTGTCCTGCAAAGAAAACAAACTATTAACAGAAATAAAATTATGAGTGGTCCCAATTGGAGAAAATTTCTTATATCCCCATATATAGTAGGCGGTTTTAAAATTGTTCTCACTGTAATTTGTAATAATTCTATTCTAAAAATTTTTCTACCCAAGGAGATACCAGCGATAATGGAGTGTTTTCTTCCACAATGAAAATTATGAATAAAACATACAAAATAATAAGAACCATTCCTTTCCTTCTATTAATGAACCGGCTGAAATAAAATAACGGAAATACGATCAGGTTGATCAAAAACATCACTATCCAGATGCTCAGGCTCCATATCCTTACCTCCAGAGACATTACAATGGGTTGATTCATAATGGTGTATATCAATAATGGCAGTCCAAGGGCAAATGATATATCAAAAATATTACTGCCCAGGGCATTGGATATGGAATCGATATGATTGCTTTTCCTGGCATCCCGGATACTGATCATGGTGTCGGGGATGCTTGTAGCAGCAGCAGCAAAAATAACCGACAGAAAAATAATAGGAATATCCAGTCCGCGGAGTCCATCCATACCATAAAGGCTATAAACATCTTCTCCCAGTAATTCAGTACCTTCAACAAGTAACCATGTGCCAAGGCTCATTACAATAGTGCTAATGAGAAGGGTTAGCCAGGCAAGACCTGTATTCAGCTTTCTGCCGTTTAAAATAATCTGGTTCAGATCAATTTTGAGAAAATGCCTCAATCTTAACCGGGTGTAAGGAATAAGGTATTTTTTTCCTTCATCGACAGAATCTTTTCTTCCTCCGAATCCTTTACGAAGAAAAATGATATAAAGGAAATAAAGAAAAACAAGCACAATGCCATCAAGAATATTGAGTTCCTGCTGACGTATGATCAGGATAAGGATCACATTGGCAAATAAAAGAAATAAACCATCCCTCCCAATTGAAGGTCTGTTAACCGGGAAACTCACAGATTTCATTTTTAATGTCCCGAAAAAAAGAATAGCGAAGGGAATGATTAAAATATTAAAAACAGCACTGCCTGCAGTAACACCGAGGCCACCGGAAAAATTATCAGCAAAAGCCCCTTCATCCTTAATATAAAAAAGGAAAAACATAGTGGTTAAAAATTCGGGCATACTGCTGGCCACGGCATTGATGGTGGCGCCTTTCACGCCCAGCGACATGTTCCTTCCGAGATAATCTGCCGCCGTTTCAAAACTGTCTGTGCTTTTCCAGATTATATAACCGCTCAGAATGATATATAAAACAGGGATCGTAACTCCTAAAATCATAATTGCTATTCTCTTTTCTCCTCCATATTTATAACATGTATTAACTGATCATCGATATAAAAGTTTTCCAGATCAGAGAGTAATTTCAGCCTGAGTTTCCCTAGGCTGTGAGGGGTGAAAACACTGAAAAAACCTAAAAGCCTATCACCAAAATAGACAGGTATGGTATATGAATGCAGCTTTTTATCATCAACCTGAATTTTCTTATGATAGATGATATTTTCACTATTTCCGGCTTCATCCTCAACCTTCCTCCAGTCAAGGGCCTCCGTAATAAGCTCTGAAGAAAAATGCATATCTTTACCTGCTATTTTCATGGCACTGTAATGTATATCAAAAAACGAATAATTGTAGAACCGGACCAAAAATGAACATACCTCCTCAGCGAAGTCATCCAGTTGATTTATTTTTCCGGATGAAATATCATTCTTAATCGAATCAAAACTCTCTGCAAGTCGCTGGGGAATGCTGAATAAAATATAAAGAAAAGCCCATCCCAGAGTAGCCAACACAAGTAATCCCAGTGAAATAATAATCAAAATACCAACATCGAGTTTGTAAAGAAAAAAACTTAATAACCAGTATATTAACACACAGGATAAAAAATAAGTGATTGTGAACACTTTCAACTGGAAACTCTCAAGAAAAAAGTTTTTCTTCTTTCTCATAGCGTTAATTTTTGCTCAAAATTAACAAAAAACGGATTGATAGAATTTTCAAAATAGTTAATCTTCTAAAAGCTATAGTAAGTGTCTGTCCATAATGTCCGATATCTGCGTTGTTAAGAAATTGTTTTTATAAACATTTTACAGGAGAGGGCTCAATATTTAAAGAAAAAATCAGTTATTAAAAAAATATTGAATCCTTCCCGGAATATTTTTACTCAGAACTTTGTCCAATAAATTTGACCGGATAAAACATTAAAATAATTTACATCAGATTATCTTTGCCTGATTATTTATTTGAATCATATCATTTTACTTTTTAATGAAAAAAATAGACAGAAGAATTGTAATTATAGCCTCTCTGATTTTTATCATAGGTCTGGCTTATGGAATTATGCAATATCTTATTGCCCTTAAGGACGATCAACCCATGCGGCCTCCTGAAGATGCAAGAAGGTATGTAAAGGTCGACACCGTGCAATATGAAACCCTGTGGGCTCCCGTCTCAGCTCCCGGCAGACTTTATTCGCTCGCTGAAATTGAACTGGTTGCAGAGGCATCCGGCAAAATTGAAACATCGAACATTGAACTTAAAAAAGGAGCAAAATTTAAGAAGGGGGATATCCTTTTCACCATTTATCAGGATGAAGCCAGGCTTGCTCTTCGTGCACGCAAAAGTCAGTTTATGAACATGCTTGCCAATCTTTTGCCTGATATTTCCATTGATTTTCCTGAAAAGGAGGAAGTTTTCAGAGACTTTTTTACTGCCATTGACATTGACAAACCATTGCCTGATTTTCCGGAAGTGGAAAGTGAAAAGCTTAAAATATTTATAGCCAGCAGAAATGTTCTTTCAGAGTACCTCAACATTCAGAAGGATGAATTAAAACTTAGCAGGCATACACTTAAAGCACCTTTTAACGGAACATACCAGGAAGTGTATCTCGAGGCAGGAGCATATGTTAACACCGGTGGCAGAGTGGCAAGGGCTATAAGAACCGATAAGCTGGAACTTGAAGTTCCCCTTGAAAGGATTGATGCCGACTGGGTGAAACCCGGTGATAAAGTAAAGGTAATTTCTGACCGGAGTCATCATGAATGGGAGGGAGTTGTAATACGGAAGAATCAATTTGTAGATCCAAATACACAATCACAGGGAGTTTTCATTCAATTAAGCAATAACAATGAGCTTCCATTACTGGTGGGAGAATTCCTGCATGCAGAATTTGAAGGGCATCCGGTTGAAAATGTAATGATGATGCCTCGTAATGCTGTAGTTAATTCCAATGAAGTTTTTGTAGTTGTAGATGGTCGACTGGAAAAACGAACGATTAAAATCGTGAAAGTAAATGAAAGAACATTGCTTTTCAATGATCTTAAAGAAGGAGAGATTCTTGTAACCCAGCCAATGGTAAATGTTCTTGAAGGAACACTGGTAAAAACCGGAATAGATTCAGGAAACCTTGACAAAGGTGGTAACAAAGAAAGGGGAAGGGGCCAGAAATAATGAAGAAACTGATAGAGCTTTTCGTTAAATTTCCTGTTTACGCAAATCTTATCATTGCTTTCGTCGTTCTGGGCGGAGGAGCAGCATTTTTATCCATGCATAAATCCTTCTTTCCTGAAATTGAAAGCAGATACATAAGTGTTTCCGTTTTTTATCCCGGGGCTTCTCCCGTAGAAATGGAAGAGGGTATAACCGCAAGAATAGAAGAATCGATACGGGGTCTGGTAGGGATTAAAGAAATCACTTCTACCTCAGTGGAGAATCGTTCCAGGGTTCTTGTGGAAACTACAGGAGAATATGACATCAACGAAGTGCTAATGGAAGTGAAAAATGCCGTGGATGGGATTTCTTCCTTACCTACAGCAGCGGAAAGACCAATAGTTTCAAAGGTCAGGTCCCGTGCATCTGCCATGTTTATTGACCTTGTCCCTCGCGATGGAATGGAAATGGATCTTATGACACTGAAGGAGTATGCCCAACGTGTTGAAGAAGATTTCTATAACTCCGGTGTAATAAGCCAGATTGAATTGTCGGGTTTCCCTCCTCCTGAAATATCAGTTGAAGTAAATGAAGAACAGCTCCTGCGCCATAACCTCAATTTTACAGATATTGCCCTTGCCATTCGACAAAACAACCAGGATGTTTCAGGTGGAGAAATAAAATCGGATGAAGAAGAGTTACTTATTCGTCTCCGCTCAAGAAGTACCGATCCGAATAAGATTGCAAATATCGTTTTGATGGGACAGGATGATGGAAGCTATATTCAAATAAGAGATGTTGCAGAGGTAAAGAAGAAATTTGCTGATGCTGTGAATAAATCCTGGGTAAATGGCAAAAGATCCATTTCAATCAGGGTGGAAAAACTTCCTGAGGAAGACCTTGAGGAAATTACCGAATTTGCCCGGAAATATATTGATGAGTTTAACAGTAAGAATCTCGGCGTGGAACTTGTGGTTTCCAGGGCCTATCTTGATATCCTGCAAAGTCGCCTGAATCTTTTAACAAAAAACGGACTGGTAGGACTTACACTGGTCATCATCGCTCTTTCCCTTTTCCTGAGTGTCCGGCTTTCCCTCTGGGTATCATGGGGCATCCCTTTCAGTTTTCTGGCCATGTTTATGGCAGCCTACCTGATGGGAATTACCATCAATATGATGTCCCTCTTTGGCATGATCCTGGTGATCGGGATTCTGGTTGATGATGGAATTGTTATTGCAGAAAACATTTATTTGCATTTTGAAAAGGGGAAAAGTCCTATGAAGGCTGCCGTTGATGGAACCATCGAGGTCTACCCTGCCGTACTCACCTCTATCATTACCACAATTGTAGCATTCATGCCTCTGGTTTTTCTCAGCGGAACACGCATGGAGATGATGCTCCATATGGCTGTTGTGGTAATATTCAGTTTATTTTTTTCCCTTTTTGAAGCTTTTTTGGTATTGCCGGCACATGTAGCAAATCACAGGGTATTAAGCCGAAAAAGTCTCGAAACGAAAACAAAAGGTATTAAAAAATACTTCGAGAACTTTATCGTCTGGCTAAGGAATGATATTTACCATTACATACTATTGTGGCTAATTCGATGGAGGCATATTGTAATTGGCATTCCGGTGGCATTAATTTTAGTTACTCTGGGGCTCTACTTTGGAGGTCACATAAAAAATACCTTTTTCCCCTCGGTGGATTTCAACCGGTTCGAGATCAATATTGCTTTTACACCTGGCGATGGAGAAGCACAGACCCTGGAATACCTCAATCGATTTGAAGAAGCCGTCTGGAAAGTCAATGAGGAAATGACTTCCGAACTTGGCATGGATACCAGTCTTATTGAAAGGGTAAATACAAATCTTGGTTTTGCACGTACCATCCAGGAATCAGGGTCTCATGCAGGCAGCATCAGGGTCTACCCCATCGACCTTGAAGGAATTCCAACAACAGGATTTGAAATTGCAAACCGCGTAAGAAGAGAAATCGGTCCTGTCCCGGAAGCACAGAAATTCACTGTGGGAGGAAGAAACAGATGGGGTTCACCGGTATCTGTTGGTCTTATGTCGAAAAACCTGGATGAACTGGAGGCGGCAAAAGGTTACCTGATGAATCGTCTCACGGAACTTCCTGCCCTTAAAGATATTACTGAGAATATTGCTCTGGGTAAACAGGAAGTAAGACTTAATCTAAAGCCCAAGGCATATTTCCTGGGCCTGGATGAAAACACCATTGCAGCTCAGGTTCGATCTGCTTTTTATGGCCTGCAGGCCCAAAGATTGCAGGCAGGACGAGATGAACTGAGGGTCTGGGTCAGGTACCCCAAGGATAACCGGCTCACCATCGGGCAGATGGAGAAAATGAAAATCAAAACCCCACAGGGGGAATACCCTCTTTCAGAACTGGCGGGTTATGATCTTGAAAGAGGACCCGTGGCAATAAACAGGTTTAACGGATCCCGCGAGATCAGAGTGGAAGCAGAAACAGTTGATCCTTTTGCTCCTGTTCCGGAAATCATTGACCAGATCGAAAAAGAAATTATGCCGGAATTAACTTCATTATACCCC
The DNA here is from genome assembly GCA_964528675.1 of uncultured Bacteroidaceae bacterium. Taxonomy (GTDB): domain Bacteria; phylum Bacteroidota; class Bacteroidia; order Bacteroidales; genus CAYRTD01. The sequence goes on from CAZGTU010000031.1 coordinate 10,800, forward strand.
GGGGTGCGCTATATATACCAGGGACAGCAACGTTTCAGCAATGAAGCCTTGAGTAAAGTATATAAATACTTTGCAATTGCTTTTCTGGTGATCATTTTCATAATGATCATTCACTTTAAAAGTACTTCCCAGACCTTTATTATAATAGCCATGATTCCCTTATCCATGCTTGGTGTTTTCTGGGGTCACGGGATTCATGACAAACCGGTTTCGCTGATGAGCCTCTGGGGGATGGTAGCTCTTACAGGGGTAATCATCAATGATGCTATTGTGTTCCTGGCAAAATACGATGGCTTGTTGCTGGAAGGAAAAAAAGTGGCAGAAGCCGTCCTTGAAGCCGGAAAAGTGAGGTTGCGTCCTATCATTCTTACTTCCCTGACCACTACAATAGGACTTTTCCCTATCATTCTGGAAAAAAGTGTTCAGGCCCAATTCCTCATTCCCATGGCAATCAGTCTTGCTTACGGAATCGCGATAGGAACGGTATTCATCCTTATTTTCTTCCCGGTACTTATTATGTTACTGAATGATTTCAGGGTATATTGGAATCATCTGTGGACGGGTACCAGACCTGAGAGAGAAGATGTAGAGATTGCCATTATCAAAGAAAAAAGAAAGGAAAAATACGATAAAAACGGAGTTCCACCACAGGCTGAACCCCTATAACTATCGGAGTAGATATCGGACATTATGGACAGACAAAATAATTGAGGAATTTGAAATAATATAAAATGAAAATTAAATATTCAATATTTATCATTTGCTTTTTGTTATTCAACGCTAAAGTTATCAATGCCCAAAATCCGGGTCTGGATTTAAGCACTGCACTGACAAGAGCGCTGGAAAACAATTATAATCTGATAATTTCTGAAAAAGATCTTGAAGTAGCCTCATTGAATAATACCTGGGGCAATGCAGGAAGATATCCAACCATCAGCTTTGATTTTAATAATGCAAATTCCATTGATAATGACCAGAATCAATCAACAAGAATAACTGCAGGCATAGGTCTCAACTGGGTGCTCTTTGACGGATTCCGTGTAAACCTCACGAAAGATCAGTTAGGATTAAGAGAAGAACTCAGCAGTGGCTTTCTGGCGCTCAATGTAGAAAACACAGTTGAAGATATTATTCTTGCTTATAACAATGTTTTGTTACAAAAAGAGACGCTCAAGGTGTTCAGGGACCTGATGGATTTATCGTATGACCGGTATAATTATGAAATGAAGAGGCATGAACTTGGAGGTTCGGTATCTTACAATGTATTACAGGCCAAAAACATTTACCTGGCAGACAAGGCTATGTTTCTCAGGCAGGAGCTTGAAGTGAGAAACGCAATTCGCACACTGAATTTCCTGATGGGCGAAGAAGCGAGTGAAGTATGGTCAATAAATGCAAAAATGGAAGTGGATACAGGTCAATACATCCTTTCTGATCTGCAACAAAAAATGATGAATAACAATCATGTAATCCGAAATCAATATGTCAATATACAGCTCAGGAAAAATGAAACAAGTCTGCGTAAAAGTGAATATTATCCATCCCTGCAATTATCTGCAGGAGTGCAGAATTCTTATAACAGAAATGCCCTTGCCGGAGCAGAAGCTGTGACATCCAACAGCATAGGCCCTTACGTTAATTTTAATCTTAGTTATCTTCTGTATAATGGAGGAAACAGAAAAAGATCGGTAGAAATTGCGGAAATCAATGAAGAAATCGCCGGTGTGGAAACAGAACAAATACAACACAGTTTAAATAATGAATTGTTAAGTATTTATGATAATTACCGGTTAAGAGTCGAATTGCTGAATATTGCCGAAGAGGGCATTGAAGCTGCCGGTTTGAATCTCAGAATTGCCGAAGAGAAATTTAAATCAGGAGTTATTAATTCTTTCAATTTCAGAGACATTCAGTTAATTTATCTGAATGCCGCACTGGAAAAGCTAAATGCTACATTCAGTCTTATAGCTTCTCATGCTGCACTAACACGGATAACGGGAGGATTTGTGAGTGAGATGGAAGAAAGAGAAGAAGAATAATCCTATAAACCCCTGATTACTCTCCTTTTAAAATACGTTTATTTTACTTTTTCCAATTCAAAAAAGTCTGACCAGTCTATGGTTATTTTTAACCTTTCTAAATAAAAGCATATTTTTTCATAAAAACCTTGTCTTACTGCTGTTTACAAGCTAACCGATTCATTACTTTCTTCTATAGAAACTAATATAAATAAATAATTATTCAGATAATTTAATATTATGAATAAAACCTGGTATTTTTATCCTATTATTTCTATAGGATTTATAGGTTTATGAAATTTAAAATATCTAGCAATGAAAAATAAATTAGTATTGCTGGTACTTCTATTATCAGCAGGATTGTTTGGCCTGGTTGCTCAAAGTGACTATAGCATTAACAATTCCGAATCAAAGATCATGGTAGCTGGTACTTCCAATTTACACGACTGGGAATTGGTGGCACAGAACCTTAGTTCTGAGCTTGTTCTTATTGAAGGCGAAAAAATAATTTCTGATATCAGGAATGTATCTTTTACTATGAAGGCAGAGAATCTGCAGAGCGATAATTCAATAATGAATAAAAAAACCCACAATGCTCTAAAAGCAGATAAGTACAAAACCATTCAGTTTTCACCCTCAAATATTGTCAACCTAAAAACAAATGGCAACAGCTTTTCAGGAGTTGCCAGGGGACAGCTCACAGTTGCCGGAAAAAGCCGTTCGGTTGAAATTCCCTTTCAGGGAAAGCTAAGTGGCAATGCTCTCGAGATTACCGGTGAGAAGGAGATCAGAATGTCGGATTTTGGAATAGATCCTCCTACTGCGATGCTGGGATCATTAAAAACCGGGGACATTGTTACTGTAAAGTTTGTCCTTGAGTATATTGATGAGCAGTATACAGAGAACCGATAAATAATAAAAAACAAAAACAAGAAAATTCATTATGAAAAAAACGATAAGTGCACTAATTATTCTCTTTCTGGGAATTTCAATATTTGCTCAACAATTCGAACCCCCCAAGCCTGAGGAGGAGGAGTTTAATAATGTAAAAGTATCGATAGGGGCTGACTTTGCATTGCAATATCAGATTCTGGATCATACCGCAGACTCAGCGCTCATCCCACTCGGTACGGGCTTTAATCTTCCAACTGCCAATTTTACCATAAATGCACAATTAGCAAAGGGAGTAGGTGTGAATTTAACAACATATTTATCTTCTCGCCACCATGTAGAAGCGTGGGTTAAAGGAGGATATCTATTATTCGACGAGTTACCCTTCCTTAATAATGATGGTGTAGACAGGGTAATGGATTACCTTACATTGAAAGTAGGGGTAATGGAATTAAATTATGGCGATGCTCATTTTTTCAGATCTGACAACGGAGAGGTGATATATAATCCTTTTGTAGGTAATTATATAATGGATGCATTTACAACTGCTCCCGCCTTTGAACTCTTATTTCGCAATAACGGGATTATCGCAATGGCAGGTTTAACCACAGGTTCTTTAAGGCCTCAGCTTGTAAGTTATAGCGGGTTTTCAGGCTATACAGCATATGATGCACATAAGGAGCTGGCAGCCTATTGGAAAGCTGGATATGATGATGAAATAGCTGATAATCTGAGGGTGAGGGCAACTCTGTCAGGGTACCATTCTTCTAATAATCATTTTGGTTCTCTATACAGTGGTGACAGAACGGGCTCAAGATTCTACCTCGTAATGCAACAACAAACTGATGATCCATCAGCGGATGTAGATCCCTCCAGTGGTCATACCACAGGAAGATGGGGGCCTGGATTTCATGATGAATTAAATTCCTTTATGGCAAATCTTTTTCTGCAATATAAAGGATTTGAGTTCTTTGGTACATATGAGATGGCAAAAGGGACTTCACCATTTGGAGGCTCAGAATTTGATTTCAATCAGTTTGCTCTGCAGGGACTTTACAGATTTGGAAAAGATGATCAATTCTTCGGTGGTGCAAAATATAATACCGTAAGCAACAGTCAGGATCTTTCAGTTAACAGGATCGAAGCAGGCGCCGGATGGTATATGACTGATAATATAATTGTAAAGCTTGATTACGTTGATCAGAATTACAACAATTTCATTTCACAGTATGGAGAAAATGCAGGATTCTCAGGATTAATGTTTGAAGCCGGCATTAGCTTTTAACCAATGAAAAAATCTGAGCCTCGAAGAAGACGTTTATGAATAGCGGGCTTTTTCGGGGCTTTTTTAAAATTCCGGATCAATGAAATACATTGTGCTCATTTTTTTTCTTTTAGAAGGGATTGAGGCATTCACCCAGGCCCCGGAGTACAATTCCTACGCCTCAACTTTGCATTGTAATAACAGAGTAAGAATCTCAGGGGAGACCAATGTAAATGATTTCCACCTGGAACAAAGGATTCCCCACGAATTGGTTTATGCTCAAGGGGATTCAAACCAGTTAAAAGCCTCTAATGAAAATTACTATGTTATCAATATACCGGTACGGATGTTCAGCGCCAATAATCAATTTGTATACAAAGATTTTCTGGATCTTATCAATGCTTCAGAATTTCCATATATTCAGATTTTTCTTGATAAAGAAGACTTTGGCCGATTTAACAGGGAGCGGGGATCAGTAAAACCGGAAATCAGAATATTTCTGGCTGGAACCTCAAAAACATACCGGGTAAATTGCATAATATCACAATGCAGTTATGGTGAAAAAACAATAAGGGGCAGAAAAGAAATTAAACTTACTGATTTTAAATTAGACCCACCGGTAAAATCTTTTGGATTAATTAAAGTAAAAAATGAACTAAATATTAAATTTGAGTTCAAATTACCTTCTCAAAATCTAAGTTCAAATTGAAATTTAGTACAAAGACACGATATGGTTTAAGGGCAATGCTGGAAATCGCACATCATTCTCCTTCCAGTGGCATTTTGCAAAAAGATATAGCCAGGAATCAGAATATTTCAAATAAATACCTGGATCATATAATTCATGCCCTTAAAGCAGCCGAATTAATTGTGAACCTAAAAGGAAAGAAAAGCGGGTATATTCTTACCCGTGAACCTTCTGAAATCAGTGTTTATGATATACATAATGCCTTCGAACCGGGAATATGTGTCATAGATTGCCTTAGCAGGTCAATAAAATGTGACCGCGAGGAAGGATGTGCAGCAAAAGGTTTCTGGGGAGGACTGAACAAAAGGATAGTTGATTATTTCAATTCAATTAGCCTTGAAGACCTACTCCAAAATGAAGCAATTTTAGATGATGTAGCTAACTGAATACCCTGAAGCCTGAGTCCTCATATTATGAGATCCAGGGTCTCCTCCGGTTAAGCTTTTCCCCCAGTATCTTATTTACCAGGTTTACATTCTCAACAATCTGAAAATCGAACATTCCTACACAGATAAAATCGGATCCTGATTCGAAAGCATACCTGAAACCGTCTTCAGGTTTAATGGCACCACCTGCAAGAACTTTGAATCCGAACAGAGGAACCCTGATATTCTCAAATACCTCAACAGTTTGCTCAGGATAGATATCGAAAATGTTATCGTGAAACTGGTTATGATCAAGACTTCTTTTCCGGTCCACTTCAAACTCCTTTCTGAATTCCCTGGGATGAGCAGACCAGTAATTATCATGATGGACAGTTTTGAAGTAATAATCAGGCGTTAATCCGGCTTTTTCACATTCAAGCACTACCTGTATGGAATGAGCACCTATTCCTGCAAGCATTCCCTGGCTCCTCGTAAATTCCAATGCCTGCTGCATATAATCTAATTGTTTGTTTTTGACCAGGCCGTCCGCACATCCTCCCTGTACATACATGGAAGTTGTACCATAATCACGGGCCTGTTTGAATTGTAAAAGGGGATCATCATCCTCAGGTTTCACGTGTACCTGGGCAATTGTATTCATCTTGCTTCCGGTTACCTTAAAATAATTGTTCAGGAAAGGAAAGTTATTTATAACTACATTGGTAGTATTAATACCAGCCTGTTCGGCGAGATTATAGGTTTCGTAAATTTTCTTCTCAGTGTTATAATGCCTGAACAAAGATCCCACATAATGAAGGTCTCTCGAATGTGCATATCCGCTTATAAGGTTACATCCCAAAACCATCCGGCTTATTTCCATGTCCCCAAGTTTACCCCTAGGCATTTCTCCTTTGAGATCACCAAGGTCATAGTTTTGAAGAGCCATGGTTGCTCCGGTGCTGCCATCAAGAGTAGTGGCTTCTGCTTTGGACGCCGCAGCATATATTACACCTCCTGCAAAAGGGAGTGTAGCAAGACTTTTAAGTACTTCCCTTCGTTTATTTATACTTGTTTCCTTCTCTGCAGCTACATTATCTTCTTCTCTCTCCTCTTTTCTTTTATGGAAAAGATTTAAAATACTGTATTCCATTACCGGAAAAGCCATAACCACACCAAGAGCTGTTGCTTCAATAATATTCCGGTTTATTATCCAGGTGTTGCCTTCAACACTACGGAAAAGAGTTTCTCCGAATGGAGGATATGCAAAATAATATAGCAATAACAGTAAAACACCCGCACCGGCAGATACCCGGATAAATATACCGAGCAGCAATCCCAATCCTATCAAAATGAGTCCCCATACATTCAGAAAATCAACCAACTGCATTACACTCTCATTAGCTGCCATACTGTGAAAGAGAGGGGAAAGGAAACCATAAGAGCCTTTCAGGTAGCCTTCAGCTGACCATTCCGGCATAAACAGCTTTATCACTCCTTCATATAAAAAGTGCCATCCAATAAAAACCCGCAGGATCAGAGGAAAAAATTTCTTCATTGAATTCATAAGCTTAATTAGTTAGTGGCACTAAAATTAAAAATTTTTAACTGCTGGTCTTAAGTGAGCCAATAGTTTAAAATCTTTATAAATAAGAATTTAAAGTTTCGCATTAGCCGTAGAGCAGCGAGGCACTGAGGAAGAAATCTCAAAAGAGAAAATATTCTTAATATTTTTTTATTTACAATAATCCATTAACTTTGTTTTTCAAAGTACTTTCAATATATTTAAAATGAAAAGTCAAGTTAATCATTTTCAGGATATAAGAGAGATCCGCAAATTAATGGAGCGATCGAGTCGATTCATTTCTTTAAGTGGACTTTCAGGAGTTTCAGCTGGTATATTCGCTCTCATAGGTGCAGGTATTGCACATTATTTATTAAAATCCAATAATATTATCTATGATGAATATTACCGAACTCTCGGAACAGGAGTTGATAGATCAGTAATTGGGTATCTTATGCTGGATGCATTAATAGTATTGATACTCGCTTTATTATCAGCCTACTATTTTTCTGCACGTAAAGCGAAGAAAATGAACACTAAATTCTGGAATCCGGCAGCAAAACAAATGATTATAAGTTTATTTATTCCTCTTGTAACAGGTGGTTTACTGATATTAATATTGTTATACAGGACTCAAATAAATTTCGTTGCTCCTTTGACTTTAATTTTTTATGGATTGGGTCTTATAAACGCCGGTAAATATTCCGGAGTAAATATTAATTACCTGGGCTTTGTTGAAATAACTCTTGGTCTGATCGCAATGATCTATATAAATTATGGATTGTTATTCTGGACAATAGGATTTGGAGTTATGCATATAATCTACGGATTGTTAATGCATTTTAAATATGAAAGATAAATATTAAGCATTCATTTTTCCTGAATGAAGAATCCCATTTCACATATAAACAAAATATTTGATAACCGCATCCGGCTGGGAATAATGTCGATTTTAATGGTTAACGAAAATGTGAATTTCACCAATCTGAAAGAATACCTGGAAATTACTGACGGAAATCTTGCAAGTCATTTAAAAGCCCTGGAGGATAAAGAAATGATCCTTGTAAAAAAGGAATTCAGGGGGAGAAAACCCAATACCGTCTATATTCCCACAGAAAAAGGAAAGAAAGCATTTCAAGATCATCTTGATGCCCTTGAAAATCTAATACAAAAATCAAAATAATTTTTTTTAATAATTCACTTTGTTTTTCAAAGTTCTTTTAAAACCAAAAAATCATGAATAAAGAAAATCTCATTCAAAAAACTACATCAAGCATCAGTTTTAAATTTATACTGGTGGGAATTCTCAGTCTCCTATTGTTAATCCCGGCAGGGAGCATAAAATCTCTAATTATGGAAAGACAGCTCAGGAGTGATGAAGTTAAAGAAGAAGTGGGGAATTTGTGGGGTGACCAGCAGGCTATTTCAGGACCCGTTTTATCCCTCCCATTAGTATTTAAAGAAAAAGCTGATGATGAGATAATTGATGTGAAGCGCTGGTACCATATTCTGCCGGAACAGTTATCGATAAAAACAAATTTAGTCCCTGAGGAAAGATACCGCGGGATCTTCAAAGTAATTGTTTACACTTCATCTTTGAATTTCGACGGATATTTTAAAATTCCTGATTTTTCGGAGTTCAAAATTAGGCCGGATGAGATCCTATTTGATCAGGCAGTACTGGATATCAATCTTTCAGACAATCGCGGATTAAAGGACAATCCATCATTATTGGCAGACAATCATGAACTTGAAATCATTCCGGGCTCAGAAGTCTTCGACCATTTAGAAGGTGGATTTCATTCTTATTTTGAACTTGACAGTTCAGAAATTACTAAGGAAATTCACTTTAATTTACAATTAAATTTAGCTGGCTCCGAAAAGCTAACTTTGTTTCCTTTAGGAAAACAAACCTCCGCGGAGATTTCCGGAAACTGGGGAGATCCAAGTTTTACAGGATCTTTTCTTCCTGAGGAGAGGGAAATCACTGAAAGCTCTTTCACAGCAAACTGGGTAATCACTCAACTTAACAGAAGTTATCCGCAGAACTGGTACAAAGGCACTCACTCAGTGAATGACTCTGACTTCGGAGTTGAACTAATAAAACCAGCAGATCATTATCAAAAATCATTGCGATCAGTGAAATATGCACTAATGTTTATCGCGCTTACCTTCCTGGTATATATTCTTAATGAAATTTTGAATAAGAGAAAATTTCATCCTGTACAATATGTCCTGGTGGGGTTGGCCCTGGTAGTATTTTATGTCCTTCTGGTGAGTTTATCCGAACACCTGGGATTCAACCTGGCTTATGTTATTTCCGCAGCCTTGACAATTATCTTAATAAGCTATTATACATATTCTTCCTTCAAAGAAAAGAAATCGACATTAATTGCAGCATCGACATTAACCGTTTTGTACGTATTTCTTTTTGTAAACCTTCAGCTTAAAGATTATGGATTGTTATTCGGAAGTATCGGTTTGTTTATTGCTCTTGCATTATTTATGATACTTACGCGGAACATAAAATGGTATAATAATGTGTGAACAAATTTTGAGATTTCCCCCGGGAACAGAGCGAGAGTGAGAGCGAGAGTGAGGGGCTTCTCAGTCGAAATGACATGGGCTTTTTGGTAAAGGGAGTGAGAGAAAGAAAACCGTGGCGGTAGAAAATAGTTTCAAGGTCCAAACATAGTTTTTACCGCCACGCTTTTCTTTCTCTCACTCCATTATAAAATTTCGTGATGTCATTTCGATTGAAAACATTTTGCGATAGCAAAAGGTTTGAGGGAGAAATCTCTGAATTTCGAAGAAATCCAGCTGCGTACAAACATAGCCATTTTCCGAATACATCCTGCGGCCTCTGTGTGTGGTGAAAATACCTCACCTCCTCAAACTTGCCTTCGTAAACTTCACATCATCAATATCCGCATCAAACTGAATCTCCTCAATAATAAATTCCGTTCCATCGCCAGTTTTCAGCATATCTTTAAAAACAATTTTAAAGGGGAACCATCTTCCCTCAACTTTCCTGATTTCAGATAAGACCGTTTTTTTCAAGAGTTTTCCGCTCTTGGCATATAACTCCTCTTTCAGAGGCAATAGTCTCTCTTTATCTACCCATTGTATTCGTTTTTGATAAGCTACTTCATCATCTGTTGCAATCAGCTCCAGTACCCACGTCTCTCTTCCGTCAACAGTCTCTTCACCTGTAACTTCAGCCTTATAATGATTCAGAAGATGATTATCCTCCATCATATCTTCATACGACATGTCAGAACCCATAACGGATTGCCTCAGCATGTGTCCTGCAATCTGAATAGTTCGGTCGGTAGAAGGTGAATAGATCCAAAGGGCATCCTCCAGTTTAAGCATTTTTGTTCCAGCTTCTCTCGGGGGATTTGTGTATTCTGTGAAGGCCCTATCTTCTCCTTCGCTCCAGGTTTTGGATTCTACGGTACGATCTCCTCTCCTGCCATGGATAATCATTTTAGAGGTAAATATCCTGCTTTCTGAAGCCAGATTCTCATCAATTTTTTTTAATAAATCTTCTCCTTCAGGATATTGGCCGGTCAGGCTAAATGAAAGGCTTATCAGTAAAATAAAAGCTATTGTTTTCATGGTCTTAGTATTTTAAAATATTTTCAATTCAACTTTTTATTATTGGCTATTCCGAAAATTTGTTTTCGGCAATTTGGAAAAATCTATTATGGATATTTAATTTTTCGGAGTGACCTCATTATTCCAATTCTTTAAAAAGCTGTGCAGTATTTCTTTTATAAATTCCGATTCCGGATAACATTGTACCCAGAACGATAGAAAAAACTCCCGGAATAAATCCAATAAAATAAGCCGGTGGAGTTACCCTGGCCCTGAAGGTGGTTGGCATCATTATAGCGGATTCTCCCATAACATCGCCAAAATTGAGTCCGTATTTTTGCAGGAGATAGGCAATACTTAGGCCAACAAAGGTCCCAACAACAGATCCGGCGAACCCAATCACCACAGATTCATTGATCATAGAACGGTAAACATGACCCTTACTCTCGCCAATCGCCAGTCTTACACCTACTTCACCATATCGCCTCAAGCCTGATATAAGTCCTGTATTCCATAATACAATGGATAATACAAGAATAAAAATAAATATTATAGTAGTGGTTAACATTTCAGACATATCTATCAGAGTTGCCAGATTATTCTGGTCCCGGATGCTGATCATATATGGTGAGAATTCATCCTCAGCTTCTGAATATTTTACATTAAAATCCTTCGTTATCGCTTCAGCCTTCTCTTTTTGGAAATATCCTTCTTCAAAAAATCCGAGGATCTCGGCACTTGCATCATACATATTCAGTGCCTGCTTAGCGTCACTGATATCCATTATCACAGTACCCTTATCCAGATTTCGGGTACCAAAAGTGACTGTTCCGCTGACTGTGAAATTATAAAAGGCCATACTCCCATACATAGTGGAAGATATCAAAGTCACTTCATCGCCGGGGGATACGCCCAGTTTTTGTGAAAATTCCTCACTCATAAGGATTTCACCACCGGTTTCCGGAAAATTTCCTCTTACAATGGCATCATTGAGGTTTAATCTTTCTTTCTCTTTTGAATCCTTACTTAAAATGTCGGCCGAAATGCCTAAAGCCGGACCCTGGGCCCTGGTTTCACCGGTCTCATCCGGAACATCAATCAGACCGCTGAATTTGGTGCGCTCCACCCAATTCATGTCAGGGTATTCATCCCGGAGGGTTTGTTTTATATCAGTAACATTGCCAAGTGCAAGATCAATGGGTAACTGACCTGAATTTTTGGCATATGCCCGGGTAGTTACTTTTACATGACCTGTTTCAAATTTTGCATTGAATTCTATACTGTCACCGATAATTCCGGTAACCCAGGCATGCATAAAAACCGTTAGCATTACCCCGATGGCAACAACAATAAGGGGTAGCAAACTTCTGTTTTTATCTCTTAGCAATCCTTTTATCAGAAAACGTATCATTGTATTTTTCCTTTTATTGCCTCTGTAGGATTCATCCTTGAGATCTTTCTTGCAGGAAGAAAACTTACAAAGGTGGTTGTTATCATAATTATGAAAATTGTAACAAGTACAAGCTGAACAGTATACAGAGGATAAAGCGTTTCTGCCATGGTTATTCCAAAATCCTGCCCTTCCATACCGAAACTAATGCCCTGCCGCGACTGCTGGATGAACAAGGGAACACCATATATAGCCCCGATTGCAACCGCAAGAACAGCATGCATAGCTCCTTCCATGGTAAACAGCGAAACCACCTGTTTCTTTGTCATCCCCATGGCAACATAAGTCCCGATCTCTTTCTGTCTCCTGAAAACCGATAATACCTGTGTGTCAAAAATGGCCAGCATGGCCAGCAGTAACAGAATCAGATAAAGGATTGAACTGCCGGCCGATTTAGACTTTATGATTTTATCAATATCCTGCAACAGGTACTCATGATCTTTGAATTCCCATCCATTGAATTGCATAACTTCATCCTTTACATTACCAGTTACCAGGAGAGTGGCCTCATCAGGCAATAACATCATTTTTCTTAATTTTTCGATAGGCATCCAGATCTGTCCTTTATCAATCCCCGGAACATTGCTGCTGAATATAGAGGTAATAATGACTTCATCTGCATCAAAGGTTCCGTTAGCATCTCTCCATCTTATTGTCATCCGGTCACCGGGAACCAGGTTATTGCTTTCTGCCATTCCGGCACCAATTATTGCAGGAATTCCGGAAACAGCCGTATCAAGCTTTACTGTAGGAAGGGCAAGCACTTCCTGATCCTTATCTATACCTTTGATCAGAATGTTTTGCATTCTCCCTTCCGGATAAATTGTTCCTCTTGTGATCAGCACAGGAACCAGTTCACCCTTTTCAACAAGATTCTGTTGCTTTTTACTCAATGCAGCATGACTTTCCGTTAATGTGAATGGATCAGCAGGATCATATTCTTCATGCCAGTATTGACCTCCTCCAATTTCCCATTTGATGGAATCAAGCTTGGCCTCTCGGTCCCAGCCATCAAGCATTCCTTTGAACCATATGATCATTACAAAGGAAAAAGAAAGAACAATAGCATTCAGCCAGGTGCGCAAACCTGCGCCCATAAGGTTTTTATATGCCAATTTTAATGCGAGCATGACTTTTCCTCCTTAATTTTGAATGATTTCATCGGTAGTTACCTTACCATCCTTCAGATGTATTATTCTTCGAAGGTATTTAATGACCTTCTCATCGTGTGTTGCAAATAGAAAAGTCGTATTCAACTCTTTATTGAGCTGAACCATGGTTTGCAAAATATTATGTGAATTCTCTGCGTCCAGGTTGGCAGTCGGTTCATCTGCCAGAACAAGTTCCGGCCTTTTTACCATCGATCTAGCGATTGCCACGCGCTGGCATTCACCTCCGGATAACATAGAGGGTTTTGACTTCATTTTTGAAGTCAGACCCACCCATTCAAGTGCATCATTAACCATCTTTCTTCTTTTGCCGGAATCAATATCCAATAATAAAAGTGGAAATTCCACATTCTCAAAGACGGTATATACCGGCAGGAGGTTAAATGACTGGAAAATAAATCCCAGATGTGCTTTTCTGAGTTTGGCTGATTCTTTGGCGTTCAGTTCTCTGATATTTTCACCCAGGACAACGGCGTCACCCTCAGAAGGGTTGTCGAGGGATCCGATTATATTTAACAGAGTGGTTTTACCGGAACCGCTTGGTCCTACAAGCCCGGCAAATTCCCCTTTCTCCAGGTCCAGGTTAATATCCGAAAGTGCTGTAAATATTCCCCTTCCCATAGGAAAATGTTTGTAAACAGCCTGTAGATTTATTAAATGATTTGTTTCCATTTTGCTTAATTATTTTTTGGCGAAAAGCTATTGATAAATATTAGTGATTTATTGATATCATAAATTGTATACCTTTCCCTGAAAAAAGGTTTCCAACATCATTATTCTGATAAATATTGAAGGATTCAGGATTCCAGTATGCCATAAGGTACAGAGTGAGGTTGTCATACTGCCGGCTCCAGTTCGCTATCCTGTAAAAATCCTCCTCTTCCCAGTTGTAAAAGAAAATAACAGATATGCGGTCCAGCAATCCTATCGGATAATTGGCTGATAAGGCAGAATAATTAACATTCTCTGTTTGTTTAAAAAGTTCATCGGAAGCTGTCCAGATCAAATGCTCGACCGTACTGTTCAATCCGTTTCCGATTCCGAATGTATAATCCACTCCCAGGGTCAACTTGTTGGTCCATTTTTGTCCTGGTATTACTTTTTCCCGGTTTAGTTTAAGTGAATTTTCAAACCAGAGGCCCACGCCAACATCCCATTTTCCATCCAGGGCAATTCTATCCTGTTGAAAGGGTGGATAATAAATACTTGTCCCGTTTTGGGGAAGGATTATTGAACCAAATTCTATTGCTCTGTGATGATAGCTTAAAGCCAATTCACCAGGTCCGAGAGGCATCTGAAATCTTCCACCAAACTCAGGTTTGTCATGATCGGAGGGAAATACATCCCAACCTCTTCTTTCGTCGTTAGCATAAAGCAGCCAGAACCAGATATTTGCATTATTAAGGAAATAGTATCTTGTCAAAATCCCATAAACACCATCGGTCAATTGCAAAGGATCCCTTGGGTCAATCTGGTCGAACCACATTAAAGGTCTGAGAAGTGATGCGGATCCGAAATTGATCTTCTGCAAACCCGCACGAACAAAAAACCTGTCAGAACTTAGTCTTAACCATACCCTGTAAGGCCTGAGCTCCAGATCAGAATCCCATTGTTCTGAAGAATAAGTGACAACCCCATAGATATTTGCTGATGCTTCAGCGTCCAGCTTCCAGGAATTATTTATCAGGTATTCTGAGGATAAATCAGGGAGGTATCTTAATCCAAACTGATTGCTAAATTGATCTCCAAAATTAAAATTTGTCCACCCTATAAGCTGTCCGTTAACATCCGCGGAGAATCTCTTCTCCTGAGAATTACCCTCAATTGAGATTATGAGGTAAAATAAAACCAATATACATGTTTTTGCCTTCATATCTATTTGCATTACTCTTTATCACTGGGCATAATACCATAAAAGAAAAACCGGATAATTTCAGACACAAGAGCTCCGGTATCAGGATACAAGCTCTCCAGTTGGGGATCATATACCAGCTCCTGCATTTTATTGATAAAGTAAAGGATGAATTCCATCTTTACGTCTTTCCGGATATATCCATTCCACTGGGCCTCCCTGAAATGGTCTTCGAGAATCTTCATTGAATCTACTTTTGCCTGATTTAACAGCCCGACAATTTCCGGATAATCTTCATTCTGTATATCATTCAGAAACTCATAGCTGAGTTGATCTGTATTTTTCAGTTTGAAGTGAATTACCTGTTTTACTTTAGTCTCAAAAGATTCATCAGAGTTCATAATATCCTCAAATTCTTTAATAGATTCATCCAGCAGGTTTTTAAGGATATAATAAGCCAGTTGCTCCTTATTATTGAAATATTTATAAAAGGTCACCCTGCTTGTTTCCGCTTTGGTGCAGATCTCTTCGACGGTGACTTTTTTTATTCCATATCTCCAGAAAAGATCTTTCCCCTGACTGACAATTTCCTTATACTTTTCATTGATATTGTCCATATTCTTACAAATTGATAAAAGGTTAACATTTATTGTACAAATTTACATTTTTTGTATGTTTTGTCAATAGATGTAAATGTATTTTTGATAAGAAATGGTTTACAAACAGGGTGCGGGGAGATCAATGGGGAAATTTATGTCTTTGATTATGTGGGCTTTGGGGGCTTACAGAGATTTAAGGGGGAAAGGGTTATAACCCTTTCCCCAAACCTCCCCTACCCCGTAACAATCCCCAAATTCCTCTCAATAGCTTCAGAAAAAAATCCGGCTATCCTGTCTTCCTGGCGTTCAAGATCTGTATCCAGATCAAGATCACTAAGCTGCAAATAAGCAAAACGGGTGCTGTCTTTGTGCCATTTGCCGAGGGAAAGATCAGGCATGGGTACAGGGTAATTAATTTCTCTTTCTGAATGGGGATTCACATAAAAATAGGGCTGATCGGAAATTTCATCTTTAATTCCCAGACCAATATCCAGTGTCGATCGCATTTTTCCCTCCTTATCAGGATCGAAGTATATCTGCATCTGTGTGTTAAACTTGTTAGGCCATATCAGTATTTCCGAAAAATTTCCAAAAACCCGCGCCATAGATTGTAATATATCCTTGGCCAGAGATCGTAATTTAATATGTTGTTCAAGGAGACCTTCATTGGGGCTTTGGAAAGGTTCTCCACGACCTACAGGATGATCGGGAATGTCATAAGAAGTTTCCATAACCATTATGGTGGTATCTGAACCAAAACTTCTCAGCTCCTGTTTTAAATAATCGAAACCTTCTTTTTTTGTTCTGCCTTTGAGATCAAATTTTGACAATGAATCCAGGCGAGAACTTAATATATGAAGGTCTAACTTTGAAATATCAAGGGCCAATCTTAAATCTTTATCAGCTTTCAGAATGGTACCTGCAAGCATTCTGCGGGAATGGGAATATTCCATCGCTGTGTGTGTACCCTTTTTTTCCCTGGCAAGATAATTGCCTGCAATTGAGATCAGTTGAGCAGCATGATGTAGCTCTGTAATAGTCAGGTTCAAGTTCTGAATATTCATTTTTGAAATTTTTAAGGTTTATTATTTGACCTGATATAATAGTAATTTCAAATGAAAAAACCAATCAATCTGAAATAACTTATCCATCTCCTACATTGATACATTTTGACACTTACACATGATCATTCATTAAATAAACCTTAGCAATATGTAGAGACAGAGAATTTTACAGAGCAAAAAAATTAATAAATGGTATTAAACCTCAGGGTAGAACCCTGAACCCTTGTTTTCGGAGTAGAACTCCGAGGAACCGGGTTTACGAACTCGGCGTAGCCAATTCAACCAAACTTCTCGTCCGCCGCAGCTCCGATAGCTATCGGAGCGAAGGAGGATTAAACTTTAACCCATAAACTATTTACAAAATAGCCTTTGTTATCATAAAAATTTTTTTCAACTCTGTACCCGGTTATTTCTGCAATCTTCTGAACATCATTTTTGGTGAATTTCCTTGACATTTCGGTAAAAATAGATTCCCACCGGTCAAATTTATAACTACGATCTATTTCGGAAAAATAGACCTCCTGTTCCTCTGTACTGGTAAGATAAGATTTAGCTGATTTTTCCTGGGGATCATATACCGGACAGTGTAAGAAATTCTCAACCTTAAAGTTTCCTCCTAATTCACGATTTAATCTTTTCAGAAGATTCAGATTAAATCGGCGTGTATGTCCATTTGAATCATTATATGCCTTGCGGATTAATTCAGGATCCTTCACCAGATCAAAACCTGTTAAAACCATATCCCCCCTGTTAAGAACTGCATTTAACTGTCTGTAAAAACTTAAAGATTCTTCTTCCGAAAAATTACCAATATTTGACCCAAGGAAAAGAGCTACCTTTTTGCAATTTTTGCAGGTTTCAAGCTGGCCCATGATCTCAAAATAGTCGCCAACCTGCTCCGATAATTTGATTCCCGGAAAATTTAATTCCATTTTACCTACAAGTTGAGTAATAGCTTCCTCAGAAATATCGACAGGAATATATCTGAAATTAATTCCGGACCTGATAAAGTAATCTATCAGCAAGCTGGTCTTCATTCCATCACCTGCACCTAACTCTATCAAATCAATAACTTCACCGTCACGCCTGATACTGCTCAGAATATTTTGCCTTTCTTTATTAAATATCTCATATTCACAATTTGTAAGGTAATACTCCGGCATTCGCATAATTTTCTGAAATATCCGGCTTCCCTCATCATCATAAAAATATTTGGAAGGTATGTATTTTGGATTTGCTGATAATCCCCGATCAATATCTTTTTTTAAAATATCCGAAACAACCGAAGTCTCCTGCATGTAAATAATTTTTTGGTCTTTTTACTTCAATCTTTGCAAATGAAATATTTCTATACCCGAGCAAAAAGGCAATATTTTAAATTAAACTATCTAAATTTTAACAAGCAGCCGGGATTAAGGTTCGTATATTAACCTAATCTTTGAACGAAAGAGCTAATAAAAAGTAAAATAATATTAAAAAATCTGTAAATCCTCCAAAAGCGGAATTATTAAAAATTCAGTTCAACAAGATAGCCATTATGTTTCCGGATATTGATAACAGCCCCGGAATCAAATATCAGATACTGTCCTTTTATTCCTTTCAGCACATCTTCAATGATGGGAGTTTTTAGAAAATTAAGGCTTTTAACTTTTGTGGGATACTCCTGAACAGGATAATCGATTTCAGTTATCTCATCATCATCGCAGGCATATTGCTGAAAATCAATATGGAGTTTTTCAATGGCAAGATCTTTTTCTTTCACAAGATCAATTCCTCCAAGCAATTTATTCGTAAGCATATGTCGCCAGTTCGTCTTATCAACAAAAAACTCTTTCAGTGCAACTTCAATACTTCCGGCGATATAGCGATTAGGTGTCAGCGCAAGTTTTATAATCCTCCAGGCTCCCTGGTCAATCCATCGGGTTGGCACCTGGTGATGACGGGTAACACCAATCTTTACCCCCGAGGTGAGGGCCATATAAACATAATGGTCAATCAGACAATGTTCTTCCGCATAATGCATATCCCTGGCTATACCTTCATGGGCCTTACAAAGCTCGGGTCTTAATACACATTCTTCAGTTTCGGGAGCGGATATAAAACATGGATAACAATAGCCCTGTGCAAAAGATGTCTTTGTTTTTCTTCCACATTTAATGCAATTGATCTGGTTTTTATACTCCAATTTAATGTGCTTACCCAGTAAATCATTCATATAAATTTCCTGACCATTCAAATCAAGGAAATAATTTACCTCCTTGTCCAGATGTGTTCGCATTTTCTTTAGATTGCCTTCAAACACCATATTATTTTGTTTTAATCTTAAAAATAAGGTATTAGTTCCTATTAATTGAGATAATCGAATAAGAAAAGTTCATTTAATCCAACAGAAAAAATACAATGAGTATCATTAATCCAGCAACAATCACTCCACCGTAAAAAGCAAAGGTAATGCCCCCTACAGCAAAGAAAAAGCCTGCCACAAGGGGTCCCAGGGTTTGGCCAAGCCTTAGAACCATTCCGTTGAGAGACATAAAAGCAGCACGATATTTCATAGGAGCAAGGCTTACAAGTAAAGTCTGAATGTTTGGAATATTAATCCCCTGGGCCATACCGAATAGCAAGGCAGGAATAAGCATGAGAGACTCCCTGTTAAGGAAAGGAATAATTGCCAGTGAGAGTACATATAAAATATATGAGACCTTTAACAGATCTTTCTGCCTAAAATGCTTTGTTAGTTTTCCCAGTAAAAAGGAAGTCACAGCCGTTGTTAGGGAACTGGCCGACATTATTACTCCGATAATAAATGGACCGGAGGAAAAATAATCCTTCATCACATAGGGAAAATATGTCAAATATGACCCATATAAAATAATGAAGGTCATAATATTCAAAAGAAAAAGAGAAAGCACACTCTTCCTGGATACAGATTTAAGTATCTTTTTCAAATAATCCTTAAACTTTTCTTCAGATCTTATTTTTGGATTGTCCAGAACAAACAGAACCATAAAACCAGCCGGTATGGCTGTTAGAGGAAAATAGAACGGGAAATTCCAGGCGATAGTAGCAATAGCCCCTCCAATAAATGGATAAAGAGCAGTGCCTATACTGAGAATGCTTGCGTTAAATCCCATAGCAGTGGCTCTTTGTTCTATCGGAAAAATATCACCTATAAGGGTAACATTCAGAGATCCAAGAGAAGCTGCCCCAATTCCCTGAATAAAACGTAAGATCAGCAAGCTATTAAAGCTATTTACCTGGCTACAGGCGAAACCTGCAATGGCAAAGAGGAAAAGTGCCGGAGCAAGAATAGTTTTTCTTCCAAACCTGTCGGCAAGTATACCTAATACAGGCGTTAAAAATATTCCGGGCAATGTAAAAACGGTGATCAGTAAACCAATCTTCTTGTAATTAATATCGAAATGTTCTGCAATAGAGGGGAAAGCGGGGGTAATACTTGCAACACCCATAACCGCCAGAAGGGTGACTCCAAAGATAATATAGATATTCTTATTCCTTAAAACAGGATAATAAGGCATAAAATATGATTTGCTAAACAAAGAAATAAAAAATCACTCAAAAAAAGGAACCTGATACTCAAATTCAAAACAATTTCATCCTATTTCCGGAAAAGTAGTTCTAGGGTCCATCGTAAATAACAGAAGACACATAGTACCTGCAGGCATAGCCTAAAACAATTGGTTTTCTTTCTGGTACTACATAAAGTTTTTTGATTTGAGATTTAAACAATTCATTTGTTATATTTAAAGACTATTAATTCAAACACCACTCAAAATGAGAAATTTTCTTTTCCTGGCGTTCATAATCCTCTTGGGCTGTACCAACCAAAATAAAATTCAGGAAGCATCTCTTACACCAGAACAACAATATGAACAGCTTAATACAAGTCTGGTAGCGGGCTGGAATACATGGGATAACAGGAGTATTCTTACCCATGTACATCTGCCGGAAGGTCTGGGAGTTATAATTGCACTAAAAGACGGAAGAAGTCTTCAGGTGCTCGAACATGCATTTACAGGTAACCGTGTTCCCGGATCTGAAAAAGTTGAAACTATTGTTCACAGCCCCGATGGGTCTTATACTGATCATAAATTAAACTGGAAATCAATTAATATCAGAACCCAGTCTGTCAAAAATGATGACAACTTGTATATCAGGATTATTAATCTTAATCAGGATGGTTTTGAAGACAGTCTGAAGATCAGGCATGATTATATATATCTGCCGGGAGGCAAAACAGAGCTTCAATTGGATATTATCCAATCCGAAATAATGGGTAAAATCTTCAAAACTTCCTTCATTGGAGCAGAACCGGTCAGGAATTCAGAAAATGCTCTTAACTTGGCTTTGAAAGATACAATTTATATATCTACCGGAGAAATCGTCAATAAAAACATAATTGACGAAATGATTGAGAACAGCCTGAATAATTATCGGACAAAAATGGCTGAGTTTGGTGAATACAGTGAATCATGGAATGCCATTCAGAATGCAATAAACTGGACAGTTGTTTACGACCCCGATAATAACCGGGCAGTAATTCCGGTTTCCCGTCCATGGTCATACGGATGGGGAAACGGTAAGCCAGGCGGAGGGGTTCAATTCTGCTGGGATAACTTCTTCGTCGCTTATATGCAGGCCATGGAAAGCAGGGACCTTGCCTACAACGAAGCCATTCAAATGTGCAATTACATTGATGAGATCGGTTTTGTTCCAAACTATGCCGGCCCCGGTGGAATTGCAAGCAGAGACAGATCACAGCCTCCGGTAGGATCCATGATGATAAAAGAAATCTACAAAATGCATCCTGAAAAATGGTTCCTGGAAAAAACATTTGATCAGCTTCTTACATGGAACAGATGGTGGAAAGATAACCGGGACCAGGATGGATACCTGGCATGGGGATCCAACCCGTTTGAGTCGGAAAGCGGAGACCGCCGGGAATTAACCCAGAATAACTTCAAAGCAGCTAGCAATGAATCGGGTCTGGATAATACACCCATGTATGACGGAGTTCCTTTTGACACAAGTATTCATATGCTGAAAATTGCCGATGTCGGGCTCATGGGATTATACATCGGCGACTGTGAGGCTCTTGCCGATATTGCCAGGGTTATAGGAAGAGAAGAAGCTGAAGAACTCGAAGAGAGAGCAGATTATTACAGGAAAAATCTTAAAACTCTCTGGAATGAGGATTTTGGGCTATTCCTGAATAAAAGAACCGATACAGACGAATTCAGCTACCGGATCTCTCCAACGAATTTTTATGCACTAATAGGAGAAGCTGCTACACAGGAACAGGCAGAAAGGATGATAAATGATCATTTCTATAATCCGGATGAATTCTGGGGAGAATGGATCATGCCCTCGATATCAAGAAATGATACGGCGTATACAGCCCAAAACTACTGGAGAGGGAGCATCTGGGCACCCATGAACTTTCTTGTTTATTATGGCATGAGAAACTATGATCTCCCGAAGGCGCGAAAGGACCTGAGTGAAAAATCAAAAGACCTTCTTATGAAAGAATGGCTGGAAAGAGCATACGTGAGAGAAAATTATCATGCAGAGACCGGTGGAGCTCCTGAAGCCAGAAGCGATCACTTTTACCATTGGGGAGCGCTACTCGGTATGATTAATATGATTGAAGAAGGATATGTGCCTCCGACAGAAAGTCCATTGAATAAATAATTTTAAACTTATCCGATAATCAAAAAGTATAAAATGAGAAAAACATTATCCTTCATTTCACTTTTTAGACTTGTCCTTTCATGTAGTGGACCAAAGAGTGACATCCCCTTCACTTTTCATGAATTCAATGACAGTGTTTCTTACAGAAATCCTGTAATCAAGGGATTCTTTCCTGATCCCTCTATATGTAAAGCCGGAGAAGATTATTACCTTGTGACAAGTAGCTTTGAATTCTTTCCGGGAGTTCCCGTTCATCATTCTAAGGATCTGGTGAACTGGGAACATGTCGGAAATGCTTTGAACAGGGAATCTCAGTTAAAACTTGACAGTGCCGGGATATCGGGAGGAGTATGGGCTCCTGTTATCAGATACCATGAAGATACTTTTTATTTGATCACCACCAATATGCCACTTGGACAGAACTTTTATGTAACAGCCAAAGATCCGGCAGGCCCCTGGTCAGAACCTGTTTTCATTGAACAAAAAAACATCGATCCATCCCTGTTTTTTGATGATGACGGAACAGTGTATTATACCGGTACAAGCCCATGGGATAAAGAAGGGCCTCCGGGTGTATACCAGGCCGAGATTGATATTGAAACCGGAAAATTACTCACTGAATACCGCCACATCTGGGCAGGAACCGGAGGCAGATACCCGGAGGGACCGCATCTCTATAAAATCGGCAACTGGTATTATCTAATGATCTCTGAAGGAGGAACCGAAACAGGGCATATTGTTACCATAGCCAGATCAGAAGATCCCTGGGGACCTTTCGAAGAATGCCCTTTTAATCCTATTCTTACAAACCGTGATCAACCCTTTTCCAATCCGGTCCAGAATTCAGGTCATGCCGATCTTATCCAGACCGACGACGGTAAATGGTGGATGGTACATCTAGCCGTCAGAAATGTGAATAAGCATCATCACCTTGGAAGGGAAACATTTCTGCTACCCGTAGACTGGGACCCCGATGGCTGGCCAATTGTAAACAGGGATGGAGTTTCAAGACTTGAAATTCACGCAGTCCCACCTGGTTTCCAAACTCTGGAGGAGAAATACGGAATGTATGATTTCACAGAAAAACAGGGCCCTGAATGGAATTATATCAGGAATCCTGAAAGAGAAAATTATACCTGGAATCAGGAAGAAGGATCCCTCATCTTACAGGGATCGGAGAAATCGCTGGATGACCTGGGCTCACCAACATTTATTGGAATTCGCCAGAAAGACTTCAATGTATCTGCCACAGCGAAATTGAGTTTTAATCCATCGCTTAATGGTGAAGAAGCCGGTATTGCGGTTTATGCAACACCTGAACATTATTATGCCATCAGTAAGATCAGGGATAACGAAAAGAACTATTTGCAGGGCTCCATGAAGATTGGCAATATAAAACATATTTCAGAGAGGATACAGGTTTCGAATGAAGATGTATTTTTAAAATTCATAGCTGATAAGGAATTTTATACACTGTATTTTTCAACCGACGGAGAAAACTGGGAATTCCTGGGCAGGAATTTTGCCCGTTTACTTTCTTCTGAAACAGCCGGTACTTTTACAGGGGTTTATCTTGGAATGTTTGCAAGCGGAAACGGGAAGAATAGCCAGACTCCTGCTGTTTTCGAATTTTTCAATTACGAAACCGTAGATTAAAATTTTCCTGCGATCCAAAAAATTAATACCTTAGATAATTTAATAAAACAAATATGAACAGAACAATAACTTTCATATCTACTGGAATTCTTGCTCTTGCGTCCTGCAATAGTCCTCAAAATGAAGATTCATCGAATTCAGAGGAGGAAAGACCGAACATTATTTTGATACTGGCTGATGATCTTGGGTTTTCTGACATCGGGTGTTTTGGCAGTGAAATTCAAACACCGAACCTTGACAGCCTGGCCGAAAATGGAATCCGCTTTATAAACATTCATAATACCTCAAAATGCTTCCCCTCCCGTGCATGTCTATTGACAGGACTGTATGCCCAGCAGGTAGGATATGGAAGAACTCATACAAATCCCATTACTAACGGAGCCACTTTTGGAGAGGTACTGAGACCGGCGGGGTACCGGACCCTCTGGTCGGGGAAGCACCACGGACTCGAAAACCCTGTTTATCGCGGATTTGACAGATATTACGGATTGAAAGACGGGGCTACGAATTTTTTCAATCCCGGTAAACAACGGCCGGGAGAAGGAAAGCCGGCTCAGAAACGGGACGACAGAAAGTGGTGTATTGACAGTACAATGTATTCTCCATATACTCCTGAAGCGGAAGATTTTTATGTAACTGACTATTTCACCAATTATGCCCTCGACTGGCTCGAGGAATACAGGAAGGAAGATAAACCCTATATTCTCTATCTTGCCTATACCGCTCCTCATGATCCATTGCAGGCCTGGCCCGAGGATATTGCAAAATATAAAGGAAAGTACATGCAGGGCTTTGAGGAAATACGTAAAGCAAGATTTGAAAAACAAAAGGAAATAGGTCTGATTGATGAAAGCTTTAAACTTTCTGATTCGACTTATACACCATGGAGCAAGTTATCGGATGAGGAAAAAACGGAAGAAGACCTGAAAATGGCAGTATATGCAGCCATGATCGAAAGAATGGACTGGAATATCGGCAGAGTACTGAAAAAAGTAAGGGAATTGAATGAAGAGGAAAACACCCTGATCTTATTTGTCTCAGATAACGGTGCATCAGCAGAAGTGGTAAATATACCGGATTATGGCCCCATTGGATCAATGACCAGGTGGACTTCCCTGGGACCCGACTGGGCAAATGTAGGTAATACCCCATTCAGGTATTTTAAAAATTACAGTTATGAAGGCGGTATACGCACTCCGATGATCGCATACTGGCCGGAAGGTATTAATGATCCGGGAAGAATCAGTGATTTCCCCGGCCATTTCATAGATTTCATGGCAACATTCGTCGATATAGCGTCGGCAGAATATCCTGATTCTATTCATGACCAGATGGTTTACCCAATGGAAGGTGTAAGTCTGCTCCCCATTTTCAAAGGGGAAGATAAATCGACACGCAATAAACCCATCTACTGGCAATGGTCAAAAGGAAGCGCATACCTGAATAATGGCTGGAAGATCGTAAAACAGGGAAATAATAGTAAGTGGGAACTCTACAATATGAGAAAAGATGCCACCGAAACCAGTAATTTAGCCTCAGAGCATCCGGAAAAAGTTGACTCCATGATTAGAGCATTTGAAAGCTGGAAAATGAATTATGAATAAATGGTATTAAACCTCAGGGTAGAACCCTGAACCCTTGTTTTCGGAGTAGAACTCCGAGGAACCGAGTTTACGAGCTCGGCGTAGCCAATTCGACCAAACTTCTCGTCCGCCGCAGCTCCGATAGCTATCGGAGCGAAGGAGGATTAAATAATCTAAATTTGACTTATTAGAGTCTGTCAATAATGTTGAGTGTCTGATTCAAACAAGGCTTTTTAATTCGATTATTAACCTCCCAAAACCCAAATCTAATTTTTTCTAATCGCAGGTAACTGATTATCTGTAGGTTGTGTTATTTTTTTAAAAATACTATTATTTTTTTACTACTATGCCTTGCATAGTACTGAATATTTTTGATATCTTTGTATCCAGATGTTATATGCTTTAGCTAGTATTTTAAAATGACCAGTATTTTAAAAATGAAAACTTTAATGACATATATATTTCTGTTGATTTTCATAAGTCTGCTTGTTATGCCCTTGATCTTTCTTAATAAAGAGTCAAAAATACTTGACAATAACTATAATGTTGAGTATCATTTTGGGCTGACAGGTTCGGCAATTAAAGAAAAAAATAGAAATAACTTAAATTCAGATAAAAGTAGAACAATCTTAACAAATGAAACGGAAGATAGCATGGATGATATTTTGGAATTTGAAGATTGGATGAAGGAACCCCTGGAATGGGAAACAGAAAAACACAAATAAATAATTAATAATGATAAATGAATAAAATGAATGTAGAAAATTCAAAAGCGCAAATGAGAAAGGGCATCCTGGAGTATTGCATACTTCTTATCCTTTCAAGGAAGGATGCTTACACGACTGATATTATTAATCAGTTGAAAGAGGCAAAACTCATAGTAGTTGAAGGAACACTTTACCCTTTACTTACCCGGCAAAAAAATGCAGGTTTGTTAAATTACCGGTGGGAAGAATCCACTCAGGGTCCGCCGCGCAAATATTATACTATAACTGAGTTAGGAAAAACTTATCTGAAAGAGCTTGACCAATCGTGGAAAGATCTGGTTGACTCACTTGAATCGATTAAAAAAAGTAAATAAAAAATAGATAAAAATGAAAAAAGCAATCAAAATTAATTTAGGCGGTCAGGTCTTTCATATAGATGAAGACGCTTATGATAAACTAAAAAACTATCTTGACAAGATCAGCAGTCATTTTTCTAATATTGAGGAAAGCAGGGAGATTCTGAATGACATAGAAATAAGGATTGCAGAACTACTCGGAGAAAAACTTGGTGACCCTAATCGTGTTGTCACAATAAAAGAAGTTGATGAGATTATTGAGGTAATGGGAAGGCCCGAGGAAATAGCAAGTGAAGAAACAAAAGGTGATGAAGAAAAAGAATTTTCTTATGAGAGCAGATCATCCCGGAGATTGTACAGAGATCCTGACAATGCAGTATTCGGCGGGGTAGCTGCAGGTTTAAGTGCATATTTTAATGTGGATCTTTTGCTCATCAGAATTTTATTTGTGGTATTGATTCTGGCCGGGGCAGGTTTTCCATTTTTATTATACCTTGTACTGTGGATAGCTGTTCCAAAAGCAAAAACTGCAGCCCAAAAGCTTGAGATGCAAGGCGAGAAAGTAAATGTCTCCAATCTTGAAAAAAAAATAAGAGAGGAGTATGAGGATGTAAAAAGAAATTTTAAGAAAGCCAGGGACTCGGATACAGGCAGGAGGACTGAAGACTTTTTTGAGGAGTTTTTCAGGGTCCTGGGAGTGATTATCGTTGCCCTGGCAAAAATCGTTCTGGCATTTATCGCAGTGGGCTTTATTATTGCAGGGATAAGCTTGATAGCAGGCCTTATTGGAGTCGCTTTCTTTGGGGCAGGCATGGGAACCTGGGGAATATTTGAGTTCTGGGATTCTAATATTCATAACCTTATCACCCCTTTCATTGATCCTGTAAACCTAACTTTCATCGCTATAGCAGGTATTCTGCTGGTATTGATACCTGTACTGGCCATAATTTATGGTCTTTTCAAAGCCTTATTCCGATTCAAGGCCAAAGACCGTTCACTTGGAATGAGTGCCTTTGCTTTATGGATACTTGCCCTTATTACCGTCATAACACTTGGCATTGTGGAGGGCAGAGAATATCTGGAAGAGGAAGAAGTTACTTCAACATACGAATTTGAAGATCTGACCGGTGATATTTTATACATAAACATGCAGGAAGGTCAGATTAAGAACATTGAAGACAAAGAGGATTTTGACATTGATGATAAATGGTTCATCATAGGAGAAAATGAAGTGTATGGTGAAGTGGAAATTGATATCAGAAACACTGATGACGAATACTATTCCCTGAGGATTGAAAAAAGCTCTTTTGGCTCCAATTACAATGAAGCCTTGAGATATGCTGAAAATATCAATTACAGCTTTACGCGTACAGATTCACTGATTGTTTTTGATCCTTATTTTAAATCGGAATACGAAGAAAAATGGCGTGCTCAAAAGGTTGAACTGACACTTTACGTTCCTGAAGGCAAATCCATTAATTTTTCCAAACCTGTGGCTGATCATATCGATTATGTAAGAATCAGTGGAAGACGTTATTCACCCTGGAGAATGGCAGAGAAAACCTGGCTGATGAAAGAAAATGGCCTGGAACTTATTGGTGAAGAGGCAGAAATGGATTAACACTATTCAAATACAACGGTTTTATGGCCATGTACGAGAACACGATGCTCAGAATGAACTTTTAATGCACGTGCAAGGACGAGTCTTTCCAGGTCTCGTCCTTTTCTTATCAGGTCTTTTACCTTATCGCGATGGCTTATGCTGGCAGTCGATTGTTCTATGATTGGACCCTGATCAAGCTCCCTGGTCACATAATAACTGGTAGCGCCAATAATTTTCACACCTCTTTCAAATGCCTGCCAATTGGGGTTACCTCTAACAAATGCGGGTAATAAAGAGTGGTAAATACTGATGATGCGGGTTGGGAATTCCTCCTTGATCAGCACATACAAAATGAAGAATTGTTTCGTTCATACTTCTTGAAATTACAAATGAAATTGAGTTGGATCTTTCTTACTGATTTAAAGCATTAATTACAAACCTTAATCTGGCCTTTTGCCTTTATCTATACTCTTAAGAGCAAAAAATTCGAACCATACAACCCATAATACAAAAACAACCGCGTAAAGGATTAAATTATACATATCGTGGACATCCATGGACATTGCGTAGCCACTATTTTGTTCAATATGAATAAATAAAAAAACAAACCGGGTAATATTAATAATATTCAAAAATACCAGACCGGCAATCATGTAGATCCACCGCGCATAACCCTTTTCGGAAGTCAGGTAAACAACCGCAGCAAAAAGCATCATTGTTCCGAATCCCAGGCAGCCCTTCTCCATATAAATACCACCGTTTTCACCAAGGAGGTAGGTTTTATAGACGATGGATCCATAGTCTAAATAAGAAAGAATTTCCTGGGAAGTTAAAAAAAGAAAATTAATCCAACCTTTATAATCGTACCATCCCAATAGAAAATTTCCTATAAACACGTAAAGATATATGATTACGAAAAGGTCAGGTAACTTACGGTCTATAAAATCAGTATCTATCTTAAACTTTCTAAGTCCCCTGTAAATGTCTTCCTTGAAAATTAACACCCACCCCACAAATAATGTTACAATAATCATAACCCCAGGAGTTCTGGAAACCCAGTAGGCAGATTCAGAATTATCGGCAGTGGGAGTAAGCATATTGGCCAGGATAACCATATCTACAGAAGTCACAAAGAGGTGAAGAAGGAAGAGGGTAACAGAAGCAATAATTTTATATTGAACCTTAATTGGAAATAACCAGAAAAAGATAAGCACACCGAAAAAAATTTTTCTCATAAGAAAAATATTCGAGTATTCGTAAAGAAGGCGGTTATCGAAAAACAGGCTATGACCCTCAATATGATAGTTCAGGTTAAAAACATCAAACAAATTATTGGCAATCCGGCCACTTAAGTTAAGCCAGGAATCAAATACCTTATCTATGAATGGCAGAAGCGGATCAGTTTCAAAAAAAAACAAACGCAGGCTTAAATACAACAGTCCGAGGACAAAAGTTATGATTATCCCAATTCTAAAAATTCTTGAATTAATTACCTCGGTTATCCGCATCCGGGAAAAAATTAAGTAAATCGAATATGGTTCTAAAAATAAAAAAACCTTTGTAAAAAATTACAAAGGTATATCACTTCCGTTCTAATCCGGGTAAAAACTGGACCGATCGGATAGATGTCTTTTCAACCTCAACTGTTCTTTTTCTTTTTCCTGGCAGTAAAATAAGCAATTCCAGCACCTGCAAGAATGGCCAGCAATCCACCGTCGAGAGGAACACCGACAGCATTGTTCGGATCAGCCGGCTGTATCTTCGCCATCAGATCAGGAGCAACAAAAAGAACTAAAATTAAGATAAGCGATATTTTTAAAAGTGTTTTCATAATTCAGATTTTTATATGGCTGGTTTTTTCAGTTGGTTTTTCCCTATTGCGATATTAAATTATTTAAAATTAAAACTTTTTTCTTAAACATCAATAGACAATTAGGTACAATACAAATATATCTAAGACCTGCCATTCAAACAACTCTTTTATCAAAGCAAATACCCATCTAATCAAATAATACAGAAGGTTGACGTTAATCTGTCAATATAAGCGGCTTAAAAAAAACAAAAGCTGACTTTGTTTATAAATCGGAATTATTCTTTCTTCAGGTCGATCTTGAAAGCACCGCTATTTTCGCCCCAATAAACAGAAGTATGAGGAAATGGAATTTCAATATTATTTTCATCAAATGCCTTTTTCAATCTTCCATTATACGCTCTTCCAACAGTCCACTGCATAATCGGCTTGGTTTTAATTCTCGCCTTGACAATTACTGAACTGTCGCCAAATTTATCCACTCCGAAAATTTCAATAGGCTCAATAATATGTTCTCCAAGTTCAGGGTCATTCTTCAGGTCCTCGCCAACCTTTCTCATAACATCTATGACCTCGTCTATATCTTCCTTGTAGGCAACGCCGATATCGAAGACCATAGCCGACCATTCTTTTGTCATGTTGGAGAGTGTATTGATTTTTCCATTTTGAATAACATGCACAACACCCGAGAAATCTCTGAGAGTGATGGTCCGCATCTCAATTTTCTCCACAAGTCCTCCGGTTCCGTTAATAATTGCCACATCTCCTTCCCTTATCTGATTTTCGAGTAACATAAAAAACCCGCTTATTACATCACGAACCAGTTCCTGAGCGCCGAAACCGACAGCAAGACCAATTATACCCGCACTTGCAATAAGAGGACCAATATCGGTTCCGATTTTCTTTAAAAATGTCATAAAAAATATCGTCCAAAGAACAATCTTAGTAACCGTTTTCAGAATTCCCATTAAGGTATTTATACGCTTTTCAGCTTCCTTATCCTTATGCTCTTCTGAACGTTTTAGTATCATTTTTCCTATGCGATTCAAACCGGCCGTAAAAATCTTTTGCAAGAGGAGAATTACGATAAGAAAAATAATGATTGATGGTAATTGTGTCAGAGTCCATTCCAGAGATTTTTGATAAAAATCCTGCCAGAATTCCTGGGTAATAAATTTTTCCATTATTAGTAGAATTTAAGTATAAATTTAATAGAGTAAATGTTAAGTTTTAGAATAAAAAACTAATATTTTTCATCCTTTCACCAACAAATAACAAAGAGTTATTGTTTTCAATCGTTTTGTATTTTTCTGGAAAGCACACCTGATATTATCAAATAGTGGGACTAATAAATGGTATTAAACCTCAGGGTAGAACCCTGAAACCTTGTTTTCGGAGTAGAACTCCGTGATGATATTGCTGCAGCTTGCTCAAAACATTTATCTTTGTCAAAAAAAGAATATGAACCAGCTTACTCTTACCACACCTGCACTTTTATTTTCAGCGATATCACTATTGTTACTGGCTTATACCAATCGTTTTCTCGCCTATGCCTCACTTGTCAGAAATCTTCATGCACGTTTTAAAGAAAATCCTGGGAGTTTGATCATCGGTCAGATACAAAATCTTAAAAAAAGATTGGTACTAACCCGCACAATGCAATTACTGGGTATAGGAAGCTTGTTATTATGTGTTTTATGCATGTTCCTGGTTTATGTGGAAATGCAACTGGCAGCAGAGATCATTTTTGGTGTTGCACTTCTTATGCTAATCTTTTCGCTGGCAATTTCTATCAGAGAGATTCAGATATCCGTACGGGCACTTGACCTGCATCTGAGTGATATGGAATTGTAGGAATCTTTTTTATTAAAAAAGAGTCCATAAGTATTTAAAACCATTCCTGGTAAATTTCGTATAAATGAATCATATTATTTTGCTTCCGGGGAAGGGGGTAATGCCATTTACTTAAGGTTAATGTCTTGATATATAATTGTATAAGTCGT
>CAZGTU010000032.1:0-36651 GCA_964528675.1 uncultured Bacteroidaceae bacterium
GCTTCCTGATCCATTTTTATATATTTCTTATTACCTCACCTCATTCATCCCCTCCTCAAGCAACATTTCTTCACCACCCCACTCAAACACTCCTTTTACTCCCTCAGGCAACTGGATAAATCCCTCCGGCTTGCCATCCGGAATATCCAGATCTATCAGGATATTGCCATGTTTTGTTGGATAGGTGGCTTCCACAATTTCCAGGTCGCCGGGATTGGGGGCTATCCTGACCGTTTTGAATCCCGGGCTGGTTGGCTGGATCCCGGCTACAAGACTGAAATAATAATGAACAGGATGGGCGGTCCATGGATGGATCTCGGAACGGGGGTGCTGCTCTATTCTTTTTTCAGGGGTTCCCGACATTCCCATTTCCACTATCTTTTTCCAGGGTTCAAGCATCTCCGTAAAGTTGCCGGCTCCCGCCTTCTGCATGGCTTCGAACAGGTAGAAGTAATAGAAGAGGTTCGCCTTGCTGTCAAAAACTGTTTTCTCATCCAGAATCTTTTGCATCAGTGCTTCATTTTCTTCTTCCGAATGAGCATTGCAAAGAACAGCAAGTATACTGGCCCGCTGATCGTAGAAGGTCTTTTCCGGATCGTCGGCATAAATACCTCTTTCATTGTCAAAGCAGAGCTTGCGAGCGATCTCCGAATATTTTCGGCTCTGAACGCGATAATATTCAGCCTTTTCCCTGTATCCCAGCCATACCGCCATTTCTGCGGCATTCTGAAGGCTATAGGCATAATTTAAGGTGAGGATTGCTGAGTTACCGTCTTTATTTACCGGTGAATTGCCGCCTTTGGGAACATACCAGTCGATAAACATGTGATATTCGGAATCTCCTACAAGACCACGCTCATTGATGAGGCTTTCATAATAATCGAAAACTTCCTGTATCTCTCCCATGAAAGATGAAATGAATTCCTTATTTCCGTCGAGCATCATCAAGTCGTGCAACATGTCTATCCATACCAGGGAATAAGTGGGATGGACAAAGGTAGCTTTTAAAGGATAGCAGCTGGTAATATTTCCGTCGGGCAAGCGGGAATTATTGAACTGTTCCATGGCGCTGTAGAAATAAGTCAGATCACCTGTCATTGCCGTCCAGCCTTTAAGGTGGGGGCGCAGATCGCCAACATACTGCATTTGCTCGTAATAAGCATCATTGAGGAGGTTGTCCTGGGCACAGACATCCATGCTGTGCCAGCAAATATCCCAAACACCATCATAAAGATCATGGTTAGCATAGAATTTGGCCTTCACAGGAAAATCGGTATTGGAGAAGATATTATAATAGTTGTCGATTTTCAGTTCTTCATCAGCGGTAGTAATTTCCAGCCGGATAAAGCGGAAGGTCCGGAACCATACGGGCTGGAAGACGCGATTTTTTCCGCCATCCATCATATATACATCGCTTATTCCTTTGATGGTCTTTCCCTCTGTGATATCGCGGTTTCCTTTATGGTTGTTTTCATCATAAAGGGCCTCGGAATACTTGATCTTTATTTTTGCCTCCCTGCCTCCGGAAAGATGAAGCTTTGGATAACCCAGTGTTACATAGCCCTGGTCTATTAGCAGACTATGTTTTGAATTCGCCGGGATTACAAGACTTTTATTTCCGAATCGAAAACTCTCCTCCATGTCTTTAATATCGGAACGGATTATGCTGGTGAATTCTTCTTTTCTGTTTTTCTGTATTTTCGTGGTCCGTGGCTGCAATATCCAGCCATGTCCTGCACCGGCATTGGTTTTTGGAGTGGCAAAAATCACTTCCGGTTCTTTCCAGTCACTGTCATCATAGTCAATCTCTTTCCATCCCCATGGATATTTTGTTGCCACTATTGAATCGGTAGGGTTGGAAGCATAGAATCCGCCTACAATTTCTCCGCCACCTCTCCAGAAGACGGTTTTTTCATACATGCCGTCGTTTTTCAATACTTTCCATTCACTGTTATAATTGGTATTCAGGAAGGTTTCCTTTTCCGTGTGTCCCTGCAATAAAAAGCCGGTCTTGAATGAGATGATGCCATAGCTGCGTTCCACGCCCCAGTTCATGACCTCTGCAGCGACCAGATTTTTTCCCTGCTTCAGAAAAGGAGCGAGATCCAGGGTTTCATATCTCCAGTGCCTCATGTCGCCGAGTTGCGGACCAAAGCAAACTTCTTCCCCATTCACATACAGCCGGTAGCGGTTATCCCCGCTCACATGAACAATAAATTCACCCGGCACCTCATCCAGCTCAAAATCATAGCGAAAATGGATAAGATTATGAGCGGTCTTATCAATATCAGGATGAGTGATCCACTGGGAATTCCATTTTTCGGGGTATTGCTTGAGTTGATGGTTTGGGTACTGAGCGTTGATGCCCAAAGTAAGGATTAGAATGGCGAGGAGACTTAAGGTATGTTTTTTTGGCATGGGTGGTTTGGTTTTTTTGGGAAAGATAGTGAAAATGTTTTAGGGTTTAAGTGTTTCCGCTTGCCATTGTACTGGCTTCGCGTCGGTCACCGGCGACCAAAACCAGTGCAAAATTTCACATTATCATTAGTACTGAGAAGCTCCTCGCTCTCACACTCACACTCACTCTGTTCCCGGGGGAAATCTCTGAATTTTGAAAAAATTCAGCTGTATACAATCATAGGCTGTTTTAAATGCATCCCAGCCTCTGTTCCTGGTGTCGAGACTATTTATATGCACAATTATAATCTTAAGTTGACACGTATACCCTTTAGGGGACCGGGGGTGTTAAGGACGAAATATCATAATAATTACTTTTCGGAGTGGGTTCATGGTTTAAGGATTTTGGTGATAATGTAGAGATGCGATTTATCGCGTCTTTAAAGGATTACGATGGGATAATGTAGTATGATAATTAGGTAAGATAATGAGGTGAAGATAATGAGGCATCTCTCTTTGAAATCCTGAAACTCTGAAACTCTTTGAAACTTTTTCCGACTCCGCACTTCTTCCAACATATTACATATAAAAATTGTATATTTGATTGGACAAAAAAGGATATGGTAGACTAGACTGATATATTGAATTATTTAAAGACAAATAAGGAGAGTTATTCGGTGAATATCACCAACCCGGAATAACATCCGTTTTACTCATTTCATTCTCAATTTTCCACTCTCCATCTTTAAATCGCCATTGTATAAGATATGTCCCGTTTATGGTAACGTCCTGATTAATCTTAACAGCCCAACTTCCACGATCCACTGCAATTGTTCTGTCAACGATTTGCTCTGCTGATTTTATATCGCTAAAACGAAGACCGCTGGCATAAAGATCATTCCAGTAGCGGGCAATTTCTTGCTTATTGTATAAAGTAGGAGCCTGATCCGGCATCATGCAGGCATCATCTGTATATTGTTCAATTATTATATCCAGTTTGCCATTATTAAAACTATTGAGGAAATCGTAATTGGACGAGGCCTTCTGAAATGATTCGGTCATTTCTTTACT
Organism: uncultured Bacteroidaceae bacterium; assembly: GCA_964528675.1. Taxonomy (GTDB): domain Bacteria; phylum Bacteroidota; class Bacteroidia; order Bacteroidales; genus CAYRTD01. The sequence continues at coordinate 3,469 of CAZGTU010000032.1, forward strand.
TCCCTGGCCGTAAGTTTCAAAGTTGAAAGAAAATAACAGAACTGTAGCAAGTGCCAGAAAAGGAACGGATAGAATTAGAATTTTTTTCATGGTGTTTGTTTTTAAGTTAAATAAATCTTTTAAATAGAGATAAGTCGATCTTTTTAATTCCTGAATACCTTGAAACACCCTATAGGAAGAGCTACTTCCATTCAGTTGACTGAAATCGTAACCCAGGCAGCTGAAGATGATCTTGAGTGTGTAGTAGCGCGGTTCGACCTCTGCAGATTCAATTCGCTGAATGGTACGTACACTGATTTTGCACTTTTCAGCGAGTTCCGCCTGAGTCAGACCCTTCTCCTTTCTTAGTTCTGAGATTTTTTTGCCAGTTTCCGGTTGTTTCATGATAACTAGAATTAAGGACAAGATTATGCTTAACTTAAAAACTATGCAAAGATATGAAATGTATTTTAGACGACATTCCAACGCCATTTAGTGACAGACGGCCAGTACACGGGTATTCGAGGATAAAGGTTTCAACACAGATATCACAGATCTGCACAGAATTTGCCTACCACTATTCCCACAACATCTTCACTAAATTGGGAAAAATCGTAAAATTTGAAGTGAATTCCCTTTAATTTCTTTTATTTAGCTCCTTGAGCCAATTACGAATGCTGTTTTTTCTTAGATTTGGGATTAATTAAATTCATCATTTTGCACTACCCTGACAAAAATAAATACATAGAAATATTAGCCGTGGTTTTGACCGGTATTCTGAAATTTGTTTTCATGGACTGGTTGAATTTCAGGGCCTTTTATATTGTGGCGGTTTGTGCCTTCTGGATCATCTATATCTGGCAGACACATAAGAAATATCCAGGTGTTTACAAATACTGGGGATTCCGTAAGGCAAATTTCAAAAAGTCCTTTCTGATACTTTTGATCCCGGCATTGATCACTATTGCCGGTATTTATTTTTATGGTGTTGAAACCGAAGCCAGATTTCTCAATTGGAGGATTTTGCCTATACTTGTTTTGTACCCTTTATGGGGTATGCTCCAGCAATTCATGATAGCGGGACTGATAGCAGGAAACCTTCAGAAACTTGAAAGCATTAAGTTGCGTGATTCCTTAATCATTATTATTACCTCCATGGTATTTGCACTTATTCACGCTCCCAGCCTTCCCTTGATGTTGTATGTATTGGTCATGGAAATCATTTTTCTTCTTGTTTATTTCAAATACCATAATTTATGGACACTGGGTCTTTTTCATGGATGGGTTTCGGGTTTGTTTCTTTATTATGTTCTGGGAAGGGATCTGTGGAGAGAACTCTGGGTTATATTTTAGTGCTTTAACGCTATAAGAACGCGGAGAAGATTTTACACTACCTGTCCCGGATTTCAGTAGAGGATACAGAGTTGCCAAAGGAGCCTCGGAGGGGATTTTTTGAATAGCAGGACGGATTGGAGTCGTGTGCTCGGGGGAGAACACAGAGAGGATTTTACACAGAGGACGCCGAGGTGGCACAGAGAACCACCGAGAATAGTGAATGGCAGAACGTGTTGGAGTCGCTTTGCTCTCAATGGTGGAAAACAGAGAAAGAGTGTGAAGGGAGTGCGAGAATACCTAAAATATTGAATAATTCACTCTTCAGCGGCCAGATCTTATATGCTCCAATAGTTTTTTTTAAATATGAAAAAACCTTTTCAAATCCCTTCCTCTTCTTAAACGAAAATGTAAATAAAGAAGAAGCCCCGCTATAGGCAGAACCGACGCCATGACAATAAGACTCCATTCGAGATGTAATTCTTTTATTCTGTATTTGGAAATGAAAGCTTCTGTTACAATGCTCAGCAAACCTGCGGCTAATAATGAATAAGCTATAATATTCATGCCCTTGTTTTTTGAGCGTTTTATCAGGAGTATCAGCATATATACAACGAAATAAGCGCCAAAAAGCAAAGGGATGCCCAGTGTTATTCCCCAGTTCATCTCTCCGGTAAACAGGTCAAGAAGAATAAGGAGAGCAGAACTCGACACAAAACTTCCGGATAATACGAGGAAGTGATTATGGTAGAAAAAGTTTATCAGCGTAATATTAATGAAGACTATCGAACATATGGCAAGAGGGTATTTTGACCAGCTGAGGCTGTTATCTCCCAGGAAATCAATAATTATTGTAATAATGATTCCGGAAATCAGGATAATACCTGATATTTCCCAGAATAATTTTCTCTTCTGATCTGAAGTGAGTCTTTGAAAATCTGTCAGCTCGCGGCGTTCTTTCAATCTCACTTTAATATAATCGGTGTTATTTGAGTCTTCATCAAGTACAGGTTCTCCGCATAAAGGACAGAAATTCATACTTTTTTCCAGTTCCACTCCACAATTAATACAGTTTTTCATCTTTAAGATTTTAGGTGTCGGAATTTAACTCTATTCCTTCGGTTTCTAAAAAATTAATGAATTTATTTTCCAGTTCCATAGATTTTGTGGTGTTGCCGAAACTGAGGATCAGCTTATCACCATGACTGATAATTCCGCAGTTAATCTTAAGCATTTTATTGGGCGGGGGTGGAGTGAATATAAAATGATCAAGCTCTGAGCTTAATTCTTCCGGCAACATTGTTCTTCCAAGATTTGTAATCACCCCGCTGAATTGACTTGTTCCCAGGGAATAATATTTCATTTTCAGGATCAGGCTTTTAATAAATAGGGGAATACTTTTAATGTAGATCTTCTTTTCACTTCCTACATTCCTGGCAATGTTTTTATGTATGAGCTTTTCGTCTGTTTCCAGTCGCATTTGATGGTAGACTGTCTTTATAATTTCCTGAAAACTATAATGGCCTAGTCGCAGATCTATTTCGGGTAATACGAACAAAGAGAAATTACGCATGGTTTTGGACGGGAGCACGTTCCTTAAATTTACAGGAACCTGTACCCTCAGAAGCTTATTGTTTTTCCTTTTCTGGAAAGAACTCATATTCTCGAAAATGTCCTGCAAAACATAAAGATAGACGGCAACCAGGTAATTTGTTATGCTTACACCATACTCAGCAGCTTTTTCTTTTATGCTTTTTACGGATATGTTCACATATTTTACATGAAAGCGAGGTTTTGAATTCAGAGGCATCGGAAGGTGAAAAGCTGATGATCTCTTTACCATGGGAGGAATATCTTCCTTAAAATACCTTTTGTAAGCATCTTCATATTCTTCTTCGGATACTTCCTCACCTGGTTTAAGATAATTAAAATCATCCGGTAAACTTGAACCTTTTTCGCTGAGATAAAGACTCATGATGGTTTTTAGAAATTCGAATGCTCCACTGCCATCGGTGAGAATATGAGAAAATTCAACACTGAGTTGCCTGTCTTTTACCAGTACCCTTAACATTAAGCCTTTACGGGGGAATTTCCGGCATGGGATATCCCGGTCTACTGTAACAGGAATTGTTGCAGGCTGATGTTCCAGGTAAAACCAGAAAAATCCCTGCTTCAATCTCACCTTGTAATAAGGGAACCTGTCATCTGCTTTTGATACCGCTCTCATGAGAGCCTGAATATTGATGTTTTCTTTCAATACTGCAGTTATTCTGAAAACGGTGGTAATTTCATCATCAACTGTGGCGGGATATATCTTGGCGGCATTATCGAGAGACAGCCAGAACTGTTCTGTTTTTATTTTCTTTTGTATGCTTGGGTTTTGGTTCATAATAAATCTCGGCGAAATCGCGAGGGATCTGGTGATGTATTAATTTCTGTAAAATTAATAAATATTATTTGGTATTAATATTAAGAGGAGATCGCAATTCATCGACCTTGATCTTCATCGGGCATTTCAGTAAAATGAATTTCAGGATTTTTTTCAGTATAATAAAATTTCCTTTTTTTTTCTCCGTTGTGATACTGTGGCTGGATTTGAAGGCGTCCAATAAAACCATTTCAGTGTTTTGGTATTTCCCCATAATGAGAATCATTATTTCCGGAGCAGGTATAATAATTTATTGAAAAAGATCACCCTTTCGAAAAAGGCCTTAAACTATCAGTAAAGGGTTTTTTATCGATCAGTTGGTTTGGATTCGTATTTGCAGGAGAATTTTCCATCTGTTTTTTATTTGAAAATCATGAATCCTTTAATCTTTTTATTGATGGTTCGGGAAGAATTTGAGGGTGAGTACTTTTCATTGAATGTAAGTAAGGATAATTCTGATTTGATAAATGATTTGGATAGCTTAAAAACTATTGACTAAATAGCATAAGATAATGAAAAAAAAATACTTGTTGGATGATGGGGTGAAATCTATTTTTACCCATGAAATTCAGTCTGTAAAATATGTAACACATACATGAAAAAAGCGGCACAAATGTTTAGTAAGAAAAAAAGTGTTATTCTGCTTATCTTTCTTTTTATAAGCATACATTATATTCAGGCACAACAAAGGGTAATAAGCGGGAAAGTGACCGATCCGAACGGAGTTGCACTTCCGGGTGCAAATGTGGTTGTTAAAAACACTGGCAAAGGTGCGATTACTGATTTTGAGGGAGAATATGAGATTATGATCTCAGGGCCCGGAGACACTCTTTATTTTTCCTTTATTGGCTATAGTGAGTATGAGACAGTTGTTGAGGATGAGGTTAAAATCGATGTTGTACTTCAGCCTAAAGCGGAGGAATTGACAGAAGTTGTCATATCCACTCAGGCAAGGGGACAGAGAGCTGCTATAAACCAGCAGTTTGCTTCCAAACGGGTCATAAATGTTGTATCCTCCGAGAAAATGCGGGAACTGCCTGATGCCAATGCTGCTGAATCAATTGGTCGGTTGCCCGGAGTATCGCTGCAACGTTCTTCAGGAGAGGCTTCAAAAGTGGTAATTAGGGGACTGTCTCCGAAATATAGCAATGTAACGGTTGAAGGGGTCAAAATGTCTTCAACCGGACAGGATCGAAGTGTTGATCTGAGTATGATACAGGGGGATGCACTTGGAGGGATAGAAGTGTCGAAATCATTACAGGCTGATCAGGATGCCGATGCAATCGGTGGTACTGTTAACCTGCGTTTGGGTGAAGCTCCTGCGAAAAGAAAGATTGATTTCATGGTGCAGGGAGGATATGCAAATATTTCAAGGGATTTTGACAACTATAAGTTGACTGGGGGCTTCAGTGATCGCTTCTTTAATAAAAAGATGGGATTGAATTTTCGGATCCTGCATGAGAAAAAACAATTGGCTTCTGATATATATAATGGAGGCTTCAATGAAACCTTTACTGAAATAATCAGGGATGAACTAAATAATCCGGTTGATACTGTTTTTCGGATCAGGACCACTTCTTATTCTTTAACGGAAAGAAAACAAAGACGTACCCGGACTAACGGAACACTTATCCTGGATTATAATTCCGACTGGTGGGATGTTAAGTTTTTTAACCTGCTGGGAATCAATGAAGATTTTACGATTAACAGGACACATCAAAGAACTCTCAAAACAGAAAGGAGAGACTATCACCAGAACATCGGAGAATGGAATGCAGGTAATCTCACACGTACTCATACCCTTCAAAACAAATTTGTTTTCGGTTCCTCCGTATTACGACTTGATGGGTCTGCAACCATTGCAGAAGTTGAAAACAGGGGACAAAATTTTGCTTTTTTTGAAGAGACCGGACTCAATTTGCCTGAAAGAATGCTCGTATATGCCGATCCTATTGATATTATTTCGGATTATCCGGCTGCAGGGTTCGATTCCCTGGATGTTAATCAATCTTATTTGAATAGTATGGCCTGGGACGAAACCCGACTTAGTGATAAAAGCTATAATGCAAGACTTGATTACGAGTTGAATTTCGAATTCTCTGAAAAAATTAGTGGTAAATTCCAAACTGGAGGGAAATTTCATCAACTGATCCGGGAATCTGATAGAGATTCCCGTTACAGCGGACTGGATTACGGAGGAATGCAATATCGACGCCAGCATCTCGCCAGCCTTTATCCTGAGCAAATTACCGACTATAATAACAACGGAATCATTGCTACACCTTTCCTGGATGAGAGTTACCAATCAGACAATTTTCTCAGAGGATTGTATAACCTGGGCTGGGGTGCAGATATTGATTTTTTGACCGAAATGCAGGATGCTTATCGTGCCAATGGTGGAGATCAAACCCGTTATTTTCTGGATGGAGTTTCCAGTTATAATGTGGATTATGAGGCCTCCGAAAGGAAACTGGCGGGCTATGCGATGTTTGAGCTAAATTACGGGAAATGGCTGATGCTCCTGCCGGGTATTCGTGTAGAACAAAATGAAACGGAATACAGTGCTTATGAGATTGTTACGGCTTTTGATCCAACAGGTGTTGAGGGAGAGCCTGAATATGTAACAACGAAACGTGAAAACCTTTTATGGTTCCCTTCCTTAAACTTAAAGATCAGTCCATTCGAAATTTTCAATATACAGGCCGCAGCATATAAAAGTACATCCCGCCCGAGTTTCAACCAGATATCCCCAATGATCATCTACAGTCCGGGAGCAAGTAACTTTGTATCCAACCATCCCTGGCTGGAGCCTGCTGTCGCATGGAATTATGATCTTGGTTTTGCCGTCAAACACAATAAGTTCGGATTGTTCACCATATATGGTTTTTACAAAGAGATCGACGATCTGATTTTCGGGATGAATAATTACAAACCTTCCAAAAAGGGACAGATTGTGGGTGGTCCTGATGATCTTGACGACAGATTACTGGGAATGGAGCACTATGATCCTAACTATGTGGGAGAGGCTACATTTACAAATCTGCCTTTTAACAACCCCGAGAAAACCTTTGTAAAAGGTATTGAGATCTCGTGGCAAAAAAGTTTCTGGTATTTGTCAAATGTATTAAAAGGCCTGGTACTCGATGTTAATTATACCATACTGTCAACAAAAACAAGTTTTCCTTATTTCCAGGAAGTGTTAATTGGATATGATTCTTCAGGGTTTATTCCGGTTCCCCAATACGGACAGGAATATAAAACCACTGAGGGACCCATGCCGGATCAGCCGGGTAATATTCTAAACCTTGTGATCGGATACGATTACGGTGGTTTCAGTGCCAGGGTTTCATACCGTTATCAGGGAAGTGTCCTGCAGGGTGTGGATGCGCTTTTCTCACTCAGGGACAGTTATTATGATTCATTTACACTTATTGATGTGATGTTGAAGCAGCAGGTAAATGAAAGGATCTCCTGTTTTGCAAATCTTACCAACATCAATAATCATGTAGACTATTATTATTATGCAAAACAGGGCCCGGAAAAGCCTGAATTGCCTACAAGCCGGAATTATTACGGGTTCCGTGCGCAAATTGGAATGAGAGTTAATTTATGATACACAATGTAATAAATAATTTTTTTACTTAACTAAAATCATACTGCTATGAAAATTAAAATTTACTTTTTGCTTATCCTGGGCTGGTTATATACAGGTAATAGTCACAGTCAGGAGGTTGTAAACATTCCCGGTGGTGTTCAGAATGGCGGGTTACTGGAATCCACAATAAATACTGATGATGCTGCGGTTGGTACAGACCGTATTTATGAACTGGAGCGTGGTCAGTTTTACCTGATGCATGCAGGTATTAACGTCGATAATCCCGGAGGTTCGATTACTATCCGGGCGGAGGAAGGAGATGGTCCTCTGCCGGTTATTGTCATGCAACCGCTAAATGAAGTGAATGTAACACCCAGTGTTGTCAAAAGCAGCCTTTACCTTGAAAACATTCAATGGCAAGTAATGCCAACGAATCGTGCCTGGGTTGGCGAAGCGCTTATTGATATTTCCGGTGTAGACTGCAAGCTTGATGTAAGAGGATGTTTCTTTGAAACGGCACATGGGCTCGATGCAATTTTTAAGATGGCAGATGTGGAGTCCGGTGCAGTAGCTAAAATAAGAGACAGTTATTTCAGGGATATGGACCGGAAAGCTAACTGGTGGAGCGGTAGGGTGCTCGATTTCCGCAGTACCCTGGCTGATACCATTATTTTTGAGAATAATACAGTAACCGGTTCACAGCTCACCATCCTCCAGAATAATGCACTCTGTGATTTTGCTCTTATCAATCATAATACCTTCGTTAATGGCAGCAAATACCCCTTCCTGAATATGAATTGGAAAACTTTGTATGTCACCAATAACCTGTTTGTTAATGTGAACTGGACCGGAGAGGACTACGAGAATGTAGCCAGTGGCGGACAAGATCCTGATGCATTGCTGATGGGACTTGTAGGATTGGACACAATTACAAATGCTATTGAACTTCCCGACAAATATCTGGATGGCGAGGGGAATCTGACGAGTGATCTGGATGATTTTGCAGATCTGGTATGGTATGCTGCAGACAATGTGGTGGTTCATAGTTCTACACTTGATGATTATTACAACGGAGGCTTGAATGATAATCCTGATTTTGATGCGCCGGAATCTTACCTGACATGGAATCAGGCCATACATGGACCAGGACCTTTCCAGGTTCATAATGTTCCCGCAATATGGATGAATGAAAGGACTACTCAACTGGTAAACGACTATGATAATATTGTCTCAGAAAATAATAGTTTGTATGAAATGAGCATTGCTGAGCTCGGTCTGGGCACTGAACCTATGCCGCAGGATGTAGCTGATGTCTATATTCAGTTCAACCGACACCTTTATGGAGTCCCGGATGTAAGCATGCCGACCGATGAAGAATTCCGCATTACTTATTTCGGCGATTACGATCCAAATACCATCCCCGGTGTAGGCGGTGAAAATTCAAAAGAAGGAGGAATTGTGCTGTTCTCAGATCTTACAGAGGACTTTTCGTATACGGCTAACCTGGTTTCACAAAGCGACGGTCTTCCCATTGGCTCCCTGTTGTGGGACGATAAAACTTATGATTTTGACGCTTCACTTGCCAGTATTCAATCGGTTTATGGCGGAGGTTCTCCGCTAGAGGTGGATGAAATAGGTCTGATTACATCAATCAATCAGAGCAAGTATGAAGGTAAGGTTCAGGTACAGTGCTATCCGAACCCGGCACGGGAAAAGGCAACGATCCGTTTTTCTCTTCAAACACCTACCCATGTTAATCTCAGTATTTATGATCTTACAGGTAAGATGGTTGTGAATCTGTTGAATAAAGAACGACCTGCAGGAATTACTAAAACTGAATTCATCCCCTCAGAAGGCAGTAATATGTATATTTATCGTTTAACTACCGGTAATTTTTCTAAGTCAGGATTAATAACATTTACTAAATAAAACAAGATTAAGAGGCTATCTGAAAAGTTCTTTAGATAGCCTCTTATTTATTTGTCATATATTGATTTAGCATTGAGGTGTGAATCTTGAAAAGGGTTTGTAATCATGTTTAAAATTGACAAAAAATCATGGAGAAATTCAGAATTGGGGTTGGATGGGATTGGAAGAAAACAAGAGGAATGTTTTTTTTCATGTTTTCATTAATATTCTTATTTGGCTCTTTTAAGTTTAATACATTTGCCGGATCAAATTATGATTTTAGTGGACGGATTGATGAAAATGTCCTGAAATCCTATCTTGGCAGGGCAGTTACCATGGCTGAACTGTGTACTCCTCCGGAATATAAACAGGATGGTAATTCTGCTTGCCTTGACGATGATATCAGGCTGATCCATAATATTGAAGCGAAATTTATCGGGAGGGCCATGTTCCGCTGGGGCAGTGAAACTGCACTGAATGATCCCCGATTCTTTGATTTTGCCAGTCAAATTATTGAAAGAGTCCACAAGACTGACGATGAAATCATTTTCCAGGCAGCCATTTTCGAGGTGGTTACTCCTGAGGTAGAGCAAATACTGATCCCGGAACATGTTTTCTCGGCCTTCGACCTTCCCGTACAAATCAGGCCTTTTGATTTTCAGGCTATGCTCTTCGAAGACGGACTCTTTGTTAATCATTTTGACAAGGCGAGTGTACCTGATATTACGCGGATTGAAACCAAATTATGGTTTTATTATCTTGCCAGTCGTTATATCGATGCGGGCTTTGAGGCACTACACTGGGGTCAAATCGATTTAACAGGAACAAGAGACCAGCAATGGGACAACTGGTTTGAACTTATTGGAAAAGTAAGGGAATATGCGAATAAGCATTCCCGGCGAAAATTTGTTCTGAATGATGCACATACTTCGGTTGGCTATATCAGAGATGGTAAACATTTGTTGGATTTTCTTTCCTATCCTCTGCGAATACAGGAATGCGAAGATGCTTATTTTGAAGGGGTATTGAAGGTGGACTACCCGGTGGAGGAGCAATGGCAAAAAAGCATCTACCAGAAGACAAAAGGAGGGGTTACTCCCAGTGGGTGGACCTGTGACAGGATGCCCTATCTGGTCGAGTTTGATAATTTTGAGATCAGCAGCACGCCTGGTAAGCGAAGCGATGTTACCGATCCCTTTATCTGGGGATATGACGAAATTACCTGGTTCAGTTTGAAAGATATTGATGATCAAAAAAAATGGCTTGAATATGCTTACCGGTGGATCAAACAACATGATCCGCTTGGTCATTTGCAAATGCCGGTAACTCGTGTAGTTGTGGATGGAGAGTCTGAGCGGCACAAATACAAAGCAAATATTCCGGGCAATGCCTGCAAACAAGGAACAGGCCTGGAAGAGAAAATCAAAGAACTTTGGTCATATTATTAATATCATAATTCATGAGCTTTATACCCGATTATACGCAAATCGAAACGGTGCTTCATAATAAGCGTCCCAAACGCCTTCCACTTTATGAGCATCATATTGATGATGTATTTATAGCAAAAGCTATTGATAGAGAAATCGGAACAGAGGGAAATACTGTCCGGGACTATAATAATTATTATCGGAAGCGGTTCAGATTTTGGAGAGATATGACTTATGACGCAATGGATTATGAAGCATCAGTTTGTGATGTGTTTCCCGGGCATGGAGCTATATTTGGTGGTATCCCAGGCCCTATCCAATCCAGAGATGATTTCAATAAATATCCTTTTGAAGAAATCCCCACTCGATTTTGGAAAGAATATACACCACACCTGGATGCAATTAGAGCTGTTATGCCAGATGGCATGAAAGTTTATGGTGGATGCGGATATGGAATTTTTGAAGCAAGTGAAGATTTAGTAGGTTATGAAAATCTTGCAGTTTTGCAATATACTGATCCGGATCTCTTCAGAGACCTTTACATAAAAGTTGGAGATATATACGCTGAGTTATGGTCAGAAATGGTTAGACGTTATGATGACATTTTTGTCTTTTACCGGATGGGGGATGATCTGGGGTATAAAAACAGTACACTACTGGAACCCGAGACCATTAAACAACATATATTACCTCAGTATCAGAAAGTAATTAATATTGTTCATTCCAGGGGGAAGAAATTCCTGCTGCATAGCTGCGGAAATATTTTCAGTGTAATGGATGATATCATCGAATTAGGTATCGATGCAAAACATTCCAATGAAGATGAAATAGCCCCCTTTGAAGCCTGGGTAGAACGATATAATAATTCGATTGGTTTACTGGGAGGTATCGATGTAAATACACTTTGCCTGGGTAAATATGATGAGGTTTACGAAATTGTTTATAAAAAAGCTACTCAGTATAGAAATACAGCCAGGGGATTTGCTTTAGGATCTGGCAACTCAATTGCCGGATATGTTCCTGTAGAAGGCTTCCTGGCCATGATCGATGCAGCCAAAGACATTAGAAAAAATGAAGCCTGAGTACATATTCAGAAATATTGATTTCAAAATGAGAAATATAATGATTTAAGATTTTAGACATGAAATACTTTAAAAAATTTTTTGCGGGTTTTGCAGTAATCGCTCTATCAATTGTTTCCTGCACGGAAGAAAAGAATACTCCGGAATATTCTTTCAATGGTTCCATCTCTGAAGAGGTATTGCATAATTATTTATCCCGTGCAATTACCCAGGGAGAATTATGCCAGACAGCAAGTGATGAGGATTTTTATGAGAATGTAAGGATGCTCAAAAATATAGGGGCTAAATTCATCGGAAGGGCCGGTTTTGTCTGGACTCCACTGATGCCGGATGAGGAACATTTTAAATTGATTGAAAAGCGTGCAAGTCAGGCACATGAAGCAGATCCCGAATTCATGCTTCAATGTTGTTTGTTTGAAGCTGTTTTTCATAGTAATAATGAGTTAACGGATTACGGGCTTGATCAGATCCCTGTTCCGGCCTATGTTTTCAAGGAATTTAATTTGCCGGTTGAAAATCGGAATTTTGATTACGATGCTATGCTATACAAGGTCGATAAATTAACTGATAAGGATTACCTCTATCATGATCACTGGGTAAAGGGTGCTTCTGTACCGGATCTGGCTTCTGTTGAGACCCAGATGTATTTTTTCTACCGGGCCACACGCTACATAGATGCAGGCTTTGAAAGCATTCACTTTGGTCAGATCCAACTGATGAACGACAACGACCCCGAGAACAAGATTTTATTTGAACTGGTTGACAGAATCAGGGACTACGCCAAAGAAAATGCCCGTAGAAACTATGTGTTGTTTGATGCACATGTGCCTTTTGCACATGGCAGCGACAAACCTCATGGAATTATTGACGAGGACGGATATTTGCTGTTTGACTTCCATTCTTTTCCTACCAGGGCAAAGGAAATATGTGGTAAACCTTATGAAACAGAGCTGGAAATAGGGCACTATGATGCTATTTACAAGAACAGCATGGGTGGTATTACCCCAAGCGGGTGGGAGTGTGAGTCTCTTCCGTATTTGGTGGAACTGGATAATTCCGGAGCTTCCAATCCGGGAGTATGCGGGGGTGAAGAATGGTGGTGGCCATGGGGAAGGGATGAGATTTCGTGGTTCGCCCATTGCAGTGAGGAATACCGCAACTACTGGCTGGAGTATGCTCATGACTGGATAAGAAAAACCGATCCTGTTGGACATCTTCAGGTGCCCGGATTCACGACAATAGCAGCAGACCCTGTAGGTGATATCTACCGTTACAGGGCAAACATGAAGTCTGAGGCTTGTCCCACAGGCTTTGGACAGGAAGAGACCATTAAAAAGATATGGTCTGAAAACTAAAAATTGTAAACATTTTATTTATGGATAAAAAATTTCATGCAGGAGTCACCAGGTTTTTTTTATTTGGTTTAATTGTATTGTCCTCCTGCGCTCATAAGGAAAAGAAACTGGCTGATCTGGTTGATCCCATGATCGGAACCGACGGCACGGGTCATACCTTTCCTGGTGCAACAGTTCCTTTTGGAATGGTCCAGTTGAGTCCCTCCAACGACTTTAAAGGATGGGACTGGTGTTCAGGGTATCACTATCAGGACAGTGTGCTGAAGGGTTTTGCACATACTCATATCAGTGGAGCCGGACTGACAGGTCTGGGAGATTTTCTTTTTATGCCTACCACAGGTAATCCACAGCTTTTGCCCGGTTCTGAGGCAAATCCGGAAACCGGTTACCGGTCAAGATTTTCGCATGAACGTGAACATGCCTCCGCTGGCTATTATTCGGTTCATCTCGATGATTATGACATACAGGTTGAACTGACGGCAGGAGAACGATCCGGTTATCACAGGTATACCTTCCAAAGGACCGGATCGGGCAATGTAATTATCGATCCCACCCATAGCGTAGGTGAATCGGTGATGGATGCCGGTGTGGAGTTTTTGTCGGATCGGGAAGTCCGTGGATATAAAAAGTCCTCCGGTGATGCCGGTACTCCACGAACCGTCTTTTTTTATGCACGTTTTTCTGAACCCTTTTCAAAGAAAGGAGTATACGAAAATGGGGAAATAAAGGAGGGGAGTACCGAAGCCGGAGGTCCGGATGCAAGAGCATATGTAAGTTTCGATATTGAAGCTGGAGAAATGATTGAAGCAGCAGTAGCCTTGTCCTTTGTTGATCAGGAAGGTGCAAAGGCAAATTTTGAGCATGAAACCCAACATTTCTCCTTTGATCAGGCCTTGAAGAAAGCACAAGATTTGTGGAAAGAAAAACTCTCCAAATTTGAGGTTGAAGGGCTTTCGGAAAGTGATGAAAGGATATTTTATACCGCTGTTTATCACAGCTTTATTTCTCCCAATCTCATATCAGACGTGAATGGAAATTATATCATTGAGGAGAAACTTTACCGGAATGATACAGCGCATTACAGTACATTTTCCACCTGGGACACTTATCGTGCTTTACATCCTCTGTTTACCATCGTTGACAGGGAGAGCAATTCGAGATTTATTAATTCTTTAAGCTCAAGACACCACATACAGAAAGTTGGTCTGCCCCTTTGGGAATTTATTGGGCACGATAATAAATGTATGATCAGTTACAATACCGTTTCTCCAATGGTTGAAGCAGTACTTAAAGAACATGAAGACATTGATGCGGAAGCTATATATGAGGCCGTTACTGCTGCAGCAAATAATACTGACCCGGCAAAAAGTTCTGTCGTTTACGGTAAGAGCGGCATGGAGGGTTATGTCAATCTTCATTTTGTTCCGGCAGAATACAATTCATCTGTTTCCAAGACTACCGAGCAGAATTATTTTGATTGGTGTATTGCTCAGCTTGCAAAAAAACTGGGTAAAGAGGAGGATTATCATTATTATCTTGCCAGGTCTCTTGGTTATAAAAATCTTTTTCATCCTGAATACAGAAAACTATGGCCTAAATATTCCAATGGGATATGGAGGCAAATGGATACCACCAGCTGGTATGATTATGAGATGAATTATGTTTCAGGTAATATATGGGGCTATTCTTCTTATGTTCCGCATGATGTTCAGGGGCTGATCGAACTAACAGGAGGTCCGGCATCATTTGATCTCTGGTTGGACCGGATTTTTACCGATACTACCCGTTTGTCGGGAAATCAACATGTAGATATTTCCGGATTTATCGGGAAGTATGGCCATGGCGATGAGCCATCCCACCACCTGGCGTATCTTTATAATTATGCTCATAAACCCTGGAAAACACAGGAAATGGTGAGAAGGGTAATGAATGAATTTTATTCGGATAAGCCCGATGGTCTTGTGAACAATGAGGACCTTGGGCAAATGTCTGCCTGGTATATTTTCAGCGCCATGGGCATGTATCCTGTAAGTCCTTGTGGAGGGTATTATGATATTGGTTCTCCTGAACTGAAGAAAGCGGTTATAAATCTTGAAAACGGAAAAAAATTTACAGTGCTGGCAAAGAATAACAGTAATAAGAATAGATACATTCAATCTGCTATACTGAATGGATCACCGTTCGAAAGAAATTATATTACCCATGAGGAAATTATGCAGGGGGGAGTACTTGAATTCACCATGGGAAAAAAGCCTAATTTTAATCGTGGAATTAAAATGGAAGACATTCCTGTATCTTCGGTTCATCTTCCCGATCCGGATAAAAAGGCACGCACTCTTCCGGCACCTTATGATCCTAATGAGAAATATGTTTTCGGTGAGAGTCTTTTTGTACAGCTTAATTGTTTGTATCCGGTAGCCGATATTTTCTATACTCTTGATGGCAGTGAACCTGATGAATCTTCTTTTAAATATGATTCTCCGATCCTGCTTACAGAGGAAGCGACACTGAAAGCTATTGCCCTGGCAGATGGTTTCGAACCGAGCCTGGTCATGGAGCAGGTTTATTTGAAAGGGAAAAATCTGTTAAGCAGTCAAAATATAACCCGGATTGAAATCATTTCTCCACCGGATGTTCGGGGCGATAAAACTGGTCGGAACCATTTCGACAGGGTGCTTGCTACTACTTACCATACAGATAAGAATTGGAGCGTTTGGCGTGAAAAGAATGCAGAATTCATTTTGGATTTTGATGAAGTGCAAAAAATAAAAAAGGTTATGGTTACCTATCTGGACCATACAGGTATGAATATTTTCCCGCCATCAGCAATCAGATTGTTATATTCTCCTGATGGGGAAAATTTTCTCCCTCTTGCCGACCGGACTGATTTTGCTGTTCGGGAGACATTGAATCCTGAAATCAACCGGGTGGAAATTCCAGTCACTGCCTCAAAGCTTAAAAATATCAAAATCCTTGTGGAGCCTTTCGGGAATATGCCATCATGGTACAAGGGCAGTGGTCAACCTGCCAATCTTTATATCGGAGAAATACTAATTGATTAAAAAAAACCTAACAACTTATTTAAAAACAGGCAGGTTCTGATATCAGTAGAGGAGCTGCGAACTAATAAAGAAAACTATGATAATTGGAAAAGCAGATGCAAATATGCCCTGGCAGGAACGACCTGCAGGAAATAATGATGTTATGTGGAGATATAATGCCAATCCCGTGATTCCGCGTGATTTATTGCCAACTTCGAATAGTATCTTCAATAGTGCAGTTGTCCCGTTCGCGGATGAATATGCCGGTATTTTCAGGGTTGATAACACAGGACGAAATATGAACATTCATGTTGGCAACAGCAAGGATGGTATCAATTTTCAGATTGAACCCCGGCCCGTCGAATGGAATAGTAATAATTCGGAAATCAATACGCATATAGAATCTTACGATCCACGGGTGGTAAATATCGATGGTCGCTATTACATAAGCTGGTGTAACAATTATCATGGCTATACGATTGGCCTTGGCTATACAGATGACTTCAAAACATTTCACCAATTGGAGAATGCTTTTTTACCCTTTAATAGAAATGGGGTTTTGTTTCCAAGAAAAATAAACGGGAAATACTGCATGTTGAGCCGTCCGAGTGATGCAGGGCATACCCCTTTCGGTGATATTTTTATTAGCCAGAGTCCTGATCTGATTCACTGGGGCATGCACCGGCATGTCATGTCACCTAAAAATAGCAGGTTGACATGGGAAAGTACAAAGATTGGACCCGGCCCTGTACCCATCGAAACCGATGAGGGGTGGCTGATGTTCTATCATGGAGTGCTTACCAGTTGCAATGGATTTGTATACAGCATGGGTGCTGTACTTTTGGATATAGACCAGCCGTGGAAAGTACGTTACAGGGCAAAGTCCTATCTTCTGAATCCACGTGAGATGTATGAATGTATTGGAGACACACCCAATGTTATTTTTCCCTGTTCTGCATTATCAGATGCAGATACCGGTAGAATTGCCATTTACTATGGAGCTGCCGATACAGTAACTTCACTGGCTTTTTGTTACGTCGATGAGGTAATAAATTTTATTAAGGAGAATGATGAAAAATAGCTCCCGATTTTCTTTTGGATGCTTTTTTAGTTATATCATTGTTGCCGGATTGTTTCTTATGCTATCCTTAAATGCGGCAAGTCAGGAAAATCTATCCTTTTTAGATATATACGATGAACTGAAATTAAGTGACGCAGAAATTATCAGGGAAAGCCTTGTCAATGATGAAAATTTCAGCAGAGTGAAATCCGTTCTGAGAAAAGCAGAGCAGGGCCAGGATATTGTGATCGGTGCGATTGGTGGATCTGTCACTATGGGTGCTTCTGCTGAAACTCCGGAAGAGCGTTGGGTCAATCTGGTCGCCCGCTGGTTTTGCAAAACATTTCCCGATATCAAAGTTAGTCTCTACAATGCGGGGATTGGTGCTACAAATTCTAAGTTTGGGGCATTAAGAGCATATGAAGACTTATTGCAATATGAGCCTGATATGGTATTTTTTGAATTTTCTATTAATGATAATGTTAATGACTTGCCGGAGAAAGGTGCTGAAGGTCTTTTGAGGCAAATTCTGACATCACCATCTGATCCCGGAGTTATCATGGTAGGCATGATGAACAGGTGGGGGGGGAATGTTCAGGATAAACATCTGCCACTGGCCAAACATTACAATGTCCCTTTTATTAGTCTTAGAAATTTATGTGAGCCCCGGATAAAAGATGGAAGAATAGACCCTGAATGTATCCTGGCAGACGATGTCCATCCCAATTCCCTTGGACATCGACTGACAGCCAGAATGATTATTCTGCATCTTGAAAAAATAAATAATTCAAGTTCGAAGGCCTTAACAGCTAGGGCTAATGAAATTCCAGACCCTCTTTGTTCTGAACCACTGGAAAATGTAGTTTTCTACAAAGCTCCTCATGTAAATTTTTCTCAGAATGAGGGTTGGACACTCAGGGAGCATGATGTTACCATGGATCAGCCCTGGCGTCTTCATGGGAAACCCATTATCGGAAAGGTTTGGAATGCCGTGAAAACCGGCAGTGTAATTTCTTTCGATTATGAAGGTACTTTTTTTGCTTTGACTTATTATCAATATAAGGCTGGATCAGCTTCTGGTTTGGTTGGGATTGAGATCGACGGGATTCCTTATGGAGAGTTGAGAGCAGAGGGAGATCAGACATGGGGAGGAATGCATAAAACAGTGATTATGGGTCTTAACTTGCCATATGCTAAACACCGGGTAAAAATAGAATTATTGGATGCGGGCTACATTCATTCGGAGTCACGAGGATTTGATATCATTGCCATTGCTCATGGAGTACAGGAGTGATTTCTGTCTTTCAGAACGCTGGATCATGCTTAAGCTTAATACGATCAGATAGAAACAATGGAGACTGCAGAAAAATTTTTACTGAAACAATTCCTTGATAATGGATCGGATGTGTTCCATCTCGCCCGCACCACCATAAGTTCCGGTGATTCACTGAGCATGCACAATCATAATTACGCTGAAGTTTTCTGGATTAAATCCGGACAGGGAATTCATTGCATTAATGGGGTAGAAATAAAGATCCGTAAAGGCACATTATGTATGATCCGGCCTCAGGATCAACATACCTTCAAAGTAAACCCGGATGATAAACATCTTGTAATAACCAATATCGCTTTTTCACATAAAAACCTCGATTATTTCAGAGAAAGGTACTTCCCGGGATCGGAAACTTATTTCTGGCAGAAAGAAAAGTTGCCGTTCTGTACACAACTGGAATCTGATCATTTGAATGAGCTGTCAGCACGAATTGATCAATTATTTGCAGAAACGCGTGACT
Source organism: uncultured Bacteroidaceae bacterium (assembly GCA_964528675.1). Classification (GTDB taxonomy): domain Bacteria; phylum Bacteroidota; class Bacteroidia; order Bacteroidales; genus CAYRTD01. Next base: position 22,469 of record CAZGTU010000032.1, read on the forward strand.
ATTTGCACCTGGATTATATTCTGATTACCCTCTTCAGGCTAATTAACATTTTGGAAATAAAGCAGAATGATATCCCCACATGGCTGATCTATGCCATGAACAATTATAATACACCGGAACTATTTCTGAAGGGCATTTCCGGATTTATTGAGCTTACCGGACATTCCACAGCACATGTGAACCGGACATTACAAAAACACCTGAAGCAGACTCTTACGGAAACGGTAATCAGGATCCGCATAAATTACGCAAGTCAACAACTTATAATGACCAATGCCAGTGTTAAATCCATTTGCGCCGATTGCGGATTCAGATCACTTTCCTATTTCTATCGGTTATTCAATAAATACACCGGACATACTCCGGTTGATTACCGAAAGAAGAATCATAAGATTTTTTGAGTCGAATATCGCTACAGGGCAATTATGATATTCTGGAGTTTAAAAGTAATATTTCATAATGCCTTGTCTAAGAATTATTTTTGTATTTAAGGATTAAGAAGTTTATATGAAAGGGATCATTACAACGATACAGCGAATGTCGATTCATGACGGGCCCGGAATTCGTTCCACGGTTTTTTTAAAAGGATGCAATTTGCGTTGTAAATGGTGTCATAATCCGGAAACCTTTAAGTCATATCCGGAGTTGGAATGGCAAAAGGATCTGTGCCTCAATTGCGGTGCATGCACTAAGGTTTGTCCCACCGGGGCATTGAAAATGGAAGAAGGTCAATTAGGCTTTTCCCGCTCTGAATGCAACTTATGTTTTGAGTGTACAGATGAATGTTATTCAAATGCGCTGAGGAAGATTGGGAAAGTTTATACCCCTGAGAAGCTTGTTACTGAACTTGAGAAAGATATGATTTTTTTCAGTGAATCGAATGGGGGAGTTACTTTTTCGGGAGGAGAGCCCATGTTGCAGGCAGACTTTGTGAAAGAAACTGCAAAACTTCTCAAAGTTCGAAATGTCCATATCGCTATGGAAACCAATATGACGATTTCCTGGGAGAAAATGGAAGAGATACTGCCTTTTATGGATTTGATTATGGCCGATATAAAAATGATGGATGAGGATGAACACATGAAGTGGACCGGGTCGGGGAACAAAAGGATCCTGGAGAATATCCGGCAATTGGATAAAACCGGAATTCCTTATGAATTACGCACCCCAGTTGTTCCCGGGGTAAACCACTCAAGTCAGGCAATTGAAGATATTGCTTTATTTGTTAGTGGATTGACAAATATCAGAAAATACGAATTATTACCCTATCATCCCCTTGCTGATTTTAAATATGAAAATCTGGGTATGAAAAATCCCTTTGAAGAGGTTAAAGACCTGGATAAGGGATCGTTAGAGCTTTATGCTCCAATACTGAAAAAATACAAAATTAATAAACTTCATGGAAACAATGAGTAAATTTAGATATCAAAGGAGGATTGATCATCTGCGTAAGGTTAAACTTGAACAGACACGCAGGAAAATTGAAGTGGAAGGGCCATTGGATGAAGACGATTACGGACGTATTGTTCCGCCCGAAAATGCCTGGGAAAGTATACCGAATCATCCTGATGGCTCTTTTTACGGATTGGATGGTTGGACAGAGAATTTTTGTGATTTGATGGCTAATCATCCTGTCTATGTAGATCCTAATGATGCTTTTGCAGGCAGATGGATGTATTTTTTATCCCGTATGCGATCCAATAAGTGGCATCCTGACTATCCTTACGATCATTTGAAGGGTGATTTTGAAAGCTACGATATTATTTGTGGTATAGGCGATGATGCTCATTTTGCACCTGATTATGACATGGGGTTGAAGCTGGGCTGGAAGGGATTACTGAAAAAGATTGACCGTTACCGCCGAATTAATAACACACCAGATAAAAAGGCTTTTTATGATGCTCATGAAAGGGTAATCAGAAGTATCCAGGGTTGGATAGACCGGCATATTCAGGAGATCAGGCAGAGAGCTGCCGAAGAGCAGGATCTGGAACTGAAAAAAAATTTAGAGAATATGGCTGTTGTTAATGAAAAAGTCAAAAATGAACCTCCAGAAACCCTGCGGGAAGCGTGCCAATGGATTATTTGGTTTCATCTTGCTTCCAGGACATATAACCGTGATGGAGCTGGTGGACAGATCGATGCTCTTTTACAGCCATTTTATGAGAAGGACCTTCAGGAAGGACGAATTGACAAGGAGGAGGCAGTTTATTACCTGGCTGCTTTTCTGATCAACGATCCTGTATACTGGCAACTGGGAGGCCCAGACAAATCCGGGAAAGATCAGGCCTCTGAAATATCTTTTCTTATCCTTGAAGCAGCCGATAAGATCAACACTTCACTGAATATCACCATTCGGGTACACAAGGCAATGAATGAAGATCTGTTCCAAAGAGGGCTTGAATACCTTATGAAAAATAAAAATGCCTGGCCCCGTTTTTCCGGAGATAAAGCCCTTGTAGAGGGATTTATGCGAAACGGGTATGATATTGAGACGGCTCGACGGCGTATAGCAGTCGGATGCAATTGGATGTCCTTGCCAGGAATGGAGTACACCCTTAATGATCTTGTGAAGGTCAATATGGCAAAGGTATTTGAGGTTGCTTATGAAGAGATGATGTCTGAGAAAAAGAACTTATGGGCTACATCAACCCTATGGGAATTGTTCAGTGAACATCTGGCAAGAGCCATTCGCGTTGCAGCCCAAGGGATCAGGCATCACCTGAAATATCAAAAATATAATGAACCGGAATTATTGCTTAATCTTTTAAGTCATGGTCCGATCGAAAAAGGACTTGATGTATCGGATGGCGGTGCTGCTTACTATAATCTTGCCATTGATGGTGCCGGTCTTGCCATTGTGGCCGATTCTCTGGCTGCATTGGAGCAGCGAATTGAAATTGAAAAAAAGATCGGTTGGGAGGAAATGTATTATTATGTCCGGTCGAATTTTGAAGGAGATGATGGTGAGCGAATACGGTCCTTAATGCAAAACAGTCAAAAATATGGTCAGGGAAATTCAATCGCAGATGAATGGGCCAAAAAAATCAGTTCATTGTTTACAATCTTGGTACGCAAGGAATCGGATCCTGTTACAAAACAAGTCTTCATTCCGGGATTTTTCTCATGGGCCAACACTGTTGGGTTTGGGAAAAACCTGGGAGCAACTCCCAATGGCAGAAAGCGTGAGCAGCCCATTTCCCATGGAGCTAATCCCAATCCCGGTTTTGTGAAGGATGCTGCTTCCCTTGCACTGGCTACCAGTATAGCCGGGATTCAGCCAGGATACGGGAATACAGCTCCCATGCAGTGGGAACTGGATCCGGGTTTGGCGAATGAAGATAATATACATATGATCGCTTCCGTTATCAAGGCTCACTTTGAAATGGGAGGAACCTTGATCAATGTCAATATCATGGATAAACAGAAAGTACTTGAAGCACATAAAGATCCTTCTTTGTATCCTGAACTTGTTGTAAGAGTGACCGGTTTTACGGCCTATTTTTCCATGCTGACCCCTGAATTCAGACAACTGGTTGTGGAAAGAATTCTGGAGAATTGAAATTGAACTAATAATTATGTCTTGAAAAATTCCGGAAAAAGAATAATGATTTTTACTATATGTAGGAAAAGAGATGAAATGAATAAAAAAAACAAATATTATGAAAAGCAAGGATTATAAAGTATTGAAACCCGATCAGGTGGAGTTCTACAAAAAGAATGGCTATCTTCTTACCGGTCAGCCTCTTTTTTCAGAAGACAAATTCCAAAATCTTTATAATGTTTTTTTAGATCTCCTCGAAAAGAAAGGTAATGAAAAAGGGAATGAACTGGATGTGCCCCATTTTGAAGATAACCGGTTATTTAAATTTCTGATGGCTGATGAGGTCCTTGATGTGGTAGAAGACCTGATAGGACCGAATATAGGATTATGGAGCAGTCATTTTATTGTCAAGGAGCCAAGGACAGGGAAAAGGACCCCCTGGCATGAGGACAGTGCATACTGGAAAGGCAGATTTAACCGTTATGATGATATAGTGACCATGTGGCTCGCCATGGAACCTTCCACAATGGAAAATGGGTGTATGGGGGTAATTCCCGGAACACATCAGGATGGCTTTTCGGAATACAAGGAAATTAAAACCGATCATGAGATTTTCAAAAATGAAATATCAGGAGAAAAGGTTGACGTGCAGAAAGCGGTATGGTTTGAGCTTGATCCCAATTATTATTCTTTGCATGATTCGCGAATTATCCATGGGGCTAATGAGAACCGGAGCGATACCCGAAGAACCGGATACACTATGCGGTATTTTAATACAGATCTTTCCATGGTCAGGGATCACCCTGGTAATACCCAACACAAGGTCTATCATTGCCGCGGAGAGAACCATGGAAACAATCCTTTAATCACCTTTTAAACTTTAATCCTTTGGAGCAAGCAGACAAACCATCATCAGGATATCTTTTTTTTATCGCCACAGCAGCAGCACTTGGCGGATTTCTTTTTGGATATGATACAGCCGTTATCAGTGGAACCATTACAATGGTAAAAAGTCAGTTTAATCTTAATGTGGCAATGGAGGGCTGGTTTGTTAGCTCAGCATTACTGGGCTGCATTGTCGGAGTTGCGATGGCTGGAGAATTGTCTGACAGGCTGGGCAGAAAGAAAGCCTTAATCGGATCAGCAGTCATGTTTTTAATTTCTGCTCTGGGTTGCATGCTCTCTTCAACCCACACCCTGTTAATTAGCTATAGATTGGCAGGGGGGATAGGAGTGGGAATCGCATCTATGCTTTCCCCACTCTATATTTCAGAGGTGTCTCCGGCCCGAATAAGGGGACGCATGGTTGCTCTTTACCAGCTTGCCATTACGGTTGGAATCCTGAGTGCATATTTTGTAAATGCCTGGTTGTTAAAAGGACATGAAGAGAGTGAGTTCCAGAGTTTGTTTTTACAGTATGTTATCTCTGAAGAGTTATGGAGAAGCATGTTTGGTACAGAGATGATTCCTGCATTCATCTTCTTTGTCAGTCTCTTTTTTGTGCCGGAGAGTCCCCGCTGGTATGTATTGAAAAACAAAACTGATCGTGCAAAAAAGACCCTGTCAAGAATAAATGGACAAAATCGGGCTGAGGAAGAATTAGCCTCTATCATACAGGTAAAGGAGAAAGAGGGTAAGGCCAATTGGAGGGTTCTGTTGCGACCCGGAATACGTGTTGCGGTTGTTGCGGGAATATTATTGGCAATCTTATCTCAATTCACCGGAATAAATGCGATCATTTATTATGGTCCGAGAATAATGGAACAGGCAGGGTTAAAATTATCGGAAGCCCTGGGAGGTCAGGTCATAATTGGTTTTGTTAATGTGGCAGCAACTTTTTTTGCGATCTGGAAAATTGATCAGTTTGGAAGAAAAAAACTTATGAAAGGTGGTATTACCGGAATGATGATATCACTTATTATTATAAGTATCTTGTTTCTGCTTGATCTTTCAGGTGGTCTGTTGATCTTGATTTTTATCCTGATATTCATTGCATCTTTTGCGATTGGTTATGGGCCTGTTATCTGGGTTTTGTTGTCAGAGATCTATCCGGCTCATGTGCGTGGTCGGGCCATGTCGATAGCAACCCTTGCTCTTTGGCTGGGCACAGCAATTATTGGTCAGGTGGTACCATGGATGCTCGATAACCTGAGTCCTGCAGGAACTTTTATCGTTTTTGCCGCTTTTTGTATACCGGTACCCTTGATCCTGAAAAGACTTCCTGAAACAAAAGGTATGTCACTTGAAGAGATTGAGACCGGCTGGCATGTGAAAAGATAAAAATCTTCCTGTTTCGTCTAAGATAGGCGGCTTAAGGGTAAAAACAGAAAGATTATTTTAATGTGTCACAGAATTAAAAAAATAAATTTTTATGTAAGTAGTTTCAAGTGAATGTTCTTTTTTTATTAAAAGCTGTTTTTATCCTGACGGAATAGTGTTATAGTTTGATATAAAAATATTTGAAAAGGAACGCAGCTTTATTTTTCTTAGTGATTCATTAAATGTGTTCTTTTGAGTTACGACATTGAAAGGTGAAATTTTATTTTATGCTGACAAACTTAGATAATGAACAGGATACTTTTTATGTTGGTGTAGAACAAAAACCTTGAAATTTTCAGGAGATTTTCAACCTTTTATGTCTGATTTTTAAACATAATATATTAAGTATAATGAGGAGTATTATTACCGTTTTTTTTGGATTAGTTTTAACCGCAAATAGCTGGTCGCAGGATACGATCAGAAGAAGCTACAACTTCAGCGATGGAGTGATTCCCCGCAATGTTTTAGAGAGTTATTTATCACGAGCCATAACCCAGGGAGAATTTTGTCTGCCTGGAAATGAGGCGATTTTTGAGGAGAACCTCCGGATGATACAGAATATCGGAGCAAAGTTCATCGGGAGGGCAGCCTTTGAATGGACACCTCTCATGGAAAATGAAGCACATTTTGCCAGGGCGGAACAATATGCTGCAAAGGCCCATGAAGCCGATCCCAACCTTGTTTTGCAGGCCTGTGTTTTTGAAGCTGTGTTTAAAAGCGAACATAATATCTTTAGCAATTACGGAGTTGATAAAATCGCAATTCCCGATTGGGTATTTGAAGCTTTTGGATTGGAGCCGGAAACACGTAATTTCAATTATGAGGCGATGCTTTATTCCGACGGATGGGGTGAATGGAGATGGGATTTCGGAGGTCTTCCGGATATTACCCAGTTGGAAACCCAGATGTATTTTTATTACAGGGCCGTCCGATATATCAATGCAGGATTTGAAGCCATTCACTGGGGGCAGGCCATGATTGTTGCAAGGGATGATGCTCCCGATTATGATACCTGGTTTGATCTTCTGGGTAAAGTCCGTGCATATGCAAAAGAACATGCACGCAGGGGAACAGTTTTTAATGATGCACATGTAATCTATGGAATGAAATCGCCGGATGGCCGTTTACTGATGGATTCCCATGCTTTTCCGCAACGAATGGTTGATATATGCGGACAACCTTATGAAGTAAAGCTTGAAATCGGCCATGAAGATGCCATCTACACCAAAAGCCTCGGTGGAATAACTCCCAGCGGCTGGGAATGTGAATCCCTTCCTTACCTGGTGGAATTTGATAATTCGGGCGCCGATGATGTACATACCTGTGATAATCCTTCCTGGTACTGGCCTTGGGGTTGGGATGAAGTCACCTGGTTTGCACGTAACACCCCCGAATACAGGGAAGAATATTTGCGATATGCTATAGATTGGATCGCAGAGAATGATCCTGTGGGAAATTTGCAAATGCCCGGTTCCATATCAATCGCTGCAGATCCCATCTCTATAGAAGGTACCGACCGGTTTATTTGGCTCTACAGGCTTAATAATCCCTCACCGGTAATGCCGCATGCTTTTGGAGAGGAAGATCTGGTCAAAGAACTCTGGGATCTGGACAAGATGAATATTCAAAAACCGGATAAGAAAGAAATCCATCCACTGGCCTCTGTGCATAGCATTAAATTCGATACTGATAATATGACAATAAAATATATGAATGGTGAATCGGAAGAGATGGATCATTCTTCCTATCAAAATGTCAACTTTACAATGGAAGCAGATTCCGTCCTCAGGGTAATTCCCAAAACTCCAACATCCAATACGCCAGCTCCGGCAATAACATCATTATCCGGCTCAGTATTCCCAAACCCCTTTGATAATGAAATGTTTGTTAATATTCCCGACCAGGAAAATTATCCTGTCACTGTTTCTGTTTTTGATCTGAACGGAAGGGAATTGATCAAAAAGAATTATTATCATGGAGGCAAATATGCTATCCCAACTTCAATGTTGAAAAGCGGAATCTATATTTGCCGGTTCAATTCTACTGCCGGAAGTACAACTTTTAAAATTATTAAAGAATAATATTATACCATTAAACCAATGCGAACTTTATATTTCATATTAATCATATTGATTGCCTTCAGTAGCGCGGCGCATTCCCAGTATAAAGACACTCTTTATATTCAATTAACCAATGACAACATCGAAAAAATTCTGGTTGAAGATGTGGATAGCCTCAAAGTTAATGACAGCAGTGACTCATTATTGATCTACCAGAAGCAGACCATTTTTGGTGATGAAGTGCAAATTCTTAACCGAAAAAGTCTTGCCATGGTTGATAGTATTTATTTCTATCATAGCCTGACCTCAGCGGTTGACGAAGCGGTTTTTCAGAGTTATACCCTGAATGGAAGGGAAGAGTTATTATCTTTTGATCCCGGAATGGATTCGGTGATGGATCTGACTGTTGCCGGTGGAGATATCACAGCGTCTGATTTGAACTCCCTGTCGTTCTATCTTTCAAAAGTTACCGGAGTGTTTACGCTCGATGGTAGCGGTGTGAGTGGCTGGCCCGTTACATTTTTTGCTGATGTTCAATTCGATAGCAGCTTGATTATTAAAAACAACCTCTCTTTTGATAATATCAATGCATTTCAGTTTGCGATTACCGGGATCATCCGTGGGGATCTTATCCTGGAAAACAATCCTTTGCTGGATTTTGCCTGGGGAAACGAAATGCCCGAAGGCCAAAGAACATCGGGTTTTATGCAAGTTACCGGAGTCGATGGAGATTTAATAATTAAAGATTCACCCAGGTTTGGTTCCAATTTCAGCGGTCTGGAGAATGTGAAATACGTTGGAGGTGACCTTATTATTGATAACTGTGCGGATGGGACAACAGGGAGAGTGCTGAACAATTTTGTATTGATGTCGATAGATTCTATTGGTGGGGACCTGGTTATTAATAATAATGCAGCACTCAATAGCCTGGGGGGATTGGAGAATATCTCCTATATCGGCGGGAATGTTACGATCACAAATAACGGCGCCAAAGGAGAAGGAATTCCTGTTTCAGGAACCACATCTGAAGGTTACCCCGGTTTTTGCTGGGTAAAGGATGCCCTGGATGCAGGTGTGATAAGCGAGGATGCAATCATAACACTCACTGATAAGGATGGTAATAGTATTGATATCAATACTTTAAATAATTGTAATTAGTGAATTGTCATTAAGAAAATGCAATATCTTGGTATGTTCGATAAAAAAGTTGTAACAGCCAGGGTATGCCATTACTGAAATTGATTCTTTTTTTGGTTAAGGTTGGTTGGTTGTTAATGACTAATTAGTGTCTGTCCATAATGTCAGAGATTTTTCATCTTTTTTCCCTTCCGGAATTTTATTCCGGTTAATTATTTAGAACCATTTTACATAACTCCTGCCCGTTAGTGCATTTTTTTGATAACTTATTGTTTTTACAGGTTTAATGGTCACATTATGAAGCATATGGGCATATTTCACCCTCTCCCTATACGCTTGTATATGGTTTAATAGGGGTGACCTTGCTAAATCAACCTCACTACATGGGCAGTCATTACCCTGATATTGTATGCTATTACGCTCCATATTACTTTCGATACAAAATTTTGCCAACCTTTCCATGTACAACGAGTTAGATTGAAGCCACGCTTAATATTTGATATTATCCCTTCAGCACCACTACGCCACTTTTTCAGCCTGGTTTCCATATTCTTGCTGCTGGATATATTCTGAAGGCTGCCAACTATTTTATTGAACACAATATTTACTACACCTTTTTCAGCTGCATGTAATTGATTGACCAAAGAAGCATAACCTCCATCGGTAGCACAATCACGCGGAACAATTCCATAACCATCTATTATTGAATCAAGTGCCGGGGCAAACAGCTTGCTGTCTGATGGATTGCCCTGCAATACATCACATTTTAATACCAGGTTGCTCCTGCCACTTGTCAAGTCTATTTTATGCCCAAACTTTACATCACGGCTACCTTTTACAATTATATCGGTATGTTGTTCGTAGATGGAAAATATTTTTTCCTCGTTAGGGACTTTCTCTCCCTTGATCTCTTTGGTATAGGCCATGTCATAAACCTGTGTCATTACTTCCTGATGCTTTTTCAATAATATTACAATGCTCTCTGCTCTAATGCTTGAGGGTAGCTTTTTTTTATGACGTTAGATACCTGGTTAATGGTTTTTACAAACAATGTTAACTGCTTGGAGAACTGATCTTTACGTTTATCTCCTCTCGTGTTATTTATTTTAAAATAGGTTCTTTTTGCCTGTGCCGTGTAATCCTGATAGGTTAATCCATCAATCTCTTCTTTTAAGTGCCCAAGCAAGCGATAAGCTTCTTTTATACAGTCCCATAGCAATGAATTGTTGGTTGGATGGTGGATATTGGTTTCAACTACGGTGCTATCTTGCCTGATGCTTTTTAAATCTTCTATACCTGCTTCTATGGCCAACTTATTTAATTCAAACATTAATTTTTGTAATTTCTCCGGGGTGATCTTCGATATGTAACTCTGGTACATTTGAAAACTGTAGGGGCAAAGTTCGTCTATCTTTATAAACAATGCACATATCCGGGAATCTGTCTGATGATATTCCAATTCTCTGTAATCAAGCCCTTTCAGTTCTTTATAAATGGCGGCACGCACTATTTGCTCCACACTGGGGGTATCCTTTCTGCCAAACAAACTTGCCTTTTGTCCTCGAGTTATATCTTCTGCTAAAAGTGCAACAAGATGTGGGTGTAGTTCAATTATGGTATCAATCAAACCCAGCTCTGGATTCCTTGCCCAATCAGGCTTTTCGAATTTTATCTTAAAATCTTCAAAGAGTTTCATTTGTTTTTATCTTAAATTTACCAATAAGTAAAAACCCTTGAAAGCAATTAGTCTTATAATTATCAACATTTTATACTCTATTGACAGACTCTAATTAGTCTTTACAATAAAACTATTCCAGTTCTTCAAACATTTTTATTGCCTTGTAAAGCACTCCCGCTGAGCCACGAAATGTACCTGCTCCCCGCGGTTCATTATCAATCGTATACCACTCATAAAAACCTTTATTTTCTTTCACCCGCTTTACCATAGGAAGAATATGTCTGTATGCCTCTTCCAGGAAGCCATAACGGATGAGTTGCTGTATCATCCTGCCACCAAACCAGGTCCAGTCACCTCCATTCTGATAACCGTAGGGGACCATGCTTTTGTTCTTAAAATAACCTTCCGGATAGGGAGGGTAGAGCGTTAGTCCGATCGACGCAGCCCCGGACTTATTCACATTGTTAACCATTTGTTCAAGAGAATGGAGGATCTCCTTTTCAGAGAGCAGTCCAGCCTCAATTGCCACAGCCGTGCCACCGTGATAATAGATTTCTTCTTCATTGAAATTGTCCGGGAACGGCGATCCATTCAGGTAAATGTGCGGAATGAATTTTTGTTTTTTGTTATCCCATAAGTATTTTCTTGCATTCAATGCGATATTGTCCCTCACCTGCTGCCATTTTTTCCTCCCGGAAGGTACGAGCTCCATGTAGTTATCAAGAGCCACGAGGAACATTGCGTTATCATAGATATCAATAGCGTAGTGTGTGTCTTCGGTAAGATATACGCCCCACTCGTGCTCAGGTTGCACATCTCCCCAATCTGCAGTAGTAGCTCCCCATAAAAGCCCGTATTCATTGTTGAACCGGTGATTCATCAGGAAAAGGAGGGCATTTTCCATTCTTTCTTCGATACTTATATCGCCGACCATCTCCGTGAGTATAGTCCGGTCTCCGGTAGATTGCACATATTTATAAATTGCCTGGATCAGTGAAGTTTCCTGGTCAGTTTCCACCGTGTTTTTGTGTCCTGCATATCGTGGTTCCAGATCGGAATATATATAATCATATCCAAGTCCACGGGCCTTCTCTTTTGGAATGTAACCGTCAATGATATTTCCATCATCGCCCTGCATCCTGAAAAAGACCAGGAGATATTCTTTCAAAACCTCAGAATTAAACACTTCAGCCGAAAGTTCAATGAAGGTATTGTAATCACGTATCCACACCTCCTCATATTTATCCCCTGCGCTGAATCCGTTTTTAACAATTTCCCGGGCTTTGTTTTTTGTATAAATGAACAGGGAATCGGATTTTATTAGCTCCTTTATCTCACCGCTTGTTCCATCTTTCGAAGAGCAGCCCAGCAAAAAGAATAGAGATAGAAGGATTCCTGTATTTTTTATTGTTTTCATGGATGGTATCTGTTTATCGAGGTTAATTGCCAATAGAAGGCTAGCCAGAGACCAACAAAGGTAATTGACAATTTGCATTTCACTTTAACCAGTGCTATTCCGGTAAACTTTGCCTCATCAAGTAGCTTTTACTATTTTTTTACAATTTTTTTTATAAAAGTTCGTCCGTTTAGTTTGATCTGCAACAGGTAAATCCCGCTTAAGTACCCAGACATATTCAACTCCAGGGATGCGCCATTGTTTGCTATATGAATTCCGGATCTCTCAATTTGCCCCAATATGTAATGAAATAAAGTCATGCTCGGGGTACCCTCCATTGGGTTCGTTCCATATGGCATAATATTTAACGCAGTTATAGGGTTCCCCATTGTTTGCGGTGGTTTTCAGGTAATATAAAAGAGCTGCTAAATTTTCCCCAAATTCCTCGGCCTTCGCCGTTGCTTCAGTTTTTGTAACATGACCGTTGGGAGTTAATTCGTGGTTGATCCATGGCTTTTCAATTGTACTCCAGTTGTTTATTTCCACCGCTATATTATATTCCTCGCAATTATCAAGGAGCTTCTTAAGCTTGTATATATCCTGATTCTTACTCCATCTGAAAGTTGATTCCAATTGAAATGGTGGTGTCCAAACATCATTATCATCATTGTTTCTTTCCCACTCGTATCCGTATAAAATTATCCGAACCCAGGATTGACCTGATTTTACAAACATTTTCTTTAATTCAGGATAGATGCCTGAAGGAAAATTACTGGGCGTAACATTCCATCCGAAGCCAAACAGGTTTTTATTAATAATACTATCGTCCTTTATGTTTACAACTACATCCTGAGCTCTCAGGCAGGAAGCACTTATAAGCAAGTATAGTGAAAATAACAGGCTTTTACTTATCAATACATACATATTCAATTTATTAGTACAGGTTGCTCATCCTGGTGTATCTGCTATATAAAAGAAAAGACCTGTAAAACAATTACAGGTCCTTTCTTATATTCAGGTTTAAAGCTTATTTTTTCAAGAAACTTATTGTATGTACTCCATCGTTTGCTTCAACCTTCAATAAATAAAATCCGTCTTTCAGTTCTGCTACATTAACTGACTTCTCATTGGTATTAACCCTGAGGTCTCTAAGCAACTGACCTGATACACTATATATCTTTACATTGCTTATATTATTGTTCGATCTTATGTTTAATACATGACTGGCCGGATTTGGATAGATTTCAATATCCAGATTTGCATTAAGACTACTTTCTACATGGGTATATCCATTTAATACAATTTTACCGGTTTCTGCAATCTTTTCGGTTCCTCCCCAGAGTTCAGCATCATTTGTAAGTTCCGCTGCTCCCCAGGTTCCTACCCAGTTTCCAACCCACTCTTCATCGGTTTTCTTATCCCAGGGTGTTGTTACAAAAGCAACTTCATGTCCGTTATCCACAGCGCTATGTCCAAAGTTTGCCCAGGGGAAGGCCACCTCAATTATGTAACCGGTTTCTGTATCTACGGCTGCTGCGTTCGCCCCGTCAATTGGTGCATCGAGTAATAATTGAAATAACATTCCTGCATCTGCAGCTCTGCTGTCTGCATGGAGCACACCTCCGTAAACTTCACCGTTAGCTGCACCGGATCCGGCACTTAAATCGGTAATTCCGGCAGCTCCAAAACACAGGTAAATGGCTTCTGCAAGTTGTTGTTTATTGGTACCTGCGCCATGTTGAAAATCAGCGTCCTCCACTTCATAGGAGATATAAAGATTATCCATATCCCACATAGACCGGATGTTATATGATGCCGAGCCTGTTTCACTGCCGTCGATAAGAGCGGTTTCAGTAACTTCTGTCCACTCTGACAGGTCACCATCAATAGTTACTTCATTTGCTGAATAATCGGAAGCAAGGCTGGGGGCTTCCCATGGTTTTCCTGATAAAACGATTTTACCGGGATCAGCAATCTTATCGGATCCTCCCCATAGTTCAGCATCATTTGTAAGTTCCGCTGCTCCCCAGGTTCCTACCCAGTTTCCAA
>CAZGTU010000032.1:36751-42669 GCA_964528675.1 uncultured Bacteroidaceae bacterium
TTACTTCATTTGCTGAATAATCGGAAGCAAGGCTGGGGGCTTCCCATGGTTTTCCGGTTAGAATGATTCTGCCCGGAGCATAACCTGCGTTATCCCACAACTCACCGGCAGGTGCATTCCATGTAGCCCATGAAGCAGCACCCCAGGCACCTTCTGCATCAATATCGAGTGAATTAAAGCCGAAAATAATTGAACTTTCATTTGTAAGACTTGCTTTGTCAACACCACTGACAACCTCCCAAGGTATACCTACTTCAAGTGTATAATTATCAGATGACATAGACATTTCATAACTGGGATTTTCCTCTCCTATGTATATTCCGCCATTATCAGTTAAAACAAATAATCCCCCCAATACATTGTCGCCATTACCCCAGCCTGTTTGAATAAGGCCCTCACCATCCAGTGCTGATTGATCACCGGTAAGTACCATGGCAATGAATTCAGCAGCGAAACGATTATCCTGGTTTTCATCAAATTCTGCCTGGGTAATAAACCTGATGGAATCATCCGATACATCGAATGATAAATACAACATATCGTCATCCCATAATGACCTGACAGTATAAGTATTTCCTGCCGCACCTTCTGCCGAAGGGGATAGCACAGAAGCAACATCCCATTCCGCATCTATTGTCCCGTCAATTGTTACAGGAGAAGATGTATAAGTGGAATTCAGATTTTGGGCAAATGAAGTTAAGGAGAATAACATTGCCCCCATAAACGATACTAAAAAGTAAAATTTATTTTTCATATCAGTTGGATTTAGTTAATAAATTATTTAAAGTTTCCGAATCATTTTTTTTTAATGCAGAACATCTCTGCGAATTATAAAATTTTAATGTGTTTTCCTGGTAATTTCGGTATTCCAGGAATGTCTTTCAGGCTAAAAAATAATTGGTATTATCTTAGCATGAAAAGTGTATTTTTCGTTCATTTTTACCTGGTCGAAAATACCATGACTGGTAATTATTTTTACCGCTGTCTATTTTATAGAACTTACTACCTACAAAGTTGAGCCTTGGGCTATTAACTTGCAAATACTATCTAAGCATAAAATGATACTTTCCTGTCAATATGCTTTTTGTTAATTTTAGTATTACGTTCATTAGCAGGTGTATTTGGGGAATACCGTGTTATTATCCGGTTTATTTGTCGAATAAATTTCTAATTTTCCAGCCTGTCCCACCATGTTTTCTTCATGATAACAGCGCTAACAGTAATGATCAATATAGTGATGAGCAGATGGCTTTGCATTTTTATTACGAGAAAAATTGGTGCTGCCATCAGGGCTGTTTGCCCGATTATGCCCAGGATGATATTAAGCATATCCCTGCCAAATGACTTGTTCGGCACAAAAGTGGGATTTGCTTTGATTACTCTGTCTGCAATTGGTTTCCAGAACCCCCATGGTTTTACGTTTTTGTAAAATTTCACAAGCACTTCTTCCTCGGTAGGAGGGTGCAGGTAGGTTCCCAGGACACATCCAATGGAAGAGAAAAGGATTATGATAGGAAAGAAAAAGAAGATACGGATATCGGGGGCCAGGCCGGGGAAAATAGTTTCCAGCAAATCAAATCCAAAAAGATTGCCGATATAGGGTGTCACTCCTGCCAGAATACCAATCAGCATCCCCCAGAAATAGCCATAAGAATTGAATCTCCACCAGTACCATTTCAGGATATTTGAAGCCATATAGGAACCCCAGAGTGCTGAAACTATAATTTGCAATACCTGGTTTACATTTTTAGCAAAAAAACCCAAAATTACACTTACTACCACAGTGACAATCCCTGCGGTATAATTTGTAGTCTTAATCTCTCTGTTACTTGCGTCAGGCTTTATGTATTTCAGATAAAGATCGTTGGTTATGTATGCCTGGGCTGCATTCAGGGTACCGGCAAAGGTTGACATAAACGCAGCGAGAAGGCCGGCCAGTAGAAGTCCTAAAAGACCTGTAGGAACAAACTGGGCAATGGCCGAAGGAAGAATTTGTTCAAGGTCAAGTCTTTCACCTACCATCAGGTCGAGTTGATCATAAAACAGAATACCCAGCAGGGCAAAGCCTGCAATCATCAGGTATCTTGAGGGCATAAGGATCACGGAAACAAAGCCACTCATTTTTGCTGCTTCCTTTGGGGATTTGGCAGCCAGAATTTTTTGCATATCATAACTTGGTGCCGGTCCGGCAGCCGAAACCAGAATTCCTTTTATCGCCATCATCCAGAAAAAGAGACTGAAGAGTTCGTAACCATCCTCCGCGATCTTCTTGTTTACGTCCGGGATGATTTCCGCCCAGTTCAGGTCCAGGGTTCGTCCAAACCATGGACTGGTCCAGCCTTCCGGAACAAGTGTATGAATATCTGTGTTCCCCATTTTTACCATAGCAATCACAGCTATTACAACAGCAGAGATGGTCATGATGGCGTATTGCACCACATCGGCCCATACAATGCTTGACATACCGCCGAGAATGGCATATAAAACTGCAAAAAAGGTGAAGATCACGCCATATACATGAGGGACATACTCTGCTCCTACAATTTGAATAAGTTCATAATTCCATGCAGCAGGCATGAATATCATAATAAACTTACCAAGACCAATGAAACCATAGGCCAAAAAGCCCAGGCAACCTAATAAGGCAAATATTACCACAATGTTGTGCGAGTATCTTGCCCCGCGACCGTTCCCAAACCGGGTTCCTATCCACTCGGCTCCTGTTGTAACATTAGACCTTCTTAACCAGATGCTCAGGTAAACCATCAGGAAAATCTGGTTAAAGACCGGCCAGAGCCAGGGGAGCCATATGCTTTTCAATCCGTAAACAAATCCGATGGTGACAAGCCACATAGTACCACTGATATCAAACATTCCCGATGCATTGGAGAGGCCCAGCATATACCAGGGTAGTTTATTCCCGCCCAGCAGATAGGCAGTTTTGTCCTTTTCTGCCCGCTTTTTCATTATTATTCCAATAAATACGGTAAAACAGAGATACAATGCGATCAGGAACAGGTCGAAAAATTGTAATTTCATCAATGTCTATATTTATATTTAATACTTGAGCTACAAATTAAATATGGTATTGAATTAACCTTTCGGTAATTCGCTGTCCATCAAAAGGTAAGCTATCAATGGTATTCGACAAGCCTTCATGTGTCGAATATTTAGTTGTAATAACTTTAAAAATGAGATTTAATTTTTGCACCTGTGAAATTTCTTTTCTTCAATAATCAGTACTCGGTTCAAATGCTATTTCCTGGTATCTCACATATAATAATGAGAATTTAACTGCAAAAAAATCCCAGACAAATATTGGTTTTTAGGAATGCTAAAATAATCTCTCTATATCTCTTATATTTATGCTTTTTCAACAAAAAATACTGTTTTTTTATCATTTTAGTTCATGGATATATTCCTATTTCTTATTTTTAACTATTGAATTTCGTATTAAAGCTTCTTTTTGAAAAAGATCACTCAAAGAATCCCTTTGTCTTTTCTGCCTGAGACGGATTCGGTAACACACAGCCGTGGTTTAAGTCCGATCCTTAAAGGACTGACAGTAAATAAGCGTGAAACAATAATGGGGATAGATAAATTATAAGAAACATTCGTTTAAGGAAAGAATTTAAAGATCGAATGGTATGAAGATTCGATATTTTCAAATGCTAAGGTATATGCATCAATTCTTAAAAAGAAAGTATCATAAATAACTGTTTTTATCGTTATTAATAAATAATTGTTAAACATGGAATATGAAGTCAAAATACTCCCAATTGCATCGTGAAATAACTCCATTACAAACGGGTGATTGCCTGTTGGTATTTGACAGAGAAAGAGATTTTTTCAGTTTTCCGCTTCATTTTCATCCTGAATATGAATTGAATTTTATTCAAAATGCTTCTGGTGCTGAGCGAATTGTTGGTGATCATACCTCAACCATTTCTGATCTGGAGCTTGTACTGATTGGGCCCAATTTGCCCCATCACTGGGATCAGGGAGAATTGAGAAATAAACGTTTTCAGGAATTAACTATACAGTTTCAACGCGATCTTTTCCAGGATAGTCTTTTGAACAGGAATGCCATGGCTCCCATCATGAAGCTTCTTAAGCAGGCACAAATGGGGATTTCATTTTCAAAGGAAACAGCGAAGAGCGTATCTCCGAGGATAAAGGGTCTCTCAAAGAAGAATGGATTTGATGCAGTTATGGAATTGATGAATTTATTGTTTGATCTGGCTAATTCGCGAAATCAGGAAATTCTTTCTTCTACCGGAATCAGTACGATTTCTGATTTTCAACACAACGAAAAACTTAAGCAGATATGTGAATACATTGAAAATAATTATACTGAAAAGATTACGCTAAATGAAATATCTGCTCATGTTAATATGACTACAATAACCTTTAGTCGATTTATCAAACAGCGAACCGGGAAATCTTTCGTTGAATTCCTGAATACATACAGGATTAGTATGGCAACAAGATTACTTATTGAATCTACTATGCATATTTCAGAGATTGCTTTCAGATGTGGGTTTAACAATTTAGCGAACTTTAATAAAATATTCAAAAAGAACAAATCATTATCACCCACTGAATACAGGAAAAATCTCAGTGGTATAAAAAGAGTTATTCAGTAGAGATTCGGGCTGGTTTGCGCAGAAGCATTGATAATAATTTCAGTTATATTTCACATCATTTTCAAAGATTTTTTTTAGCCTCCATGAAGGGATCCTTGAATTATTGAATCTAACAGATGTTATTTGAATATAGAATGATAAGTTCTTCAGGGATAATCTTGATCGTACTGTAGAGAGAGGATATGCCGGTTTTTCATTATTGGACCGGCATAAATTACCAGATTACCTTCATTACAGGTATACTGATTATGGCAGGACCAATGCATCCATAGGAATTAATGGAACCTTGCTTACCAGTGTCAATCCCATTGCATGGGTGCTTACTCCTCAAAATATTCAAAAAGTGAAGGCTCTTGCAGATGTGTTCAGACCTTACGGTATAAAAGTTTATCTGACAGCAAGATTCAGTGCACCCATTGAAATTGATGGACTGGAAATGGCAGATCCACTTGATCCGGGGCTGAGAAAATGATGGAAAGATGCTTACTTGCTTTACTTTCAGACATTTTCCCGGATGGATTTTCCTGAAGCAATAGAAAAACCGGAAGGAAGCCTGGAAGAATACAGATCAAGAGAGTTTCCTTATGCACCTGGAATATAAAGGTTCCCTTATTAGGATGTGGTCAAACGGTAAACTAACCACAATGCCATTATTCCTGCAAAAATAAAAACTATGAAAAGAATGGATCTTCTATTCCTTGCTCTGTCATCTTTTGTGAAATTTATTATTTGCCATGAAGGATCATCTAGATTAATAATTTTTGACTTTAGTTCCTTCATTTCAAAAATATATACAGGGATCTGGAAAATCAAAGATAAAATCCAGGCAAAAATAATGATGGTAAAAAGGATCACGTCTCCGAATTTTTCAGCAAGGTCAATTACACCGTATCTTAAATGCAGGTAAATTAGAAAACCGGTCATTACAAACAGTGGAGAGGATAGAGAACCGGTAAATAAAAATCCCTGGTAAGCTCCTGAGTAATAACTGTATTTTTTTTTGAGTTTTTCAATAATTGAATCTGTTTCTTTGATTTTCATATACTTAAATAATAAGTACGTCTGATAAACAATCAAAAGAATCAAGATCCCGGACAATGAAGCAACCAATGTAAAAACAGAAGGCTGATCAGGATAATGAAACAACAAATAAATGGTTGGAATAAGCAAGAGGCTCTTAAGACCAATATCGAATAATATTGAAAGTTTGATATTACTTCTAACCTGAATTATTCATAAAAAAAGGGAGTTTGTTCCCTAAAAATAGCTGAA
>CAZGTU010000033.1:0-42622 GCA_964528675.1 uncultured Bacteroidaceae bacterium
ATTTGATATTTGTATTTTGAGATTTGTTATTTGTTTAGTTGTGGCTCGTCCACGTTAGGTTTATAGGGAGCTTAGATAATAATTTATTATTTGAATTTAGGGTTAGCAATTAAATTTTTAGGTTAATTAGATAAGACCCTTCTCTGAAAAGAGAGGGGCTTTTCTTTTATGAAGGTTTTTTATAATTTCGTGGCGCTTATAAATACGGACAAATAAACAAAACTATCATAATGGCAGTGCAGAAACCTTCCGTACCAAAAGGAACCCGAGACTTTAATCCCGAAGAGATGGTAAGAAGAAATTATATTTTCGATACCATTAAAGATGTATTTAAAAATTTTGGATTCCTTCCCATTGAAACTCCGGCAATGGAAAATCTCAGCACTCTGCTCGGAAAGTATGGTGAAGAAGGCGATAAATTGCTTTACAGAGTACTGAATTCAGGTGATTACTTGTCAAATGTAGATGAAAAATATCTCGAAGAAAGAAATTCCCAGGCTCTTTCCTCACAGATATGTGATCGTGGATTGAGATACGATCTCACCGTCCCTTTTGCCCGCTATGTAGTTCAGCACAGAAATGAAATAAATTTTCCATTTAAAAGATACCAGGTGCAACCTGTCTGGAGAGCTGACCGACCACAAAAGGGCAGATATCGTGAATTTTATCAGTGCGATGCTGACATTATCGGGAGCGATTCATTAATAAATGAAGTTGAATTTGTTGCCATTATCGACCGGGTATTCACGAAATTGAAAATTCCTGTGATGATCAAAATCAATAATCGCAAAATTTTATCCGGAATAGCAGAAAAAATTGAGGCCGGCGATAAAATAACGGTCTTAACCGTAGCTATCGATAAACTCGATAAGGTTGGAAAAGATAAGGTTATGGAAGAGTTGCAGGAGAAGGGATTTTCTTCCGGACAACTGGAAAAATTACAACCACTTTTTGAAACTCAGGGCAATATTGATGAGAAACTATCATTTCTCGATCATTATCTTCAAGGATCAAAAACAGGAGAAAAAGGAATTGAAGAGATCCGGGAAACTTTAGATCTAATTAATGCGATCGGTATTAATAATAAAATTGAACTTGATATTTCTCTCGCCCGCGGACTGAATTATTATACAGGAGCAATTATCGAAGTGAAGGCTCTGAATGTAAAAATAGGAAGTGTTTGCGGAGGAGGACGCTATGATGATTTGACCGGGATATTCGGACTTTCCGATGTATCCGGAGTGGGAATTTCTTTTGGTGCTGACAGGATATATGATGTTCTGGAACAGGCAAATGCTTTCCCTGATAGCACAACAGAGAATGTTAAAATTATGTTCGTGAATTTTGGAGAAAAGGAAGCTCGTTACATTCTTCCTTTAATGATGAAGATACGTGAAGAAGGCATTAATACAGAGATCTACCCTGATGCTGTAAAAATGAAAAAACAGATGTCTTACGCGAATTCGAAAAATATCCCATTTGTGGCCCTTGTAGGTGAAAAGGAGATGCAGGATGAACTTATTACACTGAAAGATATGGCCAGTGGAGAACAGGTTAGTATTACGCCTGAAGCTTTGATAAAGAGGTTTTGAACCAATTTGTCTACCAGCAGGTTGCTGATGGATAGAGCATTGTTATGATTCCAGTACCCGGTTTAATAACTTTTCTGCCTCCTTTTCTTCCATTTCTGAGTTTGAAATGAAGGCATGCAGATTGATTATTATTTCATCTGTTTCCAGAGTCTCTTGATCATCAATATAGCCTTCTGTAATTAAATATTGTTCAAGCTGATTTACATTATCCATTCTAAACCTGGGTATCTCACCATTCATCAATACCTGGAGTAGTTTTTTTGGTTCACCCTTTAATTCATTTAATTTATCCGCAACTTTATCAATAAATGAATCAGAAATGACACCTGAATTTTCCAGGACATTCCTGTCAATTGGCAGAGGTCTGCCTCTTCGGTACAATTCCTGGAATCGTTTCAATAGTTCAATTTTGTTTTGCACCTGATTAAATTTACTTTCATCGAAGTTTTGTATCCGCCCCTTATGCCTGTAAAAACTTTCTAATTGACCCCAGGTTTTTATTCCTCTTTTAAGGCATGCAAACAGTAAGTCAACATCTTCAATTAAATACCAGAGTGAAATTTCACTGCAATTTTGCGTCAGGGGGTTAAACGGCTGTTTCCGGATTACCTTTCCATATTCCTCATGATTTTTTCCATTTGGCGGCGGAATATGCTGAGTTAAGGTGATCCCATCCAGATGAGGTTTAAAATCACTATAAATAAAAGAATCATTTGTGCCGCCATTTAACTGAATTATTTTATGTTCAAGATCTGTTTGTTTATTCAAATACCTCATCCACTTCCCGATCTCATCAGCCTGTGCAGTAAAATAAAATACCTGTCGTCCCTCCCGGCTAATTTCAATTAGCGACTCTATTATGGCCTGTGCCCGCTCATCGTCACTATTGGCTAAGAGCTCATCTGCCAGTAAAGGCAATTTAATCGCTGATTCAACAGTTTCCACATAAGCCAATCGAACTGACAGCAACAATTGGACACGGGTTCCGGTAGACAATTCAGACAAGTTTTGACCGAGCCTCAGAACTGTGTCATAAGCCCGGAAATTTATTCCTTCTTTTTCTTCCAATAAGAGCTCATACCTGCCGTTGGTAATCTTATTGAAAATCTCATTTGCCCGCTTAAAAACCCTGGGTCGATTTTGATTTTGTGTTTCTTTTTTTAACAGGCCGATTATCAGATCTCCGGTAGCTGAAGATATATTATTCTCATATAACTGTTCAAGCTGGAAAAAGGCTTCTTCTTTCTCAGACAAAACATCTTCCAGTTCATGTCCCCTTTTTTTGTCCTGAACACGGGTTTCAATAGCAGTGATTTGTTTTTGAATACTTTCCAGTTGATCAGCTTTATTCTTGTTTTTTTGTGAAATTTCTCGTGCCTGATCAATGCTTATGGTTTGGATTTTTTGTTCATAATCTTCATACAGGGAATGTTCGCGTAAAAGACTGTCTTTTTTTGAAAATGCTTGTTTCGCAGCATAATGTTCCTTTGATTTTTGCCTGTAATCATCCAATTGCTTTACCAGGTCCTTTACACTTCCCTTATCATCCGCATCTAAGTCCAATGTATGATAAATGTTTGCAATTTTTTGTTCATTTCTTTTTATTAACTCCTTTTGCTCATAAATTTTCTCGTTTTTTTGTTCAATTATCCGGGTGTGTTCCTTACGCTCAGATTCCTGCCGTTTTAATTCAACGAAAACTGCTTTTCCGCCTGTTACATCATTTACAGCCTCAAAATTTGATTTTTTAAACAGGAAATTGAATTTTTTCAATTCGTTTTTATAGTTTTCTTCGAGTTCCTTTTTCTCAGCTTGTAAGGATTCCCTTTCTATGTAAGCCTCCTGCCATTTTTTGACCTGTGTCAAAAACCAGTACATACCGCTGAAGTTATTAGAGTTTGTTTCAGGAAAACCGGGAGCTGTTTGAATCCTTTTTATCCATTTACTTCGCGCACTATTTACCTGATCAATACGATTTTGAAGTTTATGCAACTTATCTTTGCAGTCTTTTAATTTCTGGATGATCCTTTCTGCCTGTTTGATTTCTTTCAATTTTTCTATCAATTCTTCGATTCGTTCAGCTACATATTGCGAATTCCATTGAGAAGGCGGTGTGAGACCGGATTTGATAAAATCATTTTTTCTTAATTTGAGTGTGTTTGAATCCTTATTGTGGATGATATAAGCGTACAGGAAAACTGCAACAATCGGGACAAGGCCGAAGAGACCCGGCCATCCTGCAAAAAAAGTTAAAATTGCGGTTGCGATTCCCAGCAATGAAATTAAGACCACTACCTGAATCGGTATGCTGGTGTTCACTGCCGGTTCTTTCAACCATTCTCCCAATGTTTTTATTGCCTGGGTGATTGTTTCTGACTTCTGATCTTCCTTTTCAAAATTTTGTGCTTCTTCTTCCAGGTACTTGATTTCTGAAAGAAGATATTCTTTTTCTCCCAGAACCTGGTTTGCATCCTGCAGCATTTTGTCAAGACCATTTATATCCTCAATCCTTACACCCTTCCATTGTGCCGGATCAATAGAGTCGTCAATGCTTTTTAAAGCTTTTGATTCTGCAGATTCCAGCCGGGCGATTTTCAGCTTTGACTCATTAATGCCACTTTCAAGTTTAGTTAGCTGATCAAGTCTTTTCTCTATTTCAGCTATTGTTTTATCACCGATCCCTTCTTTCGGAATAGTTAACTTTTCTATTACTTTCCGGCTTCTTTCTATTTCGTTCCGGGCTAGCTCAAGGTTTTTTTGTGCTTTTTCAATCTGACTTTCAAGATCTTGAATATTCATATATTCTTCACCTGTGAGTTTTCTCATCGAATCCGGAAACTTGTCCATTTGTTCAGTAAGCCTGTTAAATTCCAGCTTTTCCTCCAGGTAATCGGAAATTTTATCGTAAAAATCGCTTAATCTTGCTGCATGTTGTGCCTTTTCTTGTTCTTCCTTCAGGTAATTGAGGTTTTCCTCTTCTTTTTTTAGCTCCCTTTGCCGATCCCTGACTTTTTTGTACTTTTTATCTGCTTCAATAAACTGTTTAAATTCATTAGCACTCTTGTTCCTGGGTTTTGATGAAAATTCCAGTTTTTTATGAATAGCATCCAGATCATATCCACCGATAGATTGCCTGACAATTTCATCAGCTAAATCATTTTCTTCGCCTTCCACCAGTTTATGCAAAGACAACATATAGCGGTGATGACCTTCAACGGGTGGGAGGCCGGTCATTTCATCATTATTTCCGTTTCGTTGAACAAGAGTTTTTTCAGAATCGATCTTTATCTCCCAGGTATCCCTGTCAAGAATAACAGAGCCTTCCGCATTTAATCCTCTCGTGTTATCGCGCCATAAAAGTTGCTGAATAACACGGGCAGTTGAACTTTTACCGGAAGCATTGGCACCTGCAATTATATTGATGTTGGTTGCCAGATCATTCAATGATTCCAGACCCTTCGGGAAGCCGGGCATTTTATAAATGGAAAGATCTTTTAATATAAATGGAATTTTTTTCATTGCTTTTGTTGGCCTATTAGTTCTGTGAGGATACGGTTACATTCGTTCAGGATGTATTGTGTTGCTTCCTGATTCTGTTCAGACTGATGCCTTTCTGTTGTTCGCAAAGGTTGATATGTTCCTGCCTGCGTGATGTTATTGTGAACCAATTGCCATTCCTCAAGCAAGTTATCCGCAAAGTCGGTAGTCTCTCCCTTTTGAAGTGCAACAATAGTTCTGGCCAGGACTCCTGCCGGTGATGACTCCTGAGCCAATTCTTTCATATTTTCCACTTTGGGCTGGACATCAATCTGAATTTTTCGAACGAAAACCCGCGTTTCTGTGGAGTCTATTTCCTGCTCATAATCCTCGAGGATTGGACTTGCCCAGGTCTCCAGTTCTCTTATTTTGCTATGCTTGCCTTTTAGTATAATGTTATAAATTAAAAAAGAAACACCCTCTAATTCCATTATTTTTGATTGGGCATCTTCTAACAATTTTGAGGTTATCCTATCTCTGACACTATCTTCATCAGAGCTTTCCGTAATATCAATAAAAAGACTTTCGTACCTTACCGGGGATAATGGAATTTGCTTTACCTGAATATCCTCGTGCGACCGGATATTAAGTAATATCGGTCCATGTGTGCCCTGTTCCCTGGAGCTTAAGGCATGGGGTGAACCGGGATAGTGTATCATGGATCCGGATCCTTGCAGTTTATG
Organism: uncultured Bacteroidaceae bacterium; assembly: GCA_964528675.1. Lineage (GTDB taxonomy): Bacteria > Bacteroidota > Bacteroidia > Bacteroidales > CAYRTD01. The sequence continues at coordinate 5,813 of CAZGTU010000033.1, forward strand.
CGGTTTATGGATATGTCCGAGAATCCATAAATGTACCGGAGTGGTCGAAAAATTATTCAGATCTATCGGAGCATATTTACTATCAGGAACATTAACATCTCCATGTATAAGTCCTATTGTCGTGATATTTGAGTCTATTTCTTTTATATTGAATTTCAGTACGGGGTCTTCGCTGACATGTCTGCTGGGAAATGACCAGCCGGCAAACTGTATTTTTTCTCCATTTTTCGAGAATGTTTTCATTTCCCAGTTCCCGGTAGCACCTAATAGATGCACATTGTCATATCTTTCTGAATCTATTAATTGAGACAGAACATCAAAATCATGATTTCCGGCAACAATAAAAACTGAAATTTCCTGTTGCTTTAATCTGGCAAAACCGGTCTGCAATGGCCCAATCGCTTCAAAATAACGATTGTCCTGGTCCACTATGTCTCCGGTAAGAGCTAATACATCAATCTCATTCCTGATAGTATAATCAACAATCCTCTCCCATGTATATTTCGTAGCACTCTCCGGAGCATCCTTTCTGACACCGGATGATTTTTTACCTATGTGAATATCTCCCGTGGCTAAAATTTTTAATGCCATAATGTGATTTTTTATCTTTTTGACAGTTGTCTGTATCAATGTTTAATAAATGATTGAAAATAGCAAATTTTTTCTATTGATGCAGAAAACATGTTTTGTTTTTTGTTTCTACATCTGTATTCACTTGTGATCTCCATTATCCTGTGATCCCAAAAAACGCAAAGTATTGTCATCTCGACCGAAGTGAGAGACCTCCCTCTTTAATTCCCTCAGAAAATCTTTAATGTCGAGTTTTCTTAATCTACATTACCCTGCAATATAGCCTCTATTGTCTATGGTCCATGGTCTATGGTCCATTCCCCCCCCTTCCTGTTCTAAAGCATTGAATATCTCCATTTTTTTTATGTAATTCGCAGTCCTAATGATCATACTATGGAAAAAGTACATCTAATAGGCCCGGAAAGGGTTGATTTTTCTAAAATTCCTGAAATTGCGGATGGGAAAGTGACGCTCAAGTTATCAGAAGAAGCTCAAAACCGGATTGTAAGATGCAGGGAATATCTTGATAAGAGACTTACCGGAGAAGCCGAATTGCTGTACGGCATCAATACAGGCTTTGGTTCATTATATGACCGGGTGATATCAAATGACGATCTTGGAACGCTTCAGGAAAATCTGGTAAAATCACACGCGTGCGGGGTGGGGGAGGAAGTCCCCTCAAAAATTGTACGGCTTATGCTTTTTCTTAAGATTCAGTCACTTTCTTATGGAAATTCCGGGGTACAGCTTAAAACCGTTAAGAGGCTTATCGATTTTTATAATAATGATGTTTTGCCTGTGGTCTATCAGTATGGTTCACTTGGTGCCTCCGGCGACCTGGCTCCGCTTGCCCATCTTTCTCTCCCGCTCCTGGGACTTGGAGAGGTGTATTATAAGGGAAAGAAGCGCCCCAGTGCTGAAGTGCTTGGTGAATTGAAACTTTCCACAGTTGATCTTCAATCAAAAGAAGGGCTGGCGCTTTTAAACGGAACCCAGTTTATGAGCGCTTATGGAGTTTATCTTTGCATTACAGTCTTTCGTCTGTCAGACCAGGCAGACATGATCAGTGCTCTGTCACTCGATGCTTTTGATGGAAGGATTGAGCCTTTTCATGATCTGGTTCAGGATATAAGACCCTATAATGGACAAAAAGAGACAGCTCAAAGAATCCGGTATTTTCTGGAAAAAAGTGAACTTCAGAAACAGTACAAGAAACATGTTCAGGATCCTTATTCGTTCCGCTGCATTCCCCAGGTGCATGGAGCATCCAAAGATTCCATTAATTATGTTGCCTATGTGTTTGAAAATGAAATAAACTCGGTAACTGACAATCCCACTATATTTCCGGAAGAAGATATGATCATTTCTGCCGGGAACTTTCATGGGCAACCTCTTGCTTTGGCACTTGATAACCTGGCAATAGCTATGGCTGAACTGGGAAACATTTCCGAGAGAAGGACCTACCAGCTATTGAACGGACACCGGGGACTGCCCCCCTTCCTTGTTGCGAATCCCGGGCTGAACTCCGGCTTTATGATCCCGCAATACACGGCAGCTTCTATGGTTAGTCATAATAAACAGCTATGTACTCCTTCATCAGTTGATAGTATTGAATCCTCCCAGGGACAGGAAGATCATGTCAGTATGGGAGCCAATGCAGCAGTAAAAGCCTACAAGGTAATGGAGAACCTGGAAAGAATACTGGCAATTGAGCTTTATAATGCTGCCCAGGCAGTTGAATTCAGGAAACCCGTAAAAACATCTCCTTTTCTCGAAAGCATGGTAAAGTCATATCGCGAAAATGTAAGTTTTATTACCAATGATAAGGTGATGTATGAAGACATTAATAATACGGTAGACTTTTTAAGGGAATATGGAAAATCTATCGAATAATAATATATTATCCTGCCTGCCTCTTCCCCATATTCCATTCTCTATGTTCTGTGGTCCATGGTCTATTATTCAACCCTTATCGTATCTGCCGGGTTCATATTGGCAATTCTGTAAGATCTTGACCAGACTGTGATAATTGCAATCAACAATGACAGTGCAGTTGCGAAAATAAAGGCAAGTGGATTTAGAGAGGTTCTGAATTCAAAGTTTTCCAGCCATCTTTTCATTAAAAAATAAGCAACCGGCCAGGCAATTAGATTACTGATTAAAACAAGCTTCAGGAAATTACTTACAAGAAAGCTAGTTACCCCTGTAACTGTTGAACCCAGGATTTTCCGTATCCCTATTTCCTGTTTACGTTTTTCTGCTTCAAAAGCTGCCAGGCCGAATAAACCGAGAGAAGCCAGTATAGTTGCAAGGATAGTGAAGATGAGAAATATCTGACTGAATTTTATTTCTTTTTCATACACATTGCGAAGGTGGTCATCAATAAATTCATAGTTAAAAGGCTCATCTGGATCGATGTTTTTCCAGGTATCTTTAATCTGACTAATAAGTTCAGGTAAATTATCAGTTTTAAATTTCACAATAATATAGCTGAAACCATAATAAGGAACCAGGTTTAGTATTAAAGGAGAGATAGGAGAATGCATACTTGAGTAGTGAAAATCCTGAACCACCCCTATGATCTTATGTTTCCCGTCCCTGCTTATGAACTTCCCTATGGGTTCATCCCACCCGAATCTTCTTACAAAGGATTCATTCACCATGAATGCTGAACTATCTGTTGGAAAGTCCTTTGAAAAGGCACGTCCTTCTTTGATCTTCAGTCCCATTGTGGAAAGATAATTATGATCAATGGCAATTCTGTTGATCAATATTGATTTTTCCTGTCCTTCAGGTCGGTAACCCTCAGAAGCATTTTCAATTCCCGGGAAATATGCTGTTGCCGCAGTGGAAATAACATCCTTTATCCTTGATATTTCGTCCTGAACAAGAGCATGTTTATTTCTGAATTCATCACTGGTGACCTGGAGGGCAATCATGTTCTCTTTATCAAAACCAAGATCTTTACTCATCATAAACTGCATTTGATTCAGGACAATAAAAGTGCATATTATCAATGAAATGCTGACGGAAAATTGGAAAATGACAAGTATATTTCTGAAAGAGAGACCTCTTTTATTTACACCTAAGCTTTTACGAAAAATACTTGCAGGCTTGAATGAAGAAAGAAACAGGGCGGGATAACTTCCGGCTAATACACCTGTGACTAAAATGATCAATGGGATTGAGGCAAGAATGATGAGATTCTTATTGGAGTATATGCTGAATTCCGTTTTACTCAGGTTCTGGATATAGGGTAAGGCTGCTTCGAGTAAAATTAGAGCAATTACTGTTGCAAGACTGACAATGAGAATGGATTCACCTAAAAATTGACGTATCAGTTTGGGTCTTGTCGCTCCAAAGACCTTTCTTATGGCAACTTCTTCTGATCTTGCTGAATACCTGGCACTGGAAAGGTTCATGAAATTGACACAGGCCAGGATCAGAATGATTATGGCCACAAGGAGGAATAATTTATTTTTTTCAGGATTGCCCCGGGGAGCAATATTACCTTCACCTTCAGAATAAAGGTGAATGTCAGTGAACTTTTCAAATCGTGGGATCACCTTCCAGCCTCCTTGTTCATATTTGTAATTTATATTATCATAATGGAGTTCATCAAGTTTTTCTCTCAGGTCGGCCGGGGATGAGTTTCTTTCAAAAAGAAAATAGTTGAAGTAGGCAACCCCGCCATCCCAGTCAAGATAGACATTATTAAAAGTATATAAGGTTGAGAAAGAAGCCAGGGCGGAGTATTTTAGGTGTGAATCGGCAGGTGGATCTTCAATCACACCGGTTATCAGGAAATCATGCTGATTATCCCATTTGATGATCTTCCCCACCGGATCCTCATTCCCAAATATTGATTCAGCAGTTGATTTGGACAGTACAACAGAAAATGGATCTCTCAGGCAGGTTCGAGGATTTCCCTGTAAAAGCTTATAGCTGAAAATGTCAAAAAAACCGGAGTCTGCATAGAAAAAATTCTCGACTTTGAAATCACGTTTATCATAGCTGAAAAAACCTTCCCTGCCATAACTTAATCTGCAGAATGCTTTAACAGAAGGAAAATTTTCATAAATATCAGGGGCGGGGCCGGCAGTAGTCACAGAGTATTTGTCGATCCCCTCAGGAGATTTCATATTCCAGCCCATACGATAAATGTTTTCTGAATTTTCATGGAAAAGGTCATAACTGGATTCATGCTTTACATAGAAAATAATTACAAGGAAACTGAAAAGTCCCAGGGAAAAGCCGATAAGGTTGATGAGGGAAAACCGAATATCTTTTGTAAAGTTACGTATCGCCGTTTTAAGGTAATTTTTGATCATAGCTTTTTTATTTACATGGGGTTCAAATCTGATACCAATTCGATTAGGATCCTGATAAGCAGCATCTAACAGATGACCCATAAAAGTGAATCACCTATTTTATTGTGTCAAAATGATACAATTATGTTTTAAAATGATACAATTATTTTTATATTGCAATATAGTTTTTCATTATGGAAAAAAGAAAAGAAAAAATATTGATCATTGACGATGATCCGGCAATTCTTACCACAACCCGTATGGTTTTGAAAAGGGAGTTCCGGAATATCTATATTTCGGGAGATCCTCAAAATATTTATAATAATCTACAGGCGGGTCAGTATGACATTATACTGTTGGATATGAATTTTAAACCGGGGTCACGGTCAGGAAAGGAGGGTCTTCAATGGTTGAAAAGATTCAGAGAAATTGATCCTGAGGTATTTATTATTACTATTACTGCCTATGGGGATATTAACATTGCTGTAGAAGCTATGAAAACCGGTGCATCGGATTTTATTTCCAAACCCTGGGAAAACGAGCGTATGATCACCTCGGTTAAGAATGCTGCAGATTTAAAAAGCTCAAAAAATAAGATAAGGAAAATGAGCGACCGGGAGAGATTCATTATGAACAGAGAGGATGAACATTTTCCTCCTATTATTGGACATTCACCACCGATAAGGGAAATACTTGAAATGATAAAGAAAGTGGGTCCTACAGATGCAAATGTTTTGATTCTGGGCGAAAACGGAACCGGGAAAGAGTTGTTTGCCAGGCAAATTCATCGTCTGTCAAAAAGAAATCAAAGGGTATTTGTTCCTGTTGACCTTGGCAGCATTTCAGAAAGTTTATTTGAGAGTGAGCTTTTCGGACATGTTAAAGGTGCATTCACTGACGCAAGAGCCGACCGGCAAGGATGGTTTGAAATGGCGGATAAAGGAACTTTGTTTCTCGACGAAATAGCCAATGTTCCTACAATACTGCAGCAAAAACTTTTGTCTGTCCTGCAAAATCGTAAGATCACACCCCTGGGAAGTAAAACAATGCTGGATGTGGATATAAGGTTTGTATCCGCAACCAATGCAAATATTCATGAACGGATTAAGAACGGACTCTTTCGGGAAGACTTATTTTACAGGATTAATACCGTTGAGATTCTTTTACCTCCGCTCAGAGACAGGATGGAAGATATTCCATTGATTGCGAATCATTATCTCAAGTATTATTCGAGAAAATATCAGAAAAAGGTCAGCGAGATAACTCCCTTAGCATATGCAAAATTATTTGAATATCAATGGCCGGGTAATATCAGGGAATTAATTCACATCATAGAGCGTGCAGTCATTTTATCAGATGATGATAAGCTTGATCCTTCAGATTTTCCTCTAAAGGAGGTTGTACAGGCAGCTCCTTTGACTATTAATGTTAATGATCTTGAAGAGCATGCTATTCGTCGTGCATTGGAGAAACACAAAAATAATTACACCAGGGCAGCTGAGGATTTAGGTATGGGGCGTTCCACACTTTACAGGAAAATAAAAAAATATGGAATATAGAAACTTTCAGTTGAAAATAATCTTAAGAATAGCAGTGATATTCCTGTTACTCCTGATCCTGGTGATGGCATGGACCGGAGAACAAAACTATGTCACCATAACAGTTTTCAGCATCTTTGTGATTTTGGGGATTTTGGAATTGTTCAGATTTGTTAACAGAATTAATCGTGAAGTGGAGCATTTTGTGAGCGCTCTCAGGAACGGCGACCTTTCTCTTAATTATAATCCTGAGAGATCGGGTAAAATATTTCGGTCATTACGAAATGCGCTGGGAGAGTTGATGAATGATATTCAGGATGCAAAACAGAAGGAAGAAATGCAGAATCTATACTTTCAAATGCTGGTTGATCATATTGATACATCAATTATTCTGTTTAACCGGAAAATGGAGATAATGTTGCAGAACCAGGCAGCTATAAATTTATTTTCAAGAATCAGAACGATCAATGATCTTGAGAATGCCCATGGAAAGCTTACCGAATTCATAAGAGGTGGGAAGCCTGGAGAAAAGAAATTGTATGAAAAAAGTGTTAAAGGAAGGGTGGTGCATTTTGCAGTCCGAAAGTCGGTTTTTATACTGAGAAGTCAGGAATATCAACTTATTTCCCTGCAGGATATCCATGCAGAACTGGATGCAAAAGAAATAGACTCCTGGTACAAGCTGATAAGGGTATTAACGCATGAGATTATGAATACGGTAACACCGGTAAATTCATTAAGCGAAGCGATGGTTAAAGAACTTGAAGAAATTGATAAGAATGGAATAAATACAGATCTTGAAGATGTAATACTGAGTGCGCGCACCATTTATGACAGAAGTCGGGATCTGATGAAGTTCATCTCAGATTATAAAAAACTGACAAGGACCAGGAAACTTGAATTAGAGCCTGTTATTTTAGAAACTCTGGTTTTTGAATGCATGAAGTTGTTTAATAATGAGTTTAAAAATGAAGGTATTCAATGTGAAATTGAAAATCTTGCAGGAAAGGAGGAAATTCAGGCAGATAGAGAAATGATCATGAGAGTATTGATTAACCTGATTCGCAATTCAATAGAGGCACTTGAAAATGAAAAGGATAAAAAGATAAAATTTTATGTATCCACATCCGGCAGTTCAAAGATTGTTGCTGTTGAAGATAATGGAGTCGGAGTATTGCAGGAGCACAGAAATGATATTTTTGTTCCATTTTTTTCAACCAGGGAAAAAGGTTCCGGGATAGGATTGAGCCTGAGTCGTCAGATCATGCACTGGCATGAAGGCAGCATTTATTTTGATTCAGAACCGGGGAAAGGTTCATGTTTTAAACTTGTTTTTCCATAAAGGATTAAAATAGATCAATCACAGTGGATTCGCCGGAATTAACCTCAAACTCTATGACATTTGTTTTTAGCGTTTTTTTGACTTTTCCATTTCTGAATGTTACCCTGTAATATCCGGGTTGCATATAATAAGCCTGTTGCCTTAGGGTGGAATTGAGGTTCATTAAAAATTCCTGGTCATTGCCCCTTAAAACATAGAGGCTGCCATGGCCGGGAAATTTAGCATTAAAAGTAAGGGTACCGGGCTCAGGAATTTCAAGGATTGTTGTGTGGCTTTGTAATATTTCAATATCATTGATATATATCCTTGGGATGGTGGGTATTTCAACATCATATTTACCGATTATATATTTTTCTATCTGCCCCACTGCTTGATTATGGAGGGTTTTCATGCTATCATCCTGCCTGATAATAACCGGTAATCCTTCATATATATTTCCTCTCGCTGTTGAAATTTTCAAGTATCCCTGGGGAGCATCCACTCCGATTATGGTATGTTTTCCGGGAGTTATGGAAATCGAATCCACTTCAACAGGTGGGATGGTGTGAACCTTTAGCCGGTAGGTCATAAGGTGGTCCAGTTCGAGGGTGTCCGGATTTCCTTTATGATTCATGGTGTGCATGTAATTGTACATGATTTTTCCGGAATATAGGTCATAGAAAGTCATGTTTACATTGGTTTCTGTAGGCAGGCCATTTTCATCCAGAAGATTAACCTGGGCTGTTGTAGAATTCAATACCTGGTTGATTACAAATCCCAGTGTTTGTTTAAATTTATCTTCTTCAAGCGCATTGTAATAATATCCCACGCAATCGAATGTTTCTCTGAATCCGGGGTCAAGACCGATGCCGATAACAAAAGGTTTCAGGACTATCCCTTTGGTTTGCAGCTCGGTTGAAACTTCGCAGGGGTCGCCATCACATGCTTCGATCCCATCGGTTATCAAGACGATTATATTCCTGCAATTTTCACAGGGTGGAAAATCATTCACCGACTTTTCCAGTGAACTTGCTATGGGAGTGGTCCCTTTGGGTGTTATAAACCTTAATTTTTGCCGGATCCGGGAAGCGCTGTTTGGTGAAAAAGGCACTTCCAGCTTGGTGTCGCTGCAGTCCTGAGGAGGTACAGGGCTTTGATGTCCGTATACTCTCAACGCCATTTGCACATGCTCTATATTTTCCAGGCTATCAACAATATCAACGAGAATGTTTCGCGCGATATTTATCTTCTCATCACTTTCCCAGGTTCCCGACATGCTCTGAGATGCATCGAAAACGAAAAGAATTCTTGTTAGTGGTATATTATTCTGGTCCGAATTCGGTTTGGCAACTGTTTGTGCTGTTAATAAACGGGGTGTTATTATCAATACCAGTATAACAAGGTATATAGGGCAGGTTTTGATCATGATATTTGAATAACGTTCAAATAGAATGGAATATTTTCAGAAAGACAAAAACATTAACTTCTCTTTGAACGAAATCGGAGTGATTAAGTTTTGAAAAGGGGAGATAAAATGTGGTAAAATTCATGTGTGTTTGGTCTGCTTTTAAAGCCTGTCAGAAAAACCGGATTGAAGAGAATGGCACAATTAATAAATTCGTCCTCTATCTTCCATATCGTAAAAAGCTACAGAAGATGAGAACAGTCCGGAAGAAACAATTTTTATAGATATCAATGTCATATAGCAGGTAAAGTCGAGAAAATAGTATCAATATTTGAATTGATGATACCAGTTTTATCAAAAGATTCGTCGGAACTTTATTAACCATGTTGGTTCGGGCTAATAGCTAAGAACTTACAGGCTGGTATACTTTTTTCTCTGGTTAATAGCTGGTGAATAATGAAAGATTTTTTAAAACAAATATTCAATATTGATCAAGATGCCAGATGGTATAACAAACTGTTGCCTGTGGTGCTTGAGATCCTATTGCTGGCCATGATCAGTTTTCTTGTTTTTTTGCTCTTATCATAAACGAAAATTGTGAGATGAAAAGATTGGTTTTTTTTCATTTTTACAAATTATATACGCTGAGATTTTGATGTTTTCGTCATAAAGAGATATAAAATAAAAGTATAGATGTAAGTATCTGATATATTACGAAATCTTCGATAATATAAATGATGCCATCAGAAGGGAAAAAGAAATTAAAAAATGGCGAAGAGAGAAAAATACACTTTTCGAACTGTGCTCAAACCTCATTCATCAAAATCGGAGTCTGTTCTCAATACCTCACTTTTGATGTACTTGTTATTGTATTCTTTTGGTGTAAAGCTAAAATACTCACGGAATTTTTTCGTGAAATAGCTCGGTTCGGAAAAGCCTACCTGGTAAGCCAACTCGGCGATATGGATTTGTTTGCCACAACGGAGGATTTCAGCCGCTTTTTTCAGTCTGACATTTCTTACAAATTCATTGATCGATTGGTTGGTAAGACTGTTTATTTTGCGGTAGAGACTGGCCTTGCTCATTCCTATTTCACGACAAAATTTTTCCTGACTAAAATCAGAATTCGATAAATTTTCCTCTATGATGCTGACGGCTTTTTTCAGGAAATCTTCATCTTTAGTGGTAAGTTCAAGGCCCTGAGGCAAAATATCGGTATCGGAAGAAATCTTATTCCAAATTTTTTCCCTGTTTTTAATAATGTTTCGAACCCGTTTTAAAAGTAAATCCGGGTGGAACGGTTTCGTGATATAGTCATCAGCACCTGTATCAAGGCCCTCCATTTCGCTTTCAAATGTTTTTTTGGCAGTTAATAATATAACCGGAATATGACTGGTACGTATATCATTTTTTAATTTACAGCAAAACTCCAGACCATCCATCACAGGCATCATTATGTCGGAGATAATAAGATCAATTTTGTTGTTGAGGGCTTTTTTCATTCCTATTTCCCCATCAGGTGCAGTTTTTACTTTATACATAGGAGAAAGAATGTCCTTAATAAAATCCAATAATTCAGGGTTGTCATCAACGATGAGGATGGAAGTTCGATTTTTATCGTTGGGTAGGTCATCATCCTTCTCTATGGTTTTGTTATGCATATGGAGATCACTTGACAGAATATTAGTGTAATCTTTGGAATAAAATTCAATTTCCTCTTGTTGATTATGAATATATGCACCTGGAAATGCATTTTTACAAGCAGGCAATAATAAAAGAAACCGGGTGCCAAGTTTAGCCTCACTTTGCACGAAAACAAAGCCGTGAATGCGATCAACAAGGTCTTTAACCAGCGAAAGACCAATACCCGAGCTAATGGACGAATTCCTTTTAATAGCATTGTTCTGATAAAACCGGTTGAATATTTTATTCATTTCCTGTGGATCTAGCCCTTCACCGGAATCTGCTACCTCGAATGAAAAATACCTTGCCTTTGGCAGTATTTTCTGGTTACTTTTTATTCGGTGCATATTTTTGGAAAGAACATGGAATTCCTGCTGTGATAACCCGGGCGGATAATCTTTTACATTAATCCATATATCACCGTTTTGTGAGTTATACTTGAATGCGTTAATCAAAAGATTTGATATGATCTTTTCAAGAATATCCGGGTCAAACCATAGGTTGTTATCACTAAGATTCGAGTGTATATTTATGTTCATTTTATTATCTTCAGCATAGGAAATAAATGACTGAAGAATTGTATTCATGTATTTGTTAAAATCCGAATAATAGATAATGGGTCTCAGCTTGCCTACGTCAATCTTTCGGATATCTAATAATTGATTTATAAGATGTTGTAACCTGCTGGCATTCCGGTACACAAGCTTTAGTTTGTCTATTCTTTCAGGATTGTTTTCTTGTTGAAGTATACGCTCAAGAGGTCCGGTTATTAATGTCAAAGGTGTACGAAGCTCATGTGATATGTTAATGAAAAATCCAAGCTTCATTTCTTCCATCTTGATCTGGTTTCGTTCCCTTTCTCTTAGAATAGTGTACCGGCGGTAAGAAAATATCGTCAGGGCAATAAGTAAGCTGTAAATGGAATATGCCCACCAGGTGAGCCATGCAGGCGGCAAAATTCGTATTTCCATTCTTGCCGGATTTTCATTCCATATTATATCATTGTTGGATCCCTTAACCAAAAACGTATATCGTCCGGGTGCTAAATTCATAAATGAAACTTCATTAGAAGTTCCGTTGGATATCCATGAATCGTGATAACCATCAAGCTTGTACTCATAATGGTTTTTTTCGGGATTCTTATAATTAAGTGAATGAAAAGAAAACCCGAAATTGTTTTGTGAATATTTAAGGGTGATTTGTTTCTTAAATAATGGCGATTTTCCTGATAAGGGAGGCTGGTTCACCTGAACCTGTTCCCCCGAAAGATATAAATTCGTAATATACACCGGTGGTATTTGTTCATTAGAATAAATGCTGTCGGGATGAATTTGGTAAAATCCCTTTTCATCACATATTTGAATGTTACCATATTTGTCCCTGCCGATCCTGTGTATTTTGGATGATAACCCGTCTTCCTGGGTGTAGGTTATCAATGAACTATCGGTGGGGTCATATACAGTCAGATCGCTATAGGTTAAAATCCATATTCGACCTTTCAAGTCCTCAGTAATGCTGTTTATTGTCTTGATGGAAAGCTCCGGGGTTTTATAAAAATTTTCATAGATATCTTTCTTTGGATCATATTTACTAACACCATTATTTGTCCCTATCCAGATATTTCCTCTTGAATCTTCAAAAAGATGTCTGATATCATTCGAGCACAAAGTATTTGGATTACCGGGGTCATTATAATGATAGATATGCCTTTCCTTTCTTACATCGTATTTGACAAGACCCGCCGAAGTACCAAACCAATAATTATCATTTTGATCTTTTAACATACAAACAATTTTTTTCAGGCTAAGGTTTCGGCTGATTGGGGATTTTTTTATCTTAAAATTAACCGGATCAAGCAATCGTATACTTTCCTGTGAAATTACCCAGATGAGACCATTATTATCCCTGTAGAGCTTGAAAAAGTGATTGTCTGTAAAAGAATTAGGATCTTCAGGGTCATGCATCATCATGTGGGTCACTTTTTCGGTAACCGGATCGAAACGGAATAAACCATAAGCTGTAGTGGCCCATATTTTCCCCAGGATATCAAGCTCTATTGCGGTGATGATGTTGCTGGACGATGAAGAAGTTAAGTCTGAAAAAAAGAAGCGTTTTATTATCTTACCATCAGGTGCTGCCTTTAGTAAACCATCGCCCCATGTAGGCAACCAGATATTGCCGTAGTTATCTGTCCTGATGTCAGTTATATAGTCGCGGAACTTACCCGGGGTATCCAGGGAATGTTTATATTTACTGAATTTATCATTCTGAAGATCATAGACTTCAATTCCGTTTCCGGAATATCCAATCCATATCAGATCCTGGTCATCTTCAAAAATGGTTATTATCTGGTCTTTAAATTTATTCGGTGTTGACGGGTTTATGAGTGAACCGTCATATTCCACCTTCCTTGTTTCCGGATTGTAAACAAATAGTCTGCTGGAGGCCCCAACCCATAACCTTCCTTGTTTGTCTTTTTTCAGGGTATTTATCGATGCACTTTCATCAATTAATGATTTAAAAAAGGGGTGTTTAAAAGGGTTCACGGTAAAACGTCGTAAACGGGTATTAAAGGTATAGATTATGCCATTATAGGAAGAAGCCCAAAGGATACTATCGTTTTTTCCCTCAATAGATACAATGGAATGATCGTTGATTGATTTTACAGGATAAGGTGGGTGATAGTGCCTGAAAGAACGGTTTTCCCTTATAAACTCTATAATTCCTCCCCCCCAGGTACCAAGCCAAAATTTTTCATTTTGATCTTCATACATGGTTTCAAATGACCACTCGCTGGTGGAGGTAGTATCGTTTCTGTATGGAAAATAACGGACGAATGTGATTTTGCCGTCTTTTTCGGTTTTTAGTTCGTTTAGCCCTCGACGTGTAGCAATAAACAGGGTGCCATCCGACAGTAAAATTAAGTCCTTTATCCTATTGTGGCTAATGCTTGTAGAATCTTCTTCCGAATGAAAAAACCATGTAAATTTTTCGGTCATTCTATCAAACCTGTTTAAACCAGAACCCGTCCCGATCCATAGCGTCCCGCTGGAATCTTCAACTATCGTTTGGATTTGATTATTGGATATGCTATTGGTATCGCCGGGGACATGAAAAAACTGGTCATATGAAACTCCATTGTACCTGTATAATCCATTGTTGGTGCCGAACCACATAAAACCCAATTTGTCCTTGTAAAAGCAGATGAAATGGTCCGTCTTGACATCGGGTCCGGTTTCAATAGATTTTAATTCATATTGTTGGCCATACAGCCCATGAAGTGTAATAAGGAAAAATATAATATAACTTAAACTTTTCATAAAAAAATGAAAGTTAGTAGTTCGTATGGTAATTGAATGATGAAATATACAAATTTTATTTTGTATAGTTCCTGAATTCACGGGAAAAAATATTCTACGCTCTATTATATCATTGCGGAAAGTTTCGGGCCGATGTCAAACAGGGGAAGCCGACGTTATAGTATTTTATTACAAGGATTTCGCAACAACATAGATACTCTGAAATTGCCGCAGTTATAAATACTTATTCACAAGATAGAATACTGTGCATTAAGGATTTTGTTTATAATGAATCTCTTGTACCAGTATTTGAATGAATAATTCAATAAGGTTTCGATTGAAAACATGAATTTTATACTTGTAAGAAAAGACATTTACAAAATGCAAAATATTAACCAATTAAATAACTCCCAATTTTATAATGAAACTCAAAGAAAATTATTCTTTTACTATTGTCTAACTAAATTTTAAAGCTTATGAAAAGTAATTTTTTGACTATTTTTTTGGCATTTATTTGTATGGTACTATTCAGTCCATCTATAAATGCCCAGACTTACGAGCCTGATGTTACCGCCCCTTCCAAATCAATTACAGTGGATGGTGATTTATCGGATTGGGCGAATGTTCCCAGCCATAGCCTGGGTCTTTCGACTGATGGAACCCAAATTTCAGGCGAAAATGATTTTACCGCTTACTACAAGGTAGCTTATGACGAAAATCATCTCTATTTCATTTTTGATGTTGCTGATGATGAGGCTATTATCTATAAGGATGGTAATACCCTGGATATCTGGGCAGTTGATAACCTTGAATTGTTTTTAGACATGGATAATTCAAAGGCCACAAGCATCCCGGATTATTCAAAAAATGTGAGCTATTGGCAAATCAGACTCCCTCGTGGGGTTGAGGTAGTTCCTGGAAAATCAGGGTGGCCAAATGGCCTTGGAACAATGCCTACCGTGCCTAATAGTCCTGGTTCAACCTCAGCTTTTAACCATCAAAGAGGATGGGTTGAAGGGTTTAACATGAAGAGGGTGGAAAAGGAAACTGAAACAGGTTATATCTTGGAAATTGGTATTCCATGGAGCGTGTTAACACATGTTGATGCAGATTTAAGCGCTGAGGATTTCACTCCCGGTACAGTAATTGGATTTGCCGCCCAACTAACCGATGAGGATGATACGGATGCAAGCACCAATTCCCGTATGCATTCTAATCCTGATCACGCTTGGAACAATCCAAGTACCTGGGGTACCATTACCTTAGGCGATGACGCCCCTTCATTCGAAAGTGCCACTATTTTAAAAGTGCCAGCTTCTGAATCTGTTGCCATAGATGGTAAAATTGACGGCGTGTGGATGTCTGATGGGGTAAATGCACACAAATTTGGTTCCTTGTTAGAAGGACCAGGATTAGTAGCGCCTGAGAATGACGCTGATTTCATGCCGACATGGAAAGCATTGTGGACTGACACTGCTCTAATTGTGATGATTGAAGCAAAAGACCAAACTGTATGGCACAGGGAAAATGCCATGTGGGCCATGGACAGGATAGAAATATACCTGCACTTTGGTGACAGCAGCATTTCAGAAGGAGCATCCAACATTTGGTCGCAATGTAACAATGGTTTCTGGCAAGTGCCTTTGCAAGTGGATACCTTAGTAACTGAAGGCGGTACAGGATGTTTTACTGCCGGACCGGCCTGGGACAATATTGTCTATAACTTCACGAATACACCTCAAGGATATATTCTTGAAGCAAGTCTTCCTTGGGATGTGTTTACAAAAGGGGATAGCTTACCCATTGATCCTGCTGCAGGATTTACTTTTGAAATGGACATTCTTGCTCAGGACAATGACCAGGATACAGTTGTTGCAGGCGATGCCAACGAACGGACCATGATGTATTGGGTATCTAACAGGCACCTGTTTAATGCAGACTGGGACACTGTAGGTATGGCTACTTTATCCGCGCAGGAAGCACAGGTACCAGCCCCTCAAACAGAAACCATCATGAAGGTTCCTGCTGGAACTGAAATTACCATTGATGGACAAACAGGTGATATTTGGAGCAATCCTGCTTTTAGCTCTAACCAATTTCATTCCCTGCACAAAGTGGGTTGGAATCTTATTACCCCGGAAAGCGAGGCCGATTTCATGCCTACCTGGAAAGCGGCTTGGAATGATACCGCATTGTTCGTGCTGGTTGAAGTCAAGGATGATAAAATCGTCAGGGAAAACACCTGGTCCGATGATGCCATCGAGCTTTATTTCCATTTTGGTGACAGCGCCATTGAAGAAGGTGCATCCAACATATGGAGCCAATGTAGAAAAGGTTATCATCAGGTTCCTTTGAAAGTTGATTCTGTTATTTATGGTGGTGGTACATCTTGTATGACTGATGGCGAACGCTGGGATAAAGTTACCTATGCTGTAACGAAAACTACTGAAGGATATATTCTTGAAGCATCATTGCCATGGGAAGTATTTACTGGTGGAGATTCTACTGTAGTAGATATGGAAGCTGGTGATATGTTCGAGATGGATCTGATGGCCCAAGACAATGATCAGGATACAAGTATTCATCAACATGCACGTACAAACTGGTACTGGTCATCCAGGGCACATTTGTTTAATGCCGACTGGTCGCAAGGTGTTGGACAGGTAACCTTGTCTGATGAAAGCATTCCATTGCCAAAATCATACACCGAAACCATCAAGAAAGTACCAGCAGGTACCGAAATCACCATAGATGGTAAAATGGGTGATCTATGGAATGACCCATCTTTTGAAGCAAATGAATTTAATTCATTGCACGAAGTGGGTTGGAACCTTATTACCCCGGAAAGCGAGGCCGATTTCATGCCTGCCTGGAAAGCGGCTTGGAATGATACCGCATTGTTCGTGCTGGTTGAAGTCAAGGATGATAAAATCGTCAGGGAAAACACCTGGTCCGATGATGCCATTGAGCTTTATTTCCATTTTGGTGACAGCGCCATTGAAGAAGGTGCATCCAATATATGGAGCCAATGCAGAAGAGGTTATCATCAGGTTCCTTTGAAAGTTGATTCTGTTATTTATGCAGGAGGTACAAGTTGTATGACTGCCGGCGAACGTTGGGAAAAAGTAACTTATGCTGTTTCTACAACAACAGAAGGGTACGTGCTAGAAGCTTCTTTACCGTGGTCAATTTTCACTGGCGGGGATTCAACAGCAATTGATTTAGAAGCTGGTGATACATTCGAAATGGATATAATGGCACAAGATAATGATCAGGATACAAGTATTCATCAACATGCTCGTACCAATTGGTACTGGTCATCAAGGGCACACTTGTTCAATGCTGATTGGTCACAAGGAGTTGGACAGGTAACATTGTCTTCAGAATCTCTGGAGGTTCCTGAAAAACAAGCTGCTACCTTAATGCATATTCCAACAACTGCTGAAATCAATATAGATGGTCTTGATTATGATTTCTGGTCAGATGACCCGATCATGTTCAATGAATTTACAGCATTGCAAAGGGATGGCTGGAGATTAGACAAACCGGAAAGTGAAGCAGATCTCATGCCAAAATGGAAAGCTGCCTGGAACGATACCGCTATATTTGTCTTCCTGAAAGTAGTTGATGACAAGGTGTACGGCCAAGGCAAATGGTCTGATGATGCCGTTGAGCTTTATTTCCACTTTGGTGATAGCGCGATCGAAGAAGGTGCATCTAATATTTGGAGCCAATGTAGGCAAGGATATCACCAAGTTCCGCTAAGAGTTCCAACAATAACAAAATCTGGTGGTACAGCTTGTATGACTGCCGGGGATCGTTGGGAAAAAGTACAATACGCTGTTGCACGTACTCCTGATGGTTACCAGTTAGAAGCAGCATTGCCATGGGATATCTTTACCGATGGTGATTCTACTGTAGTAAATCCAGGATTGGGCGATTCATTTGAAATGGATGTACACGTTCAGGACAATGACAATGAAGGTGCAGACCATACACGTACATCAATTTACTGGTCATCACAAGCACACTTGTTTAATGCTGACTGGTCACAAAACGTGGGTATGGTAACCTTGAAAGAATATGTTGATATTGCATTGGATGGTGAAATTGATCCAATATGGTCAACTGCACCTGCATTATGGATCAATAAACCTGTTACACCTGATAACCTTGCTCCACATAATGTAACTGATGCAGATGATTTGAGCGGGTACTATAAAGTTAGATGGGATGAAGATTACCTTTACGCTTTGGCAGTAATCAAAGATGATACCTTGATTAATGCCGGTGGACACAACACCGATAACGTGAGTATGGCAATTGATCCAAACAACCTGAAAGATCAAGCAGATCCCGGTGTGATTAGTGTAGTTGCCAAGTATGGTGTAACTGACCTTTCGGGCTATGAGAGACCAGGATGGGGCAATCCTCCATACTATGAATTCGTGGTTAACGAGAAGGATTTCGGTTATATCGCTGAATTTAAAATACCTGCTGATTCAGTCCGTATCGACATGTTAGAAGTTGGTAAGATGATAGGATGGGATGTATTGCTCAATGACGTGGATGATGCCGTAACACCCAACAGGGATCTGCTGTCATGGAACTTCCCGCTTGATCAACAATTCGAGGCACCATATGGATATGGTACCCTTGAATTGGTTGCTAATGGTAATGTGGTTGGTTACAGGAGTCCAGATTCCATAAAAAATGTTAATGTGGAAATCACTAATGAGGTGAATGCAACTGTTACATGGGATAGTATTCCAGGTGTTGATGGTTACTATATTGTCAGTAACCTGGGCAGTGCTGGGGATGGTACTACTATTAACTATGTAACCACAATAACAGGATCAACTTCAAATTCATATACTTTTGAAAATTTGAGCGAAGGTCTGTATACATATGCTGTCATGGCCTACTCAACAGGTGATGTGCGTTCAGTACCCGTTTGGTTTGAATTTGAAATTGTTATTATTGATGTTGCTGATCACCTGGACAGGAAGCTTAGACTTTATCCCAATCCGGCTGGAGAATTGTTAAATATTGAAGGTGAACAGATCAGTAAAATCCAGGTAAGTGATCTTGCAGGTAGAATAATCTCCCTGGAAGAATTCAGAACCGCTGTTTCTACTGCTACAATAAACATTTCCGATTTATCGAGCGGAATGTATATTGTTACCATCAGAACGAATGATGTGGTAGTTACTCGCGAGATTATTAAAAAATAATCATTGAATCTTGTTAATATAAGAAGCCAGCTTAGAACTGGCTTCTTTTTTTATTACTAATTTTAAATATATGAAGAAGATTAATTTATTGTCTTTAGCACTTATAGTTTTGTTATTCTTACCTTTTGCAGGTAATGAAGTTTTTGCACAGAACACCTTTAATGATGATGAAGCAATTGCAGATGATGGTTATAATAGTAGTAATACCATAAAAAATCGTATGGAAGCATTACCTCCTATGATAGCTATAGATGGGGCAATAGAGGCTTTATGGTCTAAAGCTCCTGAATTTGAAATTTCAACAATTGTAGAACCTGAAAAACACCCGCCATGGAGCGTGGAGAATGAAGCTGATTTAAGCGGGTATTATAAGGTGCTATGGGATACAAATTATATCTATTTGCTTGGTGTGGTCTCTGACGATACACTTGTATACACGGAAGCTTCCCACATCGTGGACAGGTTTAGTGTTTACCTTGATCCTGAAAACAAAAAAAATGTACTGAATCCAGGCCTGCTAAATGTTGTAGCCACATTTGGAACAGATAATGCAAAAAGTGGTAGGATACAACCCGGTTGGGGCAACCCACCTTATTACGAGTATGTTCTTACACCAAATGATACGGGTTACGTTGTAGAATTCCTTATTCCCGTGGATTCCATAAGATCCCCAGCAATGGAAGCTGGTACTATGATTGGGATAGATGTTATATTAAATGATGTTGATGATCCGGTAGAAGCCAACAGGGATATCATGTCCTGGAACTCGAGCTATGACTATCTCTACCGGGATGTATTCCGTTTCGGAACCATTGAATTAAATGCTGATTCCACTGTTACTGGTTACACCAGTCCGGATCCCCCATCAACCTTTGTCGCTACTGTAACCGGTGATGATAAAAATGATGTTGAACTTACCTGGGAAGAATCAAGTAATGCTGAAGGTTATCGGGTGATCTCATTTTTTGGAAGCGATAAAGATCCAGTAGATTATGAGGCAGAAGTTGCTGGTGGCTCAGCCACTTCGCTTACAATTGAGGATTTAAAACCTGGTTTTTATACTTACTACCTGGTTTCTTATGCAACAGGTGATGTAATGTCCATGCCTGAAGAAAACGAGGTAAGTTTCGAAATTCTCAGTGGGGAAAATGAAATTACAGCGTTTGATTTTGCTGATATTGACGAAATATCAGTTGACATAAGGAACGATAGCGTGATTGTAATGATCCAACAGGGAACTGATCTCTCCGCGCTGAAACCAAATATAACAGTCTCTACCGGAGCGTCCGTTTCTCCTGCAGGCGTTACCGCTCAGGACTTCACTTCTGATGTTTCTTACACGGTAACTGCCGCCAATGGCCTTACCCGAGATTACATTGTTGTGGTTAATACAAATGTAGGAATTTCACCCGGGTTCATGAAGTTGTTCAATGTTTATCCAAACCCTGCCAACGATGTATTGAAGGTAGAAGGGTACAGGATTCATACCATAGAAATAGTTGATCTTGCAGGTAAGAAAATGGCTGTTAAAGAATTTAATAATCCTGTTAGATTTGGTACAATGGATGTTTCTTCTTTACAAAGCGGATTATACCTGATCAAGATCAAATCGGCAGAAGGTAAATTCACAACGCCTATATTGAAAAAATAGTTTTTAACAATTTTTTCAAAATGGATCACCTTCTCAGTTTAAGTGATCCTTTTATAAAAATTAATTGATTAATTAATAATCCAAGCTATGAAAATAATAATACTATTTTCCATTTTATTAATTTTCTGCATGCCATTTGTTTCTAAGGCACAAGTTTTATTTGTTGATAGCAACTTTTCAGGTGAAAATCCTGATGGTAGCAAGGATTTACCATACAAGTCTATTCAACAAGCGGTAGATGCAGCGGTAAATGGCGATGAAATTTTGATAAGAAAAGGAACATATCTCGAACAGATAGAGATTACCACCGATAGCATAACCATAAGGAATTACCCGGGTGAGAAAGTGACCATAAAAGGAACTGAACCAATTCTGTCATGGGAACATGTAGGAGAGGAAGTCTACAAAGCCATTGTCCCCTGGGATATTTCCGAAAACGATCAGTCAAACCAGGTATTTGTTGATGGTGAAATGATACATCTGGCCCGATGGCCGAAAGAAACATCTGCTCACTGGGTTACTAAACCAACTGTTGCCTACGTTGATGCCGCTGAAAATTCCGGCCAGGGTATTATAATTACCGAAAATGATTTTAATGAACCTAAAGAGAGATGGAAAAACGGCATGGTATGGATTAATCTTTCAAATGGACATGATGGCAATGGCTGGACAGGCAGGGCTACTTATATAAGTTCATCTTCAAAAAATATCAAGATAGAACAGCTAACCGGTAGCAGTTCCGGCGTAAGTGCAGCAAGTGGATATCAACCCTGGGCAGTAAAAAGGGGGTCAGAATACTACCTCTTTAATCCTGCACCCGAGGGAGTTTACGCTACAGGTGGTCCTCAGGCTTTATTAGCCAGGGGTGAATGGTGGAAGAACGGGGATTCTCTCTTCGTGAGATTACCTGATGGGGGGAAACCAGCTGAATCTATAATTGGCCCAAATTTCGTGGAGGTAAAGAAAAGGATATGGGCATTTATTCCTGCCATAAGCGATCAGATGCACCATGTTACAATAAAAGGTTTAAACCTGTTTGCGGCAACAATTACAACAGATAAAGATTATTTAAGAGGAAATACGGCTGTTAACTCGTATGATAATGTAATCGATAGCATCTCAGGTAAATATATTATGCATTTTATTAATCAGGGTGGTCATTACGGCTTACAATGGAAGGGTAGATGCGGAATAATACTTAGTGGTTTGAACAATACCCTGAAAAATTCAAAAATTAAATACAGTGCCGGTTCGGCAGTTTCGGCTTTTGGCAGGGGACATAAAATATTAAATAATGCTTTTTACGACGTGAATTACCAGGTAACGGAAGCCGGAGCAATTAATAGTGGTGGAGTTACCAATTTGTATGATCCGGAAGTTGCTCATAACCTGTTGTATAATTGTCCTCATCTGGGAATTGCAATAAATAAAATGTACAGCACCGATCCTGCACAGTTCGGTTTAATCAGAATCCACCATAATGTAATTATGAATTTCATGCTCCGAAGCAACGATGGAGGTGCCATTAATGCCAGTGCCGGAAGAAACTGGGATAATGTTCGGGTAGATCATAACATTATTGCCAATTCTAATAAATATATAACCTTTGGAATCTATACGGATTACGGAGGAGAAGCACTTCTTGATCATAATGTCATTTATAACGTTGACCGCCCTATAGGAATGAACAGATATTCCGTGGAACAAAATCCCCCTGTTGGCACCTCTGATGGTGGCCCCATGGGTGAAATCCGGGTTTTTAATAATACGGTAATTGCAGATCAGTGGAGTAAGCAGGGTATTCAGAATAACCATGTGAATCCCAGCGGTGAAGGCATGTTTTACAAGAATAATATAATATCCAACCGGATACAAGCTACACTGGAGCTCGCCGTGCTGGACAGTAACTTGTATATAGGTGAAAACCAGGTGGAAACCCTTTTTGAAGATTACGCGAACCATGATTTTCGCTTAAAAGCAGGTGCCTCTGCTGCAATTGATAAGGGAATTGATGTTGCTCCTTTTAATGACACCATAATTAACGATATACCTGACATCGGGGCTTATGAATTTGGAGCCGACCCATGGAAGGCCGGCCCTGAAGGAGTTGCTACCAATGTAAAAATTAACGCAGAAACAGGTAATGTTTATCAGAGAGATACTGTCTATTTTACAGCCCAGGCCTATACAAGTGGTTTTATCCTGATGGATCCCCAGCCTGAAATGACCTGGTTTACTGATGGTTCAGGTAGAATTGAGCCAAATGGTATGTACATAGCCGATAGTGCAGACAACAATGCTACTGTTTTTGTTATGATCGATTCATTGCTGGTTGAATCAAAAACTTTCAGAATCAGAGAACAAACTACCGGTTTAGAAAGTGTTAACGAGGGGTTGACTGGCGAAAACAACGAACTGGCTTATTCTTTATTTCCAAATCCTGCCCGAAAGGAAATTTTTATTAAATTCTCCGAAAATACAAGTCAGGACATGATCATTGCCATTTTTGACATGCAGGGAAGAATGTTGGATGAAAAAAGAATATCCGGGAATCCCGGAAATCAGGTTTTTTCATATAATATTGACAGCCTTAAGGAGGGGATTTACTATGTAAAAATTATTTCAGGTACGAAAACCGGGAGCCGAAAATTTATGGTAACTAATTAGTTCGTCAACATTTGAATAAATAGAACCATAAATTGAATAAATAGGAATTTAAAAATGAAGTAAGCTTAATTAAGTTTACGAAATTAAATATCAATTAGATCGGTCAGTAAACCCAAATTTTTTAACACATGCGAAAAATTATCATTATAGTAGTTGCGTTTTTTTATTGTTTTCACGTTTACAGCCAGGACAGGTTCCATGTATCCGGTAAAGTTACGGATGAGAATGAAGATCTGTTGATAGGAGTAAATGTTATCGAAAAAGGAACAACCACAGGTACGATTACGGATGTTAATGGTAATTATTCCCTGAATGTTTCAGGACCTGATGCCGTGCTTGTATTTTCATTTGTTGGTTATTTAACAAAAGAAATCCCTGTAAATAATCAAAATGTGATCAATGTTAGCTTACGTCCGGATTTACAGCAACTGGAAGAAATTGTTGTAGTGGGATATGGTACTGTGAAAAAGGAAGACCTCACCGGTTCTGTGGAAGTAGTCGATGCAGAGATAATTAACCGAAGGTCTATTTTGAGTTCTGAAGAAGCCCTTCAGGGGAAAGCTTCGGGAGTATTTGTGGCTTCAAGTACTGGCTCTCCCGGATCTCCTATTTCAGTGAGGATCAGGGGTGTGGGGACGCCAAACAATGCCGATCCCTTATATATCGTAGATGGTATGCCAATTAAAGATGCAGGCTTTGGGAAGAATGACAATCCCAGTGGAATTAATTTTTTGAATCCTTCGGATATTGAGTCCATCCAGATATTAAAAGATGCTTCTGCAGCAGCAATTTACGGAACCCGGGGAGCAAATGGGGTTGTTATTATTACTACAAAAAAGGGGCAATCGGGAAAACCCAGGGTAACAATTAATTCCTATTACGGAGTTCAGAGCTTACCAAATAAACTTGACATATTGAATGCCCAGGAATTTGCAAGCTTGTACAATGAGGTGAACGGAGAATATTTTGATCCTGATTCCATTCCTTATTTAACTACAACCGATTGGCAGGATAAAGTATTTCGGACAGCTCCGATTTATAATGCGCAATTCAGTGTCTCTGGCGGGAACGAGAATAGCAATTATTACACAAGTTTTAACAGGTTTTCACAAGAGGGAATCGTGAAGGAGTCCAGCTATCAAAGAAACTCCTTCCGGATGAATTCAGAGCACAAGGTTAAAAAATGGCTAAGAGTAGGTCAAAATCTTACACTCACCAATTATTTTAGAGTTAGACAAAATGAACAGGGACTGGGAGCCGGTGGCATAGTAGGTAGTCCGATTGCTGCTGCTATTCAGGCAGATCCTACCGAAAATGTTTATAATCCGGAAACCGAATGGGAGTACCTTGAATTAACCTCTTCAATTTCCAATCCGGTTGGAATTCTGGAGCGGAAATTTTATCATTACAATTCCAACAGAATACAGGGGAATGCTTACCTGGAGATAGAACCCATCAGCGGGTTGATTTTTAAACTCAATGGAGGTATCGACAGATCCTGGGGGTTCAGGAAAGAAGTCTGGCCTGAATATAATGTAGGGCCTAATGACGAACATAGCCAGACTTTTCTTACAACTGAACACGAGGGCTGGTATAATTACCTCATAGAGCCAACCCTTTCCTATGCATTTGATCTGGGTGAAAAACATGTTTTTACTTTACTGGCCGGCGCTACCCAACAAGAGGAGGTAAAAGATAGGGAGGTAGGCTCTTCATATCTTCCCTCAAATGATGAAGATATGCTTTTCCATTCTGCACGTGCTTCCAATGCTGATATAGTACAGCTTGGCGGAAGGCCTATGCCATGGGCATTGATATCCTACTTTGGAAGGATAAATTACAGCTTTCAGGACCGGTATCTTTTTACAGGTAGTGTCAGACAGGATGGATCATCGCGGTTCGGATCAGAAAAAAGGTGGGGTCTTTTTCCATCCATGTCCTTTGGCTGGAAAGTTAACAAAGAAAGCTTCATGGAACAGTTTGATAATCTGACTTTATTAAAAGTCAGGGCTGGATGGGGCAGAACCGGTAATCAGAACATTCAGCCTTTCGGTTATACCACTACAATTGCCTATCAGCCCGATGCAGGATTGCCAGGACAGGTTGTCTATTATGGCATACCTAATGTTACCGAATATCCTGCTCCCTTTATTTACGGGGTTGCCAATCAAAATGTCGGGTGGGAAACCACCACTACCATTAACCTTGGTATGGACCTGTCACTCTGGGAAAACAGGTTTTTGACTACCCTGGATGTCTATGACAAATCCACCACTGATCTCCTGCTGGACATCCCCCTCGCGAGCATGTTTGCTGTAACATATGGGCCTTACATCGGGAATGCCGGTGAAGTTAATAATAAAGGTCTGGACATAACCATGAGTTTTCGAAATAAAATCGGAGCCCTTAATTATGAGATCGGCGGTAACTTTTCTACAGTAAAAAACAAGGTAATAAGTATGGAAGGAGGGGCTCCCTTATCTTCGGATACGGAACCTCCAGTGCGTATGATAGAAGGAAAGCCCATAGGTGCATTTTGGGGCTGGATTTATGAAGGAATATTCGAATCAGAAGAAGAAATAGAGAATCATCCCAAACAGGAAAGAAGGACGGGCGTTGGGGACTTAAAATTTAAAGATATAAATAAGGATGGAGTAATCGATGGTAATGATCAGACAATAATGGGTTATGCTTTACCCGATTTTACTTATGGTATTTCAATCGACCTGAATTATAAAAATTTTGATCTGAGTATTCTTGGTCAGGGGATCTATGGAAACTCTGTTTATAATAATGTCAAACGGGAAGCATTATATAATTTTCAGGTAAACACAAATGTGAGCACAGATCTTCTTGACTATTTCGGAAGGGAACTCGAAGACGGCACCATCATTACCGATACAGATATACCGAGGCTTGGCAGAGATTTTAATGATAATGACAGGATCTCCTCTTATTTTATCGAAGATGGTTCTTATTTCAGGATTAAGGCAGCGACCCTTTCATACAATTTTTCCAATCTGGTGCCTGGAAGCGGAATAGCGGGATTGAGGTTATTTTTTACTGCCCAGAATTTATGGACCATTACCGGATATAGCGGCTACAATCCTGAAATTGGTGTATCTACTGCCTGGAATGCCAGTCCTCTGGCATTTGGCATTGACAATGCGGTTTACCCCCAGCCCAGGACATTTCTGATTGGTATAGATATTAATTTTTAAGTAAACATATTATAGAAAAACTATGAATAATTACAGTTTTTTATCAGTAGTGCAAAGATGTAAGATTCTTCTTGTCCTTGTTTTTTTAGCAGGATCCTACAGTTGTGATAAAGATATTCTGGAAATACCGACACCCCCGGGTGTTCAGACGGATGTAAGTGCCTATAGAACGGTGGATGGTATGAATCACCTGTTAAATCAGGCCTACTCGGCTTATGGGGAATTTTTTGGCATGCATTTCCCCATGGGTTATACCGCTTTAGGGAGCATGCGCAGCGATGATGCATGGGCAGGGGGAGAGTACAATGAATCCACAGAGCGCCATGATATTAATGAATTCAGAATATTTTCGGACAATCCAAACCTAAATGAAATTTGGAATCAGGCTTATCTGTCCATAAGGTATTGCAATATTGTTATTGATAATGCCCATTTTGCCATTGAGGCCAATCCAACAGCAACAGGTACCATTCAAAACAGAATTGCTCAGGCTCACGTGCTGAGAGCCTGGGGATATTTTATGCTGGCCAGAACTTTTGGTGATGTACCTCTTTTATTGAAGGCCGGAGTTATCGAAAACGTGCCCCGTGACCCGGTACTGGATGTTTATTCCCAGGCAATAGATGATCTGAAAAGTGCTATTGAGTCGGGTCACTTACAAAGAAAAGAAGAAATTCCTGATGAATTCCAGGGCATGGTCTCACTGGGGACTGCTTATGCCTTTCAGGCCAAAATTTATATGTATATGGCAGCTTCGGATCAGGCTAATGAGATGGCTCATTTTCAGTCTGCCTATAACGCTGCTAAAACTTTGATAGAATCAGGAGAATTTCAGCTTCTTTCCGACTACAGTGAAATTTGGAAACAAAGTGCGAAATTTACAAGTGAATCTATATTCGAAATTGGCTTTCCCAATACCGATCAAAATAAGCTACATCATCACTGGTATGCAACTTTATTGAGACCAAGGTACATTTACACTCTTGGTACACGGGATTTCCGGGCCATTGATGGAAACAGGGGATGGGGATTCAATACGCCCACCCAGGATTTTGTAAATTCATTTGAAGAGGGTGATCCAAGATTGAACTGGACCGTATGGATGCCGGGTGATTCAGCCACCGGATTGACTGAAGACGGACTTAAACACGAAATATGCTTCTTTGCCAGCAGGACCGGGTACTATTACCGGAAAACTACTATTGATGAATGGTATCCTGGCACTAAAGTCTTTACTAATTTCAAGATCTACAGGTACGCCGATTTATTACTTATTGGCGCTGAAGCCGCAAATGAGGTGGGACAAGCAGCCGATGCCCTCACATGGCTTAACATGGTCAGGGAAAGGGCCAGGAATACTCCGGCAGCTTATGACCATGAAAATGATAAAATTGAGGGAGTTCCTGCTGATATCACTACTTCAGATCAGGCTGAGCTAAGAGATATTATCAGGCATGAACGCAGGGTGGAACTGGGATGTGAAGGAGAACGTTTTTTTGATCTTGCCAGATGGCATGGTACACACGGTTATGATCTGAAACAGATAATCGAAACCGCCTATTCAGTACCCGGGCCGGATTATGGCCTGACTACCAATGCCCCTGCTGCAGCCTCTGAAGCCCCGCGATCCGGGATTGATGTTTTAGTTGACTTGCCAAAACATTTACTCGCGCCAATACCCAAACGGGAAATTGAATTGACAGATGGAGCTTTGGTGCAAAACCCCGGATACTAAAATTCATCTTTAATAATTATAAAACTTTTAATTCAGGAAACACTAAATAATATGAGATCAATACATCTAAAAGTTGTCTTCGTCGCTCTACTCTTCGTTAATTATGCCTGTGAAGAAAAAGTAGAGAAACCTTCCGCCAATTTTCATTTTGAAATTGCCGATCCGGATGAAGGAATTGTGATAATGCAGGAACCCTATCAGGTGAAGGTAGATGAGGAGTTTTTTGTTATTGCTGATAATGAAGCGGACTTTAACTCCTTTTGGCCGGGCGATATTGTATATTCAAAGGATACAATCATTCGTGTTTATTCTGAATCCCCAACTATTAATCATCAAGGGATAAATATTGGTGATGATGGAATAGGGAAAAGCTCGTATCCTAAAGCAGGAACCTATGAATTTACATTTGTTTCTGTTAATGTGAACGCGGGTGCTACAATTATGGAAACTACTACTTCTACAGGGCAAATTCAGGTTGTTGAATAGTTAATTGAAATAATAGTTATATTATTTGAGCCAATGAGTTGATACTAATTCTTGTTGTTTATATAGTTTTGTATAAAAGAGGTGTTATAAACCTGTTTGTCTTTTTTATTTTTTATTTGTCTAACTAAAATCTATTAATTATGAAAAAAATTTACACTTTATTTATGTTATGTTTTGCCATGTTTGCTTTTGGTAATCTCATGGCACAGGAAACAATTACGATCAAAAAGCAGCCCATGGGTATTACTATCGATGGTGTAGGAGATGAAACCGCCTGGGCAAACGCTACCGCGCATCAAGTAACGAATTATCTGGGAAAGACACCGGATGATGAATATGATTTTTCTTCAGAATTTAAGATGGCCTGGAACGATACTGCATTATTTTTCCTGGTAAGCACCAATGATTTTGATATTTATCCTGTAGACAGTTGGTGGGCTGATGGCATGGAGTTTTATTTCCAGTTCGGAGATGGAGAAGCCACCGGAACTGATATTTTTGATGACCGGCCAAACGGCTTTTTCCAGGTGCCTGTTAGATTAAACAACTCACCTGCTACAGGTGGTTATTTTCCGGATTCTACCCGGAATCATGCCGTAACTATTATTGACGAAGATGAGGGAAAATGGGTTACCGAAGGTTACATGGCCTGGGGCCAGTTCAATGATAACAATGAAGATCCCATTACGCCCGAAGCCGATCACTCTTTTAAATTTGATGTAAACGTTGGAGATAATGATATTGGAGAAGGTTCTGGTGCCAACAATAATTACTGGTCCTCAACAATACACCTGTGGACCGGAGATTTTTCAGAAGCCGGTGTTGCTACTCTTAGCGATGAAGTGCTGGATCCTGATTGGAACGTGAGTGTTGAAGAACTTGATAAAAAAAATACCTTTAGAGTTTATCCCAACCCTGCTGTTAATGAGTTAAAGGTGCAGGGTGACGTGGACGCGGTAAGAATTTACTCCGTGGTAGGAAAGGAATTTTATAACAGTTTGTTGAGCGGCAATAAAAGGGTTGATATTTCCAATCTCAATCAGGGATTATATTTTATAAGCCTGTATAAAGATACTAAACTGGTATCCACCAGGAAGTTTATCAAGACTGAATAGTTTATTGTTTCTGGTTAGTATAAGTAACGGAAGGGAGGCATTTTGCCTCCCTTTTGTTATTAGAAAATTTTCTCAGTATTGTCCGGTCGGTGTAGACTCACCTATCTAAGATTTTTGTCCAGTTGGGCCTTGAATAAATATTTACATTAAATGAATCTATATTATTCTTTTAAACTGAATAATCGTGTCATATTTATTCTTGCAGACAAAGAACTGTTCTAATTAATATATATTTTACATTAACCTGTTAATCAATAATTTAAGAATGCAGAAACTGTATCGAATGTTAAAGTTTTTACTTTTTGTTTTACTTGTTGGTTCTTTCATTTCCTGTAGCCATCGGAATAACGCAATCTACGTGGCTACTGACGGGGATGATAACAATAAAGGTACCAGATTTTCTCCTCTGGCCACCTTTGAAGAAGCCAGAAACAGGGTAAAGCAAATTATGGCAAATGACCAGCCGGATGAAGATACCATTTACGTGTACTTCAGAAAAGGTGCCTATTATTTTACAAAAGCAGCTGAGCTGGATGCTGAAGATAGGGGACAGGTTAATTGCCCGGTAAAATACATGGCGTATCCCGGTGAAGAAGTAATTTTTTCCGGAGGTAAAACCATTGACCCCAATGCGTTTACAGACGTTGATGACCGGGAATTTTTGCAAAGAATTATCGACAGCGAAAGCCGCGACAAAATAGTACAGGTAGATCTGAAGTCATTGGGAATTGAACATTACGGGAATTTCCGGCAACACGGGTTTTCTATTGCCATCCTGCCTTCTCCCATGGAACTTTTTATAGATGATGAACCCATGACCATTGCAAAATATCCTAACGAAGGTAGATTACCCGTCTCAGGGGTAGTAAAAGATTGTTCCAAAGCAATCAGCGGGGATTTTTCTGCTATTCCCGGTGTGATCTCCTATGATTTTGACCGTCCAGATTATTGGACCAATGCAAAAAATATATGGTTGAGAGGGTACTTTATGGCCGGGTTCGCTGATGATAACCTGCGTGTGGCATCAATTGATACCGCAAATAATACTATAGCCCTGGAACATGCGCACATGTTTGGCATGATACCTACCGATACAACAGACGAATGGGGAGGGAAAATAGTGGGTTATTATGCCTATAACCTGCCGGAAGAAATTGATATGCCGGGGGAATATTATATTGACAGGGAAAAGGGAATACTTTACCTGTATCCTCCTTATGGATTTGAAAGTGCAAAAATAACCTTATCGGTTTTGGAAGAACCTTTGTTGGCAGTGGAACATACTTCCAATATTATTATCTCGGGAATAACTTTCGAGTGTGCCAGGGGCATGGCTGTCTATTTGGAGGATTCAGAGAATATTGTTTTGGATAATTGTGTCTTCAGAAATTTGGGCACCGTTGCGGCAATGTTTGGAAAAGGAATTTCTGGTGCGGATTATCCTATACATGAATTTACCGGTTTTTTGAAATCACGCACCATTGGCAATTTGAAAGCACATGTGTATGAAAATACCGGTTTTTACAACTATGCCGGAACAAATTGCGGTCTGGTTAATTGTTCCATCTACAACACAGGAACAGGAGCGGTTATCCTCTCCGGTGGCAAAAGGTCCGACCTTACTGCAGGTAACAATTATGTTGAAAATTGCGAAATGTATGATTTCAATCGCTGGAACAAGACCTACTGCGCTGGTGTGACCCTTTATGGTGTAGGTAATAGGATTAAAAACTCTCATATCCATCATGCCCCGCACCAGGGAATCGCGATTTTTGGAAACGAACACCTTATTGAAAATAATCACCTTGAAAAACTGGTAATGGATGTTCATGATAACGGGGGCATATATATTGGCAGGAACCCCTCTGAAAGGGGGAATGTAATACGGCATAATTACTTCTCGGAAATGGGTACGGAAGGTTTTAAAAATTGTGCTATCCATCTTGACGACTTTGCGAGCGGTACACTTGTAGAGGGAAATATTTTTTATAAGGCCTCAAAATCTGACTTTGGTGACATCCTCATTAACGGGGGAAGTGATAATACCATTCGCAATAATATTTTTATCGATGGGTCACATGTTCTGTGGATTGAAGATCCAAATATGGCGATAACCCCTGAAAATTTCAATCAAAAATATGGTTACGAAGGTTTAATGGGCAAAAGACTGTACAAAGATATTGATATTAGAACAAAGAAATGGAATAGTAAATATGCTGATTTTAAGCCTTATACAGAGGGAAAGACTCCCCGCGTGTTAAAAAACAATGAATTTTATAATAATTTTATTTCAGCAGACAGATTTATCATAAGCAAGCATAATATTGATTCATCCGTTTTTTCCAGGTATGAAAACAATTACTTCGCTTCCGGAAACGAGAGCCCTGATATTATTAACAATGAAGGGGAATTAAAATCAGAAATGCTGGATTTATCTTCTTTTATTCAGGGATTCAACTCCATACCTGCTGCTAAAATTGGTCTTGATTAATTTTTTTGTCAATCTTAAAATTGAAGATATGAAAATGATGAAAATACGAACAGTTATAGCTGCTGTTGGGTTAATTTTTTCCACCCTATCCTACGCAGGTAACTATCATGTGGCGCAGAATACACCGGGAGCTTCCGATGATAACCCGGGAACCATTCAGGCGCCTTTTCTTACTATACAAAAAGCAGCTTTGGTCGCTGTAGCAGGCGATACCGTTTTTGTTCATGAGGGAGTGTACCGCGAAACCATTACTCCTGTAAATTCCGGAACTGTTGATAATCCAATTGTTTACATAGCCTACAACAATGAGAGGGTAACCATCTCCGGTACGGAGGAAATTACCGGTTGGGAGCTGCACGAGGGTCATATTTACAAGGCACCCATGGCCACGGATTTCTTTGTGAGCTCCGTAAACATGACCGACCAGGTTTTTGTTGACGGGCAAATGATGAACCTGGCACGCTGGCCAAATACGAGTCTCGATCTTTCATATCCCGTAAAGGCCATCACAAGTAAATTTGTTAGCAAGGAAAAAGATGAAGCAACAAATCTTACCACGGGGGTTATGATTGACACCGACCTGCCGGCGGGTGATTATGTGGGAGCCGAAATGTACATGCAGCCCAATAATGGAGCATGGTCATGGACTTTCACGGGTACAGTTACCGATGTTTCCGGAACTCAATTCACATTTCAGTCTTTAAGTGGTTCCGGGCAGGATTTTTCACAAGACGTTTACCATTCCAATTCAAGATATTTTTTCTTTAATAAACTTTCTTTGCTTGATACAATAGGGGAGTGGTATCATGACAAAACAGAAGAGATATTGTATTTATGGTTACCCGAAAATGCAAACCCCCAGGAACATATCGTAGAAGCAAAAAAAAGGGATTATGGTTTTAACCTGAGTAAACGGAGTTATATAGAAATTAAAGGATTTGAAATATTTGGCTGCAATATTACTACCGATGATGTTTCCGGTGGCGATGGCGTGGGGTACAATGAAGATGGAACAGTTAGATATCCATGGCGAGGTGGAACCAGTGTTGCAGAAAGCCACCATATTACCATTGATGGTATTACATGTCTTTATCCATCACATTCAACTGACCTAAGCGGTCACTTTTTCTTTCAGTTCGGGGGGCATAGCGGCATCGTACTTAGTGGTGAAGACCATGTGCTACAAAATAGTATTATCAGGTATAGTTTTGCAAACGGAATCAGTCTGTTGGGGAACCGTCATAAGATACTGAACAACCTTATTGAGGATGTTAATTATTTTGCTGGCGGTTACGCGGCCATGGGGCAATCCGGCACAAAAGCCTATGATTGCGAGGTGGCTTATAATACAATTCGGAGAACCGGTAGATCGGGCATAAGATCGAGCTTTGTCAATTCAGATCCTTCAAATATTGTGGCACGTGTGCACCATAATGAAATTACCGACTTTATGCTACAGGATCAGGACGGGGGAGGTATCTACATGGGCAGTGATGGTGGATTTTTGAGGATTGATCATAATATTATCCATGGTGGTAAAGGATATATTGTTTCCGGTATTTATCCCGATTGGGGCAAAAATTATATCTATGATCACAATATTATTTACAATGTGTGGGCCACCTTTCAGTTTACACATAGTTTTAAAGACAAGGGTATTAACAATTTCATCGTGTACAACAATACAACCATCTGCACAAACAATGATGGTTTCGTTCTTGGTCCTTTTAATTTCGTTTGCTCAGGTGGAAAGGAAGGGGTTATTTTAAAAAACAACATAGGTTATGTTTATACACCACCTGCTGCAGGAGGTTATAAGTTTTGGAACGATGGAGCAACTTTTGGGACAATCGAAAAATCCCATAACCTTATTGGAGAAAATCCGCTCCTGGTAAATTACCCTTCCGATTTTCAGTTGCAATCCGGTTCTCCCGCCATTGATGCCGGTGAACCCATGGATACGGTGATTTTGGAAGGAGTGAAAATACCGCCCTTTAATGACCCGGTAGTTGGGCAAATGGATATTGGAGCTTATGAATATGGCCAGGCTCCCTTCAAAGCCGGCTCTTCACTCGATACCATCAAAGGGTCAACAATTACAATATACACCGCCGGTGAAACAGGTCTGGAAAATATCACTTTGATGATCCGTGATAATCCCGTTGCCATATTCGACAGCGTGGCAGGAAACCCGGGAGAAGGCCAGTACGAAGTATTTGAAGTCACTGTAAAAGGGAACATATACCCCGAAATGGTGAAAATATGGTTTTCAAATTACGAGACAGGAAGAGAGGTGAGAATAGATAAAATTACCATTGACGGGGTAAGCTATCAGACGGAAGATGTGATCTCTTCGTGCACTTCTGATAATACTGAATACCTTAGCTGTTCAGGATATTTTCATTACAATCAAAAACCCCGCTACACAATAACCATTCATGCACAAAACGGGACTGTTGAGATGGATCCGCCCGGTGGTGTCTACAACGAGGGAACCCAGGTAACTTTAACCGCGATCCCGGATGATGGATATCAGTTTACTGGTTGGTCAGGCAATGCTTCAGGTACAATTAATCCTAAAGTGATTAATGTCAAAAGCAACAGGGAGATTACCGCTGGTTTTGAACCAGCCTCCTTCATCAATTTGACCGGGCTTGATAACCATGGTGTAAGTATCTACCCGAATCCGGTTGAGGATAAGGCTTTCTTTATTCAATTGGATAACTCATGGTACGGGAAAATTTCAGTTACCGTGTATGATTCCAATGGCAGTATATGTATTGTAAAACAATCAGAAATATTGAAAGGGAACGGAGAAAACATTATTTCTTTTTCCAATAATACGGAACTAAAACCCGGGATTTACATCGTTAATGTTAAAAGTGAAGGAAAAACTTCCAATGGCTCTTTGATTGTTAAGTAAAAGGATTAAAAAATAATAAATGAAACAAATGATCAATGTCGTTTAGTTAAGGATATGCGATCCCGAAGTGGTCAATCAATACTTCTTAACTAAATGACATTGCAAATACTATATTAATTTTGAAAAAAAATCTCATATTTAACCGGTGAAATACCATGGATTTATCCTATTTGTTTGGATCAGGCAGATTATACTCTATAATTCCATGTTGTACGCAAGCCACCCAGTGGGGAGCAAGTTCTTGTAAAGAAGTTTTTTCATCAGGACAATAGAATTACTTTAATCTCCATTAATAGTGAGAAGTATCCTCCAATTCCTGTACATGAAAATGATTATTTGAAAATTGAAGGAATTGTAAGAAATATCATCAAGTACAATTAATTAAAATGAGTAAATCCGAAATACTACTATACCAAACTGAAGACGGACAAACCAAGATTGATGTTCGTCTAGAAGAAGAAACCGTTTGGCTTTCTCAAGCTCAGATGAGTGAGCTTTTTCAAAAAGAACGTTCTGTAATAACCAAACATATTAAGAATGTTTTTGAAGAAGGCGAATTGCAGGAAGAAAGCAATGTGCAAATTTTGCACATTAGTGGTGCAGACCGTCCTGTAAAGTTTTATAATCTTGATGTAATTATTTCGGTTGGTTACAGAGTAAAAAGCCATCAGGGAACAAAATTCCGTCAATGGGCAACTTCTCGCTTAAAAGAATACATCGTGAAAGGGTTTACCATGAACGATGAATTGCTAAAACAGGCTGGCGGAGGCAATTACTTCGATGAATTATTAGCCCGTATCAGGGATATTCGTTCTTCCGAAAAAGTGTTTTGGCAGAGCTTACAACAAGTGTGCGCTGCATGCTCATGCAGGGCACACACAGCCAATATAAGTAAGCTGGGGGATAGTGGTTTGCGAAAAGCTTGTACATTTAATCAAAAAGTAACGGGCTGATAAGTAGGTGGCACAGAAATCCCAGCCTCCTCATATTGGCGAACCATTAAAAGAAATTATATGACGATTAAAAATGTTTTTAAATACGCGGCTTCAGGAATATCCATATTAGTAGCAGGTTGTAATCAGAAAAATAGTCCGGCTGATAGCGAAAAAATGAATTTTATAGTTATTATGGCCGATGATGTTTCTGCTGTTGATTTTGGAT
>CAZGTU010000034.1:0-42590 GCA_964528675.1 uncultured Bacteroidaceae bacterium
CCTTCGGCTCTGCTCAGGGACCTGTTTTTTCGCGTTGAAGATATCTTCTACTCTGCTGTAGGGCCTGCTATTTAATGTTGTAAATTTCAAGACTTCTATTGATCTCTGGTTCCTGAGTATTATAGGTTCCTGAGCGTAGCCGAAGGGCCGTCCCGTCTTTACAACATTATACCACCGGCCCTTCGACTCCGCTCAGGGACCTGTTTTTTCGCGTTGAAAATATCTTCTACTCTGCTGTAGGGCCTGCTATTTAATGTTGTAAATTTCAAGGCTTCTATTGATCTCTGGTTCCTGAGTATTATAGGTCCCTGAGCGTAGCCGAAGGGCCGTCCCGTCTGCAATAAATTTTCAGTCTTATTATAAATCTCCACGTATAAAGGGCCGTCCCGTCTGTAACTATTCCCAGATCTTATTGTAGCTTCCAATGTGTAATCGATTATCCAATCTGTATTTAATAAAACTTTGGATGCTAATTTAAGCAATGCTCATTATTCGAAATAGTGAATCTAAAAAACAATAATTTCTAAATATATGCATCTACATAAGAAGATTTTTATATTTTAATGGAGGAATTAAAATAACAAATAAATGTTCCACGTGGAACAATTGAATTATGAAAAAATTTGAAGCTAATATCATTGATGTTGTAAAACGGAGTATATTCTCAGGTGAATTGGTAATAGAAGGTGAAAGGATAAAGAAGATAGAAATAAAAAAATCAGGGATTGACTATGGGAAAAAATTTATAATGCCGGGCCTTGTAGATGCACATATTCATATCGAGAGTTCAATGCTTGTTCCCTCTTCTTTTGCTAATTCTGTATTTAAGCATGGTACTGTTGCTACGGTGTCGGATCCTCATGAAATAGCCAATGTCCTCGGAATTGATGGGGTAAATTTTATGATAGAAGATTCAAAGAGGACAGCTCTGAAAATATATTTTGGAGCACCCAGTTGTGTGCCTGCAACAGATTTTGAGTCTTCCGGAGCAAAAATTGATTCGAAAAGTGTAAAAAGCCTACTGGAGAAGGAGGAGATTAAATTTTTATCAGAGATGATGAATTATCCGGGAGTGATATATCAGGATAGAGAAGTGATGAAAAAACTTAAATTTGCACATGAAGCAGGTAAACCTGTAGATGGACATTCGCCGGGATTAAGAGGAGAGGATTTAATCAAATATGTTAAAGCAGGCATTAATACCGATCATGAATGTTTTTCCCTGGATGAAGCTATCGAAAAAATTCAGTCTGGTATGAGAATTCAAATCAGGGAAGGAAGTGCTGCTAAAAACTTCGAATCTTTACATAAATTGCTTGATCTTTATCCTGAAAAAGTTATGTTTTGTTTGGATGATATGCATCCGGATGAATTATTGCATGGGCATATAAATAATTTGATAAAAAGAAGTCTGGAAAAAGGGTATAATCTGTTTGATGTTCTGAGAGCGGCAACTTATAATCCAGTTAAATTTTATAAGTTGAATGTAGGTTTACTGCAGGAAGGAGATCCGGCTGATTTTATTGTTGTGGCTGATTTGAAATATTTCAATATTCTGGAAACATGGATAGAGGGTGTTAATGTTTTTAAAAAAGAGGAGCCTGAAAAAGTTTCGGAAATGAAAATTGACATTAAA
This sequence comes from uncultured Bacteroidaceae bacterium, assembly GCA_964528675.1. Taxonomy (GTDB): domain Bacteria; phylum Bacteroidota; class Bacteroidia; order Bacteroidales; genus CAYRTD01. Next base: position 1,637 of record CAZGTU010000034.1, read on the forward strand.
CCCAATCAATTTTTTGTAAATAAAGCAGATGAAAATGATATTTCAATAGAAGACAGAGATAAAGATGTTAAAATTATTGAGGCAATAGATGGAGAATTAATAACGAAAATACATATCGGCAGACCAAAAAGTAAAAATGGAAAATTGGTATCTGACACGGAAAATGATATTTTAAAACTTGTAGTTCAAAATCGTTACGAAAAAGAAAAACCTGCAGTCGGGTTTATCAAAAACTTTGGAATTCAAAAAGGAGGAATGGTCAGTACAATTGCTCATGATAGTCACAATATTATTTGTCTGGGGACTGAGGATAATATTATTCTAGATCTTCTTGACTGGATAAATTCTCAGAAGGGAGGTATTGCTTTTTCTGATGGAATTAAAATTACCGGGTTACCCTTGCCTGTTGCCGGTATTATGACAGATGAGAATGCTGAAGCTGTTTCAAAAAAATATCTTGAATTGGATAAACTGGTGAAACAGTCAGGATCAAAACTTGGTGCTCCTTTTATGACGCTTTCATTTATGTCACTTCTTGTGATTCCTGAAATAAAACTTGGAAATAGAGGTTTATTTGATGTAAATAAATTTGATTTCACCGATATATTTGTTGAAGATTAAATGACTTTTAACGAGGAAATAAAAAAAAGTATAAGTTTATTGCCTGATTCTCCCGGGGTATACCAATTCTACGATAGGGAAGACAAATTATTATATATAGGAAAGGCTAAATCCTTAAAAAAAAGGGTGTCATCTTATTTCACAGCCAGGCAAAATGATAGTGCAAAACTTAGAATAATGGTGAGAAAAATTGCCAGGATTGAACACATCATAGTTGAATCTGAATCTGATGCCCTGTTGCTGGAAAATAATCTGATTAAAAAATATCAACCCAAATACAATGTAAATCTTAAGGATGATAAAACTTTTCCCTGGATTTGTGTAAAAAATGAAAGATTTCCCAGGGTTTTTTCAACAAGGAGTATTCTGAAAGATGGTTCAAAATATTATGGGCCCTATACTTCAGCTCAAACTGTCCGAACATTGCTTTCATTGATAAGAGAGTTATATATGCTTCGAAATTGCAATTATAATTTAAGTGAGGAAAATATTGCAAAAGCTAAATTTAAAGTTTGTCTTGAATATCATTTAAAGAACTGTAAAGGACCCTGTGAAGGTTTGCAGGATGAATCCGATTATAATGAAACTATTGAGCAAGTACATAATATATTGAAAGGAAATTTGAATGATGTAACTAATTATTTAAAGAAATTGATGAAAGAATATGCTAAAGCATATAAATTTGAAGAAGCAGAAAGTATAAAAACTAAAATTGAATCTCTGGAAAAATTTCAAATGAAATCAATGGTGGTGAATCCATCCATCCACAATGTTGAAGTCTATTCTTTCCAGGAGGATGAAAAAAACGCATATATAAACTTTTTAAAAGTCAATAACGGGGCTATTATTCAGGCCCATACAGTTGAACTAAAGAAGAAACTCCAGGAAACACGGGAAGAATTAATGAGCTACGCTATTTTTGAACTAAGGGAGAGATTGTTCAGCAATTCAAAAGAGCTCATCCTTCCGTTCCGGGTTGAAAGCTTCTCTGATGAGCTTAAACAAACCATTCCTCAGAGAGGAGATAAGAAAAAGTTACTCGATCTTTCCACACGTAATGCAAAGTATTATATGATGGATAAGATAAAAAGAAGATCAGAAAGTTCTGTTTTAAAACCGGCAGATAGAATATTAAATACTATGAAAAAGGATCTTCGCATGAGTAAATTACCGGTTCATATAGAATGCTTCGATAATAGTAATATCCAGGGTACAAATCCTGTCGCTGCCTGCGTGGTGTTTCGTAATGTTAAACCATCCAAAAAAGAATATCGGCATTATAATATTAAAACTGTAACAGGACCAGACGATTATGCCTCAATGAAAGAAGTTGTTTACCGAAGATATTCACGCTTACTGAATGAAAAAAGTGCACTTCCACAGCTTATTGTGATTGACGGAGGTAAGGGTCAATTGAATGCGGCGGTCTCAAGCCTGGAGACCTTAGGTTTAAGAGGGAAAATTGCAATTATAGGTATAGCAAAAAAACTTGAGGAAATATATTTTCCGGATGATCCGGTTCCTATTTATATTGATAAAAATTCAGAATCACTTAAGATCATTCAACAATTGAGAAATGAGGCCCATCGTTTCGGTATCAATTTTCATCGCCAGAAAAGATCTGGTAAAATGCTGAGTTCTTCTCTTGAAGAAATAAGAGGAATTGGTGAAAAAACTATGAAAGATCTGATCTCGCACTTTAAGTCGGTGGACAAGCTTAAAATAGCATCAGAATATGAAATTGCCAAAGTAGTAGGTAAAAATCGTGCTAGTTTAATTAAAAATTATCTCAATAAAGAGTTGGAATAAATTAAGTTAATGGGCAGAAAAATAGGATTTTATAAAAATATTTCGTCGAGAATAAGTCGTCCAGATTCGCGTAATACAAAATTACTTACCAGGACTACGTGAATAAGTTAAAATAGAAAGATTAAAATTTTTACTTTTTTCTGGTTACAGTAAAATTAACGAGGTCGATTAAAGAGTTTTTAGATTCACTTTCGGGAAAATCCTCCAGAATCTGAATAGCCTTGTTTTTATATTCATCCATTTTTTGATTGGCATATTCAAGCCCATCATGTTTGATTACAAAATCAATTATTTTATCGACACTTGAAGCCAGACGGCTTTTTCTTCTAATCATTCTTATTACTTTTCTGGATTCGGAATTATCCGCTTTCCGGAGAGCGTATATGAGTGGAAGAGTTAATTTCTTCTCTTTAATATCATTTGCAACAGGCTTACCTATGAGGCTAACTCTTTGATAATCAAACATATCATCCTTAATTTGAAAAGCAATCCCTACATTTTTACCAAAATCATGGAATTTTTTTACTATTTCATCCGGCTGCCCTGAAGCTTTGGCACCACATGCCGTGCATGCAGCAATTAAAGCAGCGGTTTTCTTTTCAATAATATCAAAATATTCCTCCATCGTTATATCCAGCTTCCGGGCTTTTCTGATCTGAAGCAATTCTCCCTCACTCATTTGCTTAACTGCTTCAGAAACAATCTCTAATAATGCGTATTCTTTTTTTTCAACGGATAATAACAGACCTTTTGATAAAAGAAAATCTCCGACAAGTACCGCTATTTTTGAACGCCATAAGGCATTTAAAGAAAAAAACCCACGTCTTTCATAACTTTCATCAACAACATCATCATGAATTAAAGAAGCAGTATGAAGTAATTCAATAAGTGTGGCAGCAGTGTAAGTTGAATGAGTAATTTCTCCAAACATACCGGATGAAAGCAGCACAAATGTTGGTCGCATTTGCTTTCCCTTCCTCCTGAGAATATAATTAGTAATTACTTCCAGAAGAGGCACATTGCTTTTCATTGAATCTTTGAAATGCTTTTCAAAAACGGTCAGTTCCTTTTCAATCGGTTTTCTAATCCGGTTCAACTCACTCATTGAAAATAGATTTGAGGCAAAGGTAATATTCCTTTTGAAATTTCTCTTTGCTTTTTAACTATACTTCTGAACCGAAATGAGTGAAAATATTAAAAAGTTGATATATGTCATTAATTACTAATAATATATTTATATATTTGCATTTGTTAATTGGTAATAAATATATAATTCCAATCCACCGATAATAAAAATGAAAATTTCAGAATTAACACCTGAGCAACTGGATAAAGCTGCGAATATGCTTAAAGCAATTGCGCATCCTATGAGAATCGCTATACTTAATCACCTTGATGAAGGTAAAAAGTTAACGGTTACTGAGATACATGAACTCTTAAATATAGAACAATCAACTACCTCCCATCACTTGGGAATACTTAAAGATAAAGGTGTTCTTGCTTCTCATAGAGAAGGGAAAAACACATATTACTTTTTAAAACACGACAATCTGAGTAATATTGTTGATTGTATTAGCAAATGCGCATGTAATTAGGGTTTAAAATTCAGTTATTTCTAGTTGAAAAAGGGTGTTTTAAAAAAGCACCCTTTTTCATTAATTATGAATTAATTTAGCAGATATTCTTTCGGGAAATAATCAGATTGTTATTTCGCTTGTTTACAATTCAAAATAGAAATCATAATTTTATTGTTTATAATATTTTGCAGCGATGAGGAAAATCAGATTGACTAAGGAATTTAATTTTGAAATGGCTCATGCACTCTGGAACTATGATGGTCCCTGCAGTAATATACACGGACATTCTTATGTTTTGGCAGTGACGCTTATAGGAGAACCGGTTCAGGATAAAGATAATCCTAAAAACGGAATGGTTGTGGATTTTGGGGATATTAAAAAATGGGTGAAGAATCGAATTGTTGATGATTTTGACCATTCATTATTAATCTCAAATGATGCGGATGTGGCTGAAATAAATACATCCCGACAGATGTTCAATCGACTAAAGATTGTGGATTTTCAGCCGACCTGTGAAAACTTGCTTTTTTATATTGCAGAAGTTATAAGAGAACAATTACCGGAAAATATACAACTGCACTCCCTTAAGCTTCAGGAAACAGCAACATCCTGGGCAGAATGGTATGCGGAAGATAATCTTTAACATATTATGGCTCGAAAAAAACTTTTTTTACTGGATGCTTATGCTTTGATATTCAGGGCTTACTATGCCTTTATTACCAATCCTATAAAAAATTCCAGGGGTTTTAATACTTCAACAATATTCGGCTTTATCAATACCCTTGATGAAGTGCTCCGAAAGGAAGATCCTTCTCATATTGCTGTTGTTTTTGATCCTGCAGGACCAACTTTCAGGAATGAACTGTACCCTGAATATAAAGCCAACAGGGAAGAAACACCTGAAGATATCAGGGCTTCTCTTCCCTGGGTAAAGAAAATAATTGAAGCCTATAACATTCCGGTTGTTGAATCACCTGGGTATGAGGCTGATGATGTAATTGGTACCCTGGCTAAAAAGGCTGAAAGAGAGGGTTACACGGTCTTTTTAATGACACCGGATAAAGATTTTGCTCAATTGGTTTCAGATAATATTTTCATGTATAAACCCAAAAGATCAGGTAATGAGGCGGAAGTTTTGGGTGTTGAAGAAGTGAAAAAGCGTTTTGGGGTTGATGATCCTTTACAGGTAATTGATATCCTGGCTCTCTGGGGAGACAGCTCTGATAACGTTCCTGGTATTCCGGGCATCGGGGAAAAAACCTCCAAAAAGTTAATTTCTCAATACAAAAGTCTGGAAACAATTCTTGAAAATGTGGAACAATTCAAAGGGAAACAAAAAGAAAATATCCTGAATAGTCGTGACCAGGCAATTATTTCCAAACAACTTGTTACCATAAAACTTGATGCACCAGTTGAATTTGATGCTGATAAATATGAAAAGAAAAATTTTGATAAGGAAAAACTGGCTGCACTTTTTGATGAGCTGGAATTCAGAACATTAAAGACCCGTATAATAGGTGAAGATAAGGCTGAAAAATTTGCTGTATCCGGAAAACAGGGAGATCTTTTTGAAGGATTTTCGGAGATGGAGAAGGCTGCCGAAACAACAATGGATAATTTGGATACAGTAAAAAAAGAATACGTCCTCCTGGATAGCATCGAAAAGGCCTATGAACTTAAAAAACAGATTTATAAGTTTAAGGCTGTATGCTTTGACACGGAAACAACCGGCCTGGATCCATACCTTTCCGAACTTCTTGGAATTTCACTGGCTTATGAAAAAGACAAAGCATATTATTATTCTCATAATACTCATTCTAATAAGGAAATATTTGATATAATTAAAGGAATAGTTGAAGACAATGAAATCCTTAAAATTGGACAAAACTTGAAATATGATATCAGAGTATTGAAAGAGTATGATATTCAATGTAAAGGAGATTTATTTGATACCATGGTTGCACATTATCTTTTGCAACCCGAACAGAGACATAACCTTAATATGCTTTCAGAGCATTATCTTAATTACAGTCCTGTGAAAATAGAATCATTGATTGGTCCTAAGGGAAAAAAACAAAAAACGCTGGATGGCATTCCACTTGAAAAACTGGTAGATTATGCATGTGAAGATGCAGATATAACAATGCAGCTTTACGGAATTTTAAAGGAAAAGTTGAAAGAAAATCACCTGGAAAAACTGGCAAATGAAGTGGAAATGCCCCTGGTTTATGTCCTCGCAGATATGGAACATGCCGGAGTAAAACTCGACACCCAAACCCTGAAAGATTATGCTTTGTTCTTAAATAAAGAAATGAAAGATATTGAACAAAAGATATATGAATTGGCAGGCATAGAATTTAATATTTCTTCTCCCCGTCAGTTGGGTGAAGTTTTATTTGATCGACTTAAAATTTCCCCTGATGCAAAAAGGACCAAGACCAAACAGTATTCAACCAGTGAAGATGTTCTTACTTCTCTGGTTGAAAAGCATGAAATTGTGCCGGCTGTGCTGGAATTCAGGTCTGTTAAAAAACTTCTGTCTACCTATGTAGAAGCACTACCAAAACTTATAAATCCCAAAACGGAAAGAGTACATACCTCATTCAATCAAACACTTGTGGCAACAGGTCGATTAAGTTCCAATAACCCTAATATTCAAAATATTCCGATCAGAGAAGAGCGGGGACGTGAAATCAGAAAGTCTTTTGTTGCCGGTGCTCCTGAGAATATCCTGGTTGCTGCAGATTATTCTCAGATCGAACTTCGGCTGATGGCTCACCTTAGTGGTGATCAAAACATGATCACCGCTTTTAATAATAATGAAGATATACATACTGCAACTGCAGCAAGAATACATGGAATTCCTGAGGAACAGGTAACGAGGGAAATGAGAAGCGAGGCGAAAACAGCTAATTTTGGAATTATTTATGGCATTTCGGCCTTCGGACTTGCCCAGCGATTGAAAATTAAAAGAACAGAAGCAAAAAGTCTTATTGAAGGTTATTTTAAGTCTTTTCCCGGGGTTAAGAAGTACATGGATGAAAGTATCGCTAAAGCACGAGAAGATTCCTGTGTCTATACCCTGATGGGCAGAAAAAGGTTTCTCCCCGATATACAGTCAAGGAATTCAATGGTTAGAGGAATAGCTGAGAGAAATGCGATCAATGCTCCTATACAGGGGTCTGCCGCTGATATTATAAAAATTGCCATGGTGAAGATCCATAAACGAATGCATAAAGAAAGGCTGAATTCAAAAATGATATTGCAGGTACATGATGAATTGATATTCGACATTCTACCAGAAGAAGAGAAAACCATGACCGCTTTGATCAAAGAAGAAATGGAGAACGCCTGGAAACTTGATGTCCCTCTTACTGTAGAGGTTGGTAAAGGAAAAAACTGGTTTGAAGCACATTAGCCTAGCCTCCGGAAAAAGGATGAAAAACCAATATTCTGTCAGTTTCTTTTAGCTTGTCCGAATCTTTTGCCACTGCAGAATTAACTGCAATGGCTGTATGATGATCTGATAGTTCCGATTTACGGGAAAGGAGATAGTCTTTGAGTTCGGAAACCCTGGTTAATTTTTCATCTACATTCAATTCAGAGCTGTTGAATAATTCTGCAGAATAACCTGTCAAAATAATTTTCATGATCTTAAACTGTTAAATTTTACCCAGAATTCTTAACATTCTTTCTTCATTATTTACAACTTCTGTTGCTTTGAGCACTTGTGGATCTGTTTCAATGGAAAGCTCTATTCTTCCTGCCTGAAAATGATATCTGCTTATAATTTCTTCATTAATAAGCTCAATAACTTCATTCTTAAATCTTCTGAGATCAGTTTCGTTATCATGTTTCATTTTTTCAGAAAGTTGAGCAAATTCCTTTTCGGCAATTTCATAATATTTTTCCGATTTTGCAGTCTTAATTAGAGATTTTAGGTCTTTTTCACTCTGTGTTTCATAGCTGAAGCCTTTTTCCTTTACAAAATTTATAAAAGCTTCATAGCTTTGGTCACTGATACTGAATGAGTCAATGTTCGGACTCTCCGGATTATTAATCACGTATTGAGTGGCGTAATCAAAGATGATTCCCTGGGCATAAAGTTCTAATGCCAACTGGTTAATAGACTTCATGGTATCTGGAATATCCGGACGTATTCCACCTCCGTCATAGACAGTTCTTCCACCGGCAGTTTTGTATTCAGAAATCAGAGAATCAGGAATATGTCCCACACTGCCATCTTCATTCCTGTTCGAATAATCCAGAGCCTGAATGCATCGTCCACTGGGTATATAATATTTTGCGGTTGTCACTTTTAACTGGGTATTATATTTTAGTGAACGTGTTGTTTGTACCAATCCTTTTCCAAATGTTCTTTGACCTATGACCACAGCTCGATCAAGATCCTGAAAAGCCCCCGCAACAATTTCAGATGCTGAAGCTGATCCTCGATTAACCAATACAACAAGGGGAATATCGGTGTCTATGGGCTCAATATTCGTATAATGATCTTTATCCCATTGTTTTACTTTACCCTTTGTACTGACAATGAGTTGTCCTTTATCAACAAAAATATTGCATACACGAACAGCTTCAATCAATAATCCCCCGGGATTTCCCCTTAGATCCAGCACGAGCTTTTCTATTCCTTTCTCCTTAAGATCCAGAAAAGCGTTCTTAACTTCTTTGCCGGCACCCAAGGTGAAGTTTGAGAGTCGTATATATCCTGTTTTATCTTCCAAAAGACCCGAATAGGAAACATTGTTGATTTGTATTTGTTCCCGTGTAATTTTAACGGTGCTGTTTTTGTCTTCACCCGGTTTTCTAATGCTAAGTTTCACCTGTGTGCCGGGAGTTCCTTTTAGTTTTTCACTGATCTCGGGAAGCTCTTTGCCACGGGTATTGAAACCATCTACAGCTATTATTTTATCTCCGGGCCTGAGGCCTGCTTTGGCTGCCGGCGATCCTTCATATGGTTCTGCGATGATGACATGTTCGCCCCTTTTTCTAATAAGAGAACCAATTCCCCCGTACTTTCCGGTGGTCATAAAATTGAAATCATCTATTTCAGACTCAGAAATGAAGGTGGTGTATGGATCCAGGGAATTAAGCATTGCATCAATTCCGGTTTCGATAAGATCTTCAGGATGAGTATCATCTACATAAAAAAGATTTAACTCCCTGAACATTGAATAAAAAATATCCAGATTTTTGACGATCTCAAAATCGCGATCACTTACTTTGGTAAATCCCAGAGAGAGGACTATACTCAATGAAATAATAATTGCCAGATGCTTCTTTTTGAGAAATTTCATCTTAATATTATTCTTTTTAATTATTTGCATATTGATAGTAAAAAGTAATAACGTGCTTATTAGAAAAGCAGTATCAAAAGTATTAATAATTTTCAGTGTCGAAACTTGTTTATGAGAAAAAATGACGGTAAAATACCTTTCGGGTTTGGCAGGGGCCGTAAGAAGGATGGCTTATAATAGGACTGATCTACTGATTATTGGGGAAATGCTCATTCAACAGGGAATAGAGTTTATTTTTCCGAAGTGGTTTGCTCAGGTATTCATCACAACCGGCTTCAAAGCATAATATTTTATCATCTCCCAATGCATAAGCTGTTTGAGCTATAATGGGAAGATCAGGTTTCATCTGCTTAATGTCTCGTGTAGCCTGATAACCATCTACAATCGGCATTTTTATATCCATAAGAATTAGGTCAATACGATTATTTTCTTTGATTGTATCAATGGTTTGTTGTCCGTTCCAAGCATGTATAACCTTCGCACCTGTTGGTTCCAGAAGGGTTTCGATAAAAAGAAAATTAATTTCTTCATCTTCAGCTACAAGAATTGTTTTGTCTTTTAAATCCGGAATAATTGGTTTTTGATTTACCATATAATAATCAAATGTTGAAAAAGCATTGACTTATCTAGGAATTGCTTAAAGATATGAAATACAAGTTTGAAAATAAACAGATTTTGTGCAATTAACACAAAAACAGAGATTAAAAATTGAATTTGTAACGAACAAAACCAAAAAAGATAGTAGTTCTTTCATTTTGATTTGCAACCGGATTCAGAGGACTTGAGAAGTCGCCATTAAAGATCTGTGAAATAAAGCTCAGCTCTGAATTATTTGAAAGTGAATAACTAATACTTGACCCGGAGTATAGTCCCTGTATATCAGGAAAATACATAATAGAAACACTTCCGTTAAGCAATGGGCTAAATGGATATGATGCCTGGAAAAAGAAATTCCATTCTGAAAAGGACATATTTTTAACATTTAGGTTTCCCTGGTAATAATCATAAAATATTGTTCCATTTTGTCCTTCCGGTTTTTCACTATAGAGGCCTTCAAATTGAAGGTATAAAGAGTTTGAAAAAGTATAATCAATTGAAAAAGAATTAATTAATAATCCTGAAGTGTCCGTAAAATTTTGCTTTGGTTGGAAATAAGAGATCTCTCCACGAAATCCTGCACCTTCAATATCTCCCGACCAGCCTATTCCACCGAAATAATCGTTTTCTGCAAGAACTCCTCCTATAAACTGGAAATCATATCCCCATTTATTAAATCGATAAAGCCCTGCCGCGGTCAGTTTATTGTTATGGTCAAGGCTTGCGGCAATTTCTGCTGTGGAGGTGAATGAAGGGTAATATTGCACACGCAAAGCATCACTACCAGGCTTTTCCGGGTAATCAAACTCAAAATAATTCTGAACATTGAACACATCGTTTGGATTCCAGACCATCGTCTGACCCCAGTTGATTCGCTGTCTTCCTGTGGTGAAGACAAATTTTCCCAGGGTATATTCGAGGTATAAACGATCAATCATCGAATTCAGGAAATATGACTTTCCGCTGAAAATATTCATGGATAAATCCAGGAAATTCTCCTGGTTATCAATCCGGGAAATATAATCCGGAACCAGTGATAGGGTTTGCCCGTACATAAAACGATTCCGAAACTGAATACTTGCAGTAAGATTGTTCCCTGCATACCAGGAAAAATTCAGGCGATTGTGAAATAGATTATCGTTTACCCATTGCTCATCAATATCACTTATCATCACCGACTGCATATTGCTCAGGTACCCTCTTAATTCAAAATTTGATTCGCGAAAAGAGTTGTTTTCTTCCTGAGCATATAATAAGTTAAAAGAGAATAAAATACAGAAAATAAATAAATTATATCTTTTCATTATAATCAAAACTTTAATTTATTTGTTTTCGTCAGAAATTATTTTCCCATCTTCAATTTTAATTACCCTGCGGGCTTTTTTAACTACTCTTTGATCATGAGTTGAAAATATAAAAGTGATGTTTTCTTCTTTGTTTAATTCTTCCATTATATCAAGAAGGTTTTCACTGGATTTGGAATCGAGGTTTGCTGTAGGTTCATCAGCCAGGATAAATTTAGGTTTCGAGGCAAGCGCTCTTGCTACTGCCACTCTTTGCTGCTGTCCTCCCGATAATTTGCCGGGTCTACTGTTTATTCTTTCTCCAAGTCCGACAGCTTCGAGGAGGCCAATTGAGCGTTCATCCCTTTCTGTTTTACTCCTGCCCTGCAAATGCATAATGAATTCTACATTTTCTTTCGCTGTTAAGACAGGAATGAGATTATAGGCCTGGAAGACAAAACCAATGTTTTGTTTCCTGAAATCAATTAGTTTATTGGTGGAGAGATCTGCCAGTTTAGTGCCGTTTACAATGACTTCACCGGAAGTAGGATCATCAAGTCCGCCGATAATGTTCAGAAGAGTCGTTTTGCCCGATCCCGAAGGTCCTACAATGGCTGCAAATTCCCCTTCCTCAAAGTTAAGATCAATACCGTTTATCGCTTTAACTTCAACCTCGGTTTCATCGTATACTTTGGTTAACTCTTTGATTTCTATTATTTTCATTTCCATAAATATTTTAACATTAAGTTTTATTTAAGCATCTGTACGAATGGCGGTTGCAGGATTTAGCTTCAAAGCTTTTATAGCCGGATAAATGGACGAAAGTATTCCGGTTAAAATCACGAGTGATACCGTTATAAAGATCATATCAGGACTGAGAGTTGTGAAGATCACCGAATCATAACCTATAGCAGAAAGCCCTTCACCATACAAGCCGGAGAGATCAAGGCCTTTATTTCCAAAATAGAGTGAAACTGCAAACCCGATAATAACTCCGAGAACCCCTCCTGTGAGGCATAAAAAGATAGTTTCCAACATGATCATTGTAAACACCCTTATTTTGTTCATTCCGACAGCCATTAGCATTCCCAATTCTTTTATTCTTTCAAGTACCACCATTAACATAGTATTCACTATACCAAATCCCAATGCAAGAAGTATAATCAAGATGAAAATATACATGTATAGATTCATTGATTCTGTGAGGTAGCTCAATTCAGGCATTATTTCTTTCCAATGTTGAATTTTTAATTCCGGGAACTTGGCTGTTAAATCTGATTTAATATTTTCCGATATTTCCCTGTTTTCAAGAAGAACCGCAATTTCATGAGTACTGCCTTCCGGTAATTTGGTTATATCTTTCAAGTCTGAATATCTGACAAATGCCGTTCCTTCTTCAAAAGGGGAGGAAACCACATCGTAGACTCCGGCAACCCTGAATTGGAAATATAATGGAGTTCCTTCTACATCAAGTATTCCGGCTACTACTTTTGATCCTTTTTCTACCCCCAGTTTTTCTGCTAACTTTTTTCCTATAAGGATGGGTTTACTTCTTTTCTTCTGTTCCAGGTAATTCCCTGAAATTAACTTTTTATGAAGGTTTGTAACGGTTTTTTCTTTTTCCGGCTCAATTCCTACCAGTTTAACACCCCCTCCTTTTTCAGCAGAATTAACCATGGCATTTACAATAATACGCCTGGATGCCGCTGTTACACCTTCAATTTCAACTGTGCTTTTAAGAACCTCTCTGCTTTTATTAAAGTAATGCTGAATATCGTTTACATCAACAAACTCAGGAGTGTGTATTTGAATATGGGAAATTTCTGTCATAATAGCTGATTCAAGACGTTGATCAGCCATTCCACGCATAAAAGCCATTGAAAACACTCCGGCAAAAATTCCCAATGCTATTGCGGTCAGAACGACGCCACTTCTGATTTTGTTTCTCCAGATATTTCTCCATGCTACAGACCAGATCATTTTTTTTATTTTTAAATTTTTAATCTCTTAAATAATCAATTTCTTTCATTGATAAAGCATTTATAATCGGATACAGCGCAACAAATGCCGTTATAATTATAACAGTTATCAGTTGATTGATAAATACTTTTGGTGTCGCAGAGAACAGAAGAAGAGGTTCAATGCCCATATCAACCATTGCTTCTGCTGCATCTCCAGATAGGGGGATAGGATTGTGAATCATATAATAAACTATCGGGATGCTCACAATTATTCCTCCTAACACGCCGATAATACCTATATAAATTGTTTCAAGAAAAAGAATTGCTGCCAGTTTATGTTTTCGCATACCAACAGCTACCATCAGACCCATTTCTTTTCTTCGCTCTGCAATCATCATTATTATTGTGCCGAGTATACCAAAACCAATAATGATGTAAAGGATGGCTTTCATTATTATACCGCCCGCTCTATCACTTTCAATCATTTGGACCATTTCCGGTTGCATTTCACGCCAGGTAAGAGCAGTATAGGGACTATCTATTTTATTTTCAAGACTTTTCATGGCAGGATCCAGCTCAGAATAATCTTCAAGCATTAATGCTAAAGAAGTAAGCCTGCCCATTGCAGAGTAAAACTGCTGAGCATTGTTGAGATGCATGTAAGCAAAAGTTTTATTGAATTCCGGGTTTGGAAATTCAAGAATTCCCTTTACTACAAATAATTCGGCAACTGTGCTTCCGTAAAAGCCCTGGCCAAGCAAGGCCACGGTATCTGATAATTCAACATCCAGATTTTTGGCCAGCCTGGATCCCAGGAGAATGGAATTGTGATTCCCTTGTAAATAATTCCCCTCTCGCAACCATTGAGAAAGATTTGTCATACTGTCTTCCATCTCAGGATCTATACCTATAATTCTGGCCGGCTGGGTTATATCTTCCGAAGACATGAGAGCAAAAGATTCCAGGCGGGGAACAACAAGCGTGATCTCTTCAATAGAATTAATTTTCTCATATATACTATCTGTAGCTTCAAAAGAATAATAAAGTGTTTTGTGTTCCCAGTATTCTTCTTCCTGAACCTGGATATATCCCGAGTAGAATTTAACCACATTATCAATCATGTTTTCATATGAACCTTCCTGCATAGAACTCATAATTGCCGCAAGCAGGACTCCAAAAAACACAGAGGCTGTGGTGATAAGTGTTCTTCTTTTATTTCTCCAAAGATTCCGCCAGGCTATGATATAATTTTTCATTTCTGTGGTCTTTAAATATTATCGTACATTTTTCATATTCTGAATGGAGAAAAAACTATCTTTTATCTGAATGTTGAAGCGGATACTCTTGAACTCCATTATAGTGTAATGGTCTTCTTCATCAGCCGGAACTACCTTAAATTTTGTCGGAATTTTTCTGTCACCAACATCCCTGATATTGGTAAGAGTCTCGGTGTTTACCAGGTATCCGTCTTCATCATAATATTCATTACGCAGGGTGTAATATTCATCCACTGATATCCAGGTGAGAATCTTTCCCCATACTACCGGAGCTTCTTCTTTTGGTATTAACTCAATTTTATAACAATCATAGTCACGAATGGATTCCTTCCCGAGAATCTCATGGCTGTAATCCTTAACCACGGAAGACTCATTTACAATATCATCATTGGTAAGATCTGAGCCCATCCATGATTGCATCATCATTGAAGGTGGTATTTTTATCGTTCTGTTAATAGAAGGTAACCAGTTCCACATTTCATTTTCTCTTTTAAGAAATACCTGTCCTCTTTCTTTCGCCGGGGCCGTGATATAAACAAGTGCATATTTATCACCTTTTGACCATGATTTCATTTCAAGCGTTCGCTCCCACTTCGGGCGATGGATCAGCATTTTAATTTCTGTATAACTGGTTTCTCCCCTGAGAAGCTGATCGGCTTTTTCAATTATTTTTTTTGCATCCTGGGAAAACAGGGAAAAATTTATCATTAAACCTGTAATCAATAAGGTAATATTTTTCATAAAATTTATTTTTTGCTGTATAAGTGGATTATTCGATTTATAACTTTGTCAATAGGATAATTATGTGGATTATATAAATAATTAAATGAAATACCATCCAATAAAGAACCCAGAATCAAGGCTTCAGCTTCAGGATCATCGTAACCTTCTCTTCTAAAATATTCTGCAAACATTCCAACCATGTTTTTATACATTTCATCAATTTCATCCTTTACTATTTTCATAACACTGGGTTGAGGAAGAATGGAAAAGAATAAAGTCCAGAAGCGTCGGTCCCTTTGCAACATATCTCTGATAATATTCAGCATGTTTAAAAGTTCTTCACCGGTCATTATTCCATCATGATCAGGATCTGCCAGCTCAGTAATTTTTTTCATTCCGGAAAAGATAATATCCTTCAATAATTGTTCTTTGCTTTCATAATAATTATAGATGAGCCCTTTGGAAATATTAGCTTCACTTGCAATCTTACTGATGCTGGTAGTATAATACCCATCCCCGGCAAATAATTTCAAAGCCTTTGACCTGATTAACTCTTTTTTGCCTTCCCTGATCACTTCAAATTGTTTATGTGTTCTTGGTGACATTTTTATATTTTATTGATTAAACATACAGTCAATAGAAATACAAGATGAAATCATAGATATAATCAAAATTATTTAATGACTGACCGATAAGTCAAAGTTAAATACTGAATATTTACAGTGCAAGAGAATTTGTATTTATTTTAAATTTTTTTTTGTAACTTTTGACATTCATGATCGTCATACAAATGAAATCGGATTTAAGGAATGACCGTAAAGGATTATAACCAGGCAGTTGAGAATTTTTCAGACGGAATTTTCAGATTTATTCTGAAAAATATCCGTGATGAAGAGCGAGCAAAAGATATTGTGCAGGACACTTTTGAAAAGCTGTGGTCTAAATTGTCGGATGTAAATGGAAAAAAAGTTAAGTCATACTTATTTTCTACCGCATATCACACTATGATAGATATAATACGAAAGGAAAGCAGAAGCACTGATTTTGAGGAAGTTTCAGCAGAAGAATATTCTCATTCGGAACAATACAGTGATCTCAGTGAAATTCTTCAGCATGCATTGACAAAGCTTCCGGATGATCAGCGTTCTGTGATAATGTTGAGAGATTATGAAGGATATTCTTACAAGGAGATTTCAGAGATTACCGGATTATCTGAATCCCAGGTGAAAGTTTATATCTACAGGGGCCGACTTTTTTTAAAGAGATTCATTGGTAACCCACAGAGAGTGATTTAAGAAAGAAAAAATGAGCAGAAGAATAAACATAAAGAATTACGAAGAATTTTTCATTGATTATCTCGATGGAAATCTTAGCGATGATGAACTTGTCGCCCTTGAGAATTTTCTTCTTCAGTATCCGCAATTGAGGGAGGAGCTCGAGGGCATGGAAAATGCATTTATCAAACCTGAAGAAATAAGATATAAAGAAAAAGATAATCTTAAACAGATAGATCTTTCATTGCCCGTTTGCGATGAGAATTTTGACTTTTTCTGCATTGCCGATATTGAAGGAGATCTTAATGCAGAACAAAAAAAATCTTTTGAAGATTATTTAAATGATCATTCCGAAAAGAAAAAAGAATACCTTGCTTTTGTAAATGCACGTTTGGTTAAAACTGAGAAAATTGAATTTCCGGATAAAGAAGGTTTGAAGAAGTCTCTTTTTATAATATACCGTAGAGAAATATTAACTGCTGCCGCCATTGCCGCCGGAATTGCTTTGCTTTTGTCTGTTTATACCTTTTTTATAAATGAGAATACGGAAATTGATAATATCGCATCATACGAAGAGGAAAAGGTTGAAACAGCAAAAACAGATACGACCTCATCGCAAAAACCTGTAATTGAACCAAAGGATCCCAGATCCAACAACGATGAATCCAATCCCATAAAAGACTTACCTGGAAAAGCCAAAAAAGCCGTTAAAAAAGCAGCTACAAATATTACTATAAGAACAAGTATACCTATAGCCTCCGTTGAAGACGCGGCTTTTGATACTACTGAAATAAAGCCGGTGGAATTTGATCGTAGTGAAATTTTAGATAATACTGTTATAGATCCACGATTACTCAGCAGTGTTTCACCCTTAAGCACAGTTAAAAATGATTTAATCGAAATTAAAACTCCTTATAAAATTAACCAACCAGAACCCGGACCAGATCAGAACGAATATCTTACTCTGCAGGAATTTGCTGTGCAAAAACTTTCTGATATAATATTCAGGGAAGATAAAAAAGAGCTTAATGCAATTAATATTGCCAGCCTTGGAATTGAGAAGATCAATGAGGTTGCCGGAACAAATATGGAGCTGGAAGCATCAGCTAGAGAGGGTTCAGGTAAAAAAGTTCTCAACTTTAATTCCGGACTCATTTCGTTTTCTACTCCTATAAATCGTGAAGACTGATTTGGTGTTATTAAGAATTTTAACTCCCCCGAAAAACTATTTGCATCCTTAAATCTTTCAGATAAAAGGAAAGTTAACAGGAGTTTGCCATTTCTTTTTTTGAGTTCTTCTTTCCGCCTTCAATTCCACTGAATTTAATATTTTCAAACTACCCTGTAACATTTCCTTACCCCTGCCCGTCACACAGACAGAAACCGGGACACAAGAAAATATTTTAAGTAAACTAATAAAAATCAGAAATCATGAGAAAATTATTCACAACCCTGATGTCACTGTTTTTAGTAGCGGGTCTTCTGGCTCAGGAAACTACAAAAACAGGTAAAGTAACCGTAGTTGAAGATGAAGAAAAAACGATGGTTAAAATTGGTGATGATGGTGTGGTCACTGTGGAAGAAGGCAGGGACACTACAAAAATCAAATTCGGAAATAAGGGTGTTACCATTATTGAAGATGAAAAAGGCACCAGCATAGATTGGGATGATCTTGAGGATCAAAAGCCTAAAGGAAATGGAGATGAGGATGACGAAAAGAAAAGGGGTAAATTTAAGCCACATTGGGCCGGATTTGAGATTGGGATAAACAATTATGTCAATAGCGATTTCTCTATGGTGCTGGCTCCTGAAAACTCTTTTATGGATCTTAATACCAGCCGTTCCTGGAACTTCAATCTTAATTTCATGGAATATGGAATTGGTCTTGGGACCGATAAAGTGGGTCTTGTTACCGGACTTGGTATAGAATGGAGTAATTATCATTTTGATGGAGGGAATGTAATCTCAGAAAATGAAGATGGATTTATTGTAGAAAAAACATTAATGAATGATAATGCGAGCGTGCAAAGATCTAAACTTCAAACCACTTATTTAAATGTGCCTTTGCTGATGGAATTTCAAGTCCCTCTTGGTAAAAAAAGAATGTTTCTCTCCGGTGGTGTAATTGGTGGGGTAAAATTAGGATCAAAAACAAAAATGGTATACACTGTTAATGGAGATAAACAAAAGGACAAAGTAAAAGATGATTTCAACATGAGTGTTTTAAGATATGGTTTCACCGCAAGAATAGGATATCGTAACCTTAAACTTTTTGCAAACTATTATCCAACCTCATTATTTGAGAAAGACAAAGGTCCTGAGTTGTATCCTTTCTCTGTCGGGCTTACCTTGCTTTCATTTTAAAATAGATATTCCAGTTTTTAGAGTTTATCTTTGAAAAGAACAAACCCTTAAGACCTTCGAGGTTTTCAAAACCTCGAAGGTCTTAAGGGTCTTTCTTTTCAGGGCCTGAAAATTAAATTGTTTGGTCGTAAGACCACCGATGAATCAATTATTTTCAAATCCCCGGCTAATTTTTTAATCACAATTTTTTAGCCATCCTCTTTTTTATGGATTCTTGTAGATAACTTATTTTTAAAAGAAGATCTCAATTCATCTCCATTCCATATATTTGTGTTTATTAACCTTATATATTACTAAAATGCTAACCGATGCTGAAAAAAGAAGATATAGACGTCATATAATGCTGGAGGATATAGGCGAAGAGGGACAGGAAAAACTGAAAAATGCAAAAATACTTGTTGTTGGTGCAGGAGGACTTGGTGCTCCGGTATTGCAATATCTTAGCGCAGCCGGAGTAGGGAAAATAGCAATTATGGATGACGATATTGTCAATGAAGATAATCTTCATCGGCAAATCCTTTATGGAGGGCATGACCTGGGGAAATTAAAAACCATTATTGCAAGGGATAAGCTTAAGCAGCTTAACCCCCTTGTGAATTTTGATCTTATGAATATCCGTCTTACTGTCTCAAATGCTCTGAAGATTATTGAAGATTTTGACCTGGTAATTGATGCGACAGATAATTTTTCAACCCGTTACCTGATCAATGATGCCTGCCTGATCTTAAATAAACCCTGGGTGTTTGGTTCGGTCTATAAATTCGAGGGTCAAATGTCAGTTTTTAATTATGATAAAGGACAAACACTAAATTGTTTATTCCATAATGTCAGGGATAAGCAAAATGTTGCAGATCCTGCTAATTCCGGACTTTTTGGAGTTGTCCCGGGAATTATCGGATCTTTCCAGGCCAGTGAGGCGATTAAGATCATAACCGGTATAGGTGAAGTGTTGTGTGGTAAAGTTTTACTTTTTGATTTTTTAACAAACAAAACAGAACTTGTTGAATTTCCTCTGGTTGATAAAAACAGAGAAATAAAAGATTTGAAGGAAAGATATTAATGATATTTTTTAGTTTCTGATTTGAGTGTTTTTTATCAGAGGAAAGCCTGTTTTAAGACATTTTTATGTAATGTCATCCCGGCAAATATTAACTTTGTAATAGAAAAAAGAAATAATTATGAGATTACTTTTAATAAGCAATTCAACAAATGCAGGTGAGGAATATCTTGAGTATCCCGTTCCTTACATAAAAAAGTTCCTTGGAGAAGAAAGCCTGAATTGTACATTTATTCCTTATGCCGGAGTTTCACTATCATTTGACGATTATATTTCCAAAGTTAGAAAACGTTTCAGAGAAGCTGGGCATAATATTTCTTCAGTGCATGAAACAAAGGATCCGGTTGATTTAATTCGTACCAGTGATGCTATTGTTGTAGGAGGAGGAAATACCTGGCATTTGCTTAAAATGATTCAGGATAATAAATTAATTGACCCCATAGTTGAGGAAGTAAAGAAAGGGAAGCCTTATATAGGATGGAGTGCAGGTTCAAACATGGCTTGTCCTACTATAAAGACGACCAATGATATGCCTATTATCGAACCGGAAAGTTTTAAGGCTTTTAATTTAATTCCTTTTCAAATCAATCCCCACTATCTTGATGCAAACCCTGAGGGTCATGCTGGAGAAACACGGGAAGCAAGGATAGAAGAATTTCTTGAAGTGAATAAAAACACTTACGTTCTTGGGCTTCGTGAAGGGACAATGTTGTTTTTGGAAAATGGCAGATTACGTCTGGAAGGGCCCAGAAATGCAAGATTGTTCCATCATGGCAATAAACCTGTTGAACTGGGAACAAACGATGACTTCAATTTTTTAATCAACGGATAATATTTGGGCTGATTTTGTGGTTATTGTAACCAGATGAATGGATATAAAATAATTCGTAAGTATCTCTTTAACTTTTTATGGGTTATCCTTGTGGTAATGTTGTTATTTCTTATCACAGGTATTATACTTGTGCGGAAATATGATAACGAAATAAAAGAATTAAGTATATCTCGAATTAATGAGCTTGTCCAAACAAAAATATCTGTTGATGAAATAGATGTTTCTTTTCTACGAACCTTTCCTTTTCTATCAGTAGTATTTCATGATGTTACCGTCTGGTCCTCAGATAATTTTAACAGAAATGATTTTCAGGGCTTGGATACTGATCGCTTATTTACAGCAGAAAAGGTGTTTTTGAAGTTCAACACTATCGATCTGATTAGATCTAAAATACGAATCAGAAGGATTTATGCATTGAATGGGGAAACAAATATTCTGATAGATTCAAAAGGAAAAACAAATGCACAGGTTCTAAAACCCGAGCTAAGAGAAAGACAAGAAAAAGATAAAAACAAAATATTTGAATTAGAAGCTCTTAGAGTATCCGATTTTTATTTAAGCTTTAACAATCTTTCAAAAAACACTTCTACTGTCAGTGAGCTAGATAATTTATTATTAAAAGGAAAATTCTCAAAAAATGAGTTTTCAGTTGGAACTCATATTCGGTTTACTTTGAATGATTATACCCGGAATGGTTTTCGCTATGCCAATGATTATGATATGTCTTTGAGATTGATCATGCAGGTATCAGATAAGCTTGCCACTATTCAAAAGGGTGAACTTAGTTTGAATACTATGCATCTCGCTACCAGTGGGACCATCCAGATGGGCGAAAAACCTTCATTGGACCTGATGCTGGATAGTCGAAATGTTAATGTTGCTACTCTTCTGAGTTCATTCCCTATGGAATGGAGAGACAGGATACCTTTTGAAGCGTCCGGCAGAGGTGATCTTGCTGTAAAGGTGAAAGGACCTGTCACCTCAACAAAAGTACCAGAAATTCAGGCCGTATATGTATTGAAATTGAATCAAATCCAATTCAGGGATGAGGAGATTAGAGATGTAAGACTAAAGGGTAAGTATACAAATGGAGTTAGTCAAAGACCCTCCACAACAGAAATTGAAATTGAAAAATACCGGATACGTGATTTTAATTCGGATTTTGAAGGATATTTCAATATTAAAAATCTTGTTAATCCTGATATTTCTCTTGGAATTGAAGGAGAGATTGATGCAGAGAGACTATCTGTTTTTTTTATTAAAAAAGAAGAATTTGGGATTGAGGGTATGCTGTATCCTGATCTTACAATGAAAATTAAAGCGGGTTCATTTCAGGATATCAATGCCGAAAAACTCACTAAGGCAATCATTTCCGGAAATATAGAAATCTCCGATATTGATCTTTTGCTACCGGGTGAACGGTCATTAACCGATATAAACGGAAAAATTGGATTAGAAGGTGATAGCTGGTTCCCGGAACTTGATTTTAAATCCTATGAGGATGAACTCAGGCTGAATGCCAGATTAGATTATTTTTTAAAATATTTAGTAAACGAAAACCAGATTCTCCTGCTAAGTGGGCAGATTTCAGGAAATAAGTTGGATCTTAATTCCCTGCAGTCAGATGGAAGCTGGAAGAAAAGTAAAGACAGAAAAGCTTTATTTTTCCCCGAGCGGATTGCAGGAAAGATTGACTTTTCTTTTGATGAGTTGATAACCAGAAATCTTCTGGCAAAAGAAGTGAACGGAAGCCTGATTTATAGAAGAGCAAGACTTGATATTCCCAGTGTTTCTTTTCTTAGTATGGGTGGAAGAATAGAAAGTTACGGCACAATTGTCCAAAATGAATTCGGAGACTTCTATCTTAAGAGCCATAATTATCTTAATAAAATTGATATAAGCAAGCTATTCCATGATTTTAATAATTTTGGCCAGGAAAATCTACGATCCGATCACCTTGAAGGTATGATAACCGGTGAAATAGATTTTAATGCTATTTTTGACAGTACGCTCATAATAAAAAAAGATAAAATTATCACTGAAGCTGATCTTATAATAAAAGAAGGAGAATTAAATGACTTCAAACCTGCTGAAAAACTTTCCGGATTTATAGGTATTGAGGAGTTGAATAACATCAGGTTCTCAACATTGGAAAATACCATTCTTATCAAAGATAATAAAATGACAATACCGGAAATGGATATAAACTCCAATGCATTTGATATAAAACTTTCTGGTATCCATAATTTTAACGGCTATTTCGATTATAAATTGAAAATTTTACTCTCCGAAATTCTTACAGGAAGAGCAAAGGTGAAAAACGAAGATTATTACATTATGGAAGATAAACGTAGGGCAAGTCTCTATTTAACGATCTCCGGAGATGCTGATGATTATTCCGTCAAATATAATAGAAAGGAAGCTTTATCTGCAATCAAGGAGGATTTGAAAGAGGAAAAATCAAATTTAAAGAATATTTTAAATGAAGAGTTTGGTTGGTTTGGGAGGGAAGAAAAAACACTGGAGAAAACTGAAGAAGAACCTGAATTTATCCTGGAATGGCCCCGGGATAGCATTAAAAATGAACCTGACAAAAAGGATGACATGAGAACCGGAAAGAAAAAGAAAAACTCTGAAAAAGAAGAAGAGGAAATTTTTGAACTTGAATGGGAAGAAGATGACGGATAAAAATGCAACCTCTTTCATAATAGGCAAGTCTCAAAATATATAATTAATTAGAGTTTGTCAATAAAGTCGAGTGCCTGTTCCGATAGCTATCGGACATTATGGACAGACACTAAATAGTGTTAAATCTAATATTGAAAAATAATAAGCTTTGAATATTTACGAAAAAAAACAGCGGTGGAAATTATTCCTGTTTTTGGGTGCTATTATCATTGGCATTGGTTCACTTACCTATACAAATAAACTGGTAAAGGATCTTTCGCAGGAAGAAAGACAAAAAGTGGAACTCTGGGCCGAAGCCACCCAACAACTAATTAGTGCAGATTATGAAAATTATGATCTTAGCTTCCAACTTCTGGTAATTCAAAATAATAACAGTGTTCCTGTCATACAAACCGATAGCGCCGGAAAGATTATGACTCACAGGAATCTTGATTCTACGAAAGTTGCCAATAATCCTGATTATTTATATGATCAACTGGAGATAATGAAATCCGAAAATGATAGTATGGTCATAGACCTGGGAGACGGAGACAGGAATTATTTATATTATCGAGATTCAATATTTCTCAGACAACTTCAATATTTTCCGTATGTTCAACTGGGTGTGATTGTTTTATTTATACTTGTATCTTACTTTGCCTTTAGCTCTTCAAGAAAAGCGGAACAAAATAAGGTCTGGGTTGGGCTGTCAAAAGAGACTGCACATCAACTTGGAACTCCGACTTCTTCTCTCAATGCATGGGTAGAATTACTCAAACAGGAAATTCCCTCTTCTTCAACAGTAAAGGAGCTGGAAAACGATGTTAAACGCCTTGAGAAAATCACTGAACGGTTTTCAAAAATCGGGTCAAAACCTGTGCTGGTACCTACAAGGCTAAAAAAAGTACTCGAAGCTTCCATAAATTATCTTCTTAGCAGGAGTTCTAACAAAATTAGCTTTGGTCTTGATATCGAAGACCCCGATATTAGTGCTCCGCTGAATGTCGCTCTATTTGAATGGGTGATCGAAAATGTAAGCAAGAATGCCATGGATGCCATGGAAGGGAAAGGGAAAATCAATATTAAAGTTGAGGATCATACCCAGATTGTATATATCGATGTAAGCGATACAGGCAAAGGAATTCCCAAAGCCAAATTTAAAACCATTTTTAAACCGGGTTATACCACCAAACAAAGAGGATGGGGCCTCGGTCTCTCTCTTTCAAAACGGATAGTCGAAAACTATCATGAAGGAAAAATATTTGTATTGAGTTCTGAAGTGGATTCAGGAACTACCATCCGGATCGTATTGAAGAAATAGTTTTTTCCCAACTGATTCCGTTTGCTTTGTCCGGATTTTTAATTTGCTAAATTAATTCCGATCGGGTCGTTTTTCCCTATCTTTGTAACATGAAATTGAAAAGAGAAGATATAGAAATTATGGCTCCCGCCGGCTCTTTTGAGTCTATGCAGGCAGCCATTCAGGGAGGTGCAGATTCAATCTATTTTGGGATTGAGCAGTTGAATATGAGGTCTCGTTCAGCTAATAATTTCACACGCGAAAATCTTGGAGAAATTGTCACCATTGCAAGGCAAAATAATCTGAAGACTTATCTGACTATCAATACGGTTATTTATGATCACGAACTTGGAATGCTGAGAGAAATTGTTGATCTGGCAAAAAAATATAATATTGATGCAATTATCGCCTCCGATCCCTCGGTAATTAATTATGCTTTTAAACAAAAAGTTGAAATACATTTATCAACCCAACTAAATATTAGCAATATAGAATCTTTAAAATTTTATTCACAATTTGCTGATGTCGTTGTTCTGGCAAGGGAGTTAAACCTGGACCAGGTTAAAAAGATATATGAGGGCATCGATTTAGAGGACATACGTGGCCCGGGTGGGAGTAAAATAAAGATTGAAATGTTTGTACATGGAGCATTATGTATGGCTATTTCCGGAAAGTGTTACCTGAGTCTTCATGAACACAATCATTCGGCCAATCGAGGAGATTGTTTCCAGGTATGCCGGAGGTCTTATGAAGTTACAGATTTAGAAAGAGGGAATAAACTGGAAGTTGACAATGAGTATATTATGTCACCAAAGGACCTGTGCACCATTCACTTCTTGAATAAAATACTGGATTCAGGAGCAAGGGTACTAAAGATAGAAGGAAGAGCTCGTTCCCCCGAATATGTAAAGACCGTGGTAAGTTCTTATAATGAGGCAGTAAACTCGATAATTGATGCAACATACGGTGAAGAGAAAATTGAATTCTGGCAAAAAGAATTGAGAAAAGTATTTAACAGAGGATTCTGGGATGGATATTATCTTGGGCAAAGGCTTGGAGAGTGGAGTCATGTTTATGGTTCCCAGGCAACAAAGAAAAAAATATATACCGGTAAATGTACCAATTATTATGACCGGATCGGTGTGGCAGAAATACTTGTTGAGGCCGGGGAATTAAAAATTGGGGATGAGATCTTAATTATCGGACCTACTACCGGAGTAATTGAAACAGAGGTAAAAGAATTAAGGGTGGAAAAGGAAAGGGCAGAAAAGGCAGTGAAAACTCAAAAATGTTCAATTCCGGTTCATCAACTTGTCAGAAGATCAGATAAGGTTTACAGATGGGTTGATACACCAATTAAGAAATACGAATAATATTATTCCATTTTCTTCAGTTCTTCTTCGTATGTGGAAAGGATTAAATTGAGCTTTTCAACATCTATATCTTTAGCATAAATCCTTACCGCGTCCATAACATCTTTAGTGTAAATCGCCACCAAAGCCGCATCAAAATTAGCTTTGTCTTTATCTACATTTGCTCTTACGTTTACAGTAAGTTTTCTGAATTGTTCAAAGGAAAGTTGCTTTGTTATTTGAATATAAAATGTGGATGGCTCATCGTTATCTTTATAGATTTTTTCATCAATGGGTTCTATATCAAATAGTTTCTTAAGTGTTATAACCGCCTGCTGTTTAATATTTTTCTTCTTCAAAAATTTTACTCCCTCGGAAAAGAAACACTTTTGTAATTCACCGATATAATCGTATGTATCCATTCCACGAACCCGAATACATGGTATGTTTTCATTATTCAGACATATTTCTCCTGGAACGGCATCAAATGGTTTATCAAAATATTTCCTTATTTTCTGATTTAGCCTCAGAATACTTTCTGTAGAATGTTTCTGTTTGGTCATAAAAAAAACAGAAAAAGGCTTGGTTCCCCCGGGAAGATTTTCACCGTGATACCCCGGATAGGGTTCGTCATTTTCAACAACAAATGTATTGGGCATTACATTTGTGGTTAAAGTGAAAAGGATCTCTTCTTTTGCAACTCCTCCAATGGTTTGAATTCGTACTTTAGTTTCCATATCAAGTGTTTTTCGGTATGATCTTTTGAAGATAACTGATTTTATGAGCAGTTTTTTCCAGAATACTAACCGTGAAAACTGAAATAAGTTCAAACCAGAACAAATTTATTGAAGGGATTTTTCTATGAGATCAGCATTCATTTTGACGTTTCCTGAATTCGAATAAAGGTGTATTAGATTATTGGTTTGCTTTTTATCAAGTCCAAAGCGATAAGTTTTATCATAATATCGCAATGCAATTTTTGCAAATTTTTTATAATCCTTATTTTCTAAAGCATTTTTAGCTTCTTTAAAATTTTGTCCGCCTATCTTTTTCCGGATTTTGGTAATGCAATTAAATAAATGTTTGTCTTCATAAAGGCTATATTCATTTATAAGCCTGTTGATTCTTGCTTCCATAGGAATCTTAAGATTATATAGTTTTGAGTTCTTCATCTGTTCATATAATTCCGGAGGAATGAATACTCTGCCAATGCTTTGACTTTCATTTTCCAGCCAGATCGTTTTATTGTTGTCATAATTTAAGAACTCGAAAAGGAGATCATTTTCAAACTGTTCGGTTGTTGGTTGTTGCTTTTCACCCAGGGACCCAAATGCCGAACCCTTATGATTGGCAAGTTTTTCTAAATCAATTACCTGGAACCCCCGTGATTTTAACTCTTTAAGTATTTCAGTTTTACCGGTTCCGGTCATGCCTCCCACTATTCTTAGATCCAGTGGTGCAGAAAAATATTCTCTGACAAGACGTCGATAAGACTTGTATCCGCCATCAAGCAAAAATGCTTTTATTCCGAATCTTTCAAAAAGCCATGACATTGTACCGCTTCGCATACCTCCCCGCCAACAATACAAAAAGCAAGCAACATCAACAGTCTCTGAATTAATATTCTCCATTAAACCGGTAATCTTCCCCGCAATTATTTCAAAGCCTTTCTGTATTGCCACTTTTCTTCCCTTTTTAGTATAAAGTGTACCAATAACTTTTCTCTCGGAATCTGAAAAAAGAGGAATATTCTTTGCCCCGGGAATATGTCCCCTGGAAAATTCTGAGGGAGAACGCACATCTATTATAGTTTGGGCGGATGCTTTCTGTAAAAAATCATTTATGTTGAGTTTCAGGGCCATAATCTTACAAAAATAATGAAAATGACCGGAACAAATCAGAAAACCATATGTGATATCCGGGATAGTTATGAATTTTATTATTTTTAAAAAATTAAAGTTTCTCACTAAAAAAATTAGAAGAAGGATCTTCTTTCAGATCCTGATAATGATTGCTCACTTATTTAATGATCATTTTATATGAAGAAATGCCTGCCTCTCATTTTTGTTCTATTTCCTGTTCTGCTATCCTGTTCACACCAGGAAATTCCAGTAAATAATAATATTAAGATTCAAAAACTGAATGAATTTGTTTTAGATGGGAACTTCGATGAATGGACCGATGTACCTTTCAGGAAATTGTATGCCGATCCTTATGGTAATTCTCCGGAAAAAGAAGATCTGAATGCAAGATTTAAACTGGCGTGGAAGGAGAAACATCTGCTCTTGTTTGTTGAGATAGAAGATGATTCACTGATTAGGAATTTATCACAGCCATGGAAGGGAGATGCAATAGAATTATTCTTAAGCGATTTTCATGGTTCAGAAAATATTGTTCAATACTCAGTGGTAACCGGAGGTGAGGACAATAATTTGCATTATACCATTAACGATTTTCGTAAGAAGGACTTCAGTGCAGGTGTTGAGCCATCCTTACGAGGGAAGACAGTTTATGAAGAGAATAAAGTTAGCCTGGAGCTTGAAGTTGATTATGATCTTTTCAATAGTAATTCGTCCCCGGAAAGTATAGTTGTCCAATTGTATGTTGATGATTCTGATCAAAAGAAGGATAATTTTAGGAATCAGTTAACATGGCACCCACTGGGACATAGTTATATGAATTCTTTTGCCGGTTTTGAAGTTGAATTAACTGAATCGGAGAATACTATTAGAAATGGGACTTCCAGAATTGTCGTTACAGATGAGGAATTCATTGAGTTATTTGTTTTTGGCTGCAAAAAAGGTGATGAAATTGTTGTGAAAACCAATCATAATAAAGAACTTGAATTTACATCCTATTCACTGGATCCTCACAAACCGGAAATTTTTGAACTTTCTGAACTGAATGCGGATCAGGATACAGCTATAGTATTTGTTAATGGCGAGTTAATTGCTATTCATGATGTTTTCCTTTCTCCACGTAAAAATTTAAATACCGAAGTTAAAAGGTTTGACAGGGAGATCAGGGTTTTCAGGAAAAAGGATATGTTGAATATGCCTGAAGAGGGCTCTGTACTTTTTATCGGGAGCTCAAGTATCAGGATGTGGAACACATTGCATGGAGATTTCCCGGATTTAAATAGCATTCACAGGGGATTCGGAGGATCGACCAGTGAAGATGTTTTAAAATATATGGATTATATAGTTTTACCATATAAACCTTCTGCGATTGTTTACTACGAGGGAGATAATGATATTCCACAAGGAATGACTTATGAAGAGATTATTTTAAATATGAGGATTTTCATAAAGAAAACTATGGAGCAAAATCCGCAAATTAAAATATATATGATCTCCCCAAAACCTTCAATCAGAAGGATGCTCTATTGGGATAAATATACAGAGCTTCATAAAAGGATGAAAATATTGACAGACAGATATAATTCAGTTTACTTTGTCGATGTAGCTTCTCCGATGTTCAAAAGGAATGGAAAATTAAATGAAGAATTATTTATTCAGGATGGTATTCATATGAATGAAACAGGTTATGATATCTGGAAACAAGTTTTAAATGAAAAAATGGATTTAACTTTAAACGAATAAATTAAGGATTTTTATAACCTATCCTGATTTCAAACGTAGTTTAAAATTATATCATAAATCATAATAAGTATTTTATATTGTCCATGATTGCTTTTTCAGCCTGATGAGAAAAATATACATAACAGTAACTCTCGCCATTACGATTATCATTGTACTTATTGTGTTGTTCTTCCAGAAAGTGAAAGAAGGACAAATAGACTATCAAAAAGATCTTCTTAAGAGTCAGGTTCAGAAGTGCGGAGACTATGTTGAAAGAACGATTACAAATTACGAAAGTGATTTGAATCGCATCATCTTCAAGCATATCAATGACATTCATAATATCTTCAATGACGAGGAAACAATGTATTACATTGGACGGGATCTTGAGGGGTTTTATGCTAAATACCGGGAACTTGTCAATAGTATTTATGTTTATGATAACAATAATAATTTTTTAGGAATTTATATTAATGAACACGATGATTTTGTCGTGGATACCTTTGCCCGCCAGTCCGATAATGAACTCGAGCCCAGAGATGTAATAAAGGTAAATAACTCGAATTACGAAAGTTTTTTCCCCTATTTTAAAGATGGAGTTTTAAAAGGTAATATTGTTATTCAAATTGATCTACAAAAATACCTGGAGAATATTTTTGAACTTTATAAAATTGATAACCTTGTTTATCAATGGGTATTGAATGATGAGGGGAATATTGTTTTCTCAAATTTTGATCAAGATATTGATATATCGGCGGTATCCCGGTTAACGGATAGTATTTCTGCCGATTTTGCCGGAAATATTGAACATAACATTGTTTTTGGCAATCGGCCTTTGCATACGATTTCGTCCTATTATCCTCTCAGTGTAATTAATAGTGATCTCGGGATAATATTTTCCATGAACAGTGCCCACCTGCTTGATGTTTTTTTTAATCGTTATTTGATTCTCTCCATTGCACTGATAGGGATTTTTTTGTTTTTAGTTGGATATCTCGTTTCCATCCTCTATAAAAGACAAAATTCGAAGGGTGATTTGCAATCCAATCTCATAAGACTAAAAATGATCATTGAGCATTTTCCCATTGGAATTATGGTTCAGGATAAACAGGGGCTGATAAAAATGATCAATCAGACCGGTCAGAAAATGCTTTTCATAGACAAAAACGAAGATCTTACCGGTAAAAAGTTTGACGAACAGTTTCTGATATCAAACAATTATCTTCTGGATGAGGGAATTCCCGGAACTATGGAGGATAACCATTTAATACACTATGTAAGAGATGGAAATGACATTGTTATCTATCGTAAGGATGAAATTAAGCAGGTTCAGGGGGAAGAACTTACTATTTCTGCATTAATGGATGTTTCGCCTATAGAGAAATCCCGCAAGAAAGAAGCCGCTGCAAATCAGGCTAAATCGGATTTTCTTGCTAAAATGAGTCATGAGATAAGAACACCAATGAACGGGATTATCGGTATGACGGAAAGCTTACTGCTGGATGGACTCGATAAAGATGCCAGCGAAAAGGTGAAGGTAATTAATAATTCGGCAGAATTACTTCTTAACCTGATTAATGATATTCTTGATTTTTCGAAAATTGAAGCAGGAAAGATGATGCTGGAAGAAATTCCTTTTACACTTTCCGAAGAAATAAAAATAACAAAGGAATTGTTTAAGCCTCTTGTTGAAGAAAAAAACCTGGAGTTTATAACAAATATATCAACGGGAGTTCCGGATAAATTGATCGGAGATCCATTCCGCATCAGGCAGGTAATTTCAAATTTGTTGAGCAATTCCGTCAAATTTACTAAAGAAGGTAAGATTGTTTTGACTATAGATACCCTGGAAAGAATTAATAATGGTATCCGGTTGCTTGTTTCTGTCGAGGATACTGGGATAGGAATTTCTAAAGATAAGATCGACACTGTTTTTGGAAGTTATGGGCAGGTTGCCGGAGCAACTTCAAGAAAATTTGGAGGAACTGGTCTGGGAATGGCTATTTCCAGACAACTTGTAGAATTAATGAATGGGGAAATATGGGTAGAAAGTCCTGTGGCCACTAAAAAGAATAGGAATAACCAGGGGACCAAAGTTAGTTTTACAATCGAACTTTATTCGGATGAAAAGCTGAAAAAAAATTATGATTATTCTTCCATCCGCAAGTTTAACCAGGTTACGGCATTGATATTGAGTAAGAAAAAAGATGAAAGTGATCAGATTCATAGAATCCTTGATTCTTTTGGAGTGAATTACAAATATCGCTTATATGATGATAAGACCATTGACAGTGTCATTTATCATATTGAACAAAAAGCCGATCTCTATCAGATGATTATAATTTTAGATAAGCCTGAACATGAGGGCTTTGGAATGGCTTTGCAGTTGAAGGAAAATGATATCAGTTCAAGGTTTTTAATTATCATGTCAAGCACAAATGAAAAACCGGGAAACTATCTCAGATGTAGAAACCTGAAAGTTGATTATTATCTTATTCAACCCTATGAATCCCATGAAATCTTTGATATCTTCCATCAATCCTTCCCCAATATTGAAGATACGCGGGGGATTCTTGATCAGATCAATAAGATTCGCTCGAATCTGAAAATTCTTATTGCGGAAGATAATATTATAAACCAACGAGTTGTTCAATCTTTATTTAAACATCTTGGACATGAAGTTGATATAGTAAACAATGGAGAAGAAGCTGTTCAGATGTTGAATGACAATAATTATGATGTTGTCTTTATGGACTTAATCATGCCGGTGATGGATGGATTGACAGCTACAAAAATGATCCGTGAAGCAGGAAATGACATTACTATTGTCGCTATGACCGGTTCAGAAGAATCTGAGAAGAGAGATGAAGCTTTTTCCGCAGGCATGAATGATTACTTAACCAAACCTGTAAAAGTAAAAGACATTAAACATCTTCTGATCAAGTGGTTTTCTGAATCTCTTGAATTGAAAGAATAAGAAATTTCTATTCTCCCATAACTATTTTTCAGTACATTTCCTCGAAAGATAGCATGAACGATTAGATATTATTTTTGTTTATTTGTTGTTATCATTTAAATCGATAATATGAAATTTTTTGCCTTTATTTTGGTTCTGTCATTTTCTCTTTTTTACAGCCTGAGCGCTCAGGAAGATAAATTTTATAAAGAAAATGGCGGTGAATTGATATTTTCGTTTGCCGATCTTGAATTCAATGATGATCCGGTTAGTACTCCTATGCGTTTTACCATGTTTTTTCACCTGGGTCAAAAATATCATTATAATATTACCCGTTTTCTGGGTCTCTATTCAGGATACAGCCTCAGAAATATCGGATTTATTTCCGAAATGGATGACGTGAAAACCAAGAGGAGGACCTATTCTTTCGGTATTCCTCTTGCTTTGAAATTAGGGGTCCTTGATAATGATATATTTATTTACGGCGGAGCTTCGTATGAATTGTTCTTTCATTATAAACAAAAACAATTTATTGGAGGAGAGAAGTCAAAATTCACGGAATGGTTTAGTCCCCGGACAGAAAGATTTGGACACAGCTTATTTACCGGCATTCGTTTCCCGGGAGGATGGGATTTAAAGTTTAAATATTATCCCGGGGATTTTCTCAATACTGATTATGAAGGTGAAGATTTTAATCAAGAAGTTGATTATTCGAACTATACAAAGTCAAATCTGTTCTATATTGGCCTTTCCTTCAATTTCCGGCCTGATAAAATTTTCAGTATGCCTGAGCCAAAAGCAAAGGAAGCTCGTTTCGCTTCCCTTAAAGAATAATAGATTTTTATTAAATTTGCATTCACAGGGCAATTAACTCAGTGGTTTAGAGTGCTACCTTGACAGGGTAGAAGTCGCAGGTTCGAATCCCGCATTGCCCACAACATAATGCGCACCCTTCCGCCAGGAAGGGTTTTTATTTTCTACGCCCCCGTAAGCCAAATTTATTTGTGCTTACGGGGGCGTAGAAAATAAAATAACGCGATAGCGTGCGCATTATGTTGTGAAGGCTCCCCCCAAAGGATCAACGAAGTTAATCCCGCCGCCAAATTTATTTGTGCTTACGGGGGCGTAGAAAATAAAATAACGCGATAGCGTGCGCATTATGTTGTGAAGGCTCCCCCCAAAGGATCAACTTTAGTTTATTTATCCCGCATTGCCCACATTTTGATTTCATAAAACTTTAAGCTAATACTGTCTCTATGTTGCATGGTCTAAGCCCGATCTTACAATTCAAAAAAATCTTTCAAACCACCAAAATAGTATTCATCCCATCCCTCCTTCATGTCCTCAAATGCCTCATCCGGAATATTGGTATGAGTCAGTTCAATACGAGTATATATTTTATCTTCTCTCAAATCAATTGTCACAATAGACCGCTCTTCCTGCTCACCAAAATACCACTCCTGTACAATTTTTTTATTCGGCACAAACTCAAGGTTCATTCCTGCAATGTCCCCGTCGAAAAGTGAAAATTCTGTGCCCTCCTTTTCTTCCATCTGGACCTTTGCTCCCGTCCAGAGAGCAATGGCAAAAGGCTTTACCAGGGCATTGTATATTTCCTCGGGAGTACCCTTGATTTTGTAATATTTATGATAAGTTTTCATTCTGTTTTTTATATAAAACTACGAAATTATTGATGGTAAAAAAACTAAGAACTTTATTCAAATTTGTTTATAAATCTGATTTATCTTTTATTTTCTTAATAATCCCATCGTTGCTGGTGTCATTTATATTATTTGCCTTAAATGCCAGGAAAAGCAGAATTAAAGCGAAAGAACCAAAAATATAGACAGTAGGGCGATAGGAATTCAGATGCTTTTCAGAAAGGCTGAAGAGAAAAGGTCCGATTCCGCTTCCCACAACGGAACAGCTTATTACAAATCCGGAAATTTTACCCAGATGCTTTAATCCATAAAACCTTGGCCATGTTAATGCAATCAGGATATTGAATGAGCCGATAATAAGGCCATTGCCAAGAATAATAGGCACTAATTTTGCTCCTGGTCCCAGGGTTAACCATCCAATGGTTGAAATTATCATTCCCAGGAAGCTGAAAATGAGTATATATTTCAATCGTATGTAGTCACTTATCCAGCTACCCAGCACATGAATGATTGAAGAAACTATTGCGGCAGGGAAAAAAATAGAAAAAGCGGTTTCCTTGCCCATTCCTTCAAGTTCGAAAATTGATTCTACATGAAAAGTAAAGGCTGTAATATAAAGTGCGATGAGCGTAATATTGAGGTTGAAAATCCAGAAAGAGTAGGTTGATATTGCGTCCTTCAGATCATAGTCTTTATCGGGAGTTGTTTTAAAATCCGTTTTTTTCTTTATTATCTTTCCATCCGGGATCTGACCTGCATCTTTAGGATTATCTCTGAAAAAGACAAAAACAAATACAAGGAAAAGTAAACCTATAATGAAAGCCAAAAAAAACCAGGTGTCATTCCATCCTTTAACTGAGATGATATCCTGGAGAAGTCTGGGTGAGTATGAAAATCCAAATGCGGTAAAAACTCCCAAAATAGCATTGGCAAATCCCCTTCTCCTGTCAAACCATTTCATAACCATGTTTCTCGAGGTCATGGTCAATACTCCCTGTCCGAAAAACCTTATGCCAAAAAATCCCAGGACCAGCAAAACCACCGTTGTTTTATAATGATCTATTCCCGGAAACAAATCGATAAAAAAGCGACTCAATTTATCCATATTGGAAAGATAAAAAAGCATTGCTCCCAGCATAAACCCTGCTCCCATGGCGATTACCCTTGCTCCCATGCGGTCGTATAAAATACCTGCATAGGTGATGATAAAACCGCTCATAATGGTGCCGATCATATATGCAGTGGATAGCTGTACCCGGTCAACAGGCAGATCACGAATAAGGTGATCGGTGAAAACAGACACCCCCATTGTCTGACCGGGAATACTCATTAGAATCCCTATTATACCGGCAAAAAGAGCTATCCATCCATAAAATAAGGGGATTCTTGAAGGATGAAAGGGGATATGTACCGGGATTTTAATCATTTCTGTTTTATTTAATTACAGCTTTATGGCTTGGCGGGTAAACATACCCTCAGGGTCTTAAACCCTCAGGGTCTAAGACCCTGAGGGTGTCGACCCAGGCACTTACAAAAGCCTAAATTTCAAAACATTAACTTCTCTTAAATAATCTGTTTTTCATCAAAATATAACTCTGCTTATCTGTTTTCAGCCTGCAAAGAAAGCTAAGTTTTACAAACTTTGCTAACACGCAACCAATTCTTTTGTTTATGCATCTTATTTATGTGCCTAAAGTCAAGTAGTTATGGGAATAATTGTATGATCATAACTGTTGAGTTATCCTGAATCCCATTCCTAAAATTTCCGAATAACTCGTTGACAAGTAAATGAATAAGCAGTAATTTTATAGGATTCTCTAAATTTCCAAATTATGAAAAAAATATATCTTTCAATCTTAATATTATTAATATTTGGACCGGCTGTCTTCACTCAGAGCAGTTTCGATCCCGAAGACTTCCAAAATTACCGTGAGCAAATTAAAGATATGTCTGTCGGCGATATCCTTGAAAAGTATCCTGTAAAAAATGTTTACTATTCAGAAAGAGAACTAAAAAGCTCACTCGAATCTTTTCAATATTTGGATAGTATTGATTTCCGTTATTCACTTACACCTTATGAGAAAGAACTTTTGAAGGATAACCATTTTATGGTTACGGAAAGATTATCCCACAGATCCTTTGCAAATGCCTTTGTTGATATTTATTCAAGTGATCTTCCTCTATTCCTGAGCACCGATTTTTTTCTTCATGCCTTGCACATTTCTTACGATGTAATGTTAAGAGACCTTGAAGCCGGTGTTCTGGAACCCAATTTACTTGTTTTGCTTCAATCCATGAGGGAACAAATCCCTGATTTATATTCGCAAAATAAAACCAATTCCGAAATCTCACGGGCAATTGAAGACGTTGACCTGTATCTTGCTATTGCCATTAGTCTGCTTGAAAATAGTACCACAAGACCACTTTATGATCAATCAGGAAAGTATCCGGTATTGATAGATGCAATAAATAATCAGAATCCTTCCGTATTGGAAATGGGCCTTTTCAGTGAACATTCCAGAAAGATCGATATTAGTCAATTTAAACCACGCGGTCATTACACTGAAGAATTCTGGTGGGCAGGTCAGCAAAGAGATCTGAAAAATTATTTCAAAGCGATGATGTGGCTCGGAAGGATAGATTTCATGCTGACCGCTCCGCCTGTAGGACCATCCGAGCCTGAATGGTCCGATGAAGATCTTCAGCGAATGTCTATGGGTGCAATGATGCTGAATGAAATTTTGGATGCTTCTGGTAGCAACGACCTTTTCGAGTTGCATGAGAAGATCATCAGTTTTTTTGTGGGGCCGGATGATAATCTAAACCCTGATGAATTAAGTGAAATTGTAAATGATTTGAATCTCTCACCTGAAGATTTGAGTGATCCGGTAAAATGGGAGACTTTCAAACAAAAAATAAATGAGAGTGATGATTATGGCCAAAAGATCATGTCCAATTTCTTTATAGTTGATAAAGATAGAGAGAATCCGGCCGAACTGCCTGTTTCATATCGGCTGCTCGGACAAAAATTTCTAATTGATTCTTATGTGTTCAGTGAAGTGGTTTATGACAGGGTTTATCATAAAGGTGTTGAGGTTCACAGAATGATGCCTGATCCACTGGATGCTATGTTTGTTCTCGGAAATGAAAATGCGCTCCCTCTCCTTGAGCCTGAACTCAAAAAATATCATTATGCATATAAACTTGAAGAATTAAGATACTTAACCGATTCCTACGATCCGGGTTTCTGGTCACAATCATTATACAATACCTGGCTGAACGCTATCAGGCAACTCAATCCGCAAGATGATATTTCCGGTGTGCCTTATTTTATGAAAACAACCGAATGGCAACTCGAGAAGCTTAATACACAGTTGTCATCATGGGCCGAATTGCGCCATGATAATGTTCTTTATGCCAAACAATCATATACCGGCGGAACTTCCTGTTCATTCCCTTATGTTTACATAGAACCTTACCCGGGCTTCTTCAGTGTACTGAAAGAATTTGCCACCGGTGCGGCTGATTTTTTCGAAAATGAGCTTGCTTCCATGAATTATACGAAAAAGAATGAATTAATAAATTTCTACAGGAATTTTGGCAGCCACATGGATAAAATCCGAATCCTTGCTGAGAAAGAGTTGAGGCAGGAAAATTTTAGTGAGGATGAAATAAGTTATTTAAAAAGGTTTATAAACGGCGCAATGGCCAGCGGTCCTTCAATTACAGGGTGGTTTAACGAGCTTTTTTATGATAGGTATAAGGCTATGCAAGATGATTACCTTGTTGTTGATGTTCATACACAACCCACAGATGAATATGGAAATGTTGTCGGGAAGATCTTACATGTTGGAACAGGTAATATTAATCTGGGTGTGTTTTGCGCAGGCTCACCCTTTAATGATTATCAACCCGCAGCCTTTGTGGGACCTGTAATGTCTTTTCATACGAAAATTGAAGAAAACTGGAATCGCTTAACCGATGGTGAGTGGAATGAGTTTTTCTGGGATCATGATAAAAATCCGGAAAGACCCGACTGGGTAAATCATTACCTGGTGTCCTATGACGGAATGAAACGTGGCAATGGTCTTGAAAGAAATTTGAAGGGGTATACTTATAAAGGGACAAATGTGAATCCTCCCTCCTCGCATAGTGATATTGCATATTTATTAGCTTTCCCCAATCCTGCCGGAGAAAATTCCTCAATAAGGTTTGTTCTTAATCATCCGGCCCTGGTCCGGGCGGAGATAATTGATATCCTTGGTAAAAAGCATGCTGTTATCCTCAATGAGCGATTGACAGCCGGTGAGCATAAGAAGGATTTTAGTTCAGTTGATCTGGATGCAGGTTTATATTTTATAAGGTTGAATACGGGTAAGGAACAACGGTCAATCCGGCTTGTGGTGAGATGATTAAAGGGTCTAAGCAGGCTGTCTAAAAAGTCAACTTCATCAAAAATCAAAGAAACTTTTAAGACAGCCTCTATGGAAGAATTAATTCTGGGATATCACTATTATCAAGCTCTTGGGAAACCTTATCAAAGGATAAGTTTATTGAAGAGCGAAGTTAATCGGAAATGTAAATTGTACCTTAACAGCCTTACCATCTTGCTTTCCAGGGGTCCAATCCGGAGAAGACATTACAACCCTTATAGCTTCCTTATCCAATGCAGGATCAGCTCCTCTTACGACTTTTGCATCTACCACCTCTCCTTTACTATTTATAGAGAACTGTAATATTACCTTTCCTTCAATATTATTTTCTTTGGCAATTTCCGGGTATTTTAGGTTTTCAGAAATATATTTTCTGAATTCCGATGCAGGATCTCCACCATTAAACTTTGGCATGTCTTCAACCATAAAGAAAATCTCTTCGTCAACAGGTTTTTTGTCATCGGATGTAAACGTTTCCGAATTACTTAATGATTCTTTTTCATCCATTTCATCCTTCTCTGTACAGGCGAAACCAATGATTAATAAAACACTTACCGGCAGGAGTAAGAATATTTTCCAATTATTTTTTCTGCCATTTTTTGCTTTGTTCATCATAGCGATTCTGTTTTTAATGAGTGAATAATTAAAATTGTTTGTTATAGAGAGAGAAGCGCTTCCTATAAGATGTTCAAGCAGGGTTATCTGGTATGACTTTATATGAAACCCTTCATTCAATGCTCCCGCATCGGCAAGATATTCATGTACGTTTTTGATTTCATTTCTGTACCACCAGACCAATGGATTGAACCAGAATATAATCGTAAAGACCTCCATGATCATCACATCCACTGTATGAAATTGACGGGCATGAATTTTTTCATGGGCCAATATCTTCTCGAGATCCCCGTTCTCAGGTGTTTTCCCGATAAAAATGAAATTGAAAAAGGAAAAACTGACATTTTCAAGAGGCAAACGATAAATTAAAAGATTATCAATTTGGCTCCCTCCGAATCGTTTGGTTTTTAAAATGATAATAAAAAGCTGGTATATCACTTTAAATGTCAGAATCCCTGCAACAACGATATAGATATAAAATATTATCTCTGAAAAGGGTATACGGGTTGATTCTTTTATGCTGGTGAATCCTTTATTGTATACGGTTATCTCATCCAGAACAAATGTCCCGAAAGGATTGGATTGAATGCTATTTAAAAAGCTGAAATCAAAACTAAATAATGGTAATATAAATGACAGCATGATAGCATTCAACAGATAAAATCGTCTTGCCTTAAAATTTACCTCCTGCTTGAACAATAATTTGTAAGCCAGCGCGAATAAGCCAAGAGCTACTATGCTCTTGAGTAAATATATAATCAGATCAATCATTTTTCCTGTCTTTTTTAATTTCTTCCAGCATTTTAATTATTTCATCAGCCTCCTGCATGTTTATTTTTCTATTATTTGCAAAGAAGGATACAACCTGTTTGGCCGAGTTTCCAAAATAATTTTTTACCATATCGTTCATCCGGAATTTTGAATATTCCTTTTTGCTGGTAAGTGGGTAGTAGCGATGTGATTTTCCATATTCTTCATGATCAACGAAACCTTTAGTCTCAAGAATGCGCACAATGGTCGAAACTGTATTGTATGCCGGTTTTGGATCGCCCATTTCTTGAATTATCTCTTTTACAAAAGCTTTTTCCTTTTTCCAGAGAATCTGCATAACCTGTTCTTCTGCTTTGGTCAGTTCTTTCATTGCTAACATTTAAAATTATTGATAAATAGTGTTCATAGCCCAAAATAAATGAACCTGAAATTTCAATATCATTTTACAGATACAAATATAAACTAAATATTTAGTTAAACAACTAAAAAGGTAGGTAAAAAACTAAAAAAATAGGTGAAAATTATATAACGACCAGTAATTCAGAAATATAAACAGAGATTAGGGTGGGAAAGAATAATCATTATTCAGAGAGAATACTTGAATTTTTTCTACAAATTGAGGCCTTGCCTCTAAATAATTTAGATAATTTTAACTATTCAAGAGGTTATCTAAAAAATTCTCTCTCATTGAAAATTAAATACAAATTGTTTTTAAAGATTTGAGACTTTTAGACAGCATCTACAGTGTGATTAATTTCATATCTTAAACATTGAAACTACCCCGTAATTCATTATACCATTATCCCATCCCATTATCCCATCCCATTATCCCACCACATCATCCCACCACATTATCCCCCCTTCTTCTCCAATTTTAATACCGGACTAAACCGCTACCACCTACCGGTAAAAAACGGTACCACTT